>CAMEWO010000010.1 GCA_945946665.1 uncultured Eubacterium sp.
TTTGACAAATACGAGGTTGCCCCCGGCTCAATGGGAACTCCCGAATTTGTTATAGGTAGAGATGTTATTAAGGATATTTTGAAATCTGAATATGATCACATAACCACAGAATAGAAATATGCGTTGCAAGTAAATTGGTATAATATTCCCTAAAATCCGAAAAATATTCAAAACCCGTCGTAAAATTCTTGATTTACGGCGGGTTTTATGGTATAATATAGTCCATTTAAACGAGGGATTACAACTGAATACGATGTAAGATTGAGATGTGGCAAAGGCACCCAATGCCGGCGGTATGCTAAGAGAAAATACCGTCACCCATCACTCTATGCGTTTTGGTACTGTTAGCGAGTGTACGGGTGAGATAACAGTCCCGTCTTTGAATTTCAAAGCCGTTACATAGAACATCATTTTGAAGCGAGAGCAAAGCTCCCGCCGATTCTTGATGTCTGTGTAGCGACTTTTTTGTTTTGCCTTTTTTCAAAAATAAATTGTCCAAAATCCGAAAAAAGTCAGCAATTAAATATTAGAGAAGAAATTTTGCAAAAAGGTGATATTTTTGCCCTTCTCGCTGCCTACTAATTGAGGGATAAAAATTTTTTTGAAAAAATTTCGCAAAAATCGAATATTTTACCCCTTTTCGCTGGCTACTCATTGAGGGGGTAATTAAAAGCCGCTTGTACTTAACAACTGAATGACCGTCTGAATGGGATACTCCGCCAAGACTTCCTCTGTGGGAACGAGCGAGAAAACGCCGCTGAAAAAGCAGGGGCAGGAACGACATTCGGGTAGAACGGCAAATGGCTCTGCAAAAAACAAAAATAAGAAAGGAGCGATTAAGAATGAAGATGACAAAAGGTGAACGGCTTGTAGCCGAAATGCTCGGAGAAATACCGCAGACGGGGATGCCCGTACGGACCGAAGAACACCCTTTTCTCTGGAAGGTAGTTACCTTTATGCAGACAAGAAAAGAATGGCTCGGTACGGCTACCGATCTTTTGAACGCTGTCGGAGATAACTACACCCCGCCCAACACCGTCACAAAACTGTTACGGAAATATGATTATAAATATCTGTATAAGGAAAAAGGGATTGATGTATCCTTCCGCCGCACCAACCGCAAGCGGCTCATAGGCTTATGCAATAGATTTTATTCTCGTAGTGACAGTTCCGTGTACGGTAGCGGTGACGGTTATTTTCAGAGATAGGAGTAACCAAAAGAGAAAGCACTATGCCTGTCCACAGGTATAGCGAGCATCGGATTTTGACACCAAAATCCAATCCACACCCTAAAGGGATGTGGACTATGCTCAGGGGACACCCCTGAATACCCCTAATAAGAAGGAGATGATTTTATGAAAAACAAGGATTCCGTGCGTATCTCTGTGCGGCTATCCGAAGAAGAAAAAGTACAGTTGGAACGCTCGGCAAAGATATGTGGGCTACCTCAATCGGAATTTGTGCGTCAGCTCTGCAAAGGTAAAACACCTAAGCCACAACCAACAAAAGAGTTTTGGCAGTTGCTTGAAGCACTCTATGAAGCCCACAAAGTCTTTAAGGAGTGTGCCAAGTACGAGTCATCTGCGCTAAATATCTGCAAAGAAATCGAGTGTCTTATCCTCGATTTACAGGAGGTGGGATGATGGCTACTACGAGTTTATGGCATATTGAAGGTCGGTTAAAAGACCTTATTGCCTATGTAGAAAATCCCGAAAAGACGGTAGCAAACAATCCGAGTTTACAACCGTTATGGGAGGTTATGTCCTATGTCAGCCGCCCCGAAGCAACCGAGCAGGGTGAGTACGTTTCTACCATAAACTGCTTAAAGGAAATCGCTCTACAACAAATGATCCTAACCAAAAAGCAGTACGGCAAAGAGAACGGATATATTGCTTGGCACGGTTATCAGAGCTTTAAGCCGGATGAGGTTACGGCAAAAGAAGCACACGAAATCGGGTTGCAGACCGCAAGAGAAATGTGGGGTGATCGGTATCAAATAATCGTTACTACCCACCTTGACAAAGACCATCTGCACAATCATTTCTGCTTCAATTCCGTGTCCTTTATTGATGGCGGCAAGTATGTTTACTCGAAAAAAGAATGGTGGAGATTGATGCAAGTGTCTGACCGCATCTCTGCTGAACACGGCTTGTCGGTTATCAAGAACCCACACAAAGCACCCACAAGACAAGTATGGCTTGATGAGAAAAGCGGTAAATCTACCCGTTACAATGTATACCGTGAGGATGTGCGAGAAGCCATTGATTACAGCCGAAGTCCAAAATATATCGAAGAATATTTGCAGAGAAAAGGATATATTACCGACTTCACGGGTAAGCATTGGAAGATACGATTGTCGCAGTACCAACACTTTACAAGGCTTGATACCCTCGATGAGAGATGGACTCCCGAAAACCTAAAGTGGTCGATTGGCAGATACGCTTCTTTCGGTAGCAGACGGGCATATATCTCTTATCCCAAAGATATGCCGCAGGACTTAAAGGATTGGTTTCAGCCATTCCACCATACAAGCCATATATACCGCTTGTCCCGTGATGACGAGCAGGAAGGCATTTCGGGCAGTATTAAAAATCAGCAATCTATACTTGAGAAGTACGCTAAGGACAATGGCTTTAAGAACGCCCGTGTATTCGTGGATGACGGTTGGTCGGGAACGACTTTCGCAAGACCTGCCTTCACCGAGATAATGGAACTTGCCGAAAAAGGAATGATTGGTACACTTATCGTAAAAGACCATTCCCGTCTTGGTCGTAACCGCTTGGTTGTCGGTCAGTTGTTGGAAGAAGGCTTTGATAGCTTGGGTGTAAGATATATTGCTATTATGGATAATATCGACACCGCAAAAGGTATCAGCGACCTTGTTCCAATGCAAGACCTATTCAACGAATGGCACGCTAAAAACACAAGCCAAAAAGTCCGCAACGTTTTCAAAAACAAAGGTATGTCGGGTGTACCGCTTACAACAAATCCGCCTTTCGGGTATATGAAAAATCCCGATAACACAAAGGAATGGATTATAGACGAAGAAGCGGCAAAGACCGTCAGACAAATCTTCACCCTATGTGTTGAAGGACTTGGACCGACACAGATCGCAAAGCGGCTCAAAGCCGCAAAGATGCTGACACCTACGGAATATTGGATTAGCATCGGCAGAAATTGCAGTAAACCGCCCGCCGTTCCGTATAATTGGTGTTCGGCAACTGTGGCAGATATTCTTTCAAAGCAGGAATACTGCGGAGATACGGTCAACTTCCGAAGCACGACAAAATCCTTTAAGAACAAAACGAAAATCGAAAGACCGCAGGAAGAATGGAAAATCTTCCCGAATACTCATCCGGCAATCATTGACCGAGAGGTGTTTGATTTGGTACAAGAGCTACGGCAACACCGCCGCAGACCTACCAAAAGCGGAATTGTCAGTTGGTTTTCGGGACTTCTCTACTGTGCAGATTGCGGAGAAAAATTGTATTACAGCGTAACAAACAACTACAAACGGGAGCAAGCGTATTTCTTTTGTTCTTCGTTCCGCAAAAACTCCGATGAATGTTCCGCCCACTATATTCGTGAAAAGGTGGTAATGGAAAATGTATTGGAAAGTATGCGGCGCATCTTACTGAACGTGCAAGCCTTTGAAAAGGAATTTGCCCGTAAACAGATGGAATGTTACAGTGAGGATAAGAAAAAAGAGCTTGCGGAGAAACGCCGAGAGCTTAGCAAGGCAAAGAAGCGTATCGCAGAGATTGACGGTTTGATACAGAAACTCTACGAAGATAACGCTATCGGTAAAATATCCGATGAACGCTATGCCACCTTGTCAATGTCCTACGAGGAAGAACAGCGGGACTTAAAAGCTGCACTTCCTGATATGGAAACCTATCTCGAATCTGAAACGGACAAGACCGAGAGTTTACAGAGATTTATTGATAAGGTCAAGCGGATAACGGAACTCAAGGAACTGACCGCCGAGTTAGTACACGAATTTATTGATAAAATCGTAGTACACGCTCCGAGATACCTTGACGGCAAAAGAGTTCAGCTCATAGATATTAACTACAACGGCGTTGGCATACTCCGAGAACTCACTCCTGAAGAAATGGAAGAATCGTTCCAAAAGCATATGGCGGAACGCAAAGCAAAAACGGCATAGCCAATGGCTACACCGCTTAACGAAATCAATTATTCAGTTTAGATACAAGAGCCACCTTGGGGCACCTTCCTTACGGAGGGTGCCCCAACCGCTGTCCTTTTTCTTACTTATTTTGCGATAACCCACCTGTAGTTTCAGTTTGCAGCAACACCATTTTTTACACCAACACAGTGGTTTATGCCTAAACTGGTCCGATAGGGCAGGGTTTACTGGAATTCGGAGTTTGTCTGGGTGTCCGGCTGCTTATGGGGTTTAGAACTGCTAATTGGGTAAATACAATTGGAACTACGAAGAGAATCATCAGCGCTGTGGCATGTATGAATTACACTCGCTTATTTCAGCAATGGTTCAAAACTCAGCCCTACGGGCTTCAAACAGTTGCCCCATTGCTGGCGAAGTGTAATCCAACATACCCCACCGCTTGTGATTTCTTCTAATGTTCCAATTGTATTTACCCAATTAGCAGTTCTAAACCCCATAAGCAGCCGGACACCCAGACAGACTCCGAATTCCAGTAAACCCTGCCCTATCGGACCAGTTTAGGCATATACTACTGTGTTGGTGTAAAAACTGGTGTTGCTGAAAGTTATACCCTTAGTAAATTAGCATAATATTTTGAGAAAAATGGTTAGTGTTTCTGCTCTTTGCTGTCACTTTCGACAGATGATGTAGTGGCAGGCTGAGTCAGAACTTACTGGGGTGGGTGGGGTGTTCTTGCATTTTTGTTGTTTTGGAAGAGACAGTAGTAACTGGCTGAGCAGGATTTAACGGAAGTATGGCCGGTCTGCACCCTTATATAAAAAGTCACATTTAGAAGAAATCTTAGCGCTGCGGTGTGTATGGATTACACTTCGCCAGCAACTGTACGGATTATGGTAGTCCAGGCTGTACCCTTAAATAGAAAAAAGTCACATTTAGAAGAAATCTTAGTGCTGCGGTGTGTATGGATTACACTTCGCCAACAACTGACCGATTGTTTGAGTCCCGACAGGGGCGAGTTGAAGGGAAGTTGTTGAAATAAGCGAGTGTAATCCATATACATCGCAACACTTAGATTCTCTTCGTCGTGACTTTTTTCTATTTAAGGGTACAGCCTGGGCTGCCACAATCCGTGCAGTTGCTGAAATAAGCGAGTGTAAGACATATGCGTCGCAACGCTTAGATTCTCTTCGTCGTTCCAGGAAGGCAGCATATGTAGGTACACACAGGCCATACTTCCGTTAATTCATGCCAGCTGGTTACGGCAGGGATTGTCGAAATGACGTAAGGATGTAAGAACATGGGGCGGAAAGTGCGATTGTGCTTGACCTTAACCTTGTTTTCGGTATAAAATTATGGTGTATGAGGCTATACTGTATCATGAATGGTGCAGCAAAGGGTGGAAGTGAGAAATTGCGCAGACTGGCGTAGTTTTATCCCCCTAGAAATGAGGAATTTGTGAAAATAGTTAAATGGATCAATTCTCTTGATGCGAATGAAAAGAAACTTTTATATATGTGCAATACACGTCCTGTTTTAAAGCCAAGGGCGTTGTATTCTGATGGAACAGGAGATTACAGAATACCTGCGGAGTGTGAACCATGGGATACTGTAAGGCTCAGGCTCAGAACCGGAAAGTTTAATATTGATAAGGCATATTTGTATGTGGATAATGAAGAATATCCAATGGAGCGTGTTGAATCAGATACCTATTTTGATTACTATGAGGCATCTGTGGAGGTTGGAGAGGCACCTGTCTCATATTATTTTAAGGTAGTTGGTGCAAAGTCTGTTGTGTATTACTATAACCAGATTGGTGCGGCAAAGGAGCTTAACCCATATTATAATTTCCAGATTTATCCTGGACACAAGGTTCCAGAATGGATTAAAGGAGCAGTAATCTACCAGATATTTGTGGACAGATTCTGCGACGGAGATAAATCTAACAATGTGCTGGATGATGAGTATTCTTATATTGGTGAGCATGTTGTACAGGTGCAGGACTGGAACAAATATCCTGCTTCAATGGGTGTTAGAGAATTTTATGGCGGTGACCTTAAGGGAGTATGGGACCAGCTTGATTATCTGCAGAGTCTGGGCGTGGAGGTTATATATTTTAATCCCCTTTTTGTATCTCCATCTAACCACAAATACGATATTCAGGACTATGACTATATTGACCCACACTTTGGAGTTATCGTTGATGATGAGGGTGAACTTCTGGGTGAGGGAGATATGGATAATACCCATGCAACAAGATATATTAACAGGGTTACCAACAAGAAGAACCTGGAAGCAAGCAACGCATTTTTTGCAAAGCTTGTGGAGGAAATCCACAGAAGAGGCATGAAGGTCATAATTGACGGAGTGTTTAACCACTGTGGTTCCTTTAACAAATGGATGGACAGAGAACATATATACAGCAACAGCAATGAGCAGTATGAGGCTGGTGCATATGAAAAATATGAGAGTCCATACCACAGCTTCTTTAAGTTTTATGGAGACCAGTGGCCTGATAATGATTCATACGATGGATGGTGGGGACATGACACACTTCCTAAACTTAATTATGAGGAGTCAGATAAGCTGGAAGAATATATAATCAACATTGGAAAGAAATGGGTATCTCCTCCTTACAATGTAGATGGCTGGAGATTAGACGTGGCAGCAGACTTGGGATACAGCCAGGAATATAACCATGAATTCTGGAAGAAGTTCAGAATTGCTGTAAAGGAGGCAAATCCTGATGCGGTAATTCTTGCTGAGCATTATGGTGACTGTCACAGCTGGCTTAGCGGCGGCGAGTGGGATACTATAATGAATTATGATGCATTTATGGAGCCTGTAACATGGTTCCTTACTGGAATGGAGAAACATTCTGATGAATACAGGCATGATATGCTGGGAAATGCAGGTAATTTCTTTGGTGCGATGCATCACGGAATGTCAAGGATGGGCAGCCAGGCAGTATATACTTCTATGAATGAACTGTCAAATCATGACCATTCAAGATTCCTTACAAGAACTAACCATATTGTGGGACGTACAGCATCTGTGGGACCACTGCGGGCTTCGGAAAATGTTAATAAGGCCTGCTTTATGGAAGCAGTAGTGATGCAGATGACATGGCCTGGTGCACCTACAATATATTACGGTGATGAGGCTGGTGTATGTGGCTGGACAGATCCAGACAACAGGCGGACTTATCCGTGGGGACATGAGGATCAGGAACTGATAAGATTCCATCAGGATATAATAAAACTCCATAAGGAATGCAGTGTGCTGCAAAACGGCTCATACAAGGAACTGGTTTCAGAATATAATCTGCTGGCTTATGGCAGGTTTGACAGGAATGATATATTAGTTGTTGTTATTAATAATTCAGACGATGAAAGACGTGTATCCATACCAGTGTGGGAGTTAGGTATGCCTACGGATACTGATATGGAACAGATATTTGTAACTTATGATGGGGGATACAGCACGCAGAGACTTTATTATTCTGTCAATGACGGATGGATTAGTCTTGGTATGAGAAGACATTCCTCTCTTGTGCTTCGCAAAGCGTAGAAAGGTGGTAAACAGATGAGTAACGATAAGGAAACAAGACCAGAGATTAAGCTGAACCGTAAGATGAGAATGTGGAATAAATACAGAATTTTCTGTATTATTGCAGCTGTAATTCTTGTGGTTGTTATAGTGGTAGTGGCAGCTGTTAAGGGAATTACAGGAGGTAAGAATAAGCAGGTTGCTGAGAATCCTACCCCAAGCCAGGGACAGAGCCAGACTTATGTGCCTGAGGCAACAACCACGGCAGGTGAAACAACAGGAGCAGAACAGACAACAAAGCAGGAGGAGACAACAACTACCCAGGCTGCACCATCTGGAAGTGGACTTAAGCTTAGTGGTTCTGCGGAAGCTGAGACATTTACAAATAAGGATTATTATTCAGATACAGTATTTATGGGAGATTCTGTTATATCAGGTATTGAGAGCTATGGATACCTTAATAATGTTGTGGGAAATGTGAATGCCACAAGTGGCAAGCTGGAATCTTACGTTAATGAGGCCATGAAATCTAACCCTTCGAAGGTATTTATTATGGTTGGACATAATGATGCCAACTATGGAACAATAAAGGAAGAATCTCTTGCTTCTAATATTACTGATATTGTAGCAGCAATTCATAAGAAGAATAGTTCAACCAAGGTATATGTTTTATCAATTACACCAATTACATCTGCATATGAGAATAAGTCATCTAATAATGTAAAGCAGTCTTATATTGATAAAGCCAACAGCCTTATTGAGGAGAATGCTTCATCAGGAAAGTACACGTATGTAGATGTTGCATCTGCATATAAAGATACTAATGGCTATATGAAAACAGATTGTACAGGTAATGGTATTAACCTTAAGAATAGTTATTATCCATTTCTTCTTAATGGCATTGCTGAAGTAGTAAAGTAGTTTAAGAATGGAGTGACAATGAATTTTCACGTATTAACCCTTTTTCCAGACATGATTACACAGGGGCTTAACACCAGCATAACAGGAAGGGCTATTGAGAATGGTCTTGTTTCTATAGAGGCAGTTAATATCAGGGATTATTCAACTGATAAGCATCTTAAGGTGGATGATTATCCATATGGTGGCGGTGCAGGACTGGTTATGAGGGCTGACCCTATATGCAGGGCATATGATGCAGTTGCTTCCAGACTGGATAAGAAGCCAAGAGTGGTATATATGACTCCCGTAGGATATACATTTAACCAGAACATGGCAAGGGAGTTTGCCCAGGAAGAAGAACTGGTTATTCTCTGCGGACACTATGAAGGAGTGGATGAGCGGGCGCTTGAGACAATTGTGACAGATTTCGTCTCTATAGGTGATTATGTGCTGACAGGTGGAGAACTGGCAGCCATGGTAGTTATTGATGCGGTGTCACGGCTGGTTCCAGGGGTACTTCATAATGATGAGTCTGCTGTTACAGAGAGCTTTGAGAATGGTCTTCTGGAATATCCACAGTATACACGTCCTGAGGTTTACAATGGAATGGCAGTTCCGGAGGTTCTGCTTTCAGGACACCATGGCAACGTGGATAAATGGCGGTTGGAGCAATCCCTTCAGCGCACTAAGAAGTACAGACCAGATCTGTATGAGGCATATATGGAGCGTACTAAGAAAGATAAAGCTTAGAAATGAGGATTAAAATGATTAATTCTTATGTAGCATTAGATATTGAGACAACGGGGGTTAATCCTTCCCTTGATAAAATTATTGAAATTGGAATGGCTAAGGTTGTTGACGGAGTAGTGGTTGACAGCTTTAGCTCTCTTATTGACCCCAGAACTTCCATCAGTTCAAGGATTACAGAACTTACAGGGATTACTGATGAGGATGTGAAGGGAAAACCTGTTATTGACAGTGTTATTGGTTATATTGTGGAATTCACGGAAGGGTTTCCTTTGCTGGGACATAACATTATATTTGACTACAGCTTTATAAAGAAGGCTGCTGTCAACAATAAAATAGAATTCGAGAGGGATGGGATTGATACCCTGAAGATGTCACGTAGATTGCTTCCTGATATGCCGCACAAGGGACTGGAGTATCTCTGCGGACAGCTGGGAATTAATCCGGGACATTCCCACAGGGCATATGATGATGCGCTTAGTGCCATGGAGTTGTATAACAGGCTGTATGATATTAATCCGGAGGATAGCGGGTTTATGCAGCCTGTTAAACTTGTGTTTTCTGTTAAGAAGGATACACCTGTTACAGCAGCCCAGATAAGGTATCTGTATGCACTGCTGGCGAAACACAATCTGTCGGTTGATGAACCGGTTGAAAGTCTTACAAAAAGCAAGGCAAGCAGACTGATTGATCAGATTATTTCCCAGTACGGCAAGTGAGCCCCTCATGTCAGCAGCACTTAGTAAAACCTACGATAGGTATGCGTGGATTATGGCAGTTCGACTGTACCCTTAAGTAGAAAAAAGTCACGACGAAGAGAATCTAAGCGTTGCGACGCATATGAATTACACTCGCTTATTTCGCGACCGCTCTCCAACTCGCCCCTGTCGGGGCTCAAACAATCCGAGCAGTCGCTGGCGAAGTGTAATCCATACACGCCGCAGCGCTAAGATTTCTTCTAAATGTGACTTTTTTCTACTTAAGGGTACAGTCAGAGCTGCCGTAATCCACGTATACCTATCTTATGTATCGTAGGCTGTATGTGCGTCTGGCTGCTTACGGGACCTAGGGCTGCTGAACCGGTAAATGCAATTGGGACATTAGAAGAAATCACAAGCGGTGGGGTATGTTGGATTACACTTCGCCAGCAATGGGGCAACTGTTTGAAGCCCGTAGGGCTGAGTTTTGAACCATTGCTGAAATAAGCGAGTGTAATTCATACATGCCACAGCGCTGATGATTCTCTTCGTAGTTCCAATTGCATTTACCGGTTTAGTAGCCCTAGGTCCCATAAGCAGCCAGACACATATACAGCCGGGCAGGCATATACGCAGGCTCTGCGAAGTGTTGCTGTTGCCACTGAGGCTGCATGGATGTTGGTCAGTTGTCAAGGCTTAAGAGAATGGAATCCAGTTTGGATATAATTGGTTTTTTGGTCAGGGAATCAAGAGATTCTGCCACACTTATCAGATTCTGGATTTTATCTTTATTGCCGTTAGAAGCATAGTATTCGGCTAGCATGGTATAATTCTGGGTTATGTCGGTGCGGCAGCTGATGCCGAATTCAAGGTAGGCGGCAGCCTCATCTGTTAAACCTGCTTTATTTAATTCGGTAGCAAGGGGAATGATGGATTTTAACATCTGGGTGCAGTTATCATCATATTCTGATAATGCATCAAGATTTGCAGCGCCGTAGGCTGTTTTCAGGTCGGTATTGCTTTTTCCTGTAAGATTAAGCATTTTTTTGCCTTTGAATGCGTAGAAATTATTAAGGGCTTTTATAACGGCATCATTACAGTCAGACATAGGAAGACTATCAGGGATTGTAATGTAGCTTAAGCCGGATATATCTTTCCTGCGGACGGTATTTGCCTCTCTTTCCCTTTTCCAGAAGTCTTTGTTCAGTTCTTCGTGCTTTTTTGAATTTTTCCTAAGAAAGAATTGAAAGATTGCAAGTAATATTATAAAATATGGCAATACGAGTTTCATGAAAATCTCCTAAATTATTGTTATATTTGTTATATGTTATATTTGTTTTATATTATTTTTGGCTGCAGGGCAGCAGAAAGGCTTGTTTATGATTAATTTTAACAGCAAAAAGAATAAAAAGATACTTCTTTCACTGGTTATTGTACTGGTTCTGGCAATGATTGTTCCTATGGTAGTATCGGCAGTCAGTGCATTTATGTAATGTAATATACTCTAAAAATGGAAGTTATGCAAATATATATGGCTTTGCCAGAAATGGAATTAAGTCATGGGTAAACCATTAGGGAATGAGGACTAGGATGAAGGTTGGTAAGATTTCTAATACGATTCTGAACAGGTCGGTTTTTAAGAATATTAACTGTAAAAATGTGTGTAAAGAGAGCAGACTTAAGGCCGGACTGGGTGCATCGGTTTTTAAGAAAGATGCATTTCAGGGTGGAAACAGAATTGTTATGGTGACTGAGAGCGGGATAGAACCGGTAATCAGAGCATATAATGCGGTGTGGGCCAAGGGGGCGGTTCCTAAGGCTGTCCAGGTAAGCGTCATCTTACCGGAGAAGGCAAGAGAGATACGGCTAAAGGAGATTACTGCGGATATTTCAGCGGATTGCAGCAGACTGGGGATTGATTATGCAGGAGGACATACACAGGTTAGTGAGAGTGTCCAGGCCCCGGTTATTACAGCTACATGTATCGGCGAACAGTTGGATGGAGAGATTAGTGCATTTACGGGGAAAGATGTGAAGCCGGGAGATGTGATAGCTGTTACCAAATGGATTGGAATTGGAGGAATCCAGAAGATTATTGAACTTTCTGTTGATAAAATCAGGGAGAGATACACACAGGCAGTTATTGACAGAGCTTATGGGAAAAGGGAATTCTTATCAATAAAGGATGAAGCAGAGCTGGTATCAAAGGCAGGAGTGTCTTATATGATGCCGTTGTCTACTGGAGGAATATATGGGGGATTATGGAATCTTTCGGAGGTAACAGGCTTAGGAATTGATGTGGATTTTAATAAAATACCTGTGTGTCAGGAGATTATTGAAGTCTGTGAAATGTTCGATATCAATCCATATGAATTAGAATCTAGTGGATGTTTGTTAATGACATTCGGAAAAGAATATGATATAGTTAGAATACTAGAGGATAATGATATACCTGTGAACATTATAGGCTGCATGCAGGAGGGAAACGATAAGGTTATCTGTAATATGGATGAGATTCGTTTCCTGGATATGCCGAAATGTGATGAGGTTTATAAGATAATTAATTCGTAGCCAATGCGGGAAAATGAGGTTAATTTGATGGAAGAGAAGATTTTACGCCTTATGGAGAAGAATAGCAGAATCAGCGTGAAGGATCTGGCGGTTATGCTGGGAATATCTGAGATTGATGCTGCTAATACAATAGCTGATCTTGAGAAGAAGAATGTTATATGTGGATATAACACCATTATTGACTGGGATAAGACAAGTGAGGAGAAGGTTACAGCCCTTATTGAGGTAAAGGTTACACCTCAGAGAGGTCTGGGCTTTGACAGTATTGCGGAGAGATTATACCAGTATGAAGAGGTTACATCTGTTTACCTTATGTCAGGTGGCTTTGATTTTACAGTTATCGTGGAAGGAAAGAGCATGAAGGCGGTGGCCCAGTTTGTTTCTAATAAACTGGCACCATTGGAATCAGTACTTAGTACTTCTACACATTTTGTCCTTAAGAAATATAAGGATTATGGAACAGTGCTGGATGCCCCTGAGAAAGATGAAAGGATGTTAATAACACCATGAGAAATGCCATTTCCAAGAAAATAGAAGGAATTCAGCCTTCAGGTATCAGAAAGTTCTTTGATGTGGTCAGCGAAATGCCGGATGCCATATCTTTAGGTGTTGGTGAGCCGGATTTTGACACTCCATACAGTGTAAGAGAAGAGGGAATATATGCTCTGGAAAAGGGAAGAACATTTTACACCTCCAACGCCGGATTAAAGGAACTCAGAGAAGAGATATCCAGATATCTTAAGAGAAAGTATTCTCTTGATTATGATGCTGATAACGAGATTATGGTTACTGTTGGTGGAAGTGAGGCTATTGATGTAGCTTTAAGATGTATGGTTGACCCGGGAGATGAGGTACTTATACCTACACCATGCTATGTTTCATACCTTCCATGTTCAATTATGGCTGATGCAGTGCCTAAGGTTATTGAACTTAAGGCTGAGAATCAGTTTAAGCTTACCAGGCAGGAGCTGCTTGACAGTATTACTGATAAGACTAAGATTCTTATCCTGGCATTTCCTAATAACCCTACAGGTGCCATTATGACTAAGGAAGAGCTGGAGGAACTGGTTCCTGTAATTATCGAACATGATTTATTTGTTATATCTGATGAGATATACTCAGAACTCACATATGACAACAAGCATTGCTCTATTGCATCCCTGCCTGGAATGAAGGAGAGAACTGTTACAATTAACGGATTCTCCAAGGCATTTGCCATGACAGGATGGAGGCTTGGGTATGCCTGTGCTCCTAAGGAGATTATGAAGCAGATGATTAAGCTTCACCAGTTTGCAATTATGTGTGCTCCTACTAACAGCCAGTTTGCTGCTATTGAGGCGTTGAAAAACTGTGATGATGATGTCGACAGAATGGTGGAGGCTTATAACCAGAGAAGAAGGTTCCTGCTTAATTCCTTTAAGGAGATGGGGATTGACTGTTTTGAGCCCTTTGGCGCATTCTATGTGTTTCCATCTATTGCCAAGTTTGGTATGACATCGGAGGAGTTTGCCAACAGACTGCTTAGGGAGCAGAAGCTGGCAGTAGTTCCAGGTACTGCATTTGGTGAATGTGGAGAAGGATTTGTAAGAATTTCTTATGCTTATTCTATTGAGAATCTTAAGCAGGGAATGGACAGAATCAGGAAATTTATAGAAAGCCTTTAAGGTAAGTAATTAATTTAAATAACAGGTAGGAGGAAGGATAGAATGTCTATTAATGTTGAATATATCAATCCATTTTTAATGGCAGCTACTAATATTATCAAGGATATATGCCAGATTGATATGCAGGTTGGAAAGCCATACGTAAAACAGACAGCATTTGCGGATGATTCTGTTATCATTATGATTGGTATAACAGGAGAGATGAGAGGGTCAGTTATTATTGCGCTTACATATAATAAAGCTCTTGAGATTGCGTCTAAGATGATGATGGGTATGCCTGTAACTGAGCTGGATGAGATGGCTACAAGCGCCATTAGTGAGCTGGGCAACATGATTATGGGTAATGCTGCAACAATTCTCTCTACAAAGGGTGTGGGAATTGATATTACACCACCAACACTTTGCAGGGGAAATCTTACAATTACCCAGTCATATACGAAGAATATCTGTATACCTCTCAGTGGAGATGATATTACAATTGAGCTGGATGTAGCAGTAAAGGACGCCTAAGCATGATTAATATTGTATTGCATGAACCTGAGATGCCGGCAAATACTGGAAATATTGGAAGGACGTGTGTGGCAGCAGGCGTCAGGCTTCATCTGATTGGACCATTAGGCTTCAGCCTCAATGAGAAAATGCTTAAAAGAGCCGGACTGGATTATTGGGATAAGCTGGACGTGACAGTTTATGATGACTATAGTGATTTCCTAGCAAAGAATCCAGGGGCGAAGATATATATGGCAACAACAAAGGCTCATAAGATTTACACAGAGGTAAATTATGAGCCAGACTGTTACATTATGTTTGGAAAGGAAAGTGCAGGAATTCCAGAAGAAATCCTTGTAGACAATGAGGATACCTGTATAAGAATTCCTATGATTGGGGATATCAGATCCCTTAACCTTTCCAACTCTGTTGCTATTGTGTTATATGAAGCTCTCCGTCAGGGAGATTTTGCGTCTATGAATCTTGAGGGACATCTTCATCGGATGCACTGGAAGTCTTAGACAGCTGTAGCGTGAATGTGAATTCTGTACCAACTCCTACTGTACTTACAACGTCTATATTTTCGTTGTGGGCCAGTAGGATTTCTTTTACTATGGCAAGACCAAGGCCTGAGCCTTTCTTGTCCTTACCTCTTGAAGTGTCGGACTTGTAGAATCTGTCAAATATTTTTCCAAGACTTTCCTTCTCAATTCCACAGCCGTTATCTCTTATGGATATAATTGCCTTCTCACCCTTGACACGCACTGTAACAAATATGCAGGAATTTTCCGGACTGAACTTGATAGCGTTATCTATAAGGTTATATATAATCTGTCCTATTTTGCTCTTATCCCCATATACATAAAGGCTTTCGCCAGGGAAGGTAAGCTGGAACTGTATTTTCCTCTTCTTGCATCTTCCCTCAAATGTTTCGATAGTATGGCGCATCAGTGCATTTACATCAAAATCGGTACATTCCAGACGGATTGACTTAGGATCAAGCTCATTCAGGGTAAGAATGTTGCTGGTCAGCTTTGTAAGCCTGTCTGTCTCAAATAATACAATGTCGATGTATCTTCCCTGCTGGTCTGGTGGAATAGTACCATCTGCAATGGCCTCCAGATAACCCTTGATAGATGTAAGAGGGGAACGGAAGTCATGGGAGATATTAGACAGGAAATCCTGCTGGTGCTGGTCCATCTCGTTTAGCTTGGTCGCCATGTAATCAAGGGAAACAGCCAGGTTACCAATCTCGTCATCAAATGCCGGCTGGATGTGGTAAGCAAAATTACCCTTTCCATATTCAAGAATAGCAGCATTAATATCCTTAATTGGCTTGTGTACCTGAATGTAGTAAAGGATAATGAAAAGAACATTAAGGATTACTACGAACAGGAGAGTATAATAGTTAGTGTTAAAGGTTGCTATAAATCTGTATGAGATAACAGTTTCCGGCATGTGGACAGCCACATATCCCTTTAAGGTGTATGCATCAGTAATAGGTGCGAACACCGAAATGGTTTTCTCCTTAAATATGGTGTGGAAGTCACCGCTCTGGTAATACTTGGAACCTAAGTCGTTCATGTTGAAATCATTGATTTCATACAGAACCCCTTCTGTGTCTGACAGGGATATGAACTCTTCGTTCTGAAGAAATTCTGCATTTTCATTATAGCCTGTATCAAGGATTACACCACCATCAGTGTTGATAAACATAATGCGTGTGTTGTTAAGAGAAGACACAGTTTCAAGCTCAGATTCTATGGTTCTTAAATTCTCATTACTGAAATATTCAGGTGCGTATTTGTAGGAAATGTTAACCGCCTGACGGTACATGTCCTCTGTCTGTTCTTCATATACACTTTTGTAGTCGATTCTGTAGCTTACAAATGTAACTGCAAGAAATCCAAGCACTGCAATACAGATGTATATGAATATAAATTTGGAAAGCAGATTCATTTTCATGGCAGATACTTCTTTCTTTATTTAGTAACGAACTTATATCCGATTCCCCATACGGTATCTAAGGCCCAGTGAGGACTTTCTTTGATTTTTTCACGGATTCTCTTAATGTGGACATCAACAGTTCTTGTGTCACCAATATATTCGTAGCCCCAGATGTTATCCAGAAGCTGCTCACGGGTAAATACCTGGTTAGGAGAGGAAGCTAAGAAGAATAAAAGTTCCAGTTCCTTTGGAGGCATATCAAGAGCTTTTCCGAAACAGATAACAGAGTAGTTTGCCATATTAATAACAAGGTCTGGAAGTTCAATAATCTGGGAAGATTTTTCCTCCTTAACTGGTGCAGGAGCAGCACTCTGTGAACGCCTTAAAACTGCCTTTACTCTTGCTACCAGTTCCTTTGTTTCAAATGGCTTGATAAGATAATCATCAGCTCCCAGCTCCAGTCCTAATACCTTGTCAAAGGTTTCGCCCTTGGCAGACAGCATGATAATAGGCGTATTGTGGGATTTCCTAACCTCACGGCATACCTGGTAACCATCGATTCCCGGAAGCATCAGGTCAAGAAGTATCAGGTCAGGTTTAAACTGTTCCACCTCTGTCAGTGCATCTTCACCGTTATAGACCATCTTTGTCTCGTAACACTCTTTGGTAAGGTACAGAGATATTAAGTCTGCAATATTCTCATCATCATCAACAATCAGTATCTTTTGCTTTGAAACCATAACTTTCCTCCATTATTTGAATTCTACTATTGTCACGCCTGCGTCGCCCTCTCCTGCTTCCCCCAGACGGAAATTCTTAATATATGGGATACCTTTAAGATAGGCGGTAATTCCCGCTCTTAAGGCACCAGTTCCTTTGCCGTGGACTATTCGTACCTGGCTTAGTTTAGATATATATGCATCGTCAAGATATTTATCAAGTCTTGCAACAGCTTCATCAACTGTACAGCCTAAAAGATTAATCTCAGGGGAGATGGATGCTGACTTGGACATCTTGATTCTGCCCTGACCTGTTGATGATTTACCTGGCTTTGATTCCTCTGGCTCTTTATAGTCTGTGATGATTTCCAGATTATTAATCTTAGCTTTAGTGGTAAGACTTCCCACAGCAACAGTGACTTCTCCCTTGGTATTTGGCGTGCCAACAACAGTTCCTGTAAGATTCATGCTTAAGATTCTTACATATATTCCCTCTTTAAATTCACTGATGTCGGAAGCCTTGTGAGCTTTAGGAGGAGCTGCCTTAACTGCCAGCTTTTCCTGATTCTTGTTGAGCTTATCTCTAACAGCGGTTCTCTGTTTTTCCAGTTCTTTAACTGACAATCCATGTTTGTTCATGGTTTTAATAGTTTCGTCAGCGTATTCTTTTGCCTCCTTAAGAATCTCAGCAGCTTCCTGATTTGCTTTTTTAATAATCTTATCAGTTCTTTCGTCAAGTCTTTGCTGCTTTGCTTTAAGTTCAGCCTTAAGATCAGTTATTTCCTTCTTATATCTGGCAATCTCTTCCTGCTCCTTCTGGATAGTAGCCCTACTGGTTTCAAGGTCGCTGATGATATCCTCAAAATGAATGTCTTCAGCATCCATGCGCCTGGTAGCATCATCAATAAGATATTCAGGAAGTCCAAGACGCTTCGATATGGCAAAAGCATTACTCTTGCCGGGAACACCTATAAGAAGCCTGTATGTTGGCTTTAATGATGCAACATCGAATTCACAGCAGGCATTCTCCACACCAGGTGTAGTGAGGGCGTATAGCTTAATCTCACTGTAGTGAGTGGTTGCCATGGTTGCGATACCTCTCTGGTGAAGGTCATTAAGGATAGATATGGCAAGCGCCGCACCCTCTGTAGGGTCAGTACCTGCACCAATCTCATCAAAGAGTATAAGACTGTCACTGGTGGCATTCTTAAGTATGTGGATTGTATTAGTCATATGGGAAGAGAAGGTACTGAGGCTCTGCTCAATGCTCTGCTCATCTCCGATATCTGCAAAAATATTATTAAATATACCAATTTGTGAATGGTCAAGTGCTGGAATGTAAAGTCCTGCCTGAGCCATTAATGTAAGAAGTCCCACTGTTTTAAGGGAAACAGTCTTACCACCTGTATTAGGACCTGTGATAATAAGGAGATTAAAGTCTTTACCCAGGTTAATGTCGATTGGTACAACCTTTTCGGGGTCAATTAATGGATGGCGGCCCTGCTTGATATTGGTATAATGTTCTGTATTCATGACAGGGGCAGTACAGTGCCAGTTTCTGGCAAGCTGTGCTTTGGCAAATATAAAATCCAGCTTTACAAGAACCTTGTAATCTGTTGCTATCTGTTCTGTATATTCAGCTGCCTGTGCACTTAAATCTGCCAGGATAGCCTGAATCTCTGCCTCTTCCTTTAATTCCAGCTCACGGATATCGTTATTGAGTTTGACAACAGCAGCTGGCTCAATAAATATAGTTGAACCGGTAGCAGACTGGTCATGAACCATTCCGGGAACCTGGGACTTATATTCTGCTTTAACAGGAAGGCAGTATCTTCCCTGTCTTGAGGTTATGACATAATCCTGAAGACAGTTGCGCAGTGACTGGTTATTCAATATCTTATTAAGCTCTGTGTGTATCCTGTCGTTGGCAAGCCTTATATTCCTGCGGATATCCTTCAGGTTGGCACTGGCGTCATCACTTATCTCATCCTCAGATATAATACACTTCTTTATCTGGGCATACAGAGAAGGAACAGGATCAAGAGAGTCATACAGTGGTGTAAGGGAATCTTCAGTCTCTTCGTAATGTGTTTTATGAGCTTTGGCAGCAGACAGAACACCACTTATCTGCAATAATTCATGGGCGTTAAGACAGCTTCCAACTTCAAGACGCTTAACGCTTCCCATTACATCGGATACACCTGAAAATGAGGCACATCCTTTTGCATACAGCCTTGAAAGAGCATCTCCTGTTTCTGTAAGACACGCATTAATCTTATCTATGTCAGTCATAGGAACCAGTTTGGCTGCTTTGTTCTTGGCGTCTCTGCTCACTGCAAAGGACTGGAGCTTGTCGATTATTTTGTTGTATTCAAGTGTAGTAAGAGATTTGCGGTTCATATCCAATCCTTTCCATATTACATACAAAAACTTAACTCTATTCTAAACTATAAACTGTAAAAATTCCAGCAAATAATGATATTAGAACATAAAGTATTCATAATAATGGTGTATTATGATATACTAAACAGGTATTGAAAAAAATATGCTGTTTATTGTAAAATTATATTCAGATTTATTTGAAAAGGGAATACATATTATATGAATAACGATAATATTGAAAATGAAGGGGAATTTTCTCTCTACACTGAGACTATAGTGCAGAGCCCCCTTGAAAAATACAAAAAGCAGATAGCTATATTGAGAGGCGTGGCTGCAGGTGCTGTTCTGTGCTTTGTGATATTTGCTGTGGCAATGCTGGTTCAGAAGCTGACAAAAAAAGAGGAAGTGGAAAACTATATTCCAAGAACTCCATTGACTCTGGAAAAGGACGAATACAGCATATATGGCAGGTCACCTTCCATGGAAACTGAAGAACCGGACATATCCAGAATACAGTACTGGATTAATGCTATTATCTACAATGTATCCCGTTCTATTCTGTACATTGGTGAAGATACTGTTGGAGTAGTAATCGGGGAATCTGATGGTGATTATGTGATTCTCACAGAGAACCACAGAGACTGGGCCGATGAGAATTATTATATCAGTATCAGTGATGAGGTAACTATTCCAGCTACAGTAATCAGAAAGGATGCTGACAGTGGCATTGCCCTTCTTGCTGTTAAGAAATCAGCAGTGACAGAGGCTGGAAAGACACCAGATGTTGTTAAGGCCGGCAATTCATATGGTGTTAAGCAGAATGATATAGTTATTGCACTGGGAAGAGTTCAGAGTAATGCCAAGGGATATGCGGCAGGGTATGTGAAGGAAAACAATACCCTGGAAAATGATGTGGATATATCTTATGATATTCTGGAAACCAATATCGAACTGAAAGAAGATGACTATGCCCTTATATTTGGAGTTAATGCTAATCTTATTGGCATATCCCATGTCACAAAGGTGGGGGATGAGATAAGGAAGAATGTTATAGGAATTTCCAGTGTGAAGACTCTTATTGAGGAAATGTCTTCCGGAATACCTGCTGGAAGCATGGGCATTAAGTGTACTAACATTACGAAGGATATATCAGAACAGTTTAATTTCCCTGAGGGAATATATGTGACTGAGGTTGAGGTTGACTCTCCTGCATACAAGGCTGGTTTACAGGCAGGAGACATTATATATGAGTATAATGGAGGCGCAGTAGGCGCAGTACAGGATTTTAGTGATATGATTCTTATGAGTGAAAAGGGAGATTCTGTGACAATTAAGCTTAAGAGAACCGGACGCGGCGGGGAATACAGGGAACTGGAATACACGGTGAAGATGGGATTAAGGCTGGATTGATACGGGATTAATTAAAGGAAGGTATTAAGGATGCATTTTATAGAGAAGTTTAAGGATGGAGACAGAATATCAGATATATACCTCTGTAAACAAAAGGGTATTGCAGTGGCAAAAACCGGAAAGGAATATGGCAATGTAATTCTGGCGGATAAGACGGGAACAGTAGATTCCAAGATATGGGATCTTAATTCTGGCGGGATAGGAGAATTCGAGCCGGGAGATTATGTGTATGTGTCTGGACAGGTTACAGTGTATAACGGCAATATACAGCTGAAAATCGAGCGTGCCAGAGTTGCAGATGAGAATGAATATGTTATATCTGACTACATTCAGTGCTCAAGGTACAGTATAGATGATATGTACAGCGAGCTTCTTGGACTGGTGGATACTGTGAAGAATCCGTACATATCAAAGCTTCTTAAAGCATTTTTTGTGGAGGATAGTGAATTCATAGCTAAGTTCAAGGCTTCTGCAGCAGGGAAGTCAGTTCACCACAGCTTTATGGGAGGTCTGCTTGAACACAGCCTTTCTGTGACAAGGATGTGTGACAGTATGGCTAAGAATTACGATTATCTTAACAGGGATCTTCTTGTGGCATGTGCCATGCTTCATGACTGTGGAAAGGTTAGGGAATTATCTGCATTTCCTAAGAATGATTACACAGACGAGGGGAATTTCCTTGGACATATTGTGATGGGCTATGAGATGGTTAATGAGAAGATGAAGGCGATTCCTGATTTTCCTGAACTTCTTAAGAGTGAAATCGGTCACTGTATTCTTGCACATCACAGGGAATTAGAGTACGGTTCGCCTAAGAAGCCTTCAATAGCGGAAGCTCTGGCTCTTGCATTTGCAGATGACTGTGATGCCAAGATGGAGACTATGAAGGAGGCACTGGAAAGCAAGGAGTCAACTGACTGGCTGGGGTATAACAGGTGGATTGACGCCAATATTAAGAAGACTATTGTGTAGGGGAAAAGGTGTCAGTAGAAAATATATGCCAGATTAACGCTGCTGTGGGCAGTGCATGATAGAAAAGAGGAAGATATGGCACTTGAGAAAAACGATATTGTTCGTCTTACAATCAGTGATATAGGAACAGATGGAGAGGGTATAGGTAAGGTTGACGGCTATACCCTCTTTGTTAAAGATGCGGTAATAGGAGATACAATTACCGCAAGGGTTATCAAGTTAAAGAAGAATTATGGATATGGAAGACTTATGGAGGTTATAGAGCCTTCAAAGGACAGGGTGGAGCCTGTATGCCCCGTCGCAAGGCAGTGTGGCGGTTGTCAGATTCAGCAGATGTCATATGATGCACAGCTGGATTTCAAGAGAAAGCTGGTTGAAGGTAATCTTAGAAGAATCGGTGGATTTTCAGATATTGATGTCCTTCCAGTTATAGGTATGGAGGAGCCTTACCATTACCGCAACAAGGCCCAGTATCCTGTGGGACGTGACAAGGATGGCAACGTGGTAATAGGCTTCTATGCAGGAAGAACCCATTGTATTATTGATAACCAGGACTGTGCAATAGGCGCCAGGGAGAATGTGAAGATTCTTACAGCCATCCGTGATTATATTAATGAGAACAAAGTAAGCGTGTATGATGAAAACACAGGAAAAGGGGCGGTAAGGCATATTCTTATCCGCAAAGGTTTCCACACGGGACAGGTGATGGTGTGCATTGTGGTGAATGGAGAGTCACTGCCTCATGAGGACAAGCTGGTGGCAAAGCTTACAGGGTTGGAATTTTACAATGAAACTGATGAAAAGACTAATTCTGTTGAAGGATTAGAAACAGCAGATTCTGTAAAGGGAAAAGCTGTGCCAAATATATCTTCTGTAATGATAAATATTAACAGGGAGAATACTAATGTAATTCTGGGAGACAGATGCAGGACACTGTGGGGAAAGGATTATATTGAGGATTCTATTAATGGAATTACATTTCAGATATCACCACTGTCTTTTTATCAGGTAAATCCTGTGCAGACGGAAAAACTGTACGGAAAAGCCCTTGAATTTGCCGGGCTTACAGGTAATGAGGTGGTATGGGATATGTACTGCGGTATAGGTACTATTTCCCTTATTATGGCAACCAGGGCAAAGAAAGTGTATGGCGTGGAGATTGTTCCTGCTGCTATTGAGAATGCAAAGAACAATGCAAGAATTAACGGACTGGATAATGCGGAATTCTATGTTGGCAAATCGGAGGAGATTGCTCCTAAGCTTGCAGAGCAGGGAGCAGTTCCTGATGTTATCGTGGTAGACCCTCCAAGAAAGGGCTGTGATGAGGCATTGCTTGATACCATAGTAAAGATGCAGCCTGAAAGGGTAGTGTATGTAAGCTGCGATTCTGCAACTCTGGCAAGAGACCTTAAATACCTTGCAGCCAGGGGATATGAGGTGAAAACTGTGCAGCCAGTGGACCAGTTCTGCCATACGGTGCATGTGGAGAGTGTTGTTCTTTTGTCCCAACAAAAAGCGGATGATTATCTGGAAGTAGAGATCGACTTGGATGAGCTTGATGCTACTAGCGCAGAGACTAAGGCTACATATGAAGAAATTAAGAAATATGTTGCAGAGCATAATGATGGGATGAAGGTATCTAACCTTTATATTGCGCAGGTGAAGAAGAAATGTGGAATTGAGCTAGGACAGAATTTTAATTTGCCTAAATCTGAGAATGCTAAGCAACCACAGTGTCCGAAAGAAAAAGAGGATGCTATTGTGGAGGCATTGAAGGCGTTTCAGATGATATAATATCTATATGCACTTAGCCTTAAGTGCTTGTTTAATATACAACACCCCTGTAGATGCATGTCAAGGTTTTACACCTTTACATGGTTCTGCAAGGGTGTTATTTCTATTGTTAAATATGGAAAAATGAAAATAAAATAGAACATGGTATTGCTAAGCTAGTTTGGGTTGACAACATATAAATATAGTGCTACCATAGGCATAGATTTTAGAGAAAGAGCACATTTTATGTGTATGGTGAGGAAATGAATAATAGATAGTTTAATTTAGGTGAAACAAATAAGAAGTTGATGCTGCAGAGGCAGTCTTATTTGTGTACGCTTAATTTAGATTATCGCATAGTTCATTTTCTTTTTAATTTCGTGATATGAAATTTAATAAGGATAAATTTGTGTGTGAGTCTGTATTTGCGTATGCAAGTACAGACTTTTTTGCTTCTGTCAAAAAGGGAGTGAAGTATATGTTACAAATAAACGGACTGAATTTAACACATAAAAAAGACTTAAGGATAATATTGGACAAGTTTGACCTTGTATTAAACTATGGTGATAAAGCTGCAATCATAGGTGAAGAAGGAAATGGTAAATCAACACTTATGAAATGGATATATAATCCAGAAATTGTGGAAGATTATATTGAAGCAGAGGGGACGAGAATACTTGGAAATGAAAGACTTGGTTATCTGCCCCAGGAGCTTCAAGACAAGGATAAGGAAAAAAGTCTATATGAATTCTTTTCAGAAATGGACTGTTTTTGGAATCAGACGCCAAAGGATTTGGGAGAATATGCAAACAAATTTGGAGTGTCTGTAGACTTTTTCTATAGTGAACAAAAGCTTGTAACACTTTCTGGAGGGGAGAAGGTAAAGGCTCAGCTTATGAAATTACTAATGCAGGAACCAACTGTACTTTTAATGGATGAGCCCTCAAATGATATTGATATTGCCAGTCTTGAGCTTTTGGAAAAAATCATAAATGAGTGGCAATACATCGTACTTTTTATATCACATGATGAGACATTAATTGAGAATACTGCAAATATGATTGTCCATATTGAGCAGATTCAGAGAAAAACAAAATGCAGGTATACTGTTGCAAAGATGGGATATAGAAAATATGTGGAAGAAAGACTCAATGCTTTTGAAAAACAGGAGCAGCAGGCTTTAAGCGACAAACGTGAAAAGCAAATCAGAGATGAGAAGTATAGACGAGTTTTAGATAGTGTGCAGCATGCTTTAGAGGATTGCTCAAGGCAGTGTCCTTCAGTAGCAAAAAATCTAAAGGATAAGATGCATACGGTAAAGTCTATGGGGAAACGATTTGAAAAAGAAGATGAAAATATGACACAGATGCCAGAACAGGAGACTGCGATATTTTTTAAACTTGGAAGTGAAACATCAAAAATCCCTGCAGGAAAAACAGTTGTAGAATACAGCCTGGACAAATTATATACACCAGATGAGGATAGGATATTATCAAAAGATATTGTTTTAAATATCAAAGGCTCGGAAAAAATATGTATAGTTGGTATGAATGGTGCAGGGAAAACTACTCTTTTAAGAAAGATGGCACAAGACCTGTTAAACAGAACTGATATCAGAGCAGAATATATGCCGCAAAATTATGAAGATTTATTAGACTTAAATATGACACCAGTGGATTTTTTGGATAAAACAGGAGAAAAGGAAGAAAGAACAAAAATCAGAACCTATCTTGGCTCATTAAAATACACGGCAGATGAGATGGATCATCCAATCAGAGAGTTGTCAGGAGGTCAAAAAGCGAAAGTTCTCTTGCTTAAAATGAGTATGTCTGAGGCAAATGTGTTGATATTAGATGAGCCCACTAGAAATTTTTCTCCTTTATCAGGGCCGGTTATTAGAAAAATGATACAGGAATTTCCCGGTGCTGTAATCAGTATTTCGCACGACAGAAAATATATAAAAGAGGTATGTGAAAAGATATACGAATTAACCGTTGATGGACTTAAACAAAGGGAGATGGAATAGGATGATTGATTGGACAAATATAAAAAAGATAGATGCACATATACATTTAATGCCATCAGATGTTATTGAGGCAAATAAAGAGTATGGTGGTAACTTTATAGATTTTGGAGATGTGGAAGATTATCTCAAAATAATGGATAAATATAATATTGAGTCAGCATTTATAATGCCGTTCAATGATCCATACATGTTATCTATGGATTTTAATGTATGTACCGTTCATAATAATTTGCTTGATATGTGTGGCAAAGCAAAAAATAGATTGTTTTGCTTTGCCGATATCGATATCAGAAATGATATAGAGAAGACAATTCAAATATTAGAAGATGCAGTGAGAAGGGAAGAGGTATTAGGCGTGAAAATACATGCAGCAAATACCAGTTATCCGATTGATGGCATATATTATGATGAGATTTTTAAATGGGCAAATAAAAATAATATTTTAGTTGAGATACATTCGTATCCAAGAACACACCTTATGGATGATATGTGTTCTCCGACTAGAATAAAAAATATTATAAAAAAATATCCGAAGCTACGTATGTCAATTGCTCATATTGGAGGCTTCCAATATGAAGAGTTAACTGACCTTGGACTGTTTTTTAATATTTCTGCTATTTTGCCAGATTTGGTAGACAAGTACGGTATTGCTGGTACAAATAAAATCTTAAGAAGATTAGATGTAGAAAAATTAGTATTTGCTACTGATTATCCTGATAATCGTAAACTTGAACCTATCGAAATATATGACAAATATTTTGAAATTCTTAGTCAAATGGACTTTTCAGAGGAAGAAGCTGAGAAAATATGCAGGCTAAATGCATTAAAAATGATTAATAAATGACATAAAACGTCTAGAAATATAGGTATCTTATTATGTGGAAATCGCATAATCAGATGCCTTTTTTTATTTTTCAGAATCTAAATGAGTTTACACCTTAGCTTGTGTTAAATCCATGTATAAGTCGTTCTAAGCTTGGGACTTTTTATCCCAAGGCACATCTATTAGCTTATGTTCCAGTGGCTCAGAAGCTTTCTAATTATTTTTGAATAATCGTGAATTTTTCATTTTTTAAGCTATTACCTGGATGCAAGAAAAAATAAATAAAAAGGAAGATTAAGAGTTTTTGTTCCCATATTCCCTATGTAAGGTTGAAAAAGTTTTGTAAAAAAGTGCAACGAAAGGAAATTTTCTTCCCATATGCATTTTGTAAAGGGTTAAGAAATTTTGCTTAGTATCTGTAATCACGAATTCTAGGCTCCAAGTACTTAATAGTAAAAACTTTATAAATTTTTTGCTTGTATTTAGTAATCAGGATTTTTTCAACCCAAATGTAGTGTAGAAAGATAAAAATTTCTGCAATCAGATTTTTCATGTCCCAAGTACTTTATGAAAGGAAAATTTGTAATCACCTTTTTTTGACCCTAAGTACTTTATGAAAGGAAAAATCTGAAAAAACTGCAGATGCGTCTGTTCAATCGCCTATGTGAATTATGTAAGTAGGGAGATTGGCTGATAGACCAGTATTGCAGTGAAAAACTTTTGTGCTGCGTGAAGGTATTAGGTGGATATGTTACCAAATACAGTTCAGATAGGCACAAAAGGAATTGCACTATAACTTGCTTCCCGGGAAAAGCAAGTTGTAGTGAGTGGATTTTTTGAGCCCGTCCAGGGTGCAACCTTGGTCCAGGTTTTGTCAACATCGTTGACAAAAAGAAGTGATGTGCACGTCACTTCGTACTGGGTACTATCTGGCGGAGGTAATGCCTGTTCCGTTCGCAGAGGTGTCTGCGAACCCATTGGTTGTGAAGCCAGATTAACAGAAAAATTTTACAGTGAAAGGAGTGCGCAATGAAAGCGACAAGACACAATGGTCGAAGTGGAAAGCACGGCTCCTACAATCCTAAGCATAATGATAGGCAATTTGATATTTCACATAGTGAGCATATAGATGGAGAGTTGGCATTACAGAATGTGTATTGGGATTGTTATGGAGGGAGACGTACTTCCGCTGAAACTCCAGAAAATGATGAGAGCTTTGAGGAAGTTGAGCTCAGATTTTATCACGATAATTATCAGGACTCTGTTAATGGACAGAATTATAGAAATGAATGCTATGGACATTCTGAGAGAAATCGTTCTGTGGAGGAAATCTATCGTAATAAGAAAACATGTCCTGAAGAAAGCATTTTGCAACTTGGCAATATTGATGGAAGTGTAAGTGCAGAAACACTAATGAATGTTGCAGAAACATTTTTTGAGCAATTTAACGAGCGGTTTGGAGAGCATGTCCATATTCTTGATTGGGCGCTACATGTGGACGAAAAAACACCGCATATCCATGAAAGACATGTATTCGATGCATTAAATGCACACGGAGAACTAGCACCACAACAGGATAAGGCACTTGAGGCACTTGGAATTGATCTTCCAGATCCAAATAAACCAAAGAGTAAATCCAATAATCGAAAGATGGTATTCGATGCAATTTGTAGAGATATGTTTTTATCCATTTGTGAGGAGTATGGGCTTTCTGTGGATCGAGAACCGACCTATGGTGGCAAGAAATATCTTGACAAGCAGGATTTTATAATTCAAAATCAGCAGACTCGGCTGGCAAATATTGCAGATCAAGTGGCAGACAAAGAAAAAGATTTAGAAAAGGCGAATGTAGAGTTTGCTGCTATAGATACGATTATGAATTCAATCGCATCATCCATCTATGACAGTACTTGTAGCGTTGTAGCTGAAGTGGTTACTAGGGATGTGCTGAAGAGGAGTATCGACAGTGCAAAAGCTGCGAAGGATGAGGAAGAGCGTACAAGCTTTTATTCAAGTTATGAAAAACAAGCTATGGGAAGTTTGCTGAAAAGATTTATCAATCGAGTTGAGCAGACAATTGATGATGTTGTTTATAGGGTAAAATGCAAGTTTTCACAAGATGACAATAGGAGCAAGAATATACAACTTGTGCAACAAAAAATGTGGAGAAATTTGGACCGTCTAGCAGAGTCTGGACCTCATGATTATGAAATTTGCTATGGAAATGAATTGAATTATAGCGACATGGGAAAGGTCGGTTCCAAAACACAGGAGATAGCTCAACAGGTTGTTCGTAGAAGGAGGGGACGTTAATTGTCATTTGAAAAGAGAATAAATTATATCAAAAAGAATACGAAGCTTCCTTCGTATGTTCCACTTCCTAGTAGCATGATTGGGACAGGCCTTAGCTCATCTGCAATGATTTTATATGCAGAACTGTTAAATAGAGCAAGCCTGTCACAGAAAAATGATATGACGGATGAATTTGGAAATGTATATGTTATCTATCCTATTGATCAACTAAGTAAGCGTCTAAATTTATCAGAAACACAGATAAAGCGTTTGATTAAGGAGCTTGTAAATGAAGGCCTCTTGAAGAAGAGAAGCGGAGGATTTAATAAACCAAATCACTTATTTGTTATTCTTCCAGGGGAGCAAAAAGGAACTACTGGGGAGACCACAAATGGCACTACTGTAGGTGCAAAAAAGGCACCACTGACAGTACATAAAGGGCCTACTAACTACTATAACAAAACACTTGATGAAACTACTTATACATATGATGAAGGGGAGAGTTTTTAATTATGGAAAAGAAAAATACTTATTTAGGAAATGATGGTTTGCTCCATTGCACTGTATGTAATGAAGCTGTAGAAGTAAAATTTGATGTTCCTGTAATGGGAATCACAGGTCATGGCAGAATGTGTAAGTGCCAGAGAGAGTTGCAGAAGCAGATAGAGGAACGACAGAGACAGCAGGAGGAACATATTAAAAGAGACCGTTGTTTTCCAAGTTGTATCCAGCATGAATGGACATTTGAAAATGATAATGGTCGTAATTCCAAGATGCAAGTTGCTAAGAAATATGTGGCTAACTGGAATGAAATGAAGAAAAATGGCTTAGGGCTTTTGCTTTGGGGCTCTGTAGGCATTGGTAAAAGCTATATGGCAGCATGCGTGGCAAATGAATTGATTAAGCAAGGAGCCGACGTAAAGATGACCAACTTTGCAACCGTATTAAATGATTTATTCAATTGCGAGGATAAGAATGAATATATTAGATCCTTATGCAGATATAGTCTTTTGATTTTAGATGATTTGGGAATTGAGCGTAATACGGAATATTCTTTGGAAAATCTATTTAATGTGATTGATGCCAGATATGTGTCAGGAAAGGCGATGATTATTACAACCAATTTAAATTTAGAGGAATTGAAGAATCAGAAGCAGCTTAGCTTAAAGCGAATTTATGACCGAGTACTGGAGCGCTGTATTCCAGTATGTGTTTCAGAGAATGATTTTAGAAAAGATAATAGGGTGGAAGCAAAGGTCAAATTTGGAAAGATAATTAATGGGGGCAAGATGGATGAAGAAAAATATGAATAGAGCAATTAATGAAAAATACTTTAATGATCCAGTACAAAATGCAGCATTTATTTGTTGTATTGATGTTCTTGCTGAGCTGGTGGAAAAGTATGGAGACAAGGTGTTAGATACTATTTCAGATGGTGTGAATTCTAGTAATGTTTGCGACTATATTTTTATTGCAAATGGAATGTCTGTATTATGTGAGGCTGAGAAAATAACAAACGCAGATATTTTAAAAGCATATGTTCAGGTAGCTTACGCTAATGGACTAATTGCAAAAAGTGCGTAGTGCCTAAAACACAAATTGACACACTGTGGGTTTAATGCTATTATTGTGACAAATATCAAAATGGCACAGATGTAAGTGTGGAGTTGGAGGCAACTATGATTAATACATTAAAAGAAGCGTTAGAGCGTATCAATGAGCTGGAAGCGGAAAATAAACAGTTACTATCAGAATTAGAGTATTACAGGAATAGAAATTATGGAGGTAGAAAGAAACATAATGAAGCGTGGATGACTGCTTATAATGATTTTGTTGTGAAATATGAGGGTGGTATGACTATTATGGAGATTGTGGCTGAAAGCGATATTAGTAGAAGGACAGCATACCGATATAAAGCCTATTATGACAAGCTAAAAGATGCGGGAAAAAAATCTTCTATATGATAGTTTAAACCCGTCGAATTCGACGGGGTAAGAAGTTAAGGTTATAAATTGTGACGTTAAAATTATTGGAGGATGGAATGTATGGCAGAAAATATAAAAAAGGAAATAATTCATGCAAATGGATTTGACATTCGTATTTTCACAACTGATTTTGAAAATGAATATTTATCACTTACCGATATAGCAAAATATAAAAGCAATGATCCTAATGATGTTATTAAGAATTGGATGAGAGGTCGAGAGACATTGGAGTTTCTTGGATTATGGGAAAAGTTACATAATTCTGATTTTAAACCCGTCGAATTCGACGGGTTTAAAAGTGAAGCAGGACTTCATGCTTTTACTATGTCGCCTACTAAATGGATTGAGGGAGTAAATGCTATTGGTATAGTATCAAAAGCTGGAAGATATGGTGGTACTTATGCACATTCGGATATTGCATTAGAGTTTGCTTCATGGGTATCGGCAGAGTTTAAGCTGTATATTATGAAAGACTACCAACGGTTAAAAAAGGATGAAAACAGTAGATTATCTTTAAATTGGAATCTTAATCGCGAGATTGCAAAGTTGAATTATAAAATACATACGGATGCAATAAAAGAAAATCTAATTCCGCCAGAGCTGACAATGGAGCAGATTTCATATAAGTATGCGAATGAAGCAGATTTGCTAAATGTTGCTTTGTTTGGCGAAACAGCAAAACAATGGCGCGAAAAGAATCCTGAGATTAAAGGCAATATTCGAGATGAAGCAAATTTGAATCAATTATTGGTTCTTGCAAATATGGAAAGCTATAATTCGATTTTGATTGAACAAGGGAAATTGATGTCTGAACGTTTGGTGCTGCTAAGAAATCTGGCAGTGAAGCAGATGAGTACATTATCCTCCGCATGTTTGGAGGATATAAAGAGATTACCAGGAGGGGATAAAATTGACTAAAAAGCGAAAGTGTTACATATATACACGTGTATCAACGGCTATGCAGGTTGATGGATATAGTTTGGATGCACAAAAGGAAAAATTAAAAAAGTATGCAGCATATGAAGAAATGCAAATTGTTGGAGAGTATTCAGATGAAGGTCATTCAGGAAAGAATATAGCTGGAAGACCAGAATTTGTAAGAATGTTAGAAGATATTGAGGATGGCAAGGACGAGGTTACTTTCGTCCTTGTTTTCAAATTATCGAGATTTGGACGTAATGCTGCAGATGTATTAAATTCTTTACAGCTAATGCAGGATTATGGAGTGAACCTTATTTGTGTTGAGGATGGGATTGACAGCTCAAAGGAATCTGGGAAGCTCATGATTTCCATTCTTTCTGCTGTAGCGGAACTTGAACGTGAGAATATTCTTGTTCAAACAATGGAAGGACGTAAGCAGAAAGCTAGAGAAGGAAAATGGAATGGAGGTTTTGCTCCATATGGCTATAAGCTTGAAGATGGAGAACTTATTATAGCAGAGGATGAAGCAGAGACTATAAGAGTTATATTTGATAAATACATTCATACAAATCTAGGAGCTAATGGAATTGCAGAGTATTTGAATACGCATGGTTACAAAAAGAAAAAGCGTCAAAATAATACATTAGATGCATTCGCACCATCATTTATAAAAGGCGTTCTTGATAATCCAATTTATATGGGGAAGATGCCTTATGGAAGACGCGCGACAGAGAAAATTCCAGGAACAAGAAATGAATTCCATGTAGTAAAGCAGGATGAATATTCGCTTTATGAAGGAGCTCATGATGCCATCATTTCAGAAGAAGATTTTGCGTTGGCAAAACAGAAGCGCGTTGATACTGGAGTTAGATTAAAAAAAACACATAGCCTGGATCACGAACATATTTTATCAGGAATTTTAAAATGCCCGGTGTGTGGTGGCGCAATGTATGCAAACGTGAATCGAAAGAAGAAAAAAGATGGCACGTATTATAGAGATTTTTTCTATTATGCTTGTAAGCATAGAATAAGAATTGATGGACACAGTTGCGATTATCATAAGCAGTGGGGGCAGGATAAAGTAAATGCTGCAGTAGAAGAAGTGATTAGAAAAATGGTTAATAATCCAAAATTTCAGACTGCACTTAAGCAAAAAATAGGTTCTAAAATAGATACATCTGAATTGGATAAGGAAAAAGTTGTCTTAAATAAGCAATTACAGCAGGCTATAGGTGCAAAGAACAAAATTGCTGAGCAGATGGACAGACTTGATATTACAGATAAACATTATGACCGAAAATATGAGGATATGCAGAATCGATTGGATAAGCAGTATGATGAGATTTCATCATTAGAGGAAAAGATTGAATCAGTAAGTTTGCGAATTGATAACCTCCATAAAAACAAATTATCTGGGGAAGCAGTCTATCAAATATTGTTACAGTTTGATAAAATGTATTCAGAGTTTACAGATTTAGAAAAGAAACGATTTCTTAAATCATTTGTGAAGGATGTATTTGTCCATGAGCAGGAACTCCCGGATGGAAGATTTTTAAAGGGAATCAAATTCAGGTTCCCAATCTTTTATAATGGAGTTGAAACAGATCAACTTGATTTTGAAAGTTGTTGGGACAAAGAAACGAATGACGAGACGGTTTGTTTGCTATCGCGTAAAGCCCAAGTTTAAGCGGGGCTCAGGGCTTTTTTGATAAATACAAGAGGTACGCAGGAACTGCATAGCAATAGTACAACATTTGGTGTAAAAGAAAATATGTATTGGATACCAATTAATGAATTGGACAATTACAAGGCATTTCCTACTTTCATGAAAGATTATTTATGCCGAGAGCATGTTGGAATTGAGCATATTGTAACGGATGAAAGGACTAGGTGATATTCTTGGATAAATATTGGAAATTAGAACTAAATGAATATATTCGCCAAGGCGAGCCAGATAAAATTGAAAAAAGTAATGCATGGAAAACCGCTATTGGTCTTCAGGATGTAGACGGACTTAAACCTTCTGCGTACTTGATTGAAACTGCGAAAAATCATATTGAGGGTAATATTAGCATAACGGAAGCAGATAAGCGTATTCATAGCTATTATGAAGAACGAAAAGACAGAAATGAAATGGAAGAAGATACTAAGGAAGCAGATATAGTTTCTGTAAGAATTGTAAAATTACTCGGAGAGAAGACATTTCAGTTTTCACCGGTAGAATGGCAGAATATTCATCGTAGATTATTTGAAGGTCTGTTTAGTCATGCCGAAAAAATTCGTGATTACAATATCACGAAAAAAGAGTGGATACTTAAAGGTGATGCAGTAATGTATGCATCATTGAATAATATTCGTGCCACGCTTGACTATGATTTTTCACAGGAGAAGAACTTCTCCTACGAAGGATTGACCATAGATGAATCTGTTCGTCACATTGCAAAGTTCACTTCTGGAATATGGCAGATTCATCCCTTTGGAGAAGGAAATACCAGATCGACTGCGGTATTTATCATTAAGTACTTGAAGACCTTTGGATTTGCTGTAAGTAATGAAACTTTTGCAGAAAACTCATGGTATTTTAGAAATGCATTAGTAAGAGCTAATTATAATGATTTGCAAAATGGCGTGTATGCTACTACTGAGTTCTTGGAATTGTTTTTTGAAAATCTTTTGATGAATGCGGGGCATGAATTAAAAAATAGATATATGCATGTAGATTTTGACAAACAAAGTGCAAATCAAAGTGCAGATAGTAATGATTCAAAGTGCAAAATTTGCACTTTGGAGGAATTGGCTATTATTCAGGAGTTAAAAAGGAATCCTGCAATTACTCAAAGAGAATTAGCAAAAGCTAGTGGTAAATCGGAGAGAACAGTAAAAACGAGAACCGTTGAAATGCAAGAAAAAGGTTTGATAATTCGTGAAAATGGCAAACGAAATGGCAAGTGGAAGCTGTTGGTTGAAATTTGATATAGAACAAATAAACACCAGAGGAAAAGGAGAACATAAGATGAATAAACGTTTAGAAAAAACCGGATATATTGCTTTTTTCTTAAGTGGAATTTGCGCGATTTCCAGTGGTATTATTGTAAGTGTTTTGCAGCAAAAGTATGGTTTTTCTTATGGTATGACAGGAACCCTTTTATCCTTTATGAGCATTGGAAATATGGTGGCTTCCTTTCTTTCCGGAATTCTTCCAACAAGAATTGGAACGAAGAAAACGGTTGGTATTTTATGCAGTGGTTACTTCCTGGGATATATTTTAATGGCGTTTATAGGAATTAATGGAGCGTTAGTTGCGGGATTTCTCATGGTTGGTCTTGCTAAGGGCTGCGCTATTAATAATTGTACGGTGTTGGTGGGAAATAACAGTAAAGACCGTACGATTGGAATGAATTTGATGCATGCTGCTTATGCAATGGGGGCGATGGTTTGTCCTTTTTTGATTAGTGCCCTGATTATTGGGGATGGAACATTTGCTATTATTGGAGTTGCTGTTATAGGATTACTTATGTGGCTTGTTTTCTTTTGTGCGAAACTTCCTGGGAAAAATGTACAGGAGGGAAAGTCAAGGGGAAAAGCAGATTTTAGCTTTATGAAAAATACAAAGTTCTGGTTATTGACGGCGTTAGTGTTTTGTCAGAATGCAGCAGAAACCGGTGTAACAGGATGGCTTGTAACCTATTACAAGAATCAGGGGATTCTTAGTGGTACGCTTAGTGCATACACAGTTACGATTATGTGGGGTGCTACGCTGCTTTGCCGTTTATTGATTGCCTTTGTATTTCCAATCAGGAATACCTTTAAGGCTTTGATGACGATGGGAATTGGTTGCAGTGCATTTTATGTTTTGTTAATCGTCAGCCATCAACCGGTGGCAGCAGTGCTTATGCTTTTCTGTTTTGCGTTTTCAATGGCCGGAGTGAATCCAGTGGCGGTTGCCGGAGTTGGTAAAATGATGAATGCTACAAGCATGGGGGTATTACTTCCGATTGCCAGTATTGGTGCAATCCTTGCACCATGGATGATTGGTGTTGTGGCACAGTATCTTGGATTACAGGCAGGTATGATGGTTAATCTTATCCCTTGTATTGGAATTTTTGTACTGAGTTTTATATTACTTGGGCAGACAAAAAACAGCACAGGTGTATCACAGAAGTGATATCAGGGTGATTTGAGAAAGAAGGTAATCATATGTGGTTTGGTTTTGCAGTAGGTTCTGCTTTCTTTGCAGGAATTACTTCAATTCTGGCAAAATGTGGAATTAAAAGAACAGATTCGGATGTAGCAACAGCAATCAGGACGATTGTTGTACTTATCTTTGCGTGGATTATGGTTGTGGTGACAGGAACGGGCAGTGCCATTACCAGTATCAGTGCCAGAACAATGACATTTCTTATATTATCAGGAATTGCTACTGGTGCATCCTGGCTGTGCTATTTTAAGGCGTTGCAGCTTGGTGATGTGAATAAGGTTGTTCCTATTGATAAATCCAGCACTGTTCTTACCATTCTTCTGGCATTTATTATTCTGGGAGAGAACATTTCTGTATGGAAACTGATTGGTATTATTGGTATCGGAGCAGGTACCTTTCTGATGATTCAGAGGAAGGACAGTGCAGGAGAAAAAAAGACTGAAAAGGGATGGCTTATATATGCTGTTTTGTCTGCTGTATTTGCCAGTCTTACATCTATTCTGGGTAAAATAGGTATATCTGGGGTGGATTCCAATCTGGGAACAGCAATTAGAACTGTTGTGGTGCTTTTTATGGCATGGATTGTTGTGTTTGTGAAGGGAAAGCAGTGTGAAGTAAAGAAAGTCGAGAAGAAAGAACTGGTATTTATTGTTTTATCCGGAATTGCTACGGGAAGTTCATGGCTCTGTTATTACAGGGCTTTGCAGACAGGACCGGCAAGCGTGATTGTACCTATTGATAAACTGAGCATATTAATTTCCATCGCTTTTTCTTACGTGGTATTTAAAGAAAAACTTTCTAAGAAGGCATTTGCTGGATTAGTTCTAATTGTGGCAGGTACACTGGTAATGCTGTTATAAGTGCGTGACAAATCCGAAAATTTATTTTATAATTATGGCATGTAGTAAGTATATATACTAAAGAGTGCAGCAAAAATTAATTCAGGAAAAGGAGATAACGTCATGAAAACAAAATATGCAGGAACACAGACAGAGAAGAACCTTGAGGCAGCGTTTGCAGGAGAATCACAGGCAAGAAATAAGTATACGTATTTTGCGTCAGTAGCTAAGAAGGAAGGCTATGAGCAGATGTCAGCTCTTTTCTTAAAGACAGCAGATAACGAGAAAGAGCATGCAAAGATGTGGTTTAAGGAGCTTAACGGAATAGGAGATACACCTGCTAACCTTGCCGCTGCAGCTGATGGCGAGAATTATGAGTGGACAGATATGTATGAGGGATTTGCAAAGACCGCAGAAGAAGAAGGATTCCCAGAGCTGGCTGCAAAATTCAGGGCAGTAGGTGAAATCGAAAAGCACCACGAAGAGAGATATCGTGCACTTCTTAAGAATATTGAGACAGCACAGGTATTTGAGAAGAGTGAAGTAAAGGTATGGGAGTGCCGCAACTGTGGTCACATTGTTGTCGGAACTAAGGCACCTGATGTATGCCCAGTATGTAACCATCCACAGAGCTATTTTGAAGTTCACCAGGAAAACTACTAATTATGTAATACTATTATAACTTTAAAGAGCTGTTGCACTGCCTTAGTGTAACAGTTCTTTTTTCATCAAAATGACAAATTCCACCATTCATGGTACAATGAATTTAGAAATGGGGGATTATTATGGATTTATTAAAGCTCGTGATTGTTGATGATGAATCAATCCTGCTTCAGGGATTACTTGAGACTTATGACTGGAATGATATGGGGTTTGAGGTTGTAGGTTCTGCCATGAGTGGTGAGCAGGCAATACAGGTTATTGAAGATAAGAGACCTGATGTGGTCCTTTCAGACATCAGGATGAAGAAAATAAGCGGTCTTCAGGTGATAGAGGAGATTCATAAGAAGGGAATCGACTGCATATTCATTATGCTGACTGCCTATAAGGATTTTGAGTATGCAAGGGAAGCCTGTAATCTTGGCGCATATGCGTATCTTCTTAAACCAATTGATGATGATATGCTGAAAGAGACTATGACAGGTGCATATGAACAGCGGATGAAGCAGATACGTGAAAATCAGAAGTATGAAAGAATGGAAAATCTTCTTTCAGAGGAATCGGATAATTATCTTCAGGTAATGATTCAGAAATACGTGGATGATGAAATATCAGAAAAGCGTATGACGGAGATTATGGAGTCATTGGGGATTACACCTGGGGAAAGAGACAGGTTTGTTACAGTATGTACTGATATCGACCTTGTATATAAGATTACTGATGACTTCGACCCAAGAAAATCCCGGGAGATACTTATGTCCGAAATTGACAATATATTATTAAACCGTTTTCAATACTGGAAATTTGAAGATGAGGATGGAAGTATTATATTCCTTGTATTTTCTGATAACCATGATGCAGACAAAGAACTGGGAAAGATAATGGATACTGTAAAGGACAATGTGAAATGGCCCCTTATATACGCAGTTTCCAGACCATTCAGGAGCATTAATGGCATTAAGAAAAGTTATGAAGAGGCAAAACAGGATTTTTCGGTTGCATGTACAAAGAATAACAGAATTTTCTCTATTCCAGGAATCTCAGACGATAATCCAATGAAAAATGAGATGTCGGATGCCATAATGTCAGTTGTTAATATAGTAAGAAAGAATAATAAAGAAGATTTGAAAGAGGCATTTATATCATTTATCTATAAGCTTCCAAAGGATGAAAACAGGCAGAGTGATTACATTCACAGACTTATGATATGTGCCTATGACATGCTGATTGAATCCTATGGAATGACGGAAGAACTTCAGGACAAATTTACCAAATACTACAGGAATATGGCTAACCTGAGTCCATCCCGTGCGGTTGATGTGTGCTTTAAGATATTATCTGATGCAATTAATATCCGCAGTGATATGGCAGCACAGGGAGACAACAGATGCTTTGAGGAATATCTGTCAGAAGCTCTGGCATACATAGAGGAAAATCTTGATGATGAGACGTTGTCAATCGTGTCAGTTGCATCACATGTATATCTTAATCCCGTTTATTTCGGAAGGGTATTTAAGAGTAAGCTCAATATGACATTTAAACAATATCTGCTAAAACAGCGCATGGAGAAAGCCAAGAGGCTTCTTGAAACAGGAACGGTTAATGTAAGTTCTATATGTGAACAGGTAGGAATTAATAATCCATCGTATTTTACACATCTTTTTAAGCAGTATGCAGGAAAACTTCCAAGTGAATATAAGAAGGAATACGAGTCATGACAGGTAAGAAAAAGATATGGGGAATCCAGAAGAAAATATTAACATATACAGCATTACTGCTTCTGCTGGCACTTTTTCTGTCCTGCGTGGGAGTGGCGGGATATTCACAGCGTAAGCTGGAAGCTGTCACTACTGATAAATATAATTTTCTCTGTGAGAAATCAGGGCTTTCCCTGCAGGCTTTATATGAAAGAACAGATAAAGTCACGGAGAACTGTATTAAATATGAGGATGTCCAGAAAAGTCTAGGGGCTGACCATATGAATGGAGCACAAAAAAGTGCATTGAGTAAGTATTTTTCATATATAGACCTGAATAACGTGTCAGAATACTGTTACGTAGATAATAAGAAAAATCTGTATACCAAGCCATATTGTAAGATTTCTTATCACGATTTCAGGAAAAGCGGAATTGAAGATTTTCTTGGTGATGATTATGCTGTGACCAAATGGTTCTTTACCGAAGACACTTTATTTGGAACTGGGGAGATGTCGTTATTTGTTGGCAGGTATGTTCACAATATGGATTTTGCCCATGAGCCCGGAGTACTAATACTTAAGATGGATGAGGATTTCTTTGCTGGACTGACTGGTGACGAGCTGGTGCAGTCTGGGGATGTGACAATGGGAATTGTTAACTCAGAGGGCAAGATATGTTTTACAAATAGCAACAGAGAGGTGAATTTATCAGATTACAACATGAATATACTGGCTGATTTCTCAGAGTATGAAGGTACAGGCATGATAGCAAGAGGTCTTAGAGTGAAGGGTGGTATGCTTTCGGCTTTCAGGCATCAGGACAGTGGTATGACGCTGTTTGTGTATGTGCCTGTGAAGGTGCTACACGCTGGAACGGGAAAGATTCTATTAGTAATTATTGGAATCTATCTTGTGGTATTTGCTGCGGCAGTTCTTTTAAGTCTGTACGCTTCTGACAGGATAGCCAAGCCAATTAAGACTTTAAGCAGGGCAATGTCTGAATTTAATGGTGAAGATTATACCAGAATCCAGGAGTTGAATACCAATACAGAGCTGGATGGAATCGGACGTTCATACAATAAAATGCTTGGCAATATTGAACAGCTTGTCCAGGAGGTTAAGGACAACCAGAAGGAGCTTAGAACTGTGGAAGTTAATATGCTTATAAGCCAGATTAATCCACATTTTCTGTATAATACACTGGATACAATATATATGCTGGCACGCATTAATAAGGATGAGACGACAATGCGGATGATACAGGCACTTTCACGGTACCTGCGTCTGTCATTAAGCAAAGGAGAAGACATTGTTACAGTTGAGGATGAAATTGAAAATGTAAAGAATTACATGGAAATACAGCAGATAAGGAATGAGAATCTGTTTTCATATGACATAGCCTGTGAGGTGGATGCCAAGAATGAACGGGTGCTTAAGCTTATCCTGCAGCCTCTTGTTGAAAATGCAATAAAATATGGCTTCTGTGATATATACGAAGGAGGCATTATCCGCATTACAGTAACTAAAGAGGATAATATGCTGGTATTAACAGTGTTCAACAACGGTGAGCCTATTAATGAGGAAAGCTGTAACAGGATTAACAGCCTGGCTGGTTTACCGTTGAATCAGATGAAGGAGACGTTCCAGAATAATAAGAACGGATATGGCATTGTAAATATAATTACCAGACTGAGATTAATGTATGATGATAAAATAGTATTTCAGGTAAAATCAGAGCAGGATGGAACCATGTTCACAGTGAAGGTTCCTGAAAGGCCTGATGAACAGCAGGACAAGCCGAAGAATTCTTAAAGGACGTGTGGGTCGGCAACAAGCCAAAGGAGCAGGTATGAAAAAAGTATTAGTAAAGATGACGGCAATGTGTATGATAGCCGTAATCCTGTCCGTAACAGGATGCCAGGGAGAGAGTGCTGTCAACGTTTCGGAAGAAAAATCAGCAGTTGAGATTCCTATGATTCTTACAGTTAATCCTTCTAGTGGTAAGAAGAATGAACAGGCACTTGTAGATGCATTTAATGAGGAGTACAAGGGAAAGTATTATCTTAATGCAGAATGGATTATGGAGACAGAGGAAGAATACAGACAGAATCTGAAAAGACAGAATGTTACAGATAAGCTTCCGGCAGTAATAACGGATTTGCGCATGCTTCCATCATTTTACCAGTTGATGATAAAGGATGGAAGAATTGAGGATTTGTCTCCTTATATCGAAAATGACAGTGAATGGAAAGATATGATAGAACCGGTAGTGCTGAAGGCCTGCACAGAATCTGATGGAAGTATATATCTTGCACCTCTAAGCACTGCGGCATTTTCCTGCTCTGGTATATTCTGGAACGAGAGTCTGTTTGAGCAGGCAGGAATCAGGGAGTTTCCAAAGACATGGGATGAATTCTTTGTGTGCTGCAGTAAGCTCAGGCAAAAAGGCATTACGCCTATAGGACTACATACAGAAGGAACAGGGTGGGCTGCAATGCTTGTGGCTACAGCTGAGATGGCAGATACGCAGGAAGGAGCGGAATTCATGGAACAGGAATATCCGTCCAGCTACAATAATGACAGCGTGTATCACATGGCAGAGACTCTTCAGAGACTGTTCCGGTATACATCTGATGATGCTGTTAATTCAGACTTTGATGTTGCATACAATAATTTTATATCAGGTAAGACTGCAATGCTTGCCAACGGATACTGGATGATAGACCAGATACCGAAAGATTTAGTTGGTTCAATCCGGTTTTCTCCATTTCCGGGAAATAAGCTTATATCCTCTCCTGAGACCTTTGGATGGGCAATTGTATCAGGATGTAGTGAAGAGGTTAAAGAGGGAGCGGTAGAGTTCCTTAAGTTCAGGACAAGAATGAACATGGAGCAGCGTGAGGAACTGTTCTCTAAGGAAAGTTCAGACATGTCACAGATGTTAAAGGATTATATCAATGCATATAGGAACAATCCACAGATTGTTCCTAACTATCAGGTTAAGTGGAATTCAGTTCTTCAGGAAAAAGTGCTGGGAGAGGCATTATCTTCCCTTGCACTGAATAAGATTACCACTGCAGAATTCGTGGAGATGATGAACAAGAGTGTTGAAGAGTATATGAGAGAGCAATAAATATTGTTTTTTATACCAAGTATGATTTTTGATAGTTGAGGTTTTTAATTTGCTAATAGATTTTTAAATTATTTGTTATGATTAACTCACATAAAGAACGTAAGCGTTCTAGAAAAAGGAGAGTTGATATTATGAAGAGTTTAAAGAGATTACTGGCTGTTGGGCTGGCTACAGTCATGACAGCAGGAATGCTGACAGGATGTGGCGGCAGCGGAAGCCAGACATCAGGAACAGATGGGGGACAGACACCAACGGGCGGAAAGACTGGTTCTGTTTACTATCTTAACTTCAAACCAGAACAGGATAAGCAGTGGCAGGAACTGGCAGCTGCATACAAGGCTGAGACAGGAGTAGAGGTAACTGTTGTAACAGCAGCTTCTGGTGAGTATGAGACAACACTTATGAGTGAGATGGGTAAGAGCAGTGCTCCTACACTTTTCCAGGTAAATGGACCTGTTGGTCTTGCAAACTGGAAGGATTACTGCTATGACCTTACAGGTACACAGGTTTATGGAGAACTTACAAGCCAGGATTATGCACTTAAGGACGGAAACAAGGTTGCAGGTATTGCATATGTTATTGAGTCTTACGGAATCATAACTAACAAGAAGCTTCTTGAGAAGGCCGGATACAAGGTTGAGGATATTAAGTCATTCAAGGATCTTAAGAAGGTTGCTGAAGATATTACAGCCCGTAAAGACCAGCTTGGATTCGCAGCATTTACATCAGCAGGTATGGATGGTTCATCTGACTGGAGATTTAAGACACATTTAGCAAACCTCCCTATTTATTTTGAGTACCAGGCAGATAAGATCGGAACCACTGATAAGATTAAGGGTACATACCTTGATAACTACCGTGCTATCTGGGATCTGTACATCAACAACAGCACATGCAAGCCTGACAGCCTTGCTGCCAAGACAGGTGATGATTCACGTAATGAGTTCCTTGCAAATGAAGCAGTATTCTTCCAGAATGGTTCTTGGGAGTATGGCAACCTTGTAGGAAACGGTAAATTTACAGATTCTGACCTTGCAATGATTCCTATCTACATTGGTGTTGGTGACGAGGCTAAACAGGGCCTTTGTACAGGTACAGAGAACTACTGGTGTGTAAATAAGAATGCAGACCCTAATGATATTAAGGCAACTCTTGATTTCATGTACTGGTGTGTAACTTCTGACAAGGGAACAAAAGCAATGGGAACTGATATGGGATTCGTTATTCCATTCAAGAAAGCAGTTGCTTCTAACAACCTTTTTGTAAAGCAGGATGCTGAGATGACAGCAGCAGGAAAGAAGCCAGTTTCTTGGAACTTCCCAACAATGCCATCTGAAGAGTGGAAGAATGGTGTTGGCCAGGCATTGACAGCATACGCTGCAAGTCCTTCAGACAGCAGCTGGGATGCAGTTAAGAAGGCATTCGTAGATGGATGGGCATCAGAGTATAAGCTTACTAATTCACAGAAATAAGTTTTTACAGGGCGGGCAGGCATGCTGCCTGCCCTGATTTTTTTTAGGAGGCTGTTATGCAAAAGACTTTAAGACGTTATTGGACGATTTTTTTAATTCCTACTCTTGCAGCCTTCATAATTGGATTTATTATTCCATTTATTGAAGGAATATATCTTTCATTTTGCAGGTTTACAACAGTTGACAATGCTAAATGGGTAGGACTTGACAATTATAAAGCTATATTAAGCGATGAAACATTCCTTTCTTCTTTTAAATTCACAGTAATGTTTGCAGTTGTTGCTATCGTGCTTATTAATGTGGTTGCATTTGCACTGGCCCTGGTTCTTACTAAGGAGATGAAGGGAACTAACATATTCCGTACAGTATTCTTCATGCCTAATCTGATTGGTGGTATTGTACTGGGATATATCTGGCAGATTCTTTTAAACTGTATTCTTTCTCTGGCAGGAAAACCACTTCTTGCACTTAATTCAACAGCAGGTTACTGGGGACTTATTATTCTTACATGCTGGCAGCAGATAGGATACATGATGATAATATACATTGCAGGTCTTCAGGGTGTGCCCCTTGATGTTATTGAGGCTGCCAAGATTGATGGAGCCAGCAAATGGCAGACACTTATTCATGTTAAACTGCCAATGGTTATGCCAAGCATAACAATCTGTACATTCCTTACTCTGACTAATGCATTTAAGCTGTTTGACCAGAACCTTGCCCTGACAGGTGGTAATCCTAACCATACTACTGAGATGCTGGCACTTAACATTTATAATACATTCTATGCAAGATCCGGACCTATGTTTAAGGGATATGGTCAGGCAAAGGCAGTTGTGTTCTGTATACTTGTAGTTGCAATATCACTGATACAGTTAAGAGCATCACGTAAGAAGGAGGTACAGCAGTAATGAGAACGAAAAAGAGTATAAAAAATGCAATATATACAATTTTACTTATTGTTGCATCCGTCGGATGGGTGTATCCTGTTATTATGATCTTCCTTAATTCCTTAAAACAGGAAACTGCAATCAGTACAGATTCGGCATTTAAGCTTCCAACAGCAGAGACATTTGCAGGAGTTGAGAATTACATTAATGCTGTTACATCAAAGGGATTCCTTACAAGCCTTGGATACAGCGTGCTTATCACAATAACCTCAGTGGCTGCCATAATATTCTGCTGTTCTATGTGTGCATGGTTTATTACAAGGTCTAAGGGAAGATTTTCAAAGATGGTATATTATCTGTGTGCTCTTTCTATGGTAGTGCCTTTCCAGATGGTAATGTTCACACTGTCACAGACTGCAGATAAGCTCCATCTTAATACGCCTTATACTATCTGGATAATCTATCTTGGATTTGGTTCGGGACTGGCAGTATTTATGTTCTGCGGATTCGTTAAATCAATTCCTTTAGAAATCGAGGAGGCAGCATTAATTGACGGATGTAATCCACTCCAGACATTTTTCCATGTAGTAGTTCCTATGTTGAAGCCTACTATGATTTCAGTCGGCGTCCTTGAAGCTATGTGGGTATGGAATGATTATCTTCTTCCAACACTGGTACTTGATATTAAAAAATATAAGACCATACCAATGCTTATCCAGTACTTCAGGGGAAGCTACGGAAAAGTTGAGATGGGACCTATGATGGCAAGTATTATGATGACAATTATCCCAATTATTATTGTATATATTTGCGGACAGAAGTATATTATTAAAGGTGTTGCTGACGGTGCTGTAAAGGGCTGATTATTTTTACTGAAAGGGAAATAATATGAGACAAAGTGGAATACTTTTACCAATATCGGCTTTGCCATCTGAATATGGAATAGGCTGTTTTTCAAAAGAAGCTTATGAGTTCGTTGATATTCTTAACCAATGCGGACAGTCCCTGTGGCAGATACTGCCACTTGGGCCTACCGGATTCGGGGATTCTCCTTATCAGTCTTTTTCTTCTTTTGCAGGAAATCCTTATTATATTGACCTTGAAAAGCTTATCAAAGATGGCTTATTAACAAAGGATGAGTGTGATAAGGCTGATTTTGGTGATGGTAAGATAATTGACTATGAGAAGCTGTATAACAGCAGATTTATCTTATTACGTGCCGCCTATGAGCGGGCAAAGAAGTCAGGAGTAATGGAATCTCCTGAGTATTCACATTTTTTGAATGATAATGGATACTGGCTCAATGATTACAGTTTATTCATGGCTGTAAAGAATGAAAACGGTGGAAAATGCTGGACAGAATGGGATTCAGATATCCGCTTAAGGAAGCCGGAGGCTGTAGTAGAATACCGTAACAGGCTTAAGGACGATATTGAGTTCCAGTGCTATATGCAGTACCTGTTTTATTGCCAGTGGAAGGAATTAAAGGAATATGCTAATATTAAGGGGATTAAGATAGTAGGAGATATTCCGATATATGTGGCAATGGACAGTTCTGATGCCTGGGCAGCCCCAAAACAGTTCCAACTGGATGAGGAAAATATGCCTATAGAGGTTGCAGGGTGTCCTCCTGACGGGTTCTCAGCAGATGGACAGCTGTGGGGTAATCCACTGTATGACTGGGAGTATCATAAGAAGACAGATTTCCAGTGGTGGACCAGGAGAATGGAGCAGTGCATGGATCTGTATGATATGATAAGGATTGATCATTTCAGGGGATTTGACGAGTACTATGCAATTCCATATGGTGAGAAAACCGCAGTAAATGGCAGATGGAAAAAGGGTCCTGGATTAGACCTTTTTGAAGCTATTAAGGAAAAACTGGGTGAACTGCCTATTATCGCGGAAGATCTGGGCTTTGTCACAGACAGTGTAAGGAAGCTGTTAAAGGATTGTGGTTTCCCTGGAATGAAGGTTCTCCAGTTTGCATTTGACTCAAGGGAGGAAAGTGATTATCTTCCTCACAACTATGAGAGAAACTGTGTTGTATATACCGGAACACACGATAACAACACATTGCTTGGCTGGTATGAAGAATTGGATGAATCGGACAGGAAAATGTCACAGGAGTATCTGAATAATAACTGGACTCCTGGTAATGAGATTCATTGGGATTTCATTGGCCTTGCAATGAGAAGTGTTGCAGATATATGCGTTATTCCGGCTCAGGATTATCTTGGAATTGGAGCAGAGGGAAGAATTAACACACCATCCACTCTGGGTGGAAACTGGGTATACCGCATTAAGCTGGATGCCTTTGACAACAGCCTCATAAGCAGAATCAGGAGACTTACACAGATATGTGGAAGACTATCCGGAAAGTAAAAGGGAGTAGGATTTTATGGATTTAAAGAGTAGAATTGAACAGCGTTTAGGAACAACAATTGACAGAGCAGATGACAGAGCATTATATTATGCACTTCTTGGACTTGTTAAGGAAATGTGCCATGAAAAGGAAACTGTGAAGGGTTCCAGAAAATTATATTACATTTCTGCTGAATTCCTTATTGGAAAGCTTTTATCTAATAATCTTATAAACCTTGGAATCTATGATGAGGTTAAGAGTATATTAAGCCAGAATGGAAAATCTATTGAAGCTGTGGAGGAGATTGAACCAGAACCTTCATTGGGTAATGGAGGCCTTGGAAGACTTGCAGCCTGCTTTATTGATTCTATGGCAACACTTGGCCTTAATGGAGAAGGTGTAGGACTTAATTATCACTATGGTCTGTTTAAGCAGTGTTTCAGGGATAATAAGCAGAGGGAAGAGAAGAACCCATGGATTGAGAAGGAAAGCTGGCTTACTAATACAGGAGTCCATTTTAATGTGCAGTTTAAGGATTTTTCAGTGCAGTCTACTTTATATGACATTGATGTTCCTGGCTATGAAAATGGCGTGAATAAGCTTCATTTGTTCGATGTTGATACATTAGATGAATCTCTTGTGGGTGATGGCATTGATTTTGACAAGAGAAACATCCAGAAGAACCTGACACTGTTCCTTTATCCTGATGACAGCGATAAGGCAGGACAGCTCCTTAGAATATACCAGCAGTATTTCATGGTCAGCAATGCTGCAAGGCTGATTCTTAAGGAAATGGATGACAAGGGATATGATATCCGTACTCTTTCAGAGCATGTGGTTATCCAGATTAATGATACTCACCCTTCAATGGTAATTCCAGAGATGATCCGACTGATGATGGAGAGAGGCGTTGGTTTTGATGAAGCAGCAGATATTGTATCAAGGACATGTGCCTATACAAATCACACAATTCTTGCCGAAGCCCTGGAAAAGTGGCCTGTTTCTTATCTTGAGGAGGTTGTTCCACATCTGCTTCCAATAATCAGAAGGCTGGATGAGAAGGTGAGAGGCAGGTATAATGATGAACGCCTTGCAATCATTGACAGTCAGAACCGTGTTCATATGGCACATATGGATATTCATTACGGATTTTCTGTAAATGGTGTTGCAGCACTTCACACAGATATATTAAAGCAGTCTGAGCTTAAGCAGTTCTATGACATATATCCTTGGAAATTTAATAATAAGACTAACGGTATTACATTCAGACGCTGGCTTATGCACTGTAATCCTGAACTTTCCGGTTATATCACAGAGCTGATTGGTGATGAGTGGAAAAAGGACGCATCAAAATTAACAGAATTACTGAAATATAAGGACGATGAGAATGTATTGAAGCGTCTCATTGAGATAAAATCAGCAAGAAAAGCAGAGCTTAGTGATTATCTTAAGAGAACACAGGGAATAACTATATCTGCAGATTCAATATATGATATCCAGATAAAGAGACTTCATGAATATAAGCGTCAGCAGATGAATGCCCTGTATGTAATATACAAATACAAAGAGATTAAGGCAGGAAGACTGCCTAAAACTCCGATTACAATGATATTTGGCGCTAAGGCAGCTCCTGCATACACAATTGCAAAGGATATTATTCATCTTATCCTCTGTCTGCAGCAGCTTATTAATAACGACCCACAGGTAAGTCCTTATCTGAAGGTTATTATGGCTGAAAATTACAACGTTACACTGGCAGAACAGCTTATACCTGCCTGTGATATATCTGAGCAGATATCACTGGCATCCAAGGAAGCCAGCGGAACAGGTAATATGAAGTTCATGCTGAATGGAGCAGTTACACTGGGAACCATGGATGGAGCCAATGTGGAGATTCATGACCTTGTTGGAGATGACAACATATACATTTTTGGTAAATCAAGTAATGAAGTTATCAATCTGTATAATACCAGAGGATATCATCCAACAGACTATTATGATAAGGATGAGACAATAACTGAGCTTGTTGATTTCATTATCAGTAAGGATATGATAAGAATCGGAGATCCTGAGAATCTCTGCCGTCTGTATAAGGAAATGATTAATAAAGACTGGTTTATGACTCTTCTTGATGTGAAGGAATATATTGCTGTGAAGGAGCGCATGCTTAATGATTATGAAGACCATATGGCATGGGCATCTAAAATGCTTGTGAATACAGCAAAGGCAGGATTCTTCTCATCAGACAGAACTATAGACGAGTATAACAGGGATATCTGGAAATTGTAGTCTGGTTTATTAATTTACTAATGCGGAACAGTAAATATTGCTGCATAACAGCTGTAATAAAAGCTGTATAAATGTTTGGGGCGGTGTACCATGATTAGTACACCGCCCCGGCTTTTTTTTTAGAATCTCTTTATCTTTTTTGTTGTGTTCTTTTCAAATTCTGTCTCACGGACTTTAAGACTGTAGACCTTCTTGTATGAAGGGACGTTCTTATTGTACTCATCTATTATTTTCTGAAGTTCGCTCTGTAAATCTTTTATCTTTTTCTTTTTAGCATATTCGTAGTCTGGGAATATCTGCCGGAACACTGGATTACCTGTCTCTGATAGTATAGGCAGTAGTATTGAAAAACATATATTACAGGTGTATAATATATACACAGTAATCTTTCAGGAAAGGGGTGGAGTGCATGACGATAGGTGGTTTAACAGGTGGCTATGGAAGTTTCGGTTACATGAACACTGCCATGAATACAGGCACCACGGGGAGCACTGCTTCCGCTTCTGGTACCCAGGATGTCAGTAAAGCCTCTTCTAATCCTGATGAGGTTAAGAAGCCGGGAAGGCGTTCTTCTCCTGCAGAGTGTGAAACATGTAAGAGCCGGAAGTATCAGGATGGTTCTGATGAGAGTAACGTTTCTTTTAAGGCAGCAGCCCATGTATCTCCAGAATCAGCAGGGGCTGCAGTAAGAGCCCATGAAGGACAGCATGTATCCAATGCATATAAGAAGGCTGCACAGAAGAATGGAGAGGTTGTTAACGCATCTGTATCAATACATACTGCTGTATGTCCGGAGTGTGGACGTACTTATGTATCCGGTGGAACAACTAATACAACTATTAAGTACAGCAATGAAAGCAATCCATATACCCAGAATAAGAAGGCTCTTGATGCCATGATGCTTACAGGAGCTAATGTGGATTATGCAAGCTGATATACATTTTTAATAATAACAGGAGGCTTAGATATGTTAGAGACAGGAACTAAAGCACCAGATTTTGAACTTCCTGATCAGAATGGACAGATGCACAGACTGTCTGATTACAGGGGAAAGAAAGTTATATTATATTTTTATCCTAAGGATAATACTCCAGGATGTACTAAGCAGGCATGCGGATTCTCAGAGAGGCTGCCTTTGTTTCTTGAAAAAGGTGCGGTTGTACTTGGGGTAAGCAAAGATTCAGTGGAATCACATAAGCGTTTTGAGGAGAAGCAGAATCTTGCATTTACCATACTTTCTGATCCTGAACGAAAAGTAATTGAGGCTTATGATGTGTGGAAAGAGAAGAAAAACTATGGAAAAGTATCTATGGGTGTAGTACGTACCACATATCTTATTGATGAGAACGGCATTATAATCAAGGCTAATGATAAGGTCAAAGCAGCAGATGACCCTGAAAATATGCTGAAACAGTTATAGTTTTCTGGTATAGTAATAATGTGACCTCCATCTGACAAAAAAGTTAGATGGAGGTCTTTTTATGCGTAGTGATATCTCTTCCTGTACTTAATCAGGCAGGTAACGGTTACCAGAAGAGTAAGGGCTTCAGCTACAACCACTGCACTCCATATACCATTCAGTCCATAGACAGCGGGAAGAATAAGCACAGCGCCAATCTGGAATACAAGTGTTCTAAGGAAAGATATAACAGCTGAGATTACTCCGTTATTAAGTGCTGTAAAGAAAGATGAACCGAATATATCAAATCCGTTGATAAGGAAAACTAAAGCATATATTCTGAATCCCTGCCGTGTTAAATTAAGAAGAGCTTCATCATAGCCTACAAACATTTTTGAGAGAGGGGCGTTGAGAAGCTGGGCTAAGGTGGCAAGGCATATACCCCATATTGCTACAAGGGTGAGACTTTTCTTAAACATGTTTTTTAACTCGTTATGGTTGCCAGCTCCATAGTTGTAGCTGATAATTGGAGCACTTCCCATAGAGTATCCAATGTAAATTGCCACAAATATGAAGTTGACATACATAATAAAGCCATAAGCCGCAACGCCGTTCTCACCGGCGAATCTCATGAGCTGCAGATTGTACAGTGAGTTTACTATTGAACTGGAAATATTAGTCATAAGCTCTGATGAACCATTGATACATGTATAGTAAAGGGTTCTTCCATAGAATCTGGTCTTTCCGAGTTTAAGCAGGCTGGAATTCTTTCTTCCAAAATACAGTAAAGGTGCAAATCCCCCCAGCATCTCTCCACACACAGTGGCAATTGCTGCACCGGTCAATCCAAATCCAAGGATTGCAACTAACACAATATCCAGTATAATATTAGTAAATCCTGATAACAGAATGAAGCAAAGGCCAACCTTTGGCTTTTCGGCAGTGACAAAGAAGCTCTGGAATACATTTTGCAGCATGAAAGCAGGAAGAGAGATAAAGTTAATTCTGGCATACAGTATTGAGTTGGACAGGAGTTCACCCTGGGCACCTAAAGCTTTTGCAATGTGAGGAACCAGAAGAGAACCTGCAATGGAAAGAATTATGCCGAGAATGATGGTAGCGTATACCAGCATGGAAAAATATTCATTGGCTTTTTCCTTCTTTCCCTCACCAAATGTTTTTGCAACAATGGCGCTGCCTCCTGTACCAATCATGAATCCAAAGGATGCCAGTCCCATTACAATTGGCAGGATAAGATTAATTGAAGCCAAGGCAGTTTTGCCTGCAAAATTAGACACAAAGAACCCGTCCACAATGTTATAAATTGACGTAAAAATCATCATAACAATTGATGGAATGACAAACCGAAGCAGCTTTTTATAAGTAAAATGTTCTGATAACTGAATCATTGTTAATCTCCTAATTAAAAAATGTTGTGATTCTTAATTAGTATTGACGAAAAAAATTAATAAATCACATTCTAAGCATATGAATATTAAGCATAATACTATATAGAATAAAAGTCAATATGAAATATATTGTGATTATCAAGGAATATACCATTATTGAAAGTTTACATGTAAAATGGAGGATATATGGAAATTAAACCTATTGCAGTAATACATACAGATTTTCCAGAAAAGTTTGGAATACCAAGACAGAGTGGACTGGTACCATCATTAATGGGAAGGGTGGAATTCTATCCTGAATACAGGACTAAAGATGCAGTCAGAGGCATTGAAGGTTATTCTCACTTATGGATTCTGTGGCAGTTTTCCAAATCACTTCGTGAAAACTGGAGCGCAACAGTAGCTCCGCCAAGACTGGGTGGAAGACAAAAAATGGGCGTGTTTGCCACAAGGTCTCCTTTCAGACCTAACCACATAGGATTGTCCTGTGTGAAACTGGAAAGTGTACAGTATGATGAAATTAATGGTCCTGTGCTGTATGTTTCAGGAATTGACATGCTTGATGGTACTCCTGTATATGATATTAAACCATATATTCCATATGCTGATTCAAGACCAGATGCGACGGGAGGATTTTCAGATGATGTAAAGGAAAACAATCTTTCGGTGTGTATTCCTGATGAACTTAAAATGAAAATTCGGGAACAGGATTATGAAACCATCAAAACACTTCTGTCCCAAGACCCCAGAACAGCATATATCCACGATAAAAGCCGGGTGTGGGGCATGTCATATAAGGACTACAACATAAAATTTATAGTTGATGGCGACCTGCTTAAAGTACTGGAAATCACACAGATACCATAATAGAAATGTGATGTTAATCTTCTTCTATGGGATTAAGCTTAGTCCTTTGGCGTAAACATTTTATTATCGATAGGGATGAAAATATGCTGGAAAATTACAGAATATGCCTCATTTCCACGACCATTTTTAAGAGCATCATAGTAGGCTTCATGGTCTGATAAAGTCTGTTCAATTCCATATGGCGTTGACAGAATTGTGTGTGCAGTAACGCTTATCATATACATAAGCCTCTGATAAAGACGTTTGATTTCGTTGTTTTCAGAGTAATATACTATCAGATTGTGGAACATATTATCATATGTGATGTATTTCTTGAGGACTGTGTGGTCAGAATTATATTTAACAGCACAGTCTTTCATGTGGGATAGAGCATCTTCAAGGCTGCTAAGAAAATCGTTAAATTTAGGCGTACCTGTCTGGGATGTAATTATAGTGGTGCAGAAGCACTCAATAGCACATCTTATCTGGATATTTTCATACATATCCTTCTCTGAAAGCTGTGTAATCTGGAAACCCTTGCTGGGAATAATTGTGATATATCCATCCTGGCTCAGGCACTGGAGAGCTTCTCTCATTGGGGTTCTTGAAATGCCTACTTCGGAAGAAAACTTTGTCTCAGAGTATAAATCATCTGGGTTAAGTTCACCAGACAGAATCTTTTCTTTAATGAAGTCATATGCCTGCTGCTGTAATGCACTTTTGGTTCTCATAGGTAATTATACACCTTTCTAAAACGAATATAACTAACGTATACAAATTGTAGGTTATAAACATAATCCGAAATTACGATATCATGGATTAAAATTATTACAATATATCATAAGTGTCAAGTTTTAATTGAAACTTTTTATGTGTTGAACTATTTGTTCTTTGTGTTTGGAGTGCTTTGTGGTATACTGATTACATGAAAGATGAGTGGTCATAGAATTTAACACAATGACAAGTGAGGTAAGTAATATGTCTGATAATGGTGGACAGGCTAGCTGCGAGTACTGCAATAATCTGGTGTATGATGAGGAGATGGAGGAGTACGTGTGTGATGTGGATATGGACGAAGACGATTATGCCAGACTTCTTGGTTCTTCATACAGAAATTGTCCGTATTACCAGAGTAATGATGAATATAAGGTGGTAAGACATCAGATGTAGCAGGGAAAAGGAGGGATATATGGATAAAAAATCTATATTAATGATAGACGACGTTAAGCTTAATCTGGCAACTGCCAGAGATGTTCTGCAGAATGAGTATATTCTGTATGAAGCATCATCTGCCCAGGAGGGATTTGATATTCTTAATAAGCACATTCCTGATTTGATTCTTATGGATCTTGTAATGCCAGAGATGGATGGCTATGAGATGATAGAGATATTAAAAAGTACAAGGCGTTTTATGGGAATTCCGGTTATTATTCTTACTGCCCATACTGATTCAGAAAATGAGGTAAAAGCACTGGAACTTGGAGCAGCAGATTTCATTACCAAGCCTTTCGTTCCAGCAGTTATGAAGAGAAGAATAGAAACCCAGATAGAACTCTCGTCTTACCAGCATTCCCTGGAAAAACTGGTTCAGGAGAAGGTAGAAGAGGTTGAGAAGCTTCAGGATGCATTATCAGTTGGATTTGCAGAACTTGTGGAGTCAAGGGATGGAATAACTGGTGGACATGTAAAGAATACGGGACTGTATTTTGATGTGTTTATCAGGGCTCTTAAGGGAGAAGCTAAATACAGGGATGAGATTACAGATGAGTATATAAAGAATGCAGTGCGTTCAGCACCACTTCATGATATTGGCAAGGTGGGAATAGATGATGTAACACTTAGCAAGCTGGGAAGGCTGGGAGATGACAGGGATCAATATATTGAGAAGCATTGTACCCTGGGTGGACAGACATTCCACAGACTCCGGAAGGTGTTCCCTGAAAGTGAATTCCTAAAGATTGCCGAGAATATGACCCTTTATCATCATGAAAGATGGGATGGAACCGGAGGACCATTTGGTCTGAAGGGTGAAGAAATTCCACTGTGTGCAAGGGTTATGACTATTGTTGATACTTATGATGTACTTACTTCAGAAAGACCTTACAAGCCTCCATACAGCCATGAAAAGTCAATGGCAATAATTGTGGAGGGGAAGGGTACTATGTATGATCCTGATCTTGTGGACGAATTTGTTAAGCACAGCGAACTTATAAGAGACTGTCTCAAGAAAAAGGAAGAACTTCTTAAGCAGAAAAGCAGATAATATTTTGCTGACAGTCATCAGATATAATGAATAATAATTAATCAATAATGAGGAGCATTTTATAATGGATAAAATAGCAAGTTTTACAGTGAACCATCTTTTACTTTTACCTGGAGTATATGTTTCCAGGAAGGATAAGATTGGACAGGAGGTCATTACTACATTTGATTTAAGATTTACAAGACCTAACCTGGAAGCCCCTATGGACAACCCTGGAATTCACAGTATAGAACATCTTGTTGCCACATTTTTAAGAAATCATCCTGTATGGAAGGATAAGACAATATATTTTGGACCAATGGGCTGCAGAACCGGGTTCTATGTAATATTTGCCGGAGACCTTAAGTCAGAGGATATTATTGATGTATTACGGGAAGCTGCGGACTTTGTACTTGGTTACGAAGGGGAGATACCGGGATATTCACCAAGGGACTGCGGAAATTATCTTGATAATAACCTGACACTGGCTAAGATTTACATGAAAAAGTTTAAGGAAGAGGTATTGGATAATCCTGTTCCTGAAAGGCTTAATTACCCAGAGTAAATATTGGGCGTAAGTGAATATGCATTATTTATCAGGGTTAATCCTCCTTGCATAAGTAATACAGTTGTGATATGATTTACGGGATATTTGAGGTATTATGACGTTTTGTCATTTGAGAATTATAATATATGAAGGAGAATGAATCATGGTAGATTTTAAGGCGGATGAGAACCTTAGCGTTCTCAACCATTCCTGTGCACATCTTATGGCTCAGGCTGTAAAACATCTTTATCCTAATGCAAAGTTCTGGGTAGGACCTGTTGTATCCGAAGGGTTTTATTATGATATTGACCTGGGAGATGAGGTAATTAACCAGGATGATATTGCAGCCATCGAGAAAGAGATGAAAAAGGTTGCCAAGGAAGGCAAGAAGATTATAAGAAGAGAGGTTTCCAAGGCTGAGGCATTGGAGATGTTCAAGGGTGATGAATATAAGCTGGATCTTATATCTAACCTTGAGGATGGCAATATTACTGTATATGACCAGGGGGACTTCACAGACCTCTGTCGTGGACCTCACGTAGATAATGTTAAGCTTTGCAGACATTTTAAGTTAATTAAGCATTCTGGTGTATACTGGAAGGGCGATGCCAATAACCGTGTACTTCAGAGAATTTATGGAGTATGTTTCCCAACAGCAGAGGAGTTGGAGGATCACCTTAAGCTTCTTGAGGAGGCGAAGGAACGTGACCATAGAAAGATTGGCAAAGATATGCAGCTTTTCATGGTTGATGATCTTATTGGACGAGGACTTCCAATGTTTCTGCCAAAGGGATATACAATATGGCAGGAGCTGGAGAACTACATTAAGGAGAAGGAGAGAAAGCTTGGCTATCTCCATGTTATGACTCCTTGTGTTGGTACAGTTAACCTTTATAAGACTTCAGGCCATTGGGATCATTATAAGGAGAATATGTTCCCAGCCATGGAGGTTGAGGGTGAATCATTTGTATTAAGACCAATGAACTGCCCACACCACATGATGATATATGCTAACAGAATGCATTCATATAAGGATCTTCCTATAAGAATAGGTGAGATTGCCCATGACTTCAGATTTGAAGCAAGTGGTACTCTTAAGGGAATTGAGAGAGGACGTCATTTCTGTCAGAATGATGCCCATCTGTTCGTAACTCCTGAGCAGATTGAGGATGAGTTCTCTAAGGTTGTAGACCTTATATTCCAGACATATAAAGATTTTAATATTACAGATTACCGCTGTGTTCTTTCTCTTAGAGATCCGGCAGATACAACCAAGTATCATCAGGACGATGAGATGTGGAACAAAGCTGAAGATGCCTTAAGAAAGGTTCTTAATGACCTTGGAATCGAGTATACAGAGGAAATTGGCGAGGCTGCATTCTACGGACCTAAGCTTGATGTTAATGTTAAACCTGCTGTTGGTAATGAGTATACACTTTCGACATGCCAGCTTGATTTCTGTCTGCCAGCAAAGTTTAATCTTACTTACATTGACAAGGATGGAGAGAAGAAGACACCTGTAGTTCTTCACAGGGCAATTCTTGGTTCTCTTGACAGATTTATGGCGTATATCTTAGAGGAGACTAAGGGTAACCTGCCATTATGGCTTGCACCTGTACAGGCAAGGGTTCTTCCTGTTAAGAATGATGATGTGGAATTGTCTGCATATGCTAAGGAAGTATATGATATCCTTAATGACAATAACATAAGGGTTGAACTTGACGACCGTTCTGAGAAGCTGGGATACCGTATGCGTGAAGGACAGATTCAGAAAGTTCCATATCTTCTGGTTCTTGGTAATAATGAGAAGAATGACAGAACAGTTTCTTTCAGACTGCATGGACAGCAGGAGACTACAACGGTTGGACTTGATGAGTTTGTTGGAAAGCTTAAGAGGGAAATTGAAACAAAAGGTCATGACGAAAACTAAATTATAAAGCAAGTGCAGTGGTTGTTGGTGGAAAACTGACAACCACTGATTTTTTTGACTAAAGGACGCATGGTACCTGCATACTTAAATTGAAAAAGTCACTACGAAGAGAATCTAAGTGTTGCGACATATATGAATTACACTCGCTTATTTCAGCAACTGTTTTCACTATGGCGATTTGGGCCACACACTTGAATAAAAAAAGTCACTACGAAGAGAATCTAAGTGTTGCGACATATATGAATTACACTCGCTTATTTCAACAACTGCCCGACAACTCGCCCCTGTTCGGGGCTCAGACATTCGTGCAGTTGTTGGCGAAGTGTAATCCATACACGCCGCAACACTAAGATTTCTTCTAATGTGACTTTTTTTATTCAAGTGTGTGGCCCAAATCACCATAGTGAAGGCAGTTGTTGGCGAAGTGTAATCCATACACGCCGCAGCGCTAAGATTTCTTCTAATGTGACTTTTTCAATTTAAGTGTGCAGGTACTATGCTGTTTATTCTGGAAAAATTAGTGGTTGTCAGTTTTTCTCAGTAGCCCTTATTTGGTTTATAATTTAGTTTTCTTCATTGGAAGGCAAATAAAAAGCTGGCAGAGGGGGACTCTGCCAGCTTTATTAAAATGGAAGACAAATTCATATATATGAATTTGGGTTTGTAATTAAACCTCGAATAAGAGATCACCGTATGATGGGAATGGCCAGAATTCTTTGTCCACAATCATCTCAAGCTTATCAGCAGGAGCTCTTAAGGCATCCATAGTTGTCTTTACTGAATCTCTGTAAGCCTTAGCCTGTGCAGCTGCATCTGTAATCTGTGCGGCTTCGTCTGTAACTTTGATAAGAGTGGTTAATTGTGTCTTCATTTCCTTTAAGTAAGAAGATACTTCTGCAAGTAAATCGCTCTGGACAGAAGCATCAGCACCAGCCTCTTTAACAGCTGAAACTGAACCTGCAAGCTCTGTTGTGTAAGAGATTACAGCAGGGATAATCTGCTTGCTGGCTATATCAATCATAGACTTAGCCTCGATGTTGATAGCCTTTGAATATGCCTCGTACTGAATCTCAACTCTTGACTCAAGCTCTGCCTTAGTAAATACACCGAAGTCTTCAAATAACTTAACTGCCTTGTCTGTAACAAGAGCTGGGATTGCGTCAACCATTGATGTGATGTTAGGAAGACCACGTTTAGCAGCTTCTTCAACCCACTCATCTGAATAACCGTTACCATTGAAGATAATTCTCTTATGCTCTGTGAAGAGCTTCTTGATTAAATCGTGTACAGCCATATCGAAGTTGTCAGCCTTCTCAAGTTCATCAGCGATTTCCTTGAAGCTTTCTGCAACAATTGTATTAAGAACAACATTTGCTGGAGCAACTGAATCTGAAGAACCAAGCATACGGAACTCAAACTTGTTTCCTGTGAAAGCAAATGGAGATGTTCTGTTTCTATCTGTAGCATCCTTATTAAGATCAGGAAGAGTAGAAGCACCAGTCTTTAATTTACCTTTCTGGATTGAGCTTGTTGCATCACCCTTGTCAATAAGCTGTTCAATAACGTCCTCAAGCTGCTCACCAACGAACATTGATACGATTGCTGGAGGTGCCTCGTTAGCACCTAATCTGTGGTCGTTACCAACATTAGATGCAGACTCACGAAGAAGGTCAGCATGCTTATCAACAGCTTTCATGATTGCACCAAGTACAAGTAAGAACTGGATGTTCTCATGAGGTGTCTTACCTGGATCAAGAAGGTTGATACCATCATCTGTTATAATTGACCAGTTGTTGTGCTTACCAGAACCGTTAACTCCTGCAAATGGCTTCTCATGGAGAAGGCATACAAGACCATGGCGATAAGCAGTCTTTTTTAATACTTCCATCATAAGCTGGTTGTTATCTGTAGCTGTGTTGCACTGTGCATAGATTGGAGCAAGCTCATGCTGTGCAGGAGCAACCTCGTTATGCTGTGTCTTGGCAGATACACCCATTTTCCATAATTCTTCGTTAACATCCTTCATGAATGCAGAAATTCTTTCTGGAATTGCACCGAAGTAGTGGTCATCAAGTTCCTGACCCTTAGGAGGCATAGCACCGAAAAGTGTACGTCCTGTAAAGATAAGGTCTTTTCTCTGTAAATATTTTTCTCTGTCTACAATGAAGTACTCCTGCTCAGCACCAACTGATGGAGTAACCTTCTTTGAAGTTGTGTTACCAAAGAGTTTTAAGATTCTTAATGCCTGTGTGTTAATTGCGTCCATTGAACGAAGAAGAGGAGTCTTCTGGTCAAGAGCTTCGCCTGTATATGAGCAGAAAGCAGTTGGAATGCAGAGAGTAGCACCGGCAGCATCCTCACGAACGAAAGCTGGAGATGTGCAATCCCATGCTGTATATCCTCTTGCCTCAAATGTTGCTCTTAATCCACCTGATGGGAATGATGAAGCATCTGGCTCGCCCTTGATAAGCTCTTTTCCGGAGAACTCCATAAGAACCTTTCCGTTTTCCTTAGGAGCAGAGATAAATGAATCATGCTTCTCAGCAGTTGTTCCTGTAAGTGGCTGGAACCAGTGTGTATAGTGTGTAGCACCCTTCTCAATAGCCCAGTCCTTCATTGCGTTGGCAATTACGTCGGCATCAGCCAGTTCAAGTTCCTTCTCACCAGACATAACAGCCTTGAGATTCTTGTAAACGTTCTTTGGCAGACGTTCTTTCATTACTGTGTCATTAAACACGTTCTCGCCGAAAATGTCGGCAACATTGAATAATTCACCCATGTCTTTGTCTTCCTTCCTTTTGTGTGAAATAATTTTTAAACACTAAAAACTAAAAAAGGCATTCCTATTCACACGAATGTATAAATGGGAACGCCGTTGTTCTAAGTGTTAAATTAGCGACATCACTGTCTTTAAATAAAATAACTCAAAAACAGATAATATGCAAGAGGTTTTTTAAAAAATATTTATTTTTTTAATTTACAGCCTGTCAAAGCTTAAAAAATATACTTAAGACAGGCCTGTAAGTTAATTATTCACTGGTTGAATTTAAAACACCTTCACCTACATACATACCCTGGACGATAATTCTGCGGTCACCTGTTGCGGTACAAGTGGACAGTGTAACAATCTGTGTTGCATTAGATACGTCAACACCTGTGTCATACATAGACAAATCCTTCATCTCTGCCGCATACTCCCGTAAAGATGCAACATTAGGGAAGTTAAATGTGTAGGTAGAACTGATAGGTTCATCTATATGCACTGAAAATATCTTGTACTGAATAATTCTGTTGCCTGTGTAAAGGTAGAACACATCATTGCCCTCAGTATTATAGTAGTTCTGGTTCTGATAATACTTAAGAGGAGCAAACATACCGTCATTTTTCATGTGGTGGCCATAGAGAATAACATTGGTGCTTGAAATTCCGTCTTTAATCCGATAGTCCTCGAATACGCATCCTGAGCTGTTATTGGTTCCGTCAAATGAATGGTTAAGGTAATAATCATTATCTGAACCCTGAACCAGAGGCAGCCTTGTGTTAGAAGCTGGGAGATAGAAATATCCTATGGCATCAGAATTGATGGAAAGCAGCTTCTCGTGGTCGTAGTCAAAGGCTTCAACCTGAATATCAACAGAATTATCCGGGTCTTCAGTGATGATTGAAGCGGTATGTCCTGAGTTGTTCAAAACTTCATTGGACACATTTGAATAAATCTTATCGCTTTCATAGTATTTGTAGAAAATCATAAAAATCTGAGAACCAGCAAACACAAAAATGCAGGCAGCCACAATCATAATGGCTATTCTTATGTAAAGATTCTTTTTTTCCTCAGGCGTTCTTACAGAACGTTGGGCAGCTCCAACAGCCATGGAACCGCCAGAGGCAAGTCCCATTCTGTAGGATTTAGTATTAAGTGTTTTCATGAAAATAAATACTCCAAATTATTAAAATAATACATATTTCAGGCTTTATCAGCTGAACCAAAGAGAGTAATCTTCTCACGGACAGTTTCTTTGATTGCTTCAGCACCAGGAGCCAGAAGCTTTCTTGGATCAAAGCCTTTACCCTCAAGATCTTTTCCTGCCTCAATGTATTTTCTTGTGGCAGCAGCAAATGAAAGCTGGCACTCTGTGTTAACATTAATCTTAGCAACGCCAAGGCTGATGGCCTTCTTAATCATATCTTCTGGGATACCTGTACCACCATGAAGAACTAATGGCATGTCTCCAACCTTTTCCTTAACAGCTTCAAGAGTTTCAAAGCTCAGGCCCTTCCAGTTTGCTGGATACTTTCCGTGAATATTGCCGATTCCGGCAGCAAGCATTGTGACACCTAAATCAGCAATTGCTTTGCACTCGTTAGGATCTGCACATTCACCCATACCTACGACACCATCTTCTTCGCCACCGATAGAGCCAACCTCGGCTTCAAGCGACATACCCTTTTCTCTGGTAACAGCAACTAATTCCTTTGTCTTAGCAATATTCTCATCAATTGGGTAGTGAGAACCATCAAACATTATTGAAGAGAAACCTGCTTCAATACATTTGTAGCAGCCTTCATAAGTACCATGGTCAAGATGTAAAGCTACAGGAACTGTAATGTTCTGCTCCTCAATTAAAGCTTTAACCATGGCAGATACTACCTTAAATCCGCCCATATACTTACCGGCACCCTCAGAAACACCGAGGATTACTGGCGAATTCATCTCCTGGGCTGTAAGAAGGATGGACTTAGTCCACTCAAGGTTGTTGATATTAAACTGGCCAACAGCGTATCCGTTTGCACGAGCCTTTGTCAGCATGTCTTTTACAGTAACTAACATATTAATACCTCCGTTTCAAAACATATAGGATATTATACTCTAGATTGAGTAAAATGGAAAGCAATATTTTGCTGTTGTATAAAGATGGCAAAAAGGATATAATCTGATATGTTAATGAAGAGAAAATGCTTACTGCAGCTGGTTATACTAATATAAATGTAAGGCAGCAGTACAGATGTATTTCAGAACAGAGGTGTTTATGAATTATTTAAGAAGCATAGCAGAGCTTGTTGGTGGCGAGGCAGGCAGACTTTTACAGATGATAAGCCTTGAAATTGATTTCTATGATGCGGAGGCTCATGCAGGAACTTCTTTTAAGCCATTTATTGGTTTTATGATGTTTTTTGCGGGATTTGTTATCATATTCATTGGAATTGTCAAGATAAATGATGCAAAAAAGCAGTGGAATCTATTCTATGACCAGAGAGACAGGAAAGATTTCTCTGACCCCAAGTATGAGAAGGAGAAAAGAACAGGAAAGATACTGGTGGCTGCCGGTGTGATTCTGATTCTTCTGTCATTTATCCTGCTGCCTCTGTAGTAAAGGATCAGAAGACAGAAATCCTTCCGGCTTTCATGTGTGAATTTTTCATATGCGTATTACAGCCATTAAATGAAAACAGGATATAAGAAAGCCCCGCTTACTTATGTAAGCGGGGCTTTCTTATATCGATGAATCATTACTCACGAATAATGATTCTGTTATTTAGTTGTAGGTTTGTAAAAAATACTTTAATTTAAAAAGAAAAATTAAAATGAGAAAATGTAAAAAATACAACTTGTTGAAATTTAAAATGAGAATTCTTAATTTCTTAAGTTGTTTTTAGTATATGGGTAAATAATTAAAAAATGGTGTTTTTGCTGTTAATATTGGGTAAACTATTTGTTAATAATTTGTGAATGGCGAAAACAGCATAAACACAGGGCTTTTCTACATATCTCCCAGCTTTTCAGGTTCGTCATATTCAACCCCGAAGGTTTCAACAGTGACTTTTGACATAACCTGTGGTTTCATTGGTTTGTCATTCCAGTCTGTGCCGGTTGTGGCGATTTTATCAAGAACATCTTCTCCCTCGATAAGTTTGCCAAATGCAGCGTAATCTCCGTCAAGATGTGGAGCCTTGCTGTGCATGATAAAGAACTGGGAACCTGCTGAATCTGGAATCCTTGTACGTGCCATTGAAAGCACTCCCTTTGTATGGAGAAGCTCATTCTTGAAGCCATTGCTTGAAAACTCGCCCTTGATGCAGTATCCAGGACCGCCCATTCCTGTTCCCTCAGGGTCACCGCCCTGAATCATAAAACCAGGAATAATTCTGTGGAAGCCTACACCATCATAGAATCCCTTCTTAATGAGGCTGATAAAGTTATTGACTGTGTTAGGGGCGATTTCTGGGTAAAGCTCAGCTTTCATGACATCCCCGTTTTCCATTTCGATTGTTATAATTGGATTTTGGTTTGACATATGTTCTAATTCCTTTCCTTATTTGCCATAATTTGTGTTATTATGTTCATAAATCAGAATTCATTTCCTGCAGGCTGGAACGATTTCTGACTTTGGACCCTTATATCATGTCATTGTAAAGACAGGATGTGTAAAAGTCAAATTAATAATTGGGAGTTAATATTTTAAAATGTTGAAGTATATATGTGTGGTCAATGGTGAGAAGTACAACGGATATGAGGATTTCTGCCACAGGGCAGGAAAGTGTGGAATCAGGGTAGTAAAAGTGGCAGAAGCTGATAACTGGATTGATGCAGTACTTACTGGTGAAAATACGGAAGATAAAGAACTGGCTGGGAAAACTATGAATGATATAAAAAATGACAGCCTTTTGATAACAGATACAGATATGGACGAGCTACATGACATGATTGTGGGACTGGGGGAACATTATTCCGGAAATGCTCCTTTTGTTGTGGCAGATTTTGACATTTCCATGAATTATGTCCAGCTTATATATGACAGATACCATAATAAGCCACACACAATAGCGGTTACTGACAGGCTGGTAATAAGGGAGATGACAGTGGAAGACCTGCCGGAAATGTATCAGCTGTATGACAGTCTTTCCCACTGTCCATATGTGGAACCACTGTATGAATATGACAGGGAACTGGAATTTACAGAAAATTATATCAGGAATATGTATGGATTTTTTCAGTATGGATTGTGGCTTGTATATGAGAGAAATACAGGAAAGCTTATAGGAAGGGCGGGGCTTGAACACAGAGAGATAGATGGCAGGACAAGGCAGGAGCTGGGATATATTATTCACAGGGAATTCCAGGGGAAAGGATATGGATATGAAGCCTGCAGGGCTGTTTTAGAATATGCAGAACAGGAACTGGGGCTTAGTGAAATATTTGTGTGTACGGATATTAATAATAATCCATCCAGGAATCTGGCATTAAAGCTTGGTTTTGAAAGCTATGCCACAGACGTGGATGGATTTGACATATATCATATTTATCTGAAACTACCACAGAAATGAAAATATGGCAGATGATATGGGGCATACCTACAGACCAAACGCGTATTTTATAAATGCAACTGCATTGTCATGGTTAGTAGCGGTAACAACCACCCCGTAGCATGGGTCGCTCATGGTAAGGTCGGTATCTTTCTTAAGAGGAGTATTTAAAAGGCTTACCGCAACAGGAATACTGGTGCCATCCTTCATGGTATAGTACACAATATTGTCCTCACCGATTTTATTCAGCTCCTCTTCTGTAAGAATCTCCCGCAAATCACAGAGGAAAGGTTCTGCATCTGTTGAGAAAAATGTTATATAATCCCTGTTGGCAAGATAACCATCCACGTCTCCTACAGAGGCTTTGGTTATCATCTTGGTTCTGGCAACTGCCGCTTCATTATCCATTGGCTGGACAATCAGAGAGTTATTGTAGTCAATCTCCACCTGATGACGTTTTCCGTCAATTCCAAGATAACTGGTAAAACCAGTGGAAATGGCATCAGTACGGTCAAAATACCCTGAAATCTTTCCATCTGCAACATAGATGCTGCACACGCTTTCGTAATAATTCTTATAGTGGTAAAACACAGTGCTTCCAACTGCCACAATTACAATAAGTGCTGCAAGCATGTAGTATTTGTAGTAACCGAATATATAGCTGAACTTCTGTCCCAGGGACAGCTCCTTAAAAGGAGTACGCTGTTCTTTGGGCATTTTTTTCATGATAATCCTCCGTTCTGTACTTAAAAAATATATTTGACCGGTATTAGGGTCAAAAGTCAGAAATCATTCACAATTATAACTAAACCATGGATTAGTTTAACATAAGAATCTGCAAAAATGTGGATTTTTATAATAATTTTATACAAATATGTGAGAAAAATCTTTGCAAAATACCATAGATACAGTATAATTTACATCAGCGTAGTAGAGTATTGGAGGAATGTTATGTTTAGTATTAATGGAAAACTATTTAAAGCTCTTACAAAAGCGGGGGATTTTATTATCCTTGGAGTTCTTATGTGGGTGTTTTCCATTCCGGTTGTTACACTTGGAGCCTCTGTCACAGCAGCATTTTATGTTGGATTGAAGCTTGTCAGGGATGAGGAAGGATATGTGTTTAAGGATTTCTGGAAATCATTTAAAGGAAACTTTAAACAGGGTTTAATAATTGAAATAATTGTTGCGGCACTGGGGTTCTTTATATATGAGGATATAAGAATATGCATATACTGGGCAGAAGGCGGTAATACACTGGCTAATATTGCAATGTATGCTTTCTTTGGCATTGCCCTGGTACTTGTTGCAGTTACAATATATGTTTTTCCACTGCTTGCAAAGTTTGATAATACAGTTGGACAGACATTGAAGAATTCGCTTGTATTGTGCATGCATCATTTTGGACAGACATTTGTTATGCTTTTATCAACATGTGTGCTTACATTTGTGACAATTAAGTTTTTCACTGCGGCTATTATTACAGTTCCTTTTGCTATATATATAAACAGCTATATTTTATCAAGAGTGTTCAAACTGTATATCAAGGAGACACCGGAAGATGGAACTGTTGGAGACGTGGAATCCGTGGGGGAAGTGTCTGATAAAACAGATGAAGAATAGTTGTAACAGGCAGGAGTAGGGATGGTTTTTTCAAGTTTATTATTTGTGTATCTGTTTCTTCCTGTAAATCTGATATGTTATGCGGTTATTTCAGATGTACATAAGAAAAATGCGTGTGTTTTAATATTTTCTTTAATATTTTATGCCTGGATGTCACCAGCCTATCTGATTCTTTTAATGATTATGGCAGGGGTAAATTATCTGGGTGCTCTTCTTATTGAGAAATACAGCGGTACGAAAAAGGCTGTGGCAGCACTGGCAGCTGACCTTGCTATCACGCTGGGGTTCCTGTGCTGGTTTAAGTATATTACATTTTTCTGTGAAGTAATTAACAGCTTTTTTGGAATATGGGGAGCCACTGTTTTTGAAAATATCCCGTCAGCAGCCCTTCCTGCGGGGATTTCTTTTTATTCTTTCCAGCTTATTTCATATGTTGTGGATGTGTACAGGAAGGATGTGGATGCAGACCATAGTTACTGTAATGTCCTTTTGTATACATCACTGTTCCATCAGTGCATTGCAGGGCCAATTGTAAGATACAAGGATATTGCCCTTTCATTGAAGGACAGAAAAACAAACATTAACTCCATGAGTACAGGTATTTCCAGATTCTGCATAGGTCTTGCAAAGAAGACTCTTCTTGCAAATTCCTGCGGCTCAATATTAGAAACTCTTCTACCAGAGACTCTTTCCGGGGTTACTCATGCAACCATGGCTGCTGCATGGACAGGTGCGTTTTTGTACATGTTGCAGATTTATCTGGATTTTTCAGCATACTCTGATATGGCAATTGGTCTTGGTAAAATGACGGGCTTTGTGTACAAGGAGAATTTTAATTATCCATACACAGCTAAATCCGTGACAGATTTCTGGAGAAGGTGGCATATTTCCTTAAGCAGCTTTTTCAGGGATTATGTGTATATTCCCCTGGGTGGCAACAGAAAAGGGCTTAAGAGACAGCTTTTCAATATGGCTGTAGTATGGGGACTTACTGGTTTGTGGCATGGAGCATCCTATAATTTTATTCTCTGGGGAATGTATTATTTTGTATTTCTTGCAATTGAGAAGATATTCTTACTTAAAGTATTTAATAAGATGCCAGGGTTTATAAATGCTGTTGTGGGAAGAATTTACACCGTGTTTGTTGTGTTCTTTGGGTGGGTTCTTTTCAGATTCACTGATTTTGAGATTATGAGACAGATGCTGCGTTCCATGTTCGGTATGAATGGAAATGCATTTATTAATATGGAAAGCAGGACAGTAATTGTTAACAATATATTTATTATTATTGTGTGTGTAATAGCCTGTACCCCACTTGTTAAAAAAATTTCAGAGATGGCAAGACAGAAAGCAAGGGTTGCAGCGGCAGGTCACATGTGGCTCTACAATGCCCTTAATGTGGCTGTTCCTATAGTGCTTCTGGCATTATCTACAGTTGCTCTTATCGGTGACAGCTATAATCCGTTTATTTACTACAGATTTTAGGAAGAAATGCTTGAAAAATACTGTGATATAAAATAATATAGAGACAAGATAAATCCTGATTTAAATTTGCAGATGAATGTCTGCGTGGAGAATTTCAGATTATATACTTTTTATACATGATGGGGAGAAATAGTCATCAATGACCAATGATGAATTGAGTAAACAGGTGAAATTACGTGAATACAAGATGAAAAAGGCCGCAGTCTCTAAGATTGTGGTTTTTTGTGGTGCTATTCTTGCAGGTGCCGTAATTTCAATGCTTATCCCATTAAGAGAGACTTTTTCTGAAAAGGAAAAAAGGGAGCTTACAGCATTTCCGGAGTTTACCTGGGAGAGTTTCATGGATGGAAGCTACTTCGGGCAGATAGATACCTGGTTTGCAGATACATTTCCTTTCAGGGACAGCCTTATTGCATGCAATGAGAAGGTTAACAACCTGTATGGTATAAGAAATCAGGTGATTCAGGGAACTCTTGTAGCTGGCGATGAAATTCCAGATGTGGATGGAGAGGTGGAATCTCATTTGATTGCAAGTAAGGATGCAGGTGGTGAACAGGCTCCTGAAGACGTGGAGATTACTGAAGATATTACCAGTTCCAACTACAGTGAGGATGGTGTCATATATTCCAATATTGAGACAAATTATGGATTTAACCAGCTTGAGACTGATATAGAAGCCTCTGATATTGGAACAGACGTGGAAGATACGGAAGGGGAAATAGCTGCCACAGCAGGAGAGAGCCTTGGCTCTATATTTGTTGTGGGGGACAGGGCGTATAATTATTATTCTTTCTCCCAGGTTAATTCTGACAGATACACAGATGTGGTTAATAATCTGACAGAAGCCTTAAGCGGAATGTCCAAGGTGTATAGCATGATTGTTCCTACAAGTATTGATATTACGCTGGATGCTGCCACGAGAAACAGTCTTACCAGCAGTAACCAGAAGAAAGCTATTCTGTATATGTACAGCAGGATGAGCAAGGATGTTGGAAAGTGTTATGTATATGATGTACTTCACCAGCATAGGGATGAGTACATATATTTCAGGACAGACCACCATTGGACGGCATTGGGAGCATATTATGCATATAATGTTTTCATATGGCAGGAAGGAAAAACTGCTAACTCACTGGATTCATATGAGAAGATGATGTTCAGCGATTTTAAGGGAAGCTTTTACAGACAGAGCGGTGTAACGTCCTTAGGAAATAATCCTGATACGGTGGAGGCATATAAGCCTGTTGGAACTAACCGGATGGAGATGATAAACAACAGGGATGAACATATTGATTACAATGTTATCACAGATGTGTCAGAATGGAGTTCTACCAGCAAATACAGTACTTTCATCGGTGGAGATAACAAGTTTGTCCATATAAGCAATCCTGAGATTAATAATGAGTCTTCTATTCTGGTTGTGAAGGAGTCTTTTGGTAATGCATTTGTTCCGTTTCTGGTTGACCACTATAAGAATGTGTATGTTGTGGATTACAGATATTACAATGGAACGGTAAGTGAGCTGGTGGACAGGTACAATATTGGAACGGTGCTGATGCTGAACAATATTGCGGCTACGTCAACGGACTCAAGGGTATCAGAGATGGAGAACGTGTGCAGATAGCTGCCTGATGTGGTGTCCGAGAAGGGCATCTGGGATTTCCTAGGGCTTCTGCATTTTTATAAATTATACTGACTAGTAAACTGTTTTGCTGGAAAATCAGCGGATATCAGAGGGCTATGGCTGTGCCAATGGGGACTGAACTGCTGGCAAAACAGGCAGATTAGAACTACGAAGAGAATCTAACCGTTGCGACATATATGCCTTACACTCGCTTATTTCACCAATGGTTCAAAACTCGCCCCTGGTCGGGGCTCAAACAGTTGCCCCATTGGTGGCGAAGTGTAAGGCATACACACCGCAACGCTAAGATTTCTTCTAATGTTCTAATCTGCCTGTTTTGTCAGCAGTTCAGTCCCCATTGGCACAGCCATAGCCCTCTGGTATCCGCTGATTTTCGCCTATGTGTTTATGATAGGTCAGTAAAATTTATAAAAATTGCAGGAATCCTTGGGAAATCCCCTGTTTAAGCAGGGGAACCCCTCAGGCAGCTATCTGCACACGTTCTGTCGGGGAGGGGTAGGTGTCCTTGGCGTAAGGGTGGGGATTGAATTATAGGGCGTCGTCGCCACGTTCTCCGGTACGGATTCTTACGGCATCGTATACGTCGTAGATGAAGATTTTGCCATCTCCGTAGGAACCGGTGTTTATCTGGTCTATGGCAAGGTCTACTATCTGCTCGGCAGCTTCGTCTGAGACGATGGTTTCTACTTTTACTTTTGGAAGGAGGTTTCCGCCAAAGTCTACTCCGTTGTAGGTCTGCTTGTGACCACGCTGGGTGCCGTATCCCATTATGTTGGTAATCATTATGCCGTGGGCTCCACAGCTGTTAAGAATTGATTTAAGGTCATCCAGTCTTTCGGGCTGGATTATTATTTCTAATTTTTTCATAATAATCTCCATTCTGCTTATGTTTCGCGCCGCACGCTAATCTAAAAACTACTGCATCATATGTTTTGTTGGAAGGCCTTCCATGTAGAGGCTTTTTGAAATAGTAAATATGTTTGATACATAGAATATACAGAACATTAATGAAAGCAGGTTGGCAATTATTGTTATCATGTATATTCCTGACATTGTAGCTATAAAGCTTAAGAATACCAGGATTCCATACAGAGCCCATATTAACCGCAGTGAACGTGTGAGGGCTTCTTTTTCCTGGAATTTTGCTTCAAGAATCAGTCCTTCATTGAAATAATATGTGTAGTATATGTTAACAATAACGGAGAGACCACACATGATTGTGACGATATTGGTTAGTTCAAGGCTTGCAGAAGCAATGCTTAGAACCTGGGCAAATACTGTAAGTATAAGACCGATAACAATTATTCTGCCTGATTTTTTAAAGGTATTGTTTCTCTTTGTCAGAGGGAAACCTCCTATGGCAATCAGGATGAATGCCAGTATGTCGTTAAATATGTCAAAATAAACATTTCCAATTTTTATCATTAGCTGTAAAGAAAGTAATAAAATTCCGGCACAAACCAGAGAGATATTCTTTTTGTTCATTGATAATCTCCTTATTAAAAATTTTAGGTTTATTGTAACATAATTGGAAGTGTGTTACAATAAGCCAGATTACACATGGGATGGGGTAAATTATGCTTGAATGGAAGACACCTGAACTAAAGGATGGAAAATGGATTCGTCTTATCGTTGCCCAGTCGGGGAACATGGGAAGTGATCTTGCTTTTGCCAACATGTTTCTATTAAGAGAAAAATATGATATTAAAATATGTAATTATAAAGACTTTCTTATAAGGAAGTACAGTGGAAAGGGAACCAGAAAGGGATATACATTTCCAGTGGGAACGGGAAATGTGGATAAAGCGCTTAAGGAACTGGAAGCAGAGGCGGCTGCATATGGGGAAGGACTCCGGATTGCATTTGTGACGGAAGAACAGAGGAAGATTCTTGAACAGTTAAGACCGGGGAAATTCAGTTTCTGTGAAGACCCGGGGGATTTTGATTATATATATTCAAGACAGGATCTGGCATTGCTTTCAGGAAAGTCGTATCATAAGAAGAAAAACCATGTTTCAAGATTTATGAGGGAGTATCCGGAATTCAGATATGAAGAGATAGGACACTGCAATGTGGATGATGCCATGACAGTGGAGGACGGATGGTATTATGACCATCTACAAAATGAGGACAGTTCACAGCTTCTGGAGTTTAATTCCATCAGGGAAGCACTTAATAATTTTGAGGAACTTGAACTTTGCGGAGGCATTATATATGCAGAGGGAGTTGCGGTGGCTATGACAATAGCTTCGAGAATCAGTGATTCTGTGGTAGATGTGCATTTTGAAAAAGCTATCGGGCAGTATGCCGTGAATGGTGGGTATGCTGCAATTAACAATATGTTTGCAAAAAGCTTAAATGGGGCAGAATGGCTGAACAGAGAAGAGGACATTAACATAGAAGGATTGAGAAAGGCGAAGCAGTCATATCATCCAAAGATTTTGTTGAAGAAATATTGTGCAATAGAAAAAGAGGTGTAATAATGCTGTCAAAGGTACTAAGTAAATCAACATGTGCCCAGTGCAGGTTCTGCTGTTCCTTCAGAAGATGCAGCCTGTGGGAGACACCGCTGTTTCCTGAGGAAGTGGCGGAAAAGCTGAAGTCAGATACAATACATTTTGATAAGAAGGAAAGTGGCGGAAAGGTCTACTGCCAGATGAACCTTGAGTACAAGTATAAAACCCAGGACCCGGATGAGGAAGCAGCCTGTGAATTCCTTGATTCACACAAAGGATGTATTCTTTCAGATGAGGATAAACCATTTGACTGTAAAATCTGGCCTCTCAGGATTATGAATAAAGAGGGGAAGCTGGTTGTTGCCCTGACACCTACATGCCCTGCTATTAATGAGACGGGGATTGATGTTATGACCAGGCTGGTAAATGATGGGCTTGGGCAGACCATATATGACTATGCAGTTAAGAATCCATATATAATAAAGGAATACCGGGATGGATTTCCGGTGCTTATGGAGTTCTGATGTATTTTTTTAAATACATTTCAGTTTTAAAATCATCAGATTGTGGTTATATGACAGGCAAGGCACAACATGTGCTGTCAGCTGGACTATGACAATTTTTCCTTGCAAAAAATGAAAATCAGGGGTTAAGTCTGACAGAGATTTTCCGATATTTAATGTACAGGAAAGGAGGTACAGCTATGATATCAGGAATTGGCGGAATGGGTTTTAATCCATATATATATCCAGTTAATGAAGAACCAGGGAGAGTGCAGACTGCTTCTGAAGCTGCTAAAGAGTCTGAGGACAGTATCAGGACTGAAAGCTCTGCTGTATCTCTCACAGCAGATAATGAGGCTGGCCAGACTAACAATGCGCCAGTTAAATCAAATCCTAATGATTTCAAGTATGATTTTAAGAAGGGTAATGACCTTAACATAATCCAGGGAACTTCTAAGTTCAAGGAACTTGAGAATACTGATAAGGCACTTGCCCAGATGCAGCAGGACTCAATTCTTGACAGATATAAGTATTTTGTCAATCCATCAAATCTTGGAACAGACGAAGACGGAACAGTCCGTATTAAGGTTAAGTAACTGGCTGGAAATAATTTTTAAAAAAGTGCTTGCATTATTGAGGCGCTTTGTGTATAATACGTCTTGTCGTCACGATATTGGGCTTTCGCCAAATGGTAAGGCACTGGATTCTGATTCCAGCATTCTGGGGGTTCGAGTCCCTCAAGCCCAGCTTATCCCCTCGCAATATTGCGAGGGTTTTTTTGTAGCAAAAGCCCAACAAGGGTCGAATGTGCTTGCACGATTAAAGATGCAGGGGAGGATATCTGCTATGATAGAACTGGGAAAAATACAATGCTTAAACGTTGTTAAGAAGACGGATTTTGGTGTTTATCTGGGAAAAGAAGATGAGAAAGTACTTCTTCCTGGGAAAATGGTGCCGGAGGATATTGAAATCGGGGATGCTCTTACAGTTTTTGTGTACAGAGACTCAGATGACAGGCTTATTGCAACAACTAAAAAGCCATTTATTACATTGGGACAGCTTGCAAAGCTTAAGGTTTCACAGATTAGTAAAATCGGGGCATTTCTTGACTGGGGGCTGGAGAAAGATTTGTTTCTTCCATATAAGGAGCAGACAACTCATGTGGCAGAGGGAGATGAGTGCCTGGTGGCGCTGTATGTTGACAAGAGCAACAGGCTTGCTGCAACCATGAGAGTGTACCACTACCTCGTAAACGGAAGTAATTATGTTAAAGACAGTGCCGTTTCAGGAACTGTGATTGAAATTAACCCTGACAGGGGAGTATATGTTGCAGTAGATGACAAGTACTATGGAATGATTCCTAAGGATGAGGCTTTTGGACATCTTAAGGTTGGAGATACTTTTCACGGAAGAGTTTCCAGAGTGAGAGAAGATGGAAAGCTGACAATCAGCATTAAGCAGAAAGCATATATCCAGATGGATGAGGATTCAGCAATTATACTTAAGAAAATTGAGGAAAATGGCGGTAAGCTTCCATTTAACGATAAATCAGACCCTGAAATCATCAAGGAATATTTTGATATGAGTAAAAATGCATTTAAGCGGGGAGTTGGAAGACTGCTTAAGGAAGGCAAAATCCAGATTGAAGAGAAGGGCATCAGACTGAAGTAATCTGTAAATGTTGTAATTTATGACGTGAGTTGATATAATTTCATTATTATGATATAAGGAGATGGAGATTATTATGCAGAAAGTTATCAGTACAGACAAGGCACCAGCAGCTATTGGACCATATTCACAGGCTATTGAGGTTAATGGTATGGTGTATACATCGGGAGTTATTCCTGTTGACCCTTCTACAGGCGCTATTCCAGAGGGCGGCGTAGAGGTTCAGGCCAATCAGGCATTTAAGAATCTTTGTAATCTTGTAGAGGCATCGGGTTCCAAGGTTGAGAATATTGTGAAGACAACAGTATTTATCAAGGAGATGAATGATTTCGGAAAGATTAATGAGATATACAAGCAGTATTTCAAGGAGCCATTTCCAGCCCGTTCATGTGTTGAAGTGGCAAGACTGCCTAAGGACGTTCTTCTTGAGGTTGAGGCAATCTGTTTCAAGTAATAATATCTGGCATATATAAGGTCATAACAGGCTGTATTAAATTTTTCGAAAGGTAAATTGCGCATGTGTAAAAAGATAAACAGATTTTTCCCATGCTTACTGGGCTTTTATTTTGCTGCATCTATTCTGATAGGTAAGTTGTTAAATCTTATTGATTCAGATCTGCCATACTGGATGGCATGTATTATAAGTGAATTACTATTGCTTATACCAGTGATAGTATATATTGCGGTGAATAAGATTAATGTTCTGGCGTGTATTCCGTACAGGAAGTTAAGATGGCAGGATGCACTTATGTCACTGCTTGCAGGATATCTGCTTATACCTGTTATAACAGCAATCAATGCTGTTTCATCATTGTTTGCAACTAATTATCTTCAGGAGAGTGCTCCGGAATTTACCACATATCCATTTGTTATTCAGGTTCTGCTCATAGCCGTATTACCGGCATTGGTTGAAGAGTTTGTATTCCGTGGAGTAATTTATCACTCTTACAGGAAGAATGGCCTTGTGGGAGCTATGCTTTTCAGTGCTATTGCTTTCGGTGTGGTTCATATGAATCTTAACCAGTTTTTATATGCAGTAGTCATTGGAATGTTTTTTGCAAAAATGGTAGAGGTTACCGGCTCAATGTGGTCATCTGTTCTGGCACATTTTGCTGTTAATACCTACTCTATATCCATGGTGCAGATTATGAAGATGGCAGGAATTGATGTATTTGCTGTTTCCCAGTCTGCACAGACCCAGAGTGACAGCCTGTCACAGCTGGCGGAGCAGTTCGGAAGCTCGGACGCCGCACTGGCAGCAGGAAAAGTAATGGCGTTATTTCTGGCTGTCGTATCTATTGTTTCTCTTATTATGGTTGCAGTTGTTTTTGGAATGCTTGCAACCCTGCTGATTAACCATATGGCAAAGAAGAACGGAAGATATGATTATTACAGATATTACACTAAAATGGGCTTGAAACCGATGAATAATGAGAATTTTGTTACAGTACCATATGCAGTAACTGTTATCCTTGCATTTATCTATATGGTAGTGATTGAAGTGATGCAATATCTGTGAAACATTATGCTGTGATAAAAAATAAGACTGAAAAAATCCCCCGGATTACTCCGGGGGATTTTTCCGTGGCGGTTAAGCCACAAAAGAAAATGAGAAAGGAAAAATATAAGAAAATCTAATCACACTCTAAAATCTATATTCTGACCCAGATTAGGATTAACGGAAGCTTCCATCATCTTCGTTAAATTCTCACCTGTAGTCTGGTATGTTTCCAGGCTTTTACTGAGTACTGCCACCTGAATATCATTATTCACTTTAGAAGTATTCAGCATACCTGACATACCCGATACTGACATGATATCCATAAACAGACCTCCTTGTTCTTTAACACGGCTAACATCCTTTGTTATGTATTGATTATAGTACAATTTTTTGGGGAATGCAACTTGTTTTTCTTGGATAATATGTAAATAAAGGTCAATTGGAAAATTAAATTCCAGTTGTCCCATACCTCTGACTTGAACTTAC
>CAMEWO010000011.1 GCA_945946665.1 uncultured Eubacterium sp.
TACTGTATATAAGAATTGTCGTGAGTCATTGATAGAAGATTTTCCAGGACATTATGTAGTGAGCAATCTAGCATGTTATGGAAGATATGACGATGGAACAGAATTTCCTAAAGGATATAGGCAGGTCGATAGGTTTTTGAATGGTTCTTTTGTTATTTTTTCAAAACAATCTATATATAATCATATTTCTGGAACTTATGATGCAAGGCATAATAAAATGAGAGGTATTGAGTTTCGAAATTATATCGGAACTATGAGGAAGTCATATTATACACTGAGAGATTTTAATAGATTTTTGAATGTTTATCAAAAGAATCCATTTAGTAGCAAAAATGAAAAGGAAGATGTAGAAAATCATAAGAGAATAGAAGAAAGTTGTAAGTTTGACAAATTTATTAAAACCGGTTGGGATAAATGGTGTTTAAAAGATATTTGTGATAAGAACAATAATAAAAGTGAAGGTAAATTAGAATTCGCAATTATCTTCCACATTAACGGAGGAGGTTTTGGCACAAGAAAATATGTATCGGAAACAGGATATATTTGTGAAGAAGACAGCATTCCGTATCCGGTAAGTAAGGATGGAAAATATATATTTTCTAATTTTGACGGAGCAGTGAAAGCTGTTGTTGGGATGGAAGATTATATTAAAAAGTTATGCAGTGAATCTGGGGTAATATGGCAGGAAATGGGAATTTATTTTACGATAAAATTGTTTCGGATAAAGCCACCCTCACATTTATTTACCGAAGAAGAAATAAAAACAGTATTAAGAGCTGGAAACGACTTTAGAAATAATCGCTTGGTTATTGATGAGGAAGGGTATGCACAGTTAATAGATAGCGATTTGCGTTATGAGTATTATAGGTATCCGGTTTCCCAAGAGAGTTATGATGCCAGAAATAATTATGTTGGGCAGTACGCCAACTTGGATGATGTAAATGAAATTTATACTGCGATGCTTGAAGGTTGGCTACATCATTTACGTACAGGGCAAAGGTATAGTATTGATTATTATGATCAAGGTGAAGAAACTGAAAAACTGTTGGAAGAAATAAAACAATATTATTAATGGAGTATGACATGACAATGAGGTTGTTTTAATGATGGGAGGCAATAAGTTGGAGAAAATTATTGATTGGTTAAAAGGAGTCTTAACTGGAGATAAGCCATTTGCAAGAAAATTGAGAATACTTAGATATGTGGCGTGTGTAATAATTTTATTTACAATGTTTTGCGATTCATATTGGAACTTATTGGCTTATATAGATTTACCGTGTGCCCCATTGCTGGAAGAAAAGTTGAGAGATACATTGCATTCATCTGGAATGGGAGTGTTTATAGCTTGGGTGGTATATAGTGCTCTTTTCTACAACCTATATCGAATTATAGGTGAGAAACAATGGATGAACTTGTCATACATAGGCATTTTAGCTGATTTTATTTTTACAGTGTATTTTGTGGTATATGCTTTAAATATAGGGATAGAATATGCAAATGGGTTACAGGTACATGTAAAAGTTGAAGCAATATTAGCGGTTATATACTTAACGTATTGCGCATTGGTTACATCATATAGGTCACACCAAATTAATTATGAGAGAAATAAGAAAATTGATTATACAAATTATTGTGATAGTGAAGGGAAACCGATACCCGTTGATGCTAAAGTCTTTTATAAAGGAAAAGAATATAAGGTAGTGAAATATAAAGGTGTATATAGACTTTTACCTCGTGAAGAACGAATAATATCTTCTACATTAATTGCACTTGAAAATGCGGCAAGTGATGTGGAAGGAAAATTACTAGTTCAAAAGTAAAATAATAGTATCATAAACAAATGAATGATGGTATTGATTATAATGAACAATCAAAATAATGGTTGTAGATTTATAATAAAATATAAGGGTAAATACAGAGAAAAAATATGCATTTTGTTGACGTTATGGCAGGGAAATAGTATGATATAAATTGAGTAAGTTTGATTATGGGAGGTGAATAAAGTGGCTACAGCAGAACAAATAAAAAGTTTGGTGAAAGCATATGCAGATTGTAATGACGAAAAGTTTAAGACAGTTGTTTTACAAATTGCAGCGCACGAAGCCAAGCTTGGGCACGATAACTTAGCACGTGATTTAAAAAAGCAGATTGATAGAGTTGGAAGCAAAAGAGCAAATATTGTTCAGCTTACTTCAACTAACCCAATGCTTACACTATCAATGCCTTCCCATGATTTATCAGAACTAATTGTTTCAGAAGATATCAGTGATAAAATTCAAAGAATTCTGAATGAGTATAGAAATAGGAATAAACTTGTATCTTACGGCTTGACTAATAGAAGAAAGATATTGATTGAAGGAAATCCGGGAACAGGAAAGACGCTAACGGCATCAATTATTGCTTCTGAGCTATCTTTACCTTTATATACGGTACAAATGGATAAGCTTGTGACAAAATTCATGGGAGAAACAAGCGCAAAGTTAAGACAGATATTTGACAGCATTGAGTCAACTGTGGGTGTATATCTTTTTGATGAGTTTGATGCCATAGGTGCAGATCGAAGCCTTGATAACGAGGTGGGAGAAATGAGGAGAATTCTTAATTCGTTTCTACAATTTATAGAGCAGGATGATTCTGAAAGTATTATTGTGGCAGCAACAAATAATCAAAAACTTTTAGATCAAGCATTGTTTAGAAGGTTTGATGATGTGTTGCACTATACATTGCCTACGTCTAAAGAGATTAAGCGTTTATTTGAATACAAAATAAAAGCATATGATAATTATTTTATAATTTCAAAGGAAATGATAAAGGCTGCAGAAGGATTAAGCCACGCGGAGATTGCAAGAGTATGTGATGATGCGATTAAAAATTCTATTTTGAGTGACGAGCCAATTACAAGTAAGGCAGTAATTGCATTACTAAGTGAGCGGCAAAATGTATATACATGTAAGGAGGCATAAGCATGGCAGTAGAAAAAAGAAACATTTTTCTGACGCAAACGGTTGAAACTATGCCTTATACATCGACATCAAAACCTATAGGAACAAATTATCCAAAGCGTACAGTTGCAACGCATGCAGCATTTATACAGAGAAAATTACAAGAGTGTTATTCCAAATCATTGTCACAGAAGCAGGTTGCGGCAATTCGATATAAAGAAGGAACTTATCTTGAATTCTCAAGCGCCAAAGGACATGATTTGGCTATAAAGAGTTTGGAAAATCGTAAAGCAGGAATTCGCTTGCTCAATGTCCATGAGGATGAAGAAAAATCCATAATTAGGGCTACAGTTTATATACCTGCTGGAAAAGAAAGCTTTTTCCTTAAAAAGGTTGAAGCATATGCAAATGAACAAACATCGAATGGAAATCCAAAGAACAATGATTTGGTTAGAAGCATTGATGATATAAAAGTGGCAATGCTAGATTCTTTTTGGGTTGGAACATCTGAAAGCATGCCTAAAGATACACCTGTTTGGTGCGAAATATGGCTTAGATATGACTTTAAGAAAGACAATATTGAAGCATGGAGAGAAACTGAAGAAAGTATTTCCTTAATATGTTCAGAAAATCAAATACATATTGATGATAAACATATTGTTTTTCCAGAACGTATAGTAAAGATGATATATGCAAATGCTGAACAGCTAAAACTGTTAATAGCTGTATGTCCATATATCACAGAAATACGGCGAGCACAAGAAGCAACAACTTTTTTCGCGGACTTGTCTAATAATGAACAGAGGGAATGGATAGATGAATTGCTACAACGTACAACCTATACAGATGGTAATGTAGCTATTTGTTTGTTGGACACAGGAGTTACAGCAGCTCATCCCCTGTTGGCGCAGGCAATTAATTTAGATCACGTTCAAGCGGTAAATTCTACATGGGGAAATGGCGATCATCAAGGACATGGAACAGAAATGGCCGGAATAGCTCTATATAATAACCTGAAAGAGGCATTGTTAGGAAAAACTAAAATAGAGATACCCCAGAAAATTGAATCAGTAAAAATTCTACCACCAACGGGTGGAAATGATCCTGAGTTATATGGTGCGGTTACAGAGCAAGCTGTGTCATTAGCTGAGATAGCAAATCCGTTTGTACATAGAGTTATATGCATGGCAGTGACTTCTCCAGAATATAATACTTTTGATGGGAGTCCGACTTCGTGGTCAGCAGCTGTAGATAGTATTACATCTGGTGCGGATGAAGAAAATGTAAAGCGCCTTTTTGTTGTTAGCGCAGGAAATGTATATCCAGAAGAATTGGGGAAATTATCATTTCCAGATGCAAATACATTGCATTGTGTTGAAAGTCCTGGGCAAGCATGGAATGCTATTACTGTTGGAGCATATTCAAATGATGTCAACATAACAGATACTTTTTTTAAAGGTTATAATCCAGTAGCAGAAGCAGGTGCTATGTCTCCGTATAACTCTACTTCCGAATTGTGGAATAGTAAGTGGCCAGTTAAACCAGATGTACTATTTGATGGTGGAAACATGGCAACTAATGGTACCGATTATTCGGAGTGTCCAGATTTATCATTATTAACAACCAATTATAGACCGTTGATTAAGAATTTTTCAACAATATGGGGGACAAGTTCTGCTGCAGCGCAAGCAGCATGGTTCTGTTCACAGCTATTGGCTGAATATCCTGATATATGGCCTGAAACAGTTAGGGCATTGATGATTCATTCTGCTAGTTGGACTGAACAAATGAAAAGGCAATTTTGTATCGAGGATACAAAAACAAAAGGGCGTCGGAGACTTTTAAGAACTTGTGGTTATGGTATTCCTGATTTGGGAAAAGCCATTCAATGTATGAATAATAGTGTAAATATGGTTATTCAAGGTGAATTGCAACCATATAACAAAAACAGCATGAATGAAATGCATATTCATACCTTGCCCTGGCCTACAGAAGTTTTGAAAGAACTTGAAAGTGAAACGGTTACTTTGAAAGTGACTTTATCATATTTTATTGAACCTGGTCCTGGTGAAGTCGGTTGGAAGGATAAATATCGTTATCCGTCGTGCGGGTTAAGATTTGATGTAATTAACTCAAACGAGGATATTGAGGATTTTAAGAAACGTATCAATGTAAAGATGCGTGGAGATGATAAAAAGGATAAAGGTGAGGGTACAAGTGGAAGTGAACGCTGGTATTTAGGATCAGATAATCGAGATGTAGGTTCAATACACTCTGATTATTGTGAATTAACAGCAGCAGAATTGTGTGACTGTAAAAATATCGCAGTTTTTCCTGTAATTGGTTGGTGGAGAGAACGAAGTTACTTGGATAAGTATGATAGTAAAATTAGATACTCATTAGTGGTTTCATTATCAACCCCGAAAGTTGATGTAGATTTTTACACACCAATTATGACTGAAATTAGGAATGTTGTTGAGACTGATATTCCAACAAATATGAAAAAGAAATAGGTACTGTTGAGCATCTACGGTACAAAGAATAAATATGTTAAATGTTATAGTGTAAAATCAAGGCACAGGAAATAAATGGTTAGAATAATGCCTCCAAGTCATATACAGATTTGGGGGCTTTCTTCTGCCCATTTTGATTTCGGAAAATCTATCCGAAAAAGCAAAACTATGGTACAATTGCAAGTAGCGATGAGTGCCATAGCAAAGAGCAGATTTCAAATCAAACTGAAGCCAATCAAAGGCTCGTCTAAGAAATCAATTATAATCTTTTCTGTGGCAGGTGCATTTGGGTGCAGTATGCCGTTTTTACAGGTCTCGAAAGGGACCATTGTGTCATTTTTTGAATCCAAGGCTTAACGTAAAGCCAAGGGTTGTGCATCTAAATTGCGCACTCATGGCATTGTGAGACCATAGTTAAATTATCCCTCTAATAAAATGTATCTCGTATTGAGGTGGAATTCATTAGGATGTACTGGGAAATCAATTATAAGTTAAATGTCGGTTGGAGAAATCTGATCGGCATTTTTTGTGGAAAAATCATTAAACGGGTGCAGTTGGCATAGGGAAAACATCAAAGTGTCTGACAAAATAGTTTCCAAATTTGTATACTTCAATTCCTGATTGAGGGATATAACTCAAAGTGCTATAATTCTATACAGAGTATATGGCAGATTGTTAATCGAAATTAGAGATTAATACGGTGGTTTACTATGATAAAATATGGGACATTTTAAATGAGCGTGGAATGATGAAGACGGAGCTAATAAAAGAAGCTAAAATCAGTACAAATGCTATGGCGAAGCTTGGTAGAAATGAAGATGTACGTGTAGGGATATTGGAGAAGATATGTTTGGCGTTAGATTGTAAGTTCGATGATGTTTTGGATATTGTTCCTGATAATGATTGAACCAAGTATGATAAATTAATCATGCGAAAAGAAACGTATTTTAAAATTATAACATACGAAAGGTAGGTATCGGAATGGCTGAAAAAAATAATGCCAATATAGGTTTTGAGAAGCAAATCTGGGATGCTGCGTGTGTTCTTTGGGGACATATCCCGGCAGCAGAATATAGAAAAGTTATCATAGGACTTATTTTCCTACGTTATATTTCAAGTTCATTTGAGAAGAGATATCAGGAGCTTGTAACAGAAGGGGATGGTTTCGAAGACGACCGTGACGCATATACAATGGAAAATGTGTTCTTTGTACCTGAGAAGGCACGTTGGCCTGCAATTTCAGCAGCAGCGCATACTCCGGAGATTGGAACTGTAATCGATAATGCTATGAGAGCTATCGAAGATGAAAATAAAGTCTTAAAAAATGTGCTTCCTAAGAATTATGCAAGTCCTGATTTGGATAAGCGAGTTTTGGGAGATGTCGTTGACCTCTTTACAAATATGGATATGGGTGATACCGAGCAGAGCAAAGACCTTCTTGGTAGAACCTATGAGTATTGTATTGCGCAGTTTGCAGCATACGAAGGTGTTAAGGGTGGTGAATTTTACACCCCTTCAAGTATTGTAAAAACAATCGTATCAATACTTAAGCCTTTTAGCAATTCACGTGTATATGACCCTTGCTGTGGTTCTGGTGGTATGTTTGTACAGAGTGCAAAGTTTATCTAGGAGCACAGTGGAAACAGAGGCACTATTTCTGTATACGGACAGGAATCCAATGCTGATACATGGAAGATGGCTAAGATGAATATGGCTATTCGCGGAATCGATGCAGATTTTGGACCGTATCATGCGGATACATTTTTTAATGATCTGCATCCAACATTAAAGGCTGATTTTATCATGGCTAATCCGCCATTCAACCTTTCAAACTGGGGACAGGATAAATTGACAGATGATGTTCGTTGGAAATATGGTATACCACCAGCTGGTAATGCCAACTATGCATGGATCCAGCATATGATTCATCACCTTGCACCTAATGGTAAGATTGGCCTTGTGCTTGCTAATGGTGCTCTGTCTACCCAATCTAGTGGTGAAGGTGACATCCGTAAGAATATTATTGATGCAGATTTGGTAGAAGGTATTGTAGCATTACCTACCCAGTTGTTCTATAGCGTAACAATCCCGGTTACATTGTGGTTTATTACAAAGAATAAAAAGCAGAAGGGAAAAACTCTCTTTGTGGATGCTCGTAAGATGGGCTATATGGTTGACCGTAAGCACAGAGATTTTACCGACGAAGATATTCAGAAGCTTGCAGATACATTTGAGGCATTTCAGAATGGAACACTTGAGGATGTTAAGGGATTCTGCGCAGTTGCAGATTATAAGACAATTGAGAAGCAGGATTTCATTCTGACTCCAGGTAGATATGTAGGTATTGAAGAAGTAGAGGATGACGGTGAACCTTTTGAAGAAAAAATGAGCCGTCTTACTTCGGAGCTTTCTGATATGTTTGTTAAGTCTCACGAACTTGAAGAGGAAATTCGTAAGAAACTGGGGGCGATTGGGTATGAAGTTTGATGATAATAGCTTATATAATATTAAATCGTCTCTTGATGAAAAAAGATACTCTCTTTTTGATCTTGCAACTTGGAAAAATGGATTGGCGTTTAAGAAAATTCACTTTTCTGATACGGGTGTACCTATAATAAAAATAGCGGAGCTAAATAATGGAGTTGGCGGGACAACTGCATATACTCAGCAAGTATTCTCAGAAGACGTACACTTAAACAAAGGAGATTTGCTGTTTTCTTGGTCAGGTAATCCGCAGACATCAATAGATATTTTTAGATTTAAGCTTGATGAAGGATGGCTTAATCAGCACATATTTAAGGTGACTCCCAATGAGAAGATTATAGATAAAAACTATTTCTATTTTCTGATGAAAAACCTGAAACCGCACTTCACACAAATTGCAACGAACAAGCAAACAACAGGTTTGGGTCACGTTACTATTGCAGATATAAAACGAATGAGTGTAATTGTTCCTTCATTATCTGTACAAAAGGAAATAGTATCATATATTAAACCTATAGATGACAAGATTGAACTTAACAATGAGATAAACAATAATTTAGAGCAGCAAGCTCAGGCAATCTTTCTGGAAATGTTTCCAAATATATTTTCATCCAGTGCATCCTCTACATTTCAAAATTTGATTGAATTTTCAAATGGCAAAAAGCGTCCCGAAGCAACCGGAAATATACCTGTATATGGTGGCAACGGCATTTTAGCATATACTAATCAAGCAAATGCTGAAAATTGTGTTATTATCGGTAGAGTTGGTGCATATTGCGGAAATACCTTCCTTTGCCCTGAAAAATGTTGGACAAGTGATAATGCAATACAGGCTAAGAGCAAGAAGGACGATTCTCCACTATTCATTTACTATTTGTTGAAGAATGCTTCGCTGCCTTCTCGCCACATAGGTACAGGTCAACCACTAATGACACAGGGAATATTAAATTCCATTCCTGTTAATGAACCATCTGTACAGGCAATTAGTTCTTTTATCAGTATTTGCAAACCCATGAATGAATTTATTTTTACTAACGAAAGACAAAATATGTCATTAGCGCTTTTGCGAGACTCACTTTTATCAAAGCTTATGTCTGGAGAACTTGATGTGTCCGACATTGACCTTTAAGCCGCTAAATTATTGTTTATTACATATCCCATAATTCCCGTGGGTGGAGGGAGTTAATATCGGGGGACTTCCACCCCATAGTCGTTCTCTAAGAATTATTCAAAGGAGAATTGCCTATGAAACAAGATTTAATCAAAGATGTTATTCATGGAATGTTACCTTTCCTGAATAACGCACAAAATGAGAAGTTGCTGGAGGTTTTACAATACACTCTTGCAAAGTATGAGGTAATTGAGAAGCAAAATCAAGAGAATAACGCGGAGTATAACTATGTAGAGCTGTTCTTGTCGGCAAAGCGAATTGAAGGCTGTTCCGAGAAATCTCTTAAATACTACAAGGCAACCATTGAAGCAATGCTTGATGAGCTACACAAAGATGTTAAGCACATTGTAACGGACGATATTCGAGGATACCTGACCGAATATCAGGAAAAGAAGAGGTCAAGTAAGGTTACAATAGACAATATCCGCCGTATCCTTTCCAGCTTTTTCTCCTGGTTAGAGGACGAGGATTATATACTTAAAAGTCCTGTAAGACGAATACATAGGGTTAAGACAGGGACAAACATCAAAGAAACCTATTCTGATGAAGCATTGGAACTTATGAGGGATAACTGCACGGAACTTAGAGACTTGGCAATCATAGATATGCTTGCTTCAACGGGGATGCGTGTTGGAGAAATGGTGCTACTAAACCGAAATGATATTGATTTCAATGAGCGAGAATGTATCGTTTTCGGTAAGGGAAGCAAAGAAAGAGTGGTATATTTTGACGCCCGAACAAAGATACATTTACAGAATTATTTGGAGAGCAGAACGGACGACAATCATGCCCTGTTCGTATCTCTGAAATCACCGCACGAAAGGTTGAAAATCGGTGGAGTTGAGGTTCGTCTGCGAGAATTTGGAAAACAGTTAGGATTGCAAAAGGTACACCCGCACAAGTTCAGGCGTACACTTGCGACTATGGCAATAGATAAAGGAATGCCCATAGAGCAACTACAACAGCTTTTGGGGCATAGGAAGATAGATACAACCTTGCAATACGCAATGGTCAAACAGAGTAATGTTAAAATTGCTCACCGAAAATACATTGGATAGAGAGAGGAAAAATTATGGAATGTAAAGCAATTCAGCTATCAGAAATGATAACAGATATAGCGGCGGGACCTTTTGGTTCTAATCTGAAAGTCTCTTGTTTTGTGAATGAAGGTTTTCCTATTATTGATGGTGCAAACTTAAAGGGATTTAAGGTTACCGATAATATTACAAAATTTGTCACAGAAGAAAAGGCACGTTCTTTACATCGTTCTATTGCAAAGCGTGGAGATATTATTGTAACAATAAGTGGAACACTCGGACAAATAGCATACATTCCTGACGACTCCAAATATGAGGAATATTTATGTTCACAAAGGCAGTTCCGTGTTACTTTTGATACGACAAAAGTGTATGTTCCTTATTTGGTGTTTTATTTTCATACATATGAGGGTCAGCATAAGATATTGTCTTTTGCAAATCAGGTTGGAGTGCCTGCCTTGTCGCAACCGCTTAAAAACTTCCGACAAATTATTATTCAACTACCTGATTTAGATACGCAAAAAAAGATAGCGAACATTGTAGAGTTGGTAAACGGAAAAATAGAACAAAACGAAAGGATAAACAATAATTTAGCGGCTTAAAGGTCAATATTAGAGATATCAATTTCACCAGACAATAACTTTGGTAGCAATGCATCTCTGATAGAAGCAAGTTTTTTGTTTTCTACTTGATTTGCCCATATTTTTTCAAACAACGGCTCAACTGTTGATGTAAACAAAGAAAGCGTTTCTATCGAAGGAACTAAAATCTCTGTTTTTTGAAAGTCTGGCACAGTTAATTGTTGCTGTGTTGTACCAGTTCCTGTTATATGTAATTGCTTCAACCACAAGTACAGATACTTAGCTGTCATAATGTCCGTATTTGGCACAAGAGTAACTAAACGAACAATTGGTACATACGGAACATGGCGCAGGCATACAAAACCTATCGTGCCTCGGGCTGAGACGGTAACACTTTCATCTGTTATTTTAGGAGTGTCGGTGTAGCCATATAGTCCTTCATCATTTATACCGTTAGAATAAATTGGATGAGGACATTCTACAGTTTTAGTTGAAGATACCATTTGGGGCTTATCGCCTCCTACTCCCATAGTGGAAACTTTTCCTAATGTAGAAATAGTCCATTCGCTTGGCTGTTGATTGCCAAATGGTTCAAAATTAACAAACCAAGATTTAAACAAAGCCTGGGCTTGCTGCTCTAAATTATTGTTTAGAATACTACCTCCTTGCAGCAGGAGTAAAAACAGCTTCAAATCAAAATCATGCAAACACGCTGAAGAAAAGGAGAGTGAATCAATCGATGTCAGCATTTTATACAGAAGCGGATTATGAGAATTCTATTATTGAGCTTTTTAAGGAAATGGGCTATAGACACTTGTATGCACCAGACCTTGAGAGAGACTTTCACAGTCCGTTATATGAAGATGAATTGGTTTCTGCTTTGTATCGATTAAACCGTGATATGCCGGACGATGCAATTGAAGAAGCCATAAACAAACTTAAGAACATTGAAAACGGTGAACTCGTGCAGAAGAATGCTGTTTTTATGGATTATCTGCAGCACGGTGTTGAAGTGCGTTTTTTTGTAAAGGATGAAGAACGCTCTGGATTGGTATATCTTGTAGATTATAAAAATCCGGATAATAACTCTTTTGTAGTGGCAAATCAGTGGACATTTATTGAAAACAGTAATAAGCGTCCTGACGTATTACTGTTCCTGAATGGTATGCCGGTCGTGCTTGTGGAGTTGAAGTCTCCTTCGCGTGAGGAAACTGATGCATCTGAGGCATATTTGCAGATTCGCAATTATATGCAGGAAATTCCGTCTATGTTCATATATAACTGCATTTGCGTTATGAGCGACCAACTCACATCTAAGGCAGGAACAATCACTTCCGATGAAGACCGCTTCATGGAGTGGAAAACAAAAGATGGTAATTATGAAAATACGCAATTTGCGCAGTTTGATACATTTTTCGAGGGTATGTTCCAGAAAGAACGTCTCCTTGATTTGATTAAGAACTTTATATGCTTCTCTAATGAAGGTTTGAAGAAGTTTAAAATATTAGCCGGATATCATCAGTATTTTGCTGTTAATAAAGCTGTTCAGTCTACACAGAGGGCAACGGTTACTGATGGTAAGGGTGGCGTTTTCTGGCATACGCAAGGTAGCGGTAAGTCATTATCTATGGTTTTTTATGCACATTTGTTACAGGAAGCATTGGATAGCCCTACTATCGTTGTGCTTACAGATAGAAATGATCTTGACGATCAGCTTTACGGACAGTTCGCAAAGTGTAAAGAATTCCTTCGTCAGGAACCCATTCATGCTGAAAGCAGGGAGCATCTTAAAACGTTGTTGGACGGAAGACAAGCCAACGGTATTATTTTTACAACAATGCAGAAATTTGAAGAGTCAGAAGATGCGCTTTCTGAACGAAGAAATATTGTTGTTATGGCAGATGAAGCCCACCGTGGACAGTATGGATTGAAAGAAAAGGTTGATGCCCAAACCGGTAAAATTAAAATTGGTACAGCACGTATTATTCGTAATAGCCTACCGAATGCTACATATATTGGTTTTACTGGAACACCTATTTCTATGAAGGATAGAAGTACTCGTGAAGTTTTCGGTGATTATATCGATGTATATGATATGACACAGGCAGTAGAGGATGGTGCTACACGTCCGGTATATTACGAGAGTAGAGTTATCAAGTTGAAGCTGGATGAGGAAACATTGCGCTTGATTGATAAGGAATATGACATTATGGCTAACAATGCTGATGCTGAAGTTATTCAAAAGAGCAAGCGTGAGTTGGGGCAGATGGAAGCTGTTCTGGGTAATGACCAGACTATTGATTCTTTGGTTAATGATATTCTTGACCACTACGAAAACTACAGAGAAAATATGCTTACGGGAAAAGCAATGATTGTTGCTTATTCACGTGCTATTGCTATGAAAATATATAACCGCATTCTTGAACTTCGCCCTACGTGGACAGAGAAGGTTGGCGTTGTTATGACTGAGAGCAACAAGGACCCTGAAGAATGGCGACAAATCATTGGAAATAAGAGACACAAGGATGAGCTGGCTAAGAAATTTAAAGATAATAATAGCCCTATGAAGATTGCTATTGTTGTTGATATGTGGCTTACCGGCTTTGATGTTCCGTCTCTTGCTACAATGTATGTTTACAAGCCTATGCAAGGCTATAATTTGATGCAGGCTATTGCACGTGTTAACCGTGTATTTAAGGATAAAGAAGGCGGTCTTGTTGTAGATTACGTTGGTATAGCTTCTGCGCTTAGAGAAGCGATGAACGATTATACTTCTCGTGATAAGAAGAATTATGGCGATACTGATGTTGCAAAAGTGGCATTGCCGAAGTTCTTGGAAAAGTTATCAATTTGTCGTGACTTTTTCCACGGTTATGATTATTCTAAGTTTTCTACTGGAACCGATCTTGAAAGGTCAAAAGCAATTAGTGGTGCAGTGAATTTTATTGTTGCAGTGGATAAGGAAGAAGAAAAAGAAGAATTCTTGAAGGAAGCTTTAATGCTTAGACAAGCGTTGTCGCTCTGTTCTTCTATGGTTGAAGTACAGTTGCGTATAGAGGCTGCGTTCTTTGAGTCAGTAAGAGTTCTTGTAATGAGACTGATGAATCAGGGGGGCGGCAAGAAAATATCTCTTCCAGAGATGAATGCAAGAATTAATGAATTGTTGAAAGCTAGCATAAAAAGCGATGGTGTTATTAACCTGTTTTCTGATGTTTCAGAAGAGTTTTCATTGTTTGATCCTAAATTCCTTGAAGAAATCTCTAAGATGAAAGAAAAGAACTTAGCTGTAGAATTATTGAAAAAATTGATTGCAGAACAAGTGCACATTTATCGTCATACCAATGTTGTTAAATCAGAAAAATTTAGCGAGATTATGCAGTCTGCTATGAATAGATATCTTAATGGTATGCTTACTAATGAACAGGTTATTGAGGAGTTATTGAATCTTGCAAAACAGATAGCAGCGGCCCATCAGGAGGGAGGACAGCTTGGACTTACAGCGGACGAACTGGCATTCTATGATGCGCTTACCAAGCCACAGGCAATTAAGGATTTCTATGAAAATGAGGAGCTTATTGCTATTACTAAGGAATTGGCAGATACGCTTCGCAAGAACAGAACCATCGACTGGCAGAAACGAGATTCTGCAAGAGCCAAGATGCGTATGATGATTAAAAAACTCTTGAAGAAACATCGCTATCCACCCGAAGGCATGGATGATGCGGTTCAAACTGTTATGACACAGTGTGAATTATGGACTGATAATAATGATATGAGAGAAAATGTTGTGGATTTTCATAAGTCGGTGACCTACTCTTATGAGGCGCAGCCTGCATTAAAAGTTGCTGAAGACCCGACACTGTATGGAAATTAGAATGTGCAGAGGAGAAGAATGCTATGGATGCTACTAAAGGAAATATATATGCCATTCTTAATGGTAATAAGCAATTTTTGATTCCTGTTTATCAGAGATATTATAGCTGGGATATTGAACAATGTGAGAGATTGTGGAACGATATTGTTGAAATGCAGAAGAAAAATAAGCAAGGACATTTTGTTGGTTCTATTGTTAATATTGCGGAAAAAGCAATGCCAACAGGTGTTCAAAAATACATGATCATTGACGGCCAGCAGAGAATGACAACACTTACATTGTTGTTAATTGCTTTGAGGGATTATGCGGTATCACATCCAGAAGATACAACAATTAATTCCAAAAGAATCGATAATGTGTTGTTAAAAAACGAATACGAAAGTGGCGATGAAAGATACAAACTGTTGTTAACAGAAACGGATAGAGATATTCTGGTCAATTTGGTTGAAGACAAACCGATACCGGAGGATACAAACTCTCGCTTGTTAGCAAATCATAAATTCTTCTGTGATCAGATAGCTACAAAGGAATTGTCACCTGCAGAAATTTATGAATCTATCGGTAAGTTGCAGATTGTAAATATTACTCTTGACCGTGATGTGGACGATGCACAAGCCATATTTGAAAGTTTAAATTCAACGGGTAAAGAACTCTCAGAATCTGATTTGATACGTAATTATGTTCTCATGGGATTAAAACCTGATGAACAAACTTATGTATACGAACATCTTTGGAGACCGATGGAGCTAATGTTCGAATATGAAAAACAGGATTCTGTAATGGATAAGTTTTTCCGTGATTATTTGACAATGAAGCAGACCAGAATTCCTAAAATTGACCGTGTTTATGAGGAGTTTAAGCTATATCATTTGAACTGTGAATTTGCAACAATTAGAGAATTGTGTCAGGATTTGTTGACTTACTCAAAATATTATACTGATATGGTGTTTGCGCGTAGCAAAAACGCTACAATTAAGGCGTTATATGATGATATCAATAATCTTAGAATGGAGGTAGCATATCCATTCTTGTTGAAAGTTCATAATGACAGTGTAGAAGGGATTATTACAGAAAATGATTTGATTGAGATTATCAAGATGTGCATAAGTTATGTATTTAGAAGAAGCATCTGTGATATTCCAACAAATTCGTTGAATAAGACATTTGCTACTCTGAGAAATGAGATTCGTAGTGATGATTATATGAATTCTATCAAGGCATTTTTCATTTTGAGAGATGACTATAAACAGTTTCCTGATAATGATAAATTTATTTCTGCTTTTATATCAAGAGACATTTACAATATGCGTTTAAGAAACTTCATATTAAGCCATTTGGAAAACTATGACAATAAAGCTCCTATTATTATTGAGAATTATACGATTGAACATATTATGCCACAAAATAGCAATCTCAGTGACGAGTGGAAGAAGGAGTTAGGGGATAATTGGAAAGATGTACAAAAGACTTATTTGCACACTATTGGAAACTTGACACTTACTGCATATAACTCTGAGATGAGCGATAAGCCATTTATGATAAAAATGGATATGACTGGAGGTTTCAAAGAAAGTGCACTTCGTTTAAATGCATATTTAGTTAAATTATCGGAATGGAATGAAAAACATATCAAAGAAAGAGCGCAGTTACTTGGGGATAAGGCTAAAAAAATATGGAGTTATCCAGAATTATCAGTAGCAGAACTTGCACCATATCAGGTGGAAGAAAAACCAATACAAAGATATTCTTTAGAAACGTATGACATAAATCAATTTACAAAGATGTTGTTCGATATGCTTGATAGAAGAATTATGAATTTGTCTTCAAATGTGAAGCGAGAATTTAAGAAGTTGTATATCGCATATAAACTTGATACAAATTTTGTTGATATTGTAATTCAGAAGCAACGGTTGAGGGTTTCTATTAATATGAAGTATACAGACATATATGATCCTAAGGGACTTTGCAAAGACATAACCGGCCTTGGACGTTGGGGAAATGGAGATGCAGAGTTGTTCTTTGAACATACATCGGATATAGATGATGTTATGGCTATTATTGAGCAGTCGTATAATAATCAATCAGAGTAGTTTATATAGGTGCGTCAAAAAGTGACGCACCTATATAAATTTAGGGGATTTTGCCCATAACATGGTTCATTTTGTAATGGATACCCAAAATTCGTATCTTGCAGAAGACACCGTGAGAAATCTATAAAAGAAATTATTTGGAAACAGAAAGCTTGGAAATATGTAAGCGGAATTTTTTTGAATTGAAAATATTGCCTTTTCCATGGCGAGGGTTCATTAATTAAGCGGGATGTGATACATACGAAAGAGCGTTCAAAATAGTAAGATTGAAAGTTTACCACAGACCGATAGGTGGTATAGAAATGGTGGGGTTGATAGTGTACCGCTGACCAATATGCGGTATAGAAATGGTGGGATTGAAAGTGATATTTCACATATTGAGAATAATAATGGATTTTAATTAAGCCTTGGTAAAATTATTGCCGGGGCTCTTTTTTAATGACAAGTTGTTGACCCTGTGAATTAAAAGATGTATAATTTATTTATGCAATGCATAAAGAGGTGAACTATGGAAGCAAGAGAAGAATTAAGAAAACTTAGAGAAAGTACCGGTATGAATCGAAAAGAATTTTGTGAGTACTTTGAAATTCCTTATATGACGGAAACAGATTGGGAATTAGGGAATAGAAGGGTTCCGCAGTATCTTTTGCGATTGATGGCATATAAGGTTGAAAAGGAGAGATTGTCTGATAAAAGAAAGAAATAAGGATGGGTGTACAGATGGCAGAAAGTACAGAATTGATGACAGTAGATAATATATGTAATCGAGTATATATCATAAGAGGACAGCAGGTTATGCTTGATTATGATTTGGCTGAGATTTATGGGTATGAAGTGAAGAATCTCAATCAACAGGTAAAGCGTAACATTGCGAGGTTTCCAGAAGACTTTATGTTTCAGTTGACTCGAGAAGAGGTAGAATCCGTGAAATCACAAATTGTGATTTCACGAGAAAATAATTTTTTTGAAGGTCAATGTGGTGGAAGAAGAACATTGCCGTATGCGTTTACGGAACAAGGCATCTATATGCTTGCTGCTGTTCTAAGAGGAGAGCTTGCAGAACAGCAAAGCGTTTTTATTATGCGTGCATTTCGTGAAATGCGTCATTATATAAAGCAAAACCAACAGTTTGTTACACAGGCGGAGATGCACCTTGTAAGTGCAAGAGTATCAGAAATTTCTGTACAAATGTCAAATATGGCTGATAGACAGAAGAAAACAGAACAAGATGACAGATTGATTGTTTTGGATTATGGCTTGCCTACAGAACAAGCATATCATTGTGGTGCTTCTAGTAAGGATGCAGGAAAGAAGCTTTGTGCAATAAATGTAATATTAGAAACAAGTATGATTCATCAGGTAATAGATAAGTTGCTATTATCTCCGGATATACAGATATAGTCATTCTTGTGTGTAATGTCCGTAGAGAGGCAGGTGTAAGTCATTCCGGACAGAATGTCAAATGCTTTTTGGTAGTGATTATATGATATGCAACTATCGAGACATAATGATTTAAAAGAAAAAGTGGATTTTATTTTTGGTATGGAGGGGTAAACATGGCTATTACTGAAAGAGATGAAGAAAGAGTTGAATATGCTTTTGTTATGGCTTTTTTGCCAGACTTGCCGGAGAATGACGAAACAGCTGATAAAGCGTTGGAAGCATGGGCTCTGTTATGGGAGTTGATGGAAAGGGAAAACAATTTTTCTGACCAACTTGGGAGTAATGTTTTAGACTGGCAGATTGGGAATTGGGCGAATGATACAACTATGTTATTACAAAATACCAGACGGTATAGGGATGTAATAGCAGTTAATGAGCAGATTTTGAAGATTCAATGGTCAAGGAATGGTGATACGGATTTGTTTCACGAAAATGCAAAACGTGAGATTGCGGATACATATGCAGATATGGGTGAAATAGAAAAAGCATATAAGTTATATGAAGGATATCTTGAGTCTGATCCCTTATGGGGCTGGGGTTGGATAGGATATTATCGTTTATTTAAGGATCAGAAAAATCCTCACTATATAGACATAATGAAGGATTTGTATTTTGACATTAAAGCGGGTAATAAATATCGTGATGCGGAAGATTTATATAGGGAATTGTCAGATGAATTTGCTGAATTGGGAGAAAGCGATATATCAAATTATTTGAAAGAAGAATATGAACTGGAAGTGGATAGAAAAAGGAATGCCAATAGAGATAGCCTTATGAAAAGTATAGAGAATTTAGAGAAGAAAATAGAGCTTAGATGCACAAAAAGATAAATTGCATAAAATATGTGATTACAATATCACGAAAAAATAATGGGTATTTAAAAGTGATACAGTAATGTATGCATCATTCGATAGTATTCGTGCCACACTTGACTATGATTTCTCTCAAGAAAAAAATTCCTCATATGAAGGATTGTCTATAGAAGAAGCTATTCGTCATTATAGATATAAATCGTATTATGACAAAATAAAGAATACAAATGAGAATGTGATAGATTCGCTGAGTTAAAAAAGATTGATGATAAAAACAAATCATATTGCCGGCGTCAGCAAAATGGTCACATTGGGAAGTGGAGCAAATAGAGAAGTGGAGCAAATAGAGAAGTGGAGGATTATATGCTTACTCGTTATGCATGTTATCTTATTGCTGAAAATGGAGATCCGCGAAAGGAGATTATTATGGGAAAAGAACATAGTCATGATGTGGCTATATCGTATTGCCCGTTCAGGAGGGTTGCTTGCATTGGAGTATGAGGTGGGATTTATTCCTAAAGATATGCCATTGTGTAAGGAAATTTGTACTATGATGCGGTTTGTAACGGATGGCACAGAACCGTATGGAAGCGGCATAAGGGATTACCGGCATCCTGCGAAATTTGTGTCAAGTTTTCATTGAAAACTTGGCTTCGGTAAAGTTTTTTACCGAGGTTTATTTTTTGTTTTTTTGTGACAAGTTGTTGACCATGTGTAATAAAAGATATATAATATATTTATGCAATGCATAAAGAGGTGAGCTATGGAAGCAAGAGAAGAATTGAAAAAATTAAGAGAAAGTACCGGTATGAATAGAAAAGAATTTTGTGAGTACTTTGAAATTCCTTATATGACGGAAACAGATTGGGAATTGGGAAATAGAAGAGTTCCATAGTATCTTTTGCGGTTGATGGCATATAAGGTTGAAATGGAGAAGCTAGCTGATAAGAAGAGAGAATGACAAGGAAGATAACGCAGCTGACAAATAATGTATTTGTAATTGTGCCACGGGCTGTGGCATAAATTGGAGGTATTGGCAATATGACACCAGAAGAAAAAGTAGTAATGACGAAGGCTCAGCGTATCAGTAGATGGAATGCGCAAAAATTGTATTATTCTACAGGTAAACAGTATCAGAGAAAATGGACTGTGAAGAGAGGAAAAGTATATTTTGTGGATTTAGGGGAGAATGTAGGTAGCGAGGAAAATAAACTTCGTCCTGTTGTTGTATTACAATCGGATGCATATAATTTCAAGTCACCGGTATTTACATGTGCTATTATTTCATCTAGTGCTTTGACAATTCCGGATATTCAAGTTCCGATTACTGGTACATATTCATATAAAGATGAGAATGGTGTAAATAAAATTTTAGTTGGAAGCGTGGATTTGGGACAGATAAAGACAGTTGGTAAAGAAAGAATAGTAAATAGTAAGATTTGTATGCTCAAGCAGGAGACACAAGAAATAGACAGAAAACTCTTGAATGCGCTTGGTTTATCTAGTATAATTAAGTCAAAGGAAAACACCATTAAATCATTACAAGGGAAAATAGAATATATGAAAAAACAATAGATATTTTTCGTTGACTTTTCATATAATATAATGTAAAATGCAATCTACAGATGTGGTCAATCTGGCGATTGATCGGTAAAATTGATTCAGTTATGGTGGATTTGGCGATCCATCGGTAGCTCCCACTTCGGTGGGAGTTTCTTTTTGTAATGTCCGTAGAGAGTCAAGGATAATGCCTGAATTCAAATATCTCATTAGCGGGTAGGCAGTCAGAGTGATGGCTGTCTATTTTTATGTTGAAATATAGTTATGTTTAGTTATATGGATGGAATCGAGATGGTTTGATGTTAATATAAATTAGTGGACACGAAAAGTGCGACAGATCAAAAAACACTTATAGTGACAAAATGTTTTTGTGATAAGGAAGAGTGATTTATGAAAAATATTTATGTAGAGGGTATCCAGGGATTAGGGAAAAGCACCTTGGTGAATTCTATTTCCAATTTATTTCCTGAATTACATGTATGCAGTATTTTTTACCTCTTACACCGTATTATATACCACTTGGTTTCCAGCTATTTACATTTATGAAAAAATCATTATTATGTAAGATAACCGGTTGAGAAAACATTTACGGACAGGGGGTGGATGTGTTGAAAATACGGATTGAGATGTCTGAGGGTGTTCAGGAAGAAGTGGTTATCCGATGCAGAGAGATAACACCAGAGATTATACGGCTGCAACAGCTTCTGTCTGGAAACTCTGACAGATCCAATCAGTTTTTAGTATATAAAGGAGACACAGAGTATTACCTGAATGTGAATGATATTATTTTTTTTGAAACAGAGGGGAACGCTGTTATGGCGCATACAAGGGATGATGTGTATGAAACCAGGCGCAAGCTTTACGAGTTGGAAGAACTTTTAGGCGGACGATTCCAAAGAATATCGAAATCAGCCATCGTAAATGTGGATAAGGTTTATTCAATTAAAAGAAATGTTACATCATCCAGTGCCATAGAATTTCAGGGAACCCATAAACAGATTTATGTTTCAAGAGCATATTACAAAGTCTTACGTGAAAAGTTAGAAGAAAAGAGGTAGATTGTTATGCATAGTACAAAGAGAGTATTCTGGGGATTATGTTTCATTGCCATTGCTGTAATGATTATTTTAAATCAGACAGGAGTGCTGGCTGTAACCTTAAGTGTTGGAAAGATTATTATTGGAATTTTAGCTCTGTTATTGTTTGTTGGAGGCATTTTAGACAGAGAGTTTGGAGGAATTTTTCTCTCTCTGGGAATACTTTGGATGGCCTTTGGAGAGATGATTGGATTGCCACATGTATCAGTCTGGGTTATTCTTTTAGTGGTTGCGTTATTGACTGTTGGATTTAATTCTATATTTCCCAAGAAGAATAAGCATTTCCATTGGGATAAGATAGAGGGCTATGACCCATCAAATCCTGTAAATGAGCATCAGACCGTTACAGATACTGAAGAAAACGGATATGTGTATTGCTCTAATCATTTTGGTGCATTGGCAAAATATGTAAATTGCTCTGATTTCAAAGGGGCATCTGTAAAGAACAGCTTTGGTGAATTGAAGGTGTATTTTGACAGAGCTGATATTGTTACAAGCCCTGTTGATATCAACTTAAACAACAGCTTTGGCGAGCTTCAGGTATTCGTACCAAAAGACTGGAATGTGAAACTTAATGTAAGTGTTTTTGCCGGGGATTGCAAGAATCAATATCATTCAGGGAATGAGAATGGACCAGTGGTTCGGATTTCTGGAAGTGTAAGCTTTGGAGAAATTCAGATTATCTATGTATAGAGTAAGATGTATTAAGATTAAATATGCCATCGTCAGGTGGATTTATATGGGAAAAATATGCAGAAATACATTGTAATTTGTTGAAAGAATGTAATAAATGTAGTAAATTAATTAGTAGATTAATTGTTTGTTACAAGAAGCACGGAGGGGGAAATCAAATATGGGATATGACGAGAAATTTTTTAAATCAAGTGCAAACAAAAAAGCAATGTATATGTGGATGTTCACAGCAATTATTCTGTCGGTGGCATATACAGTTGAGTTAATTAAAGGTGACAGAACGCCGCAGTATTACATAGTATTCATGATTTTGTGCTGGCTTCCGTTTCTTCTGGGAGTTGTGTTTTTACGGGTCAAAGGAATTGATACAACATGGTACAAGGAAACAGTTGCCATAGGGTATGGTGTATTTTATGCATTTACGGTGTTAACATCAGATACTAATCTGACTTTTGCCTATATTTTTCCAGTAATATGTATGCTGATATTGTATAAGGACCGGGCGCTGTTTCTCAGAGTTTCCGGATTGAATGTTTTACTGATAGTTGCCAATTTTATATTAAGAACCATGAGAAGTCCGGGGAGCTTTACCACGGCAGACTTTGAGATTCAGTTAGGTGTTATCATACTGAGTTATATTGCTTATGTATTAGCTATTGACCATCTCTCTAAATCAGATGGTGCAATGCTGAATTCGGTAAAGGATAATCTTGACCATGTGGTTAAGACAATTGAACAGGTAAAGACAGCCAGTACATCTGTAGTAGATGGTGTTACAGTTGTCAGGGAACTTTCTGACGAAAATATTGAAGGTGCTAATAATGTAGTGCGCAGTATGGAAGGACTTAACGCTAACAATATGGTGCTTTCCGATAAAACTAATTCTTCCCTGGATATGACTAAGACCATTGATATGCAGGTAAATAATGTGGCAGGACTGATTTCTGATGTGGTTACTTTGACGGATGGTTCTGTGGAACATGCAAGAACCAGCTTGTCTCAGTTGGAAGATGTGGTGAAATCCACTACTGAGATGGCGGAATTATTTGCTGATGTGGACAAGATTTTGAAGAACTTCAAAGATGAGTTTGAAATGGTAAAGACAGAAATCGGTATGATTACCGGAATTACTTCCCAGACCAATCTCCTTGCTTTAAATGCTTCAATAGAAGCTGCAAGAGCTGGAGAAGCAGGCAAAGGATTTGCGGTGGTGGCAGATGAAATCCGTGATTTAAGTATGGGAACAAAGACCTCCTCTGACAGAATCATGGGAGCACTCAGCCATTTGGAAGAGACCTCTGGGAAGATGACAGAGTCTATTATTAAGACCATGGAACTGATTCGTCTGAATATGGAAAAGATTACCCAGGTTAACGAAAGCGTTACCAGAATTACGGAAGATTCAGCACAGATTGGTAATAATATACAGGTAATTGATTCTGCCATGAAGGAAGTTGAGAACTCAAATAAGAATCTGGTGGATAACATGAACCAGGTAGAAGAAGTTATGAAGCTTATGACAGAGGGCATTGAAGATGCTGACGGAACTACCAAGGTTATGAGAAGTAAGTACGAGGAGACTTACAATAGTGTCAATGATATCGAAAGAATTGTTGGTGGTCTGATTGAAGAACTGGGTGCCGGTGGTTTCATGGGTATCAAGGATATTACAGAAGGAATGTATGTCAATATTGTAGTGGACAACAAGCAGACGGGAGATACTTATAGAACTGTGGTTTCCGATGTGATATCCAGTGGAATCGTAGTGGAAGCCCCTATGTACGAAGAAAAGCAGCTGGAAGTTATAAAGGGTAAGAATTATTACTTACAGGTTGTTGTAGATAATCAGGTATATAACTGGGATGAAGTACAGATTAGTGTGAGAAGAGACGGAAAATATAAGGTTATGGTGGAGGGCAATCCTGCAGTTATTAACCGTCGTAAGTACAAACGAATGCCTTTAACTCATGCATGTGATATATCTTCCGAGATGTCTGGCCAGATTTATGAAGGAAAGATGGTAAACATCAGTGCCAACGGTTTTGCTTTCTCTACCAAAGCAGAGGATATTAAGAATGCCAAGGGCATGAAGGTTTCTTTGAAGGTTAAGGACTTCCCTGTATTGGGAGAACGTATGCTTGTCGGATATGTGATTCGAGTTTCAGATAATGAAGGCGAGTATATTGTAGGATGTCGTATGATGGAAGACAACAGCGATATCTACAATTATGTGGAAAAGAATTACAGAGGCCTGTAAAGCATATTATAGCAAATGAATGATTTATCAGATTAAAATCAATGAAATCAATCACTGATCAGGAGGAAAAAATATGCAGAGTTTCGTATATGAGACACCTACAAAGGTTTATTTTGGAAAAGACGAAGAATTGAAGGTGGGGAAAATACTGGCTGAATATGCTCCACAAAAGGTGCTTATCCACTATGGCGGACAATCAGCTAAGAAAAGCGGTCTGTTAGACAGAGTTAAGAAAGCTCTGGATGATGAGAACATAAAATATGTGGAATTAGGCGGAGTTGTGGCTAATCCGGAACTCTCTCTGGTTAGAAAGGGAATAGAACTCTGTCTATCAGAGGGCGTAGATTTTATCCTGGCAGTTGGTGGCGGTTCAGTTATGGATTCAGCCAAGGATATTGCCAATGGTGCAGCTAATCCTGACATAGATGTATGGGATTTCTCTCTGGGAAAATGTATTCCAGAAAAAACACTTAAGAAAGGTGCAATTCTCACACTGTCAGCGGCAGGTTCAGAGATGTCAAATTCTTGTGTTATTACCAATGCAGACACAGGAGATAAGAGAGGATATGGCTGTACATGTAACAGAATGAATTTTGCTATAGAAAACCCTGAACTGACATATACTGTAAGTCCATATCAGACAGCATGTGGCGCAGTTGATATTGCTATGCATACAATTGAGAGATATTTCTGTGAAGGCGAGGATACATATCTTACAGATGCCATTGCAGAAGCTGTTATTAAAAGTGTAATGAAAGCAGGGAAGGACTGTCTTGCTGATCCATATGATTACGAAGCCAGAGCCAACATGATGTGGGCATCTTCTCTGGCGCATAACGGACTTACCCAGTGTGGCAGGAAGTTTATGCTGGTGGTTCATCAGTTTGAGCATGAGGTGTCAGGCATGTATCCAGAGGTTGCTCATGGGGCAGGTCTTGCTGCTATATGGTGCAGTTGGGCAAGATACGTATATAGTGCAAATATTCCAAGATGGCTCCAGTATTCCGCAAATGTATGGAATCTGGATGTTGATTATGAACATCCTGAAAAGACTATCGAAACTGCAATTAATATGCAGGAACAGTATTATAAATCGATTGGCATGCCAACAGATTTAAGAAGCTTAGGTGTAAAGGAGGAAGATTTAGAGAAACTGGCATTAAACTGCACCAGAAACAAGTCAAGAAATCTTCCGGGATATAAGACTTTAGAGTATGAGGATATTCTTAACATCTACAGAATGGCATATTGATGAATAAGATTATCTGGAGGATATATGTACCGTATACTTATAGTTGAAGATGACAGTGGAATAGCGGAAGCAGTTAAGACTCAGGCAGAAATGTGGGATATGGAAGTTTATTGCATAAAGGATTTCAAAAATATAATGCAGGAATTTGCAGAATTTAATCCTCATATAGTTCTTATGGATATTGGACTTCCTTTCTTCAATGGATACCACTGGTGCAGCCAGATAAGGAAGGTATCAAAAGTTCCGGTTATATTCATATCCTCTGCATCAGATAACATGAATATAGTTATGGCAGTTAATATGGGTGGAGACGATTTCATAGCAAAGCCCTTCGACCAGAGTGTTCTTATGTCAAAGATTCAGGCGATGCTTCGACGTACCTATGATTTTGCTCCTTCACTTACAGTTCTTGAGCATCGCGGCGTTCTGCTTGATACAGGAGATGGATCTCTTGTATACAATAATGAGAGAATAGAGCTTACCAGGAATGAATTCAAGATAATCACAGTTCTTATGAAGAATAAGGGAAAGATTGTAAGCCGTGAGAAGCTGATGGAACAGTTGTGGGAATCGGACAGCTTTGTTGATGAGAATACACTGTCTGTTAATGTGAATCGTTTGAGAAAGAAGCTGGATCAGGCAGGAATTAATAACTTCATTACAACTAAATTTGGCGCAGGATATATCGTTGAAAACGATTAAGAGGTGATGGGGCAGTACAGATGGATTTATTTATACGGTATGTTAAGCAGCGAACAAGGGTAATAGCTGTTTCTCTCCTGTTTGTTTGTGTATTTGCAGCCTTTTTTATGATGTATCATATTCCTGTTCTTGCAGCAGTTTATCCTGCACTTATATGTTTATGTGTGGGATTAATAATGTTGATTGTGGATTTTTTACGTATCAGGAAGAAGCACATTCTTCTGTCACGCATCAGAGATATGGCAGACGTGATAGCCGGTACATTTCCTGTTGTATCCGGGATTGAAGATGAGGATTACCAGCAGGTAATTAAGCTTTTGTCAAAAGAATATACTGATTTTGAAACTGTGACATCCAGAAGATATTCAGACATGATTGATTACTATACAGTATGGGCCCATCAGATTAAGACGCCTATTGCTTCCATGAGGCTGCATATTCAGAATGAGGATTCAGAACTTTCAAGAAAGATGTCATCAGATTTGTTACGTATTGAGCAGTATGTGGAAATGGTACTGACATTCCTAAGACTTGATTCTGACACCAGTGATTATGTTATAAAGGAATATGATCTTGACTCTATAATTAAATCAGCAGTGAAGAAATACGCCTCTGATTTTATTGAAAGAAAGCTGAAACTGGAATATGAGCCAGTAGAATTAAGGGTAATAACTGATGAAAAATGGCTGTCATTTGTTATTGAGCAGATACTTTCTAATGCGTTGAAATATACCACATCTGGAAGTATTACCATTTCGTTGAAGCATAGAAATGTACTTAGCATTAAAGATACAGGTATGGGAATCGCCCCTGAAGATTTACCACGTATATTTGATAAAGGATATACAGGTTATAATGGCAGAGTAGATAGTAAGGCAAGTGGAATAGGTCTGTATCTGTGTAAGAGAATATGTACTAATCTTGGACATGTTATAAGGGCAGAATCAATTGTAGATAAGGGAACAGAGGTATTAATTGAATTCTCACAAAAGAGACTATTTACAGAGTAATTTCTTACAAAAATGTAAGATTTAAAGGGAGATTTGTAAGCCGATTCGATGGTATTACGAATTTCCCTTTTGTTACAATATGGGCAGAAATCAAACAGGAGGATTTTTGTTATGAGTATGTTAGATGTAAAGGGTCTACAAAAAATATATACGGCCCGGTTTGGTGGCAGCAAGGTTGAAGCCTTGAAAAATGTCAATTTCAGAGTTGAAGAAGGAGAATACGTTGCCATTATGGGCGAATCAGGCTCAGGCAAAACAACACTTCTAAATATATTAGCTTCTCTTGATAAGCCAACCTCTGGCTCAGTTATACTGGATGGAAATGATATATCAGGAATAAAGGAATCAAAGCTTGCTCAGTTCAGGCGTGACAATTTAGGGTTTGTTTTTCAGGATTTTAATCTATTGGATACATTTACTTTAGAGGATAATATATATCTTCCTCTTGTGCTTGCAGGAAAATCCTATAAGGAAATGAGCAGCCGTCTCATGCCGATTGCAGAACAACTGGGAATAACGGGACTCTTAAAGAAGTACCCATACGAGGTCTCAGGAGGTCAAAAGCAGCGTGCTGCTGTTGCAAGAGCTGTCATAACTAATCCGAGACTGATACTCGCAGATGAGCCTACAGGAGCTCTTGACTCAAAGGCAACTGATGAGCTGCTGAATCTGTTTTCGCAGATTAACAGATCAGGACAGACAATTCTTATGGTAACTCATTCTGTTAAAGCTGCAAGTCATGCCGGACGAGTGCTTTTCATTAAGGATGGTGAAGTGTTCCATCAGATTTATAGAGGGGATAATGATGATGAACAGATGTATCAGCTTATATCGGATACTCTTACACTTATTATGATGGGTGGTGATAAGAGATGAGGATTGGATTCTATTCTAAACTTGCATGGGAAGGCATAAGAAAGAATATAAAAATGTATTTTCCATACTTTCTTACTGGCAGCGTGATGGTTATGATGTTTTATATATTAAGTTTCCTTACAGAGTCTCCTGCGATACTTAACATGCGTGGAGGAGATATACTATCAACAGTACTGCCATTAGGATGTGGTGTAATAGCAGTTTTTTCTGTAATATTTTTATTCTATACTAATTCATTTTTGATACGGTTCAGATACAGGGAATTTGGATTATATAATGTTCTCGGAATGGATAAAAAGAATATTAATAAGATTATGATTTGGGATTCTTTTTATGCATCGGTGATAACAATTGTTTCAGGTATTGCTGCCGGTATAGTTTTTTCAAAGGCTGCGGAACTGGTTCTTATTAACCTTGTAAAGGCGGATATAACATATGAGCTTAGCATTGGAATCAGTTCTTTGGGTAACACTGTTTTAATATACATTTTAATTAATCTGCTGTTACTAATCAATTCAATAGTAAGGGTAAGGCATTTGAAACCGTTGGAATTAATGCAGAGCAGTAAAGCAGGAGAGAAGGCGCCGAGGGGAAACTGGGTGTTTGCAGTAATCGGTCTTATTCTTCTTGGAATTGCCTATGTCATATCTGTTACCATTAAAGAGCCACTTACTGCACTTAGCACTTTCTTTGTGGCAGTGTTGATTGTAATTGTGGGAACATATATGTTGTTTATTGCTGGTTCAGTTGCGTTTTGTCTGTTACTTAGGAAGAACAAGAATTATTATTACAGACCAAATCATTTTGTTTCAGTATCGTCAATGGTATACAGGATGAAGAGAAACGGGGCAGGTCTGGCATCTATATGTATTCTTCTTACAATGGTACTTGTTATTATTTCATTTACTGCAAGCCTGTATTTTGGCGAAGGAAATGCTGAGAAAACAAGATATCCGGACGGAGTCAATATTAATGTGACATTTGACAGTATTGATGGAATCAAAGAAGAGAATATTGAGACAATCAGGTCGGCAATCATACAGAATGTTGATAAATATGATTGCCCAGCCATAGATATTGAAGGAATACGTACATGTGAAATTCCAGGTATGATTACAGATGATGGAATTACTGTCAATTCTCAGGGGATTAATGATTTATCTGTGACTTCCTATAATCACCTTGGGTATCTGTGTATTATTTCACTTGATGATTACAATCATAAAATGAATAAGTCAGAAGTTCTTGGCGATGATGAGTGCTTAATATATTGTAACCGTCTGTCTTTCAAATGGGACACTTTTACCATGGAGTATGGAACTCCTTACCGGGTAAGGAAAATGCTTACAAAGTTTATTGATGATGGAGAGGCTAATTCACTTGTAATGCCAACAGTATATCTGGTCGTGAAAGATGTTGATGCTTTCATACGTCCTGTTGAGAATATGAAGAACAGTTTCGGTGAATCGATGATGATGTATGACTGGCGTTGCGGATTTGATATGGACACAGCAGAGCATGAGGTATCTGTTTCAAAGGATATCTATAATGATATTCATAATACATTGATGGACAAATGTGATATATATTCACTGAGTGTAGAAAGCAGGGAAGCAAATAGGGCAAGCTTCTTTGAATTGTATGGAAGCCTGTTTTTCCTCGGAATTGTTTTAAGTATAGTTTTTCTCTTTGCAGCAGTTCTTATAATATATTATAAGCAGTTGTCTGAAGGCTACGAAGACCAGTCCAGATTTGAAATTATGCAGAAAGTGGGAATGACAAAACGGGATATTAGGAAAAGTATTAATTCACAGCTTCTTACAGTGTTCTTTATGCCCCTGGTAATGGCTGGAGTCCACCTGGGATTTGCATTTCCATTCCTGTGGAGAATGCTGATAATGTTCGGCCTTAATAATATGTGGTTCATTGCCATGGTTATGATAATATGTTTTGCAGTATTTGGATTATTTTATGCGGTTGTATATAAGATAACCTCAAACTCATATTATTCAATCGTCAGTGGGTTATAGTCAATTCCAGCCATGGAAATAGTTATAATATAAATTGATTTTATCCTGAAATAATAATACAATTATGTATATTAATACTATTAATGAGAGGGTATAGTATGTTTAACGATATTAAGTTACAGGCTGGATGTATGGTAGTCATCCTGTTTATGTCTATTATTTATTTCAGGACCAAGCGAATAAAGTCATATTCTCATATTATTTTTTCAATTTCTCTTGTGACTATGATTTTTAATCTGACATTTGACATGGCTACAGTATATACAGTAAATCGTCTGGATACAGTTAACCCTGTTGTAAACGGAATATGCCATATGTGCTTTCTGGGAAGTCTTATCATGGAAATATTCTTGTGCTTCCTGTATTGTGTAGTCCTTGTTAATGAGAATGATGACAGGGAAGAGGGCATAGGCAAGAGAAAGCTGTGGCTGTTGGCAGTTCCGGTATGGATAGCATGGATTGGTCTTGTTTCATTGCCAATTCGTTATGTGGAAAGCCCTCATGGGAATTATTCCTGGGGACCGGCAGTGTTTACAGTTCATGTAACTACATTTTTGTATATTGTGGGAATAATTTATTCAATGGCACGCCATTGGAAGCGGATAAACAGCAGGAAAAGGTTTGTGGTTTCGCTGGCTTTTTCAGTAGAATTAGTCTGCCTTCTATTACAGTCAATTTATCCAGAGGCTTTGATAAGTGGTTTTGGACTTACCCTTGTTAATCTTGCTTTTTTCCTGGTAGTGGAAAGTCCGGATGCTTTGCTTATGGAAAGTCTTCGTATTGAAAAAATCAGGGCAGATGAGGCTAATGCATCAAAATCCAGATTCTTATCAACCATGTCTCATGAGATAAGAACACCAATGAATGCCATTGTTGGAATGACAGATATTATATTACGTGAGGAGCTTCCCCAGAACGTAAAACAGTATCTTAATAATATTAAAAACTCAGGAGATGCTCTTCTGACAATTATTAATGATATTCTTGATATTTCTAAGATTGAGTCTGGAAAGCTTGATATTATTGAGGATAATTATGAGCCATTACCTATGTTTCAGGATTTATCCATGATATTCTTAAACAGAATCGGAGATAAGCCAGTAGAGTTACTGTATGATATAGATGCTGGAATGCCAGCTTCATTGTATGGTGACAGCAAGCGTATTAGACAGGTAATTATTAATCTTATGAATAATGCCATCAAATTCACAGACAGTGGATATGTACGCCTTGTGGTAAGAACTGAAAAAATAGATGATGAGAAGATATGTCTCAAGTTTGAGATTCAGGATAGTGGACAGGGCATTAAGGAAGAGGATATAGGCAAACTGTTTTCTTCTTACCAGCAGGTAGATGTAAAAAGAAATCATGCTAAGGAAGGAACAGGTCTTGGATTATCAATATGTAAGCAGCTTGTTGAACTTATGAATGGTGAGATTGGAGTGAGAAGTGTGTATGGTCAGGGAAGTACATTTTTCTTCCAGATTCAACAAGGCATCGTTGATTCAAAGCCAGCAGCATATATCCAGGACGAGAATACAGACAGCAGCATTGGAGTACATATATCTTCGTCAATAGTTAGAAATCAGATAATGAAGCTTGCCGAAACTTTTAATGTGTCATGCACAGATTTAGACCAGGAGCCAGATGTGGCAGTTAATGTTATCATTACAGATAAAATAAGTTCTGTTACAGATAAAGAACGCCAGCTTGCCGGCTCGGGAGAAAGAAGACTGTATGTATTGAATAATCCAATGACTGAAAATCATCTGTCAGAAGGTGTCATTGTTATTAACAAACCAATCTTCAGCCTGAATTTCTGTAGCATTGTCAACAATGATGATATGGTTAATTCTGAAGATGCAGGAGAGGATTTGAACTTTACAGCACCAGATGCACATGTTCTTGTGGTTGATGATAATGAGATGAACCGTAAAGTAATAAATGGCCTTCTTGCCCCATATAAGCTGAATATGTACATGGCAGAAAATGGAAAGCAGGCTTGTCAGATGGTTCAGGAAATGCATTTTGACATTGTTTTCATGGATCATATGATGCCCGTTATGGATGGTATAGAGGCAACAGCATTTATTCGTAACCTTGAGGGAGATTATTTTAAGAATCTTCCTATCATAGCATTGTCTGCAAATGCAACACAGGAAGCTCAGGATATATTCACAAATGCCCATATGAATGCATTTGTTTCAAAACCTGTGCGTATAGAGGAACTGGCAAAATGCCTTCGCTCATGGCTTCCTGAACAGCTAATTGTAAAACCGGACAAGGAATCTGAGAAGAATGACAGCAGAAGCCTCAAAATATTACATAACGATGCAGTAAATGATGAAGCAGAAACTGATGGCTCAGAGCGCATTTCTGACACAGAGGGCATGGAGAATATAGACGGCCTTGATGTGGAAGAAGGATTAAAGAACTGCGGTTCCAGGGAATTGTTCGTTGAACTCATGGGGGATTATTGCAGAGTTATTGAACAAAATATCGATAAGCTTACCCAGTGCCTTGAAACTGGAAATGTCCGTGATTATACCATTGAAGTTCACGCATTGAAAAACATGTCAAGGATGATAGGGGCTTTGGAGCTTTCACAAAAGTTTTACAGAATGGAACAGCTTGGTAATGATGAAAATGTGGAACAGATAAAGGAAGAATTTCCAGAACTCGTAAAACTGTATAAAAGCTATGAAGAAATACTATATCCATTCTGCAATTCACAGCTTAATGGAACAGAGCAGATAACTGTGGAGAATCTTAAGGAAAAACTAATGGATTTGCATAAAGCAGTAGATTGTTTTGATCTGGATGCGGCAGACAGCATTCTAAACCAGCTTGAGTCCTACGAATATTCCGAAGAAATCAAGCCGGTTATCAAGCAGCTGGTTATATGTGTAAGAGAAGTTGATATGGAGAAGATTCTTGAACTTACAGATACATTAATTAGTATGCTGGGCGGCATATCATAAGAATTAAGAGTGTATTTGAATTTTAGCAATTAATGCATCTTTTAATACTTTTGAATAATTAATTCCATAGTTTTCACACACAGTATTGAGCCATGCAGGAATACTAAGTGTCTTTTTTACTGCTTTGTCATTGTATGCACGGGCATAATTATCAAGATTGACACAAATTAAATTGACAAGTGCTGCGTCTTCATCTTTTTCGATTTTATTAATAGGCGTAGGAGTGGGGAGAGCGTTGCCGTCACGAAGGGAAGTAAATAGATACTGACCACATGCTTCCTGAGCCATTGCAAATGCATCGGCAAGGCTGTCTCCATATGTGGCTAATTCGTTGAGGTCAGGAAATACAACAGAGTAAAATCCGTTATCTTCTGGATAAAATATTGCAGGATAAATGTAATTCATATTATGTTCCTTTCATTCTCGAAATTTCATTCTTTTGTTTCCTTTTCTATTATAGCACGTAAAATACGTAATGTTAATAGGTGAAATATATATAAATACAATTATAAGTAATGAATTAATATAAAAGATATGATATTATACAAAAGCGTGTGTGTCAATATATTTTGTTAATAATAAATATACCAAACAAATGTTCTAAAAACTATTGTAATATTCTACAATGTAATGTATAATGAATTAAAATCATTGCAATACATAGGAGAAGGTGCATGAGGGGTAACATATTCAGCAGACTGGTAAAGAATAATATATTATGGTTCCTTTTGGAGATAATTAGTGCATACATTGCTGCTAAAGCACTTGTTCTTGGTAACAATAAGATATCTGATGCTATTGATGCTCTCTTTAATGGAAACCTCTCTGGCTGTATTAATACAGAGTTCTGGATTTATGTGATTATACTTATTGCATTGTCATTTATATTTACTTATATTCAGGTTATGGCAACGAGAATATTTGCTGCTAATATCCAGACAGGATTCAGAAAAGAGGCAGGACAGCAGCTCCTAAGAATACAGTTTAAGTATTTTGATTCCTACACTTCAGCAAGAGTTCTGAATAACTTTATTGATGATGTAACCAGAATGTCCGAGTATTATTCAGATATTCTTCCCTCAATGGTGTCATCTGTAATTACAATAGCTACAATTCTGGTTTCGCTGATTCAGATAGATTATATACTGACAATCATTCTTTTATTTGTAGTTCCTTTTATGATAATAGTATCAAGATTTACTGGAGGTATGGTATCAAAGCTCACAAGGAAGCATGCACAGCTCCATGATGAGATTAATGAACTGGCATATGATGCTTTAAGTGGTATCCAGGTTGTTAAAAGCTTTGGTCTTGAGGATCATTTTAAGGGTAAGATAAAAGATACTAACAAAAAGATACTTAAGTTTGAATACAGAAGGAATGCAATATCTTCGATTGCATGGATTACTTCTGAACTCTTAAGATATTCACCACAGGTTATTCTTGGAATTACTGCATTCTTCAGGGTAAGAGCAGGATTCCTGTCTATTGGTGATATGTCAGTTTTTCTTCTTTTATTAAACAGAATTGTGTCGCCTCTGGGAATGCTGCCTAACTATTTTATTGAGGCTAAGATTGATCTTGTATCTAAGCATAGATTAGAGGAACTTATGGAATTTCCTGATGAAGGACACGATGCTGGTGTTGAGGAATCAGGCATACAGCAGAAACAGGAAGAGGATATCGCCGTAAGCTTTCATAATGTATCATTTTCCTATGATTCTAGTGTACAGGTGTTGTCTGATTTTAACCTTGATGTCAGGAATGGTCAGAATATTGCGTTTGTGGGAGAGTCAGGTGGAGGAAAAAGCACTATTTTCAAACTGATATGCGGATTATATGAGGCAGACAGCGGTCATATCAGCTTATTTGGAAAGGATATGAGTAAGTATCTGTTAGATGATTTAAGAAAAGATATTGCAATTGTATCCCAGGATACATTTTTGTTTCCTTACAGCATAGCCTGGAATATAGCATGTGGAGATGATAATCCCGATATGGATAGGATTCAGGCATGCTGCATAATGGCAAGGATTCATGATGACATAATGGCCATGCCTTCCGGATACGAGACTAATGTGGGAGAGAGAGGAGATCTTATATCGGGAGGACAGAAGCAGAGGATAGCCATTGCAAGGGCTCTGTACAAGAATGCAAAGCTTATATTATTTGATGAGCCTACTGCATCTGTAGATGTGGATAATGAGAATCAGATTAAGCTTGCTTTGGATAATATTAAGAATCATTGTACTGTCATTACAATTGCCCACAGGCTCAATACAATAATTGACTCAGATTGTATATATGTGCTTCACAGGGGCAGGATTGTGGAAAGTGGAACACATGATGAACTTATGAAACTTAACCAGGTATACAGCAGTCTGTATAGTATGTCAGTAAGTGACTAAAAGTGTATGCGGAATGGGGATTAATATGAAGAATTTTAATACATTAAGAAAGCTTATAGTTAAATTTCAGGGATGGCGTGCGATACTGTATTTTGGTGCCATCATTGGCATGGGCGTAATTGATGGAATCACCGCTGTGCTGGTATCACGTATTCTTGGAATAATTACAGATGCTGCGGTGGCAGGCAAAGCATTCTGGGATACTAATATTGTCCAGCTGATTCTTATTGTACTTTTCATTAAGCTTGGAATCGGGGTGTCTTTGTCAGTTGGTTATAATAATGAAGCCAAAAGGACAGGAGCTAATATGAGAAATATTGTTTTCTCTAAAGCACTGTGCCTTCCTGTTGAATTCTATGAGAAAAACCACACTGGCGATTTTATGGCAAAGCTTACATATGATACAGATATGGCTTCAGGAGTGTTTGGTTCAAGAATAAGAAGGGTGTTAATGCCGGTTATTCTGGTATGTGTATGTACTGTTCCTATGTTTATTATGTGCCCTCCTGTTATGGCTGGTTTATTTGTATTGTGCATTATTTCTCTTACACTTAATTTCTTAATGATACCTCTTATGAAGAAATACAGCAGAAAGATATCAGAAGATAATAAGGTGATAAGTGAATCTGTAACTGATATGTTACAGGGTATGGAAACCATAAGAATGTATCCACTTAAATCGGTTATCAGCAACAATCTCAATAAAGCTTCAGAAAGCTGTGGGCGTAATACTAAAAAGCAGGGCAGTCTTGAAGCGTTGGTTGCCAGCGTGAGAGCAGCCTTTGACCTTCTTGGTTCAGTGGCATTCCTTGCCCTTGGAATAATATATATACAGAAGAATAATGGTAATATTGGTAATCTGATTTCACTGTATGCGCTGTACGGAACATTCCAGTACAATTTCCTGTTGATGGGGCAATATATACCAAGCCTTGCAAGCTGTCTTGTGAATGCCGAAAGGGTTCTGAACTTTCTGGAACTCCCGGAGGAGAATCTTGCCGGGGTAACCAGTATTTATCCTGCTATGAAACCTGCAAAGGGAAATAATCTTAATGGATGTAATATGGACAAAGTAAGTCCAGATAATGAAATTGAAGAAATCAGACTTGATAATATTACATTCGGATATGAGGGCAAAGAGGAGAATGTGTTTGATAATTTCAGCCTGTCTTTTAAAAAGGGTATAAGCTATGCTGTGGTTGGAGAGTCTGGAAGAGGTAAAAGTACGCTTATTAAGCTTTTAGAGGGCTTTTATTCACTTAAGGGAGGGAAGATACTGTTTGATAACATAAGTAGTGATGAACTTGGTCTGGGGAAAGTGAGAAGCCTTATTGCTTATATCCCCCAGGAGCCTTATATGTACAGGGATACAGTATATAACAATATCTGCAATGGTAAACCTGGCGCCACAAGTAAAGAGGTTATAGATGCTGCCAAAGCAGCTAACGCCCATGATTTTATTATGAGACTGGATAAGGGTTATGATACTATCCTTGGAGAAAGGGGAAACACTTTATCCGGCGGTCAGAAGCAGCGTCTGGCTATTGCCAGAGCCATATTAAAGGATGCACCAATAATCATACTTGATGAAGCTACGTCTGCTCTTGATAATGAGTCGGAGAAGTTAATCCAGCAGTCAATTATGCAGTATAAGAAGAATAAGATTATAATTATGGTGGCACATCGTCCATCAACAATTGCAACAGCAGATGTGGTAGTAGAAATATAATAAAAAAGTTCTTTTGTTTTATTTTCAACGATGGTATAATATGACTATATCTTGACAACACTGTTCTTCAGTCAGTGGGGACTATGGGAACAGGTGTAATATTATTATCAAGGGGGTTCGTAATGGACAGATTAAAAGACAAAGTTGCTATTGTAACAGGTTCAACAAGTGGAATCGGAATCGGAATTGCACGTTTATTTGCAGCAGAGGGCGCAAAGGTAGTTATCTGTGGACGCCGTCAGGAAAAGGGTCAGGCAGTGGTAGATGAAATTGCTAAAGATGGTGGAGAAGCATATTATCACTTCATGGATATTACTGACACAGACAGCATTGATAAGCTTATGGCAGATACTGTTGAAAAGTATGGCAAGATTGATGTTCTTGTTAATAATGCTGCTAATGTAGGTCTTAAGGATGGCCGTGTTGATGAGCTGACTATTGAGATGTGGGATGCAGTGTTTAACAGTGATATGAGAGGAACTTTCTACACTACAAAGTGTGTTCTTCCATATATGACTAAGAATGAGGCAGGTGGATCAATTATTAATATTGGTTCTATGGCTTCATGTGGTGGTGACCTTGGTTCAACAGCTTATGCCTGCGCTAAGGCTGGAGTAGATATGCTTACAAAGTCTACAGCTCTGCAGTATGGCAAGCAGAATATCCGTTGTAACTGTGTTCGTCCAGGTCTTATTGTTACTCCACAGAACGAGGCACATGTACCTCAGGCATTAAAGGATATTTTCTTAAGCAATATTATGGTTAACCGTTATGGTTGTCCAGAGGATATCGGACATATGTGTGTTTACCTTGCTTCTGATGAGAGCAGCTATGTAAGCGGACAGATTGTAAACGTAGACGGTGGTATGAATTCACACGTTCCTACAGTTGCCCAGTTTAAAGAATTAAATTCACGTACATGGTAGTCTTTTAACACGGAGCAATCCGTGGTATCATGTTTTGTATAATAATATACAACAAATAGACTTTCAAAGTGTGTATCTGGCGGTAATAATGCCAGATACACTTATTTTTTTCAGGATTTCATGTTATCAATCTGTAAAAGCCTGATATAGTGGTTTGCTTCACGAAGGACATGATCTGCCAGAAGTGGAAGAATCAGGGATGCAATTTTACAGTTAAGGATTCCCTCTGTTCCTGCTGCCTTAAATTTGCTGAATTCAATAGTTTTGGCAAGAATTTCATCAGTATTATTATCTGTGAAGCAATCTGTTTTATTACTGCTGTTAGCATGATTTCTATGTTCATTTTCCATGTCGAGAAAGCTGCCGTAATCCCTTGCGAAATCCTCAGCGGTATTAATCAGTTTACATTCTGATGGGTCGAGGAGACCACGGATGAATAGGGCATGTTCCATCATAATATGATTCCAGAAAGATGTTGTATTAGACATTGGAGTAACTACGCATCGTTGGTTTGTAATAAGATTTTTTATGTTTTCCTGGTAGCTTTCAGCTTCTCTTACTATGTGCTTTAACAGGAGAGGGTAATTGGCGTTGAGAATCCTGCATTGCTCCATTTCCTGAAGAAGATACTTTTTGAATTCAATTAATTCACTTACAAGATTAAATGCCCTCTGATTAATTCTGTCAACATGCATTACAAGCATTCTGCTGACAGTGGAATTGGCTCTTGTGCTTATTGGGTGCAGCTGCTTTGAATCAAGAGTTATTCTTGTATCTATAGGTACTCCGGTAAGCCTGGATGTTCGTTCTTCTGCAGGGATTGTGTAATCAGTTGATATCTCATCTGCATCAAGTACACTATGTGAGACATGGCTGCTGCTGATTCTTACTACATCCCGTAGTAAGTCCTGAAACTGGTTCATAAAAAAATCAGCTTTCTTAATCCATGCCCCGTCTTTGCACGGAAATCCCGCCATTAAAAACAGTGAGTGCTCTTTCATAATTCTTGCTGAAAATAAATGAGTTTCCAGCGACTGCTGTACATATTTCTCCATTTGTCTGATCCTTAAAAATAGGTGCTTAATGAATAGTATATGCCAGGTCATGAAATTAGTACTAGAAGTTGCATTTTTTGCTATATAATGCCATAATAAATGTAATATTTTCTTAAGGCTGAAATAATTGTTTTAGGCAGGAGAATATTTATGAGAAAGATAAAATTATGTATTATGGCAACAATGCTTTGCCTTTTATTTGGATGCGGAGAGCAGGAAAAAACAGCAAATAAGACAATACAGGAAACTACTACAGCAGAGATTAATGATGTGACAACTTCATGGCTTAATGCTATGGGCAGTGATGAGAAGAAAGGTGTAATATCATGGCTTACACAGGTTAACAAAATCTATAAGCAGCTCCTTACAGATGGACAGAAAGATTTCCTTACCTCAGCTGGGTTTGGAGATGCACCATATCCATGGAGCAGTACGCCTCTGGAAACAGTAGATGAAATAATGAAAAAAGCTGGTATAAAATAGTTACTAAGAAATGTAGTATAACAGTTATAAGGGTTTAGGAAATAAAGAAAATGATTAGTGTTATAAAAAAACAATCGCCAGCCAGACTAATTGCATTGGGATTCATATCCATGATATTAATCGGGTCGATACTTCTAAGACTTCCATTCTGCGTGAAGGAAGGAGTACATTTAAGTTATATTGATTCTCTGTATACATCAACAAGTGCTGTATGTGTAACAGGGCTGATTGTTGTGGATGCTTATGATACATTTACGCCTGTAGGACAGATGATTCTGGGGCTTCTTATGCAGACGGGAGGACTTGGCGTAACTACAGTTGGAGCAGGTCTTATGCTTCTTATGCGTAAGAAGGTGGACCTTAAGGAGAGAACTCTGGTTAAGGAAGCGTTGAATGTAGATTCTGGAAAAGGACTTATTAAGCTTGTCAAGAGGATATTCATTGTCACCATAATATTTGAGACAACAGGTGCGCTGTTAAGCCTTTTAGTATTTATAAAAGACTATCCCTTTCCAAGGGCTCTTGGTATAAGCATATTTCATTCTGTCGCAGCCTTTAACAACGCAGGATTCGATATTCTTGGTAGTTTTCAGAGCCTTGTTAATTACAGCGACAGTATAATGCTGAATATTGTAACATGCATTCTTATCTTTTTCGGAGGAATTGGATTTCTTGTTATATGGGAGCTTCTTGAAAAGAAATGCAGATGGAAGAATCTTTCAATGCATGCTAAGATTGTTTTGTCAGTAAGTGGAGTTCTGATAGTTGTGGGAACGGTGCTTATTAAGGCTACTGAGAACGTATCATGGATGGGAGCTGTATTTAACAGTATATCGGCCAGAACAGCAGGATTTTCCACATATTCTCTGGCAGGATTCTCTAAATCAGGACTTCTTGTAATTATGATTTTGATGTTTATTGGTTCATCACCTGGTTCTACAGGTGGTGGTATTAAGACTACTACATTTTTCGTCCTTCTTCAGGGAATCAAGTCATCTGCCACAAATACATCAGAGAAAGCATTTCATTACTCAATTCCTAAAGATGCCTATAAAAAGGCATCAGTTATAGCTCTTATTGCTGCAAGTGTAATACTTGCAGGAACTTATCTGATGGGAATATTTGAGCCGGATGTGAGTTTCTTTGATGTTTTCTTTGAAGTTACAAGCGCTTATGGTACAGTTGGTCTGTCTACAGGAATTACTCCGGGCTTAAGCGTGCCAAGTAAGCTGCTTTCAATTATAATTATGTATATTGGAAGACTGGGACCATGGACAGTGGCAACTCTGTGGCATTTTTCAAAGGGAGAGCGTGTCAGCTTCCCAGAGGGAAATATTTCAATTGGATAATTAGAGTTTTAGGAATATTGTAATTAATCATTCAGATTGGGGAGATGGAGAGTGCTATGTTAATAAATAACAGAAAAAAAGAAAAGATAACTTACGGAATAGTGGGACTGGGAAGATTCGGTGAATCCCTAGCTCTTGCCCTTGCAGAGAGTGGCGCAGACCTTGTTGTAATTGACAGGGATGAAGAAAAAGTCAAAAAGATGCGGGAATATACAGAGAACGCATACATTGTCCAGAATCTTGATAAAAAGACTCTGTATGACACAGGAATACAGAATTGTGATGTGGCTATAGTCTGCATTGGCGAGCACCTTGATATATCTATTCTCACTACACTTAATCTGGTTGGAATGGGGATTAAGAGGGTTATTGCCAAGGCTAATGGCCCGGAACATGGTGAAATATTAGAAAAACTGGGAGCAGAAGTGGTATTTCCGGAGAAGGATATGGCACAGAGACTTGCCACAAGACTTGAGACATCAAGAGTACTGGATATTGTTAATTTCAGTGAGAAGATTAATATTTCAAAAATGTATGTTCCTGATATTTTAGTGGGAAAAAATGTTGTGGATGCCAATCTTAGAAGCAGGTTCAATATTAATATTATTGCTGTAGAAAATAATGGCGAGGTCCTTGAAACAGTTACACCTGATTATATATTCAGAGATGGAGATATTCTGTATCTTTCAGGAAGCAGAGAAGGCCTCGGAAAGCTGTCTGCATGGCTTGAATAGAAAATAGTATGTACTAAAGATATGAGAAAGCTGAAAATTTAGGAAGAAAAAAGAACAGGAAATATAAGAAATATGGAAAAAAACTGGACAAAAGGTGGTGTGTTTAAGAGTATAGTCTTTTTCTCACTGCCTTATCTTTTATCATATTTTTTGCAGACTCTTTATGGAGTAGCAGATCTTTTTATTATAGGTCAATTTACAGGATCAGACATGATTACTGCGGTTTCCAACGGAAGCCAGATTATGCACATGGTTACAGTTATTATTGTGGGACTTGCCATGGGAGCAACAGTTACAATAGGAAAATCAGTGGGAGGGGATGACTTGAAAAGTGCATCTTCTTACATCGGTAATTCAGTCACTCTTTTTCTGGGGTTATCTGTAGCTGCAACAGCTGTTCTTCTTATATCGGTGAGAGGTATTGTCTCACTGCTGTCAACTCCTTCAGAAGCCTATGAAGCAACTGTTTTATATCTTATTATCTGCTTTGCAGGTATTCCGGCTGTTACAGCCTATAATGTAATTAGTTCCATATTCAGGGGACTTGGTGATTCGAAAAGTCCTATGTATTTCATTGCCATAGCATGCCTTGTTAATGTTGTACTGGATTACATACTGGTTGGACCATTGGGAATGGGGGCAGCAGGAGCAGCTCTTGCTACTACAATAGCCCAGACAGTAAGCGTCATTATCTCACTTATATTCATAACCAGGAAAAAGACGGGAATTTCTCTTACTAAGAGACATTTTAGACCTGATAAAAATGTTATGGGACAGATTATGAAGATAGGTGTCCCTGTAGCATGCCAGGATGGCTTTATCCAGATTTCATTTATTGTGATAACAATAATTGCCAACATGCGTGGATTAGACACAGCTGCAGCAGTTGGAATCGTTGAAAAGATAATTAGTGCAGCCTTCATAGTTCCATCGTCAATGCTTGCTTCTGTATCAGCCCTTGCATCCCAGAATATTGGTGCAGGAAGAAAAGACAGGGCAGATAAAACACTTTTCTATGCAATATTAATTTCTGTTGTTTATGGAATTATTGTGGCTGGAATTGTGGAACTTATGCCAGAAACAGTTGTAAGTATATTTACTAAAGAAGCATCAGTAATTGTGCTTGGAGGCCAGTATATCAGAGGATACATTACAGACTGCCTGTTTGCCGGAATACATTTTTGTTTTACAGGATATTTCTGTGCCTGTGGAAAGTCATATATTGGATTTATACATAATCTATGTTCAATCCTGATTGCAAGAGTTCCCGGCTCCTATCTGGCATCTGTATTTTTTCCAGAAACCCTTCTTCCAATGGGATTTGCAGCCCCAGTAGGCTCCATCCTCTCAATCATCATCTGTGTTGCAGCATTCCTGATTTTACATAGAAAGAATGCTAAGATGTAATGATTTCCAGAATATCAGCTATGGACGATGCCTAAGATTTCCACATTTGCAACACCCGAACAGCTCACTGGCATGGCATATACACATATAACCGGAACGTTTAGAAGAAATCTTAGTGCTGCGGCATGGATGGATTACACTTCGCCTGCAACTGCACAAATGTCTGAGCCCCGAACAGGGGCGAGTTGGTGGGCAGTTGCAGAAATAAGCGAGTGTAATTCATATATGTCGCAACACTTAGATTCTCTTCGTGTTCCGGTTATATGTGTATATGCCATGCCAGTGAGCTGTTCGGGTGTCGCAAATGTGGAAATCTCGAACTGGGCAATGGGCTGATATTCTGGAGATTATCACATCTTAGAATTCATTTCCAGGGAACTTAGGAATGCCTGCAAAACCAGCCTGTAAATCTTCATCAGTTGGGATATAATCAGACATTTCTCCATTGTTGAACTTCTCATATGCAACCATATCAAAGTATCCAGTTCCTGTAAGTCCGAAGACGATAGTCTTTTCTTCTCCTGTTTCCTTGCACTTAAGAGCCTCATCAATAGCAACACGGATTGCGTGGCTGCTTTCTGGAGCAGGAAGAATTCCTTCAACTCTGGCAAACTGTTCAGCAGCTTCAAATACAGATGTCTGCTCAACGCTTCTTGCCTCGATGATGCCATCGTGGTAAAGCTGTGAAACAATTGGGCTCATACCATGGTAACGCAATCCTCCAGCATGGTTAGGTGATGGAATGAATCCGCTTCCCAGAGTGTACATCTTTGCAAGAGGACATACCTTTCCTGTGTCACAGAAATCATATGCATAAACACCTCGTGTAAGGCTTGGGCATGATGCTGGCTCAACGGCAATAATCTGGTAATTCTGTTCACCTCTTAATATTTCACCTGCAAATGGGGAGATAAGACCGCCGAGGTTAGAACCACCGCCGGCACAGCCGATGATTATGTCTGGTTTGATATTGTATTTATCCAGAGCTGTTTTGGTCTCAAGTCCGATAACTGTCTGATGAAGGAGTACCTGGTTAAGTACGCTTCCGAGAACATAGCGGTAACCTTCCTGTTTTGTCTCTGCTTCAACAGCCTCAGATATGGCACATCCAAGGCTTCCTGTTGTACCAGGATGTTCAGCAAGAATCTTTCTTCCTACTTCAGTTGTGTTACTTGGGGATGGAGTTACAGACGCACCATATGTTCTCATAACTTCACGTCTGAAAGGCTTCTGCTCATAAGAAACTTTTACCATGTATACCTGACAGTCCAGATCAAAATATGAACATGCCATGGAAAGAGCTGTTCCCCACTGCCCAGCACCTGTCTCTGTAGTTACGCCCTTTAATCCCTGCTTCTTGGCATAGTAAGCCTGTGCAATGGCAGAATTAAGCTTATGGCTTCCGCTTGTATTATTTCCCTCGAATTTGTAATAAATCTTAGCTGGTGTATCAAGCTTCTTCTCCAGACAGTATGCTCTTACCAGAGGAGAAGGACGGTACATTTTATAGAATTCCCTGATTTCTTCAGGAATATCGATATATGGATTAGTTTCATCCAGCTCCTGGGCAATAAGGTCGTCACAGAATACAGCTTTAAGCTCATCTGCTGTCATTGGTTTAAGTGTGCCTGGATTAAGCAGTGGTGCAGGCTTATTCTTCATATCAGCACGTACGTTGTACCATTGGGTTGGCATCTCATTTTCTTCAAGATAAATTTTGTAAGGTATTTTGTGTTCAGAACTCATTATTAACCTCCTGATTGTGGGGTTATCCCCCTTATTCTTTAATCCGGCAATTGTATAAATATATTGTCTTACGTATTACTTACACAAAAGCACCCTTATAAACCATTATAATAAATATGAAAAGTATCTTCAATACAATATTTTTCTGTATATTAAAGCAGGAAAAATATGTTAGAATTATAAAAAAGATTAATGACAGATAGAAAAGATTAATGACAGGCAGGTGGAATATGGTTAAAAAGATAAGAGTGATACTGGCAGCAGGAATTCTTCTGATATGTACGGCATGTGGTGGGGCAATAACTGAGAAAACAGGCACTGATACCGTTAATGATGAGAAAGTCGTATCCAATGAACAGGGAAAACCGGAAGAAGGTACTTATGCACAACGGGAAATAGTACTTACAAGAAATTCGGAGTATCCGGAAAGTTACCTCCAGGAAATTATGGATACAATTAAGACTGTCCAGGAGAAAAACAGAAAAGAATATGTAAGCTATTTATTTGTTACAGATTTGCATATTGATGACACGGAGCAGATTAAGGAAGCGGGATACCATGCACTGAATGCTGTGGTTGATGTGGCTAATAATACAGATATTGATTTTGTCTGTGTGGGAGGAGACCTGTATAGCGGAAAGCATGCTGAGGACAACGGAAAGCAGAATGTCATGGAGTTGATACAGTCTATATCCGATATATTGAAGAATTGCGACAAGCCGGTTTTCATACTTCATGGAAATCATGACGATAACAGCTTTTCTGGACAGCTTAATGGAGAACTGTATTTTGATCCGGATTATGTAATTAATGATGATGAATGGTATTCTGTGACAATGGCTAATTTCAGCCAGTATGCACAGAGCTATCATAATGGATACTTTTATTACGATATTCCCGGCAAGAATGTAAGAGTTGTATGTCTTAACATGAGCAACGCTGACAGAACTGTAGCTGATGGGGAAAATAAGGAGATAGGAATGCTGTTCTATGGCTATAAGGATGAACAGATTCAGTGGCTTCTTGAGGATGCTTTTTCACGACCTGACTGCAGGTATTACATAATGGACCATGATGCATTTGATTATCCGGAAGGGTATTCTGCTGAAAGTAACAGAGAGGTGCTTAAGAATATTCTTGCAGCAGCATATGAGAAAAAGCCTTATGATGATGGGAAGTTTGTGAAGGATTTCTCTGCATGGTCAGGACAGCTTATGCTTATGAATGTAGGACATCTCCATCTGGAACGTGCATACAGTGACCCTGACACAGGTGGACTGCCTATTCTTAATACCGACAGAGAGAAGCTGGGGAACGGACTGGTATGGGGGAACTTTGGCACCAAGAATTATTCAACTATGAGAGGAAGAGTGGCAGGGGAGGTTACTGAAACAATATTTAATGTGGTAATCAGCCAGCCGGGAAGAGTGGATATTGTAAGATTTGGCGCAGGTGATGATTACTACCTTGAATATTAACCCATATTTTACGTTGGACAGTGTCTGTATATTATTGTATTTGACAGCTTATTATGATAAAATTATAACAATAACTGGCAACAATCTGATTTATATTGGAGGATATGAAGATGTTAACTAATGATGCAACAATCCTTAAAATTAAACATGAAGTCAATTATGAAGTGGCAAAGCTGGCTTTTGAGGGAACATTTGATGAGAAGAAAGACGAGATTCCATTTAAGATGATACCTGGTCTTCGTCCGAAGTTCAGATGCTGTGTTTATAAGGAAAGAGAGATTATAAGACAGAGAGTCCGTCTTGCAGAAGGACTGTGTCCTAACGATAATGGTCAGTCTGAATCTGACAATGTAATTCAGGTTATTGGCTCTGCCTGTGCAGACTGTGCTCTTTCACATTATATTGTTACTGATAACTGTAGAAAATGTATGGCAAAGGCCTGCCAGCAGGCATGTAAGTTTGGTGCTATTTCCATGGGAAGAGACAGAGCTTACATTGAGCCGGATAAATGTAAGGAATGTGGAATGTGTGCCAAGGCATGTCCTTACAATGCTATTGCCGACCTTATCAGACCATGTAAGCTGGCATGCCCTGTTGGGGCAATTGATATGGATGAGAACGGAATATGTGTAATTGATGATGAAAAATGTATCCGTTGCGGTAAATGTATCCATAGATGCCCATTTGGAGCTATTGGTTCTAAATCGGATATTGTTGATGTTATTAATGAAATCCGTGCGGGTAAGAATGTTATTGCCATGTTTGCTCCTGCTGTTGAGGGACAGTTTGGTGCTGAGATATCTATGTCAAGTATAAGAACAGCATGTAAGAAGCTGGGATTTTCTGATATGATTGAAGTTGGTCTGGGAGGCGATTTTACAGCTGCAAGTGAAGCGGATGAGTGGATTGAAGCGTATGAGTCAGGCAAGAAGAAGACTACATCATGCTGCCCGGCATTTGTTAATATGATAAAGAAACATTTTCCTGAACTTTCAGGATACATATCTACTACTGTTTCTCCTATGTGTGCAGTGTCACGTATGCTTAAGGCAAAATATCCTGATTGCGTTACTGTATTTGTGGGACCTTGTATTGCCAAGAAGGATGAAGTATCAGACAAGTCTGTTCAGGGCAATGCTGATTATGCCCTTACAATTGGAGAGTTCCGTTCTATGATGAAAGCTAAAAGGGTTGTTTTCGAGGCAGAGGAAAATGATACACAGCAGGCAAGTGTATTCGGAAAGAGATTTGGTAATGGCGGTGGTGTAACCAGTGCTGTGCTTAAATCTATGGAAGAGGTTGGATTTGATACAGAGGAACTTAAGGTTGAGAAATGTGCAGGAGCTGACCAGTGCAAGAGAGCACTCCTTCTGCTGAAGGCAGGTAAGCTTCCAGCTGATTTTGTTGAAGGAATGATGTGTGAGGGCGGATGCGTCGGAGGCCCAAGCCAGCACAGGTCAGAGACAGCATTTAAAAAGGACAGGGATTTCCTTATATCTGAAGCGGATGACAGGGGAGTAAGAGAGAATATCAGCAACTTTAATCCTGATTCATTCACAATGCACAGATAATTGCAACAGTAAAGCGATAGAGAAAAGAAAGGCATGATTAACAATGGAATTCCAGGGAATTGAGAAGGTTCATGAGGGGAGATTTATTGACAGGTATAATCTTACATACATAACTAAAGACAATAAAACCAAGGTATATGAGATAATCAGCCGCAATAAGGATTTGACTGGTCCGGAAGAAATCAGGAACCCACATACAGATGGCGTGGTGATAGTAGTAACTGACCAGAATGATGAGAAGATACTTCTCAACAGGGAATTTCGTATGGCAGTGAATGATTTTGTTTATAATTTTCCGGCAGGGCTTATTGATCCAGGGGAAACTCCGGAAATAGCAGCTGCAAGGGAGCTGCGGGAAGAGACGGGGCTTACTCTTTTGTCTATTGAGGATAAGCTCTATGACAGCTACAGTGCAATTGGATTCTCAAATGAGACTAATGCAGTGGTAATTGGAAAGGCCAGTGGGGAGTTTGCTCCAAGCACATCTACTCTTGAGGAGATTGAGGCGTCATGGTATACAAAGGAGCAGGTGAAGGAACTGCTTAAGAACAATCATTTTGCGGCAAGAACACAGGCATATTGCTATATGTGGTCAAAGAACTAGATATTTGCTTTATAAGCGGAATGGAGGATTATGATTAAATCAGAAGAAAAACGATATGAATCATCCAGTGGAAGATGTAGTATTCATGCAGTTATCTGGTATCCTGATGAAGAAAAATATGAAAAGCCTGTAGGCGTGGTACAGCTTGTTCATGGTATGATTGACCATATTGAAAGATTTACATGCATGGCAGAGTATTTTGCAGATAAGGGATATGTTGTAGCTGGTAATGACCATCTTGGGCATGGGGAGTCAGTGGCATGCAAAGATGACTACGGATATTTTGATGATTCTGTTTCTCCTGAGGAAACAGGAATGTATCTTGTTATGGACATGCACAGGCTTACAAGGATAATGAAGAAGCGTTTCCCTGACCTGCCTTATTTTATAATGGGTCACAGCATGGGCTCATTTATGCTTAGGAGATACCTCATGCAGTATGGGGAAGATGTGGATGGAGCTGTTATTCTTGGAACAGGCAACCAGCCTATGGCAGTAGTTGAAGGTGGTATTCTGGCAGCTAAATCCGTTGCAAAGGCAAAGGGGGACAGATATAGAAGCAGATTCCTGTCAAAGCTTATGTTTGGCACATATAATACAAGAATTACTGATGCAAAGAGTGGAAATGCATGGCTTACAAGAGATGAGAAAATTGTTGAATTGTATGATAATGATGAGAAATGCTCTTTTGTATTCACTCCTAATGCCTATCTTGGATTCTTAAATATTATCAAGTATGACATAAAGCCAGAGAATATACGCAAAACTCCTGCCAGTCTTCCAGTTTTATTTGCTTCTGGATTAGAGGATCCTGTGGGGGATTACGGAAAGGGAGTTAAGAAGGCATTCATGATGTACACCAGATATCTGGATGATGTAGAGTTAAGGCTGTATGAAGATTGCAGACATGAGCTTCACAGCGAACTTAACAGGGATGAGATATTTGATGATATATACAGATGGATGCAGGAACACCTGTAATAACAAAGCCAGCTTCTGCTCGTGGTTTGCAGAAGCTGGCTATTTACTTTCATAATTATTATAAGTACATTCTGTTTATTTTTCTACAAGAGGAAGGATTGCCTCGTACTTTGGCATATAACCAATACCTGTTGTGTATGAGCCTGTATGGCATCCGGTAATCATGCTGACACGCATATCAACGTTCTCTCTGTTTTCAAGGCATACAACACCTAATTCAGATTCAAGTCTGTTTCTTAGTTCTTCCCGTTCTGACATTCCCGTATCACTAATGTCCGATGAGCCTGTTGTGAATTCATATGTTGAAGGGTCGATGTTGTTTGTCTGGAAATGACGCTTAACACCTTCAAAAACACCTGTCACAGACTTCTTTCTGGTTCTGGTAATAGAAGAAATACTGATTTCCCCATTGTTCATGTACAGAACAGGACGGATATTAAGCATTCCTGTTATAAGTGATGCAACTTTACCGATTCTTCCACCTGTCTGAAGATAATCAAGACCTTCTATTACGAAATAAACTGTTCCCAGCTTGGTCATCTCCTCAAGAACCTTTATAACTGTCTCGTATGGTACATTGTCACGGTTCATTCTTACAGCTTCATATACAAGAAGTCCCTGGGCAGCAGAGTTTAACTGGGAATTGATTACGGTAATCTGCGCATCGGGATAATCTTCCCTAATCTGGTCAGCGGCCATATTTGCTGAATTAAAAGATCCGCTAAACAAGGTTGATATGGTAATTGCAATTATTGGAGTGTTCTCCTTGACATATGGCAAAAAGTAGTCAATGTAATCCTGAACACTTGGCATTGAAGTTTTAGGATATACTTTCTCGCTGGTCATTCTGTTGTAGAAGTCTTCAGTGGTAAGTTCATATTGTGCCTTTGAATAGTTTTCTCCATCAAATGAAACATAAAGTGGAACAATAGATACTCCTATGGATTCTGCATATTCCAGTGTAAAGTCACAGGGGGTGTCGCTAAAAATCTTGAACATAATATTCCTCATTTCTCAAAATTATATATAATTAAATTTCTATTGAAAACAAAACTAAATGGTGTCGCTTTTAGTAATATAACACATAGTTTTTAAAACCACAATATTATTTTGGGGCTTTATATATTTTTTAGAAAATCATTAAAAACTATACTTGAAATTCATAAAAATATGTGATAGTATAACAACATCGGTATACTGATACACGCAAATATTTACTTTTACAGAATTCTTGCACTCCATTTCCGGCCGGAATGGACTGCGTCATTGGCAGATTTTTACTTATAAGCTAGACCTGCATATGCCATTTTTTCACAGAATAACAATATTATACATTAGTTTAAGGAGGATTTTAATGAGGTATAGGAACAGATTAATAGCTGTATCAGCTGCACTTATAAGTGCTATTGGACTTATTTTTGGAATATCTGCTGGAATAATGGCTGGCAGAATGATACACCATAGTAATGGAATGATTACAGATGTCAAAGATGTGATTTTTATGGAACCTGTATGTGTTATGGCGGCAGAACAGGATGAAAGTACAGGAAGTGTATTCCAGCAGACAGAGAATCAGGGAGCTGTACCTGTTTTGCTGGCAGCAGATGATGGCGCACCAGTGCTTGAATCTGTCACAATTGCTGATACATGGTCAGGAGTTAATCCGGGAGATACCATAAGACTGACTCTTGGAATTACGTCATCTGAAAGCAGCATTACAGGCGCTGCAGCAGTTTTTAAAAATGAGGAGGGCAGAACAATTTCTGCTGGTGGAGAGAATGTCACTCTCACAGAGGGTAAATACCTTGATGTAACTGTGCCTTTATATACATCTGGAGGAAAGTATACCATAGAGAGAATTACTCTTGCTAACAGCCAGAATAAGGTGTCTATGTATGTTAACCCTTATGTTTATTCAGGAAGCCATACAGTCACAAGAAAAGAAAACCTGACAGATGACCAGGCTAAGTTATGCATTATAGTCAATAATGAAAAGAATGATGCCAAACCTCCTGTTATCAGTGGGGTTGAGATTGAAAAGGAGGAAGCTGTTCCCGGAGAAGAATTAAAATTTGCTGTTAAAGCATACGATCCGTATGAAACCTTAGTGGATGCATTTGACAGAGAAGTGTTATATGCAGGTTCCGGACTTTCTTCTGTTAAATTTGTCTGGGAGAGACAACGGGAGGAAGAAGATGGCGATTCATTATTAAAATGCTTCACTTTTTCTGAGAATATTCTTTTTTCAGACATGAAGAATAATGACGGAATATATACGGGAACCATAAAGCTGCCGGAGGATTGCTTACCGGGCACATATGGGATAAAGAATATTACAGTTACAGATATGTGCGGCAATGAGGCTGAATATACTGAATTTAGCGCAGATATCGCCGTGTCTGAGAAGCCATCTTCCCAATCAGCAGTTTTCTTAAGCTCAAAGAATGAGGCTGTTCCTGTAACGGCAACCCAGACTCCACGAACAGGAGACAGCGCACCTGTAATGGCACTGATATTTGTATTGTCTGCTGCGGGATTAGTAATTATTAAGACTGTTTTCAAGTTTAAAGTAAGCCATAATTAACAAGTTGGCAAAATCTTATCCGTGTTGTATCATTGTCTCTATGATAAGTTGACGGAAGAATGGAGATAGGATATGAGAGAAAAAGCTGTTTTGATTAATATGAACCAGAAAGATGTACAGGAAATATACAGATGCTGCAGCAGAATGGGTATTGGGGTGATTGTTGCAGATAAAGATAAGGAACAGGTTCTCCTGGAAAAACTGGCTGAATGTCCTTTATATAAAGGTGGAACAGTAGGTGAAGCATCAGGCAAGTCTGTGGTATTAATGTGTGAATTTACAGAAAAGCATTTTGACAAGCTGCTGGATTTCATTAAGCATTCTGATGTCCATGTGGATTTTAAGGCGGTTCTTACTCCTACGAACATGAAGTGGGACAGCCGTAAGCTGATAGCTCACATGGAATTTGAGAGTATGCAGAAAAGATGAATATTCTGTTAGCTGAAGTAGTTCACAATCTGGTAAAAATGTGGTATAATACTTTCGTATGTGTTATAGAAACGTGAAATTATTGTTATGACGGACAGGAGAGTGTTGATGAAAGTTACTGCATTTTTGACAAATGGTTTTGAAACAGTGGAAGCTCTTGCAGTTATTGACATACTAAGAAGAGCTAAGGTTGACGTGGAGACTGTATCAATAACAGGGAATTTAGAGGTGAAAAGTGCACAGAATATTATTGTACATGCTGACAAGCTGTTTAGTGAAGTGGATTTAGAACAGTCAGATGTGCTCTTTTTACCAGGAGGACCGGGACATAAGTCATATATGGAATGTTCTGAGCTTCTTGATGCTATTAAGTCACATAACGCTAAAGGAAAACGGATTGCTGCCATATGTGCAGCACCAAGTATACTGGGAAGAGTTGGGATTCTCTCAGGCAGGAAGGCAATGTGTTTTCCAGGATTTGAGGAATATCTGCAGGGTGCCCGGATTGTGGATGCTCCAGAGCGTGTAGTTACAGATGGTAACATAACAACTTCAAGAGGAATGGGAACATCTGTTGATTTGGGTCTGGAACTGGTTAAGCTGTTATGCGGACAGGATGTGGCAGATTCACTTGGTAAATCAATTCAGTACGTTTTAGTTTAATATTTTGGGGATGTATAATGGATAACGAGTATTTATATGAAGATACAGTGTATGGAGATGTATCAGTGGAAGAGGCTGTGAGAAGACGGCGGGAAAAGGCACGCCGAATGAAGAGGCGCAGAGAAAAGCAGCTCTTGCTGCTAAAAAGACGTATTATTGCGGCATGCTGCGGAGTTGTTCTTCTTGGACTTCTGATTTTTGGAGCTGTTTCAGGTGTGAAGGCTATAAGGGATGTTATTGGCTCAAGAATAGCTGGTAATAACGTAGATGAGGTGGCTGCCAGCAATGATGATGCATCATCAGGACAGCGGGATATCTATAAAGTGAAATATGATTATCCAGCCTTTAGTAATAAATACACTGAGATAACAAGTTCATCAGTCAGAATTCCATATGTGGCCCTTCTCTCTGTTGAAGATAACACTATTATTGCAGGACGTGAACCGGATTCCAAGATTTATCCTGCATCCATGACAAAGGTCATGACTTTGCTTGTTGCGGTGGAGAATATTGAAGACATTGACAATTCATATTATACATTTAAATTTGATGAGCTTAACAAATTATATCTGGAAGAGGCATCTGTAGCAGGTTATCTTGTGGATGAGAAGGTTTCGGCCAGGGATATGCTCTATGGTCTTGTTCTTCCATCAGGTGCAGATGCTGCCGTGGGACTTGCGAATCTGGTAGCTGGTTCTGAGACAGAATTTGCCAAGCTTATGAATAAGAAGTGTGATGAGCTGGGGCTTAAGAATACGCATTTTGAGAATACTTCAGGACTGTATAATGATAACCAGTACACAACACCGATTGAAATGGCAATTATTATGAGAGCTGCCATGGATAATCCGGTGTGTGCCAAGGTCCTCTCAACCTATCAGTATGAATCAACACCTACTGACAAGCACAAGGAAGGAATTAAGCTTACCAGCACAATGTTCAGCAGAATGTATGGCAATGAAGTTGAGGGTGTTTCTATCCAGGCAGGCAAGACAGGATATGTGTATGAGTCTGGACATTGTCTTGTGAATTATGCAGAGAAGGACGGAAAGCATTATGTCTGTGTGCTTGCCCAGGGAACTAACAAGTGGCACTGCATATTTGATTCATTTGATATTTATACTAATTATCTTCCATAACTGCTCCATTAATTTCCATTCATATTAATTGTGGGTAGTGCTCATAATAACAACAGAACAGCTGATGAAGCCGGCTGATACAGGGAGAGGAATCCAACGCCGGGTCTGATGCCAGGCTGTTCTATTATGAAAAAGAATGGAGATGGTTTTAATGTCAAATTCAAGTTCAAACAGTTCAAAGACTAAGAAAGAGGCACAGAGCGCTCTTGACAGATTCAAGATGGAGGTTGCTTCTGAGATCGGTGTTAACTTAAAGGAAGGTTACAATGGTGACCTTACTTCTGCAGAGGCAGGTTCTGTAGGTGGTAACATGGTTAAGAAGATGATCAGAAAGCAGGAGGAGCAGATGAGCTCAGGTAACTAGTTGTTGCCGGTTATTTGCTTATAGCTGATTGTTAATTATGAAGGAAAGCAGGCTGACGTAAGGGCGGTCTGCTTTCTTTTTACATATCTTTAATTAATTTTTTATAAAAAAGGTTGGCAATATGTTTGTTTATATGCTATAATCTACGACGTATGTACATTGTGAAGGATTATGCGCCTTTGCATAGATGGAAATTGGAGGAATTATTATGAGTTTCAAAGTTGAACAGTTAGAAGAAAAGAATATGGTTAAGCTTGTGATTGAGGCTACTGCTGAGGAGTTTGAGGCAGGTCTTAATACTGCATATAATAAGAGCAAGAGCAAGATTAATGTGCCTGGTTTTAGAAAGGGTAAAGCTCCTCGTAAGATTATTGAGCAGCTCTACGGACAGGAAGTATTCTTTGAGGATGCTGCAAACGCAATTATTCCTGATGCTTATGCAAAGGCATGTATCGAGAGTGAACTGGATATTGTTTCACAGCCTAAGATTTCTGTAACACAGTTAGAGAAGGGCAAGCCATTCGTATTTGAGGCAGAGGTTGCCGTAAGACCAGAGGTTGAACTTGGTAAATACAAGGGCGTTGAGGTTTCTAAGGCTGATACAGAGGCTACAGATGCTGATGTTGAGGAAGAGATTAAGAAGGTTGCAGAGCAGAATTCAAGAACAATAACTGTAGAGGACAGAGCTGTTAAAGATGGCGATATGACAGTGATTGACTTTGAGGGATTCGTTGATGGCGTGGCTTTTGAAGGCGGTAAGGGCGAGAATTATCCTCTTACAATTGGCTCTCATTCATTTATTGATAACTTCGAGGATCAGATTATCGGCATGAATATCGGAGATGAGAAAGAGATTAACGTAACTTTCCCAGAAGATTACCATGCAGAAGAGTTAAAGGGCAAGCCAGCTACATTTAAGGTTTCAGTTAAGGAAATCAAGGAGAAGCAGCTTCCTGATATTGATGATGATTTTGCACAGGATGTATCTGATTTCGATACACTTGATGAGTATAAGGCAGATCTTAAGAAGAAGATTGCAGAGCGCAAGGAAGCAGAGGCAAAGAGACAGAAAGAGACAGAGGCTATTGAAAAAATAGTTGCAGATTCTAAGATGGATATCCCACAGGCTATGATTGATACACAGGTTACAAGAATGGCTGAGGATTTCGCTCAGAGATTACAGCAGCAGGGTCTTTCATTAGAGACATATTTCAAGTACACAGGACTTACAGCAGAGAAGATTCTTGATGACATGAAGCCAGAGGCAGTTAAGAGAATTCAGAACAGCCTTGTTCTTGAGGCAGTTGCTAAGGCTGAGAATATCCAGGTATCTGATGATGAGTTTAATGCTGAACTTTCAAAGATGGCTGATATGTATAAGATGGAAGTAGATAAGATTAAGGAGTTCATGGGTGAGAGCGAAGAGAAGCAGATGAGAGACGATATCGCAATCCAGAAGGCTGTTGACTTAATCGTTTCCAGTGCTGTTGAGAAGTAATTATATAAATAAGTTTACAAATCTGTGCCCTGCACACAGGGCGCAGACTTTTGGTTATTAATGTGTGCAGGAAAGAGGGATAATATATGAGTTTAGTACCTTACGTTGTTGAACAGACCAGCCGTGGAGAGAGAAACTATGACATATATTCACGACTTTTAAAGGACAGAATAGTTTTTCTTGGTGAAGAGGTTACAGATGTGTCAGCCAATATAGTTGTTGCACAGCTTCTTTTCCTTGAGGCTGAGGATCCTAGCAAGGATATACATCTGTATATCAACAGTCCAGGTGGCTCAGTTTCAGCAGGTTTCGCTATATACGACACAATGCAGTATATTAAGTGCGATGTATCAACTATCTGTATGGGAATGGCAGCCAGCATGGGAGCTTTCCTTCTTGCAGGTGGTGCCAAGGGTAAGAGAATGGCACTTCCTAATGCAGAGATTATGATTCATCAGCCTTCAGGTGGAGCAAAGGGTCAGGAGACTGAGATTCGTATTGTTGCTGAGAACATTTTAAAGACCAGAAATAAATTAAATGAAATTCTTGCTGCTAATACTGGTAAATCAGTAGAGGAAATTGCTCGTGATACAGAGCGTGATAACTATATGACTGCGAAAGAAGCGCTTGAGTATGGTTTGATTGACAGCATAGTTGAAAAGAGATAATTTTTATTAGGCTGTCACTGCTGTGTTAGTGGCAGCCAATTTTAGAAAGTAGGTTTATATGGCAGGAAAGATCAATGATGAGAAGTTAAAATGCTCATTTTGTAATAAGCCTCAGGATAAGGTAAAGAAGCTTATTGCAGGAGCTAATGGTGCTTACATCTGTGATGAATGTGTAGCAATATGCAGTGAAATTCTTGATGAGGAATTCCTTATGGATGATGACGATGTGGCAGAGGATCCACAGCTTGACATCAACCTTCTTAAACCAAAGGAAATCAAGGAATTCTTAGACGAGTATGTAGTTGGACAGGATGAAGCCAAGAAGGTTCTGTCAGTTGCGGTTTATAACCATTATAAGAGAATACTTTCAGGCAAGAAGGTGGATGTTGAACTTCAGAAGAGCAACATTCTTATGCTTGGTCCTACCGGTTCCGGTAAGACATTCCTTGCACAGAATCTTGCCAGAATTCTGAATGTTCCATTTGCGATAGCAGATGCTACTACACTTACTGAGGCAGGATATGTAGGTGAGGATGTAGAGAATATTCTTTTAAAGGTTATTCAGGCTGCAGATTATGATGTGGAAAAAGCTCAGTATGGCATTGTTTATATTGATGAGATAGATAAGATTACCAAGAAGTCAGAGAACGTATCAATTACAAGAGACGTTTCCGGTGAAGGTGTACAGCAGGCACTTCTTAAGATATTAGAAGGAACAGTTGCATCTGTTCCACCACAGGGAGGCAGAAAACACCCACAGCAGGAACTTATTCCAATTGATACAACTAATATTCTGTTTATATGTGGAGGCGCATTTGACGGACTGGAAAAGATAATTGAGTCACGTATGGATAAGAGTTCTATCGGATTCAATGCCCAGGTTAAAGAGAAGAAAGATGCAGATGTGGGAGAGATGTTTGCCCAGGTTCTGCCTGAGGATTTCATTAAATTCGGACTTATACCTGAATTCGTGGGAAGAGTTCCTGTTGTTGTATCTCTGGATTCTCTTGATGAGGAGGCACTGGTGCGTATCCTGAAGGAGCCTAAGAATGCTATTATCAAGCAGTATAAGGCATTGTTCTCTCTGGATGAAGTTGAACTTGAATTCACAGATGATGCTCTTGTGGAGGTGGCGAAGAAGAGCCTTGAGAGAAAGACAGGAGCCAGAGGATTAAGGTCTATCTTAGAGAAGGTAATGAATGACGTGATGTACAGAATTCCTTCTGATGATACAATCGCCAAATGTATCATTACAAAAGAGGCAGTGGATGGCGAAGCAAAGCCATTGATTGAGTATAGAACAGATGTGGTGAAGAAAGCCCAGTAATGTATATAATTTCGTTTATGAATGGAGATTAGTATGAATATATTAATTTTACCTGCTATAGCGTTAAGAAGTATGACCGTGTTACCTGACATGGTCATACATTTTGATATAAGCAGAGAATCATCCATTAAGGCATTGGAAAAGGCTTTGTCAGCCGATGACCAGAGAATATTTCTTACTGCCCAGACTGATCCTGAGATAGGTGACCCAACTCCTGATGATTTGTACAAAACAGGAACAGTTGCTGTGATAACCCAGGTTTTCAAACTGCCTAACAATGTTTTCAGAGTCCAGGTTGAGGGAAAGAAGAAGGCTATTGCCCAGTATATAGGGGATACTGAAGCGGGACTTGCTGCCAATGTTGAGGTCTGTGACACATGGATTAAGCCGGCAGATGATTATACGTCTAAAGCCATGATTTCAGGATTAAGAGAGGTTATAAGAAAGATTAGCATAGCCAATCCTAATCTTGGTAAGGATATGCTTAAAAAATGGATGGATATTGATAAAGCAGATGTTCTTATTAAGAGAATGATTATTGATTATCCTATGCTTAATCAGAACAAGCAGCATTTTCTGGAACTTGACAGTATAGAAGAATGCTATGAGGATCTGGTCAGATATATCCTTGAAGAACTGAATATATATCAGATTAAGGATGAGCTGACCCAGAAGGTTAAGGAGAGAGTTGATAAGAACCAGAAGGATTACATCATAAGGGAACAGCTTAAGGTGCTTAATGATGAGTTGAATGGCAGTTCTGATGTATCAGAAGCAGATGACTATATTAATCAGCTGGAAAAACTTAATGCATCCTCTGAGATTAAGGAGAGCATAAGAAAGGAAATCAAGCGATTCCGTGCTGTGACACAGGGTTCATCCGAGGCTAATGTGGAGCGTGGATACATTGAGACGCTTCTTTCTCTTCCATGGGATAATTGCAGCCAGGATAACAAAGATATTGATAATGCAAGAATTGTCCTTGATAGAGACCACTACGGAATGAAAGAGATTAAGGAAAGAATTCTTGAGACTCTTGCTGTGCGTAATGTGACAGAAGCTTGTAATGCTCCTGTTATATGTCTTGTTGGCCCTCCAGGAACAGGTAAGACCAGTATAGCAAGAAGTGTGGCAGATGCACTTAACAGACAGTATGTAAGAGTATGTCTGGGTGGTGTCAGGGATGAGGCAGAAATCCGTGGACACAGGAAAACCTATGTTGGAGCAATGCCTGGAAGAATTATTGACGGAATTAAGAAAGCAGGAGTTAAGAACCCTGTCATGGTTCTTGATGAGATAGACAAGGTCAGCAATGATTATCGTTCAGATACATCTGCAGCTTTGTTGGAGGTTCTTGATACAGAGCAGAACAGCAGGTTTATAGATCATTATGTTGAACTGCCTACAGACCTTTCCCAGGTTCTGTTTATAGCCACAGCTAATGATTTGTCGGGTGTAAGTAAGCCTTTACTTGACAGAATGGAGATAATAGAGGTTAACAGCTATACCAAGAATGAAAAAATGCATATTGCAAAAGAACATCTTGTTGCAAAGCAGATTAAGAAAAACGGACTGACCAGGGCAGATATTAAATTCACAGACAGAGCATTGTCAGACATAATTGACTGCTATACAAGAGAAGCAGGGGTGCGTAATCTTGAGCGCCAGATTGCAAAGGTATGCAGAAAGGTTGTTGTAAGCCAGTATCACGATGGAAAGATAGACCATGGTGCTGTGACAGTTTCTATAACAGGAAAGAATCTGTCAGATTACCTTGGCAAGAAGAAATATCATCCAGATAAGATAAATAAACATGATGAGGCAGGAATTGTCCGTGGACTTGCATGGACATCAGCAGGGGGAGATACCCTTGAGATTGAGGTCAATACAATGCCAGGTAAGGATTCGCTGATTCTTACAGGACAGATGGGAGATGTTATGAAGGAATCGGCAAGGATTGCCCTTACATACGTCCAGTCAGTGGTAAGTAAAGCACCTTACAGGGTATCCCAGAAGTTTTTTGACGATAATGTTGTGCATATACATATCCCAGAAGGGGCAGTTCCAAAAGATGGCCCTTCAGCGGGAGTTACAATGTCAACAGCCATTCTTTCGGCAGTGACCGGAATTCCTGTCCGTTCAGATGTGGCAATGACAGGAGAGGTTACCCTGAGAGGAAGAGTTCTCCCTATAGGAGGCCTCAAGGAAAAACTTCTTGCTGCCAAAACAGCAGGTGTTAAAACGGTAATAGTTCCGGAAGAAAACAGACCTGATGTGGAAGAGTTTGATGAAGAGATAACAGGAGGACTTTCTGTTGTCTATGCACGAGACATGAAGCAGGTGCTTACCTGTGCACTTGTATCAAAGTGATTATTTATAATACAAATCATTTTATTAACATAAAAGCATCAGCCATGGGCTGGGCAGAAGGTTGGAGCAATGGTTATTAAAAAAGTAAATCTGGATATTGTAATAGGAGTTACCAGTAAGGTTCCAGAAACAGAATATCCAGAGGTGGCATTTGCAGGTAAATCAAATGTTGGAAAGTCATCCCTTATCAACGCCCTTATGAACCGCAAATCCTATGCAAGAACATCAAGCCAGCCTGGTAAAACCCAGACTATCAATTATTACAACATTAATGATGCCATGCTTCTCGTGGATCTGCCAGGCTATGGCTATGCTAATGTAAGTCCGTCTGTTAAGGAAAAATGGGGAAAGATGGTGGAGAGATACCTTAAGCAGTCAAAGCAGCTTAAACAGGTATTCCTGCTTATAGACATCCGTCACGACCCATCTGCTAATGATAAGATGATGTATGACTGGATTGTAGCTAACGGATACCGCCCGGTAATTATTGCCACTAAGCTTGACAAGATTAAGAGAAGCCAGCAGGACAAGCAGGTTAAGGCAATCAAAACGGGATTGGGACTTAAACCAGAAGATATAATAATACCAGTTTCATCAGAGACTAAGCAGAATATAGATAAACTCTGGGAAGTGGTGGAGGGATATATCTCCTAAAACAGCGTTACATCATCTTATGCATGATGAAATCATATATGTCCTGGCTGGCATCCTTCCAGTTTGAGCACATCTTGTCTGCAATATCTTCGGAAGGAACAGATACATTAATCTCTATGAGAGTTGATTCTCCCTCTTTTACCTGGCAGTGGACAGTGTATTCACCATTAGTGTTTTTGTAATAGTCTGCTGTTGTTCCGGCTTCACTTTTTAATTCATATTTATTGGCTTTGATGTAATTGTCAATATCATCCCTGATACTCTGGGATATCTTAGTATAGAAGAATCCAATAGTCTCCGTGCCTTCAGAGGTAAGTTTGTACTGTGTGCTGTTCCTGTAGGTAACTACTGAAAGAAAACCATCAGAAACAAGGGAGTTAATGACTTCCTGCAGAGTGAAATAATTAGTGAACTGGTTTTCAAGCATGAATTCAGAAATCTGGCTGTTGGAAAGTGGAAAATTCACCTTGTTAAGCATGTACATTATCATTAGCTTGTAAAGTGTTATTGAGTCGGTATTCATCGATATAATCTCCCCTGGTGTATGTCATTTTCACGAAAATATTTTATAATGCTGTTATAAACAAGCTTTTTATTGCTGCTCCATAATGGTGCAATAAGCAAATTCTTAGGTCCATCTCCTGTAATACGGTGGATTGCCATGTCTTGTGGCAGAATCTGTATGATTTCAGCCAGTGTACTGATATATTCATCCATTGACATTATCTGAAATTCATTGTTGTAGTAGCAGGCGGCAAGGTCTGTTCCTTTAAGGACATGAAGAAGTGCTATCTTAATTCCGTCAGCTCCTGAGGATGCAATGTATTTCGCAGTGTTAAGATAATCCTTCAGGGATTCTTTCGGCAGACCTACAATCATATGGACTATTGTATATATGCCAGCCTCTTTCAGCATCTTAATTGCTGTGTCGTATACGTTAAGTTCATATCCCCTTCTTATAAAATGTGCCGTATCAGGATTAACAGTCTGTAATCCCAATTCCACCCATACTGGCTTAATCTGGTTAAGCCGGGCAAGAAGTGAGATTATTTTGGGGTCAAGACAGTCTGGTCTTGTGGCAATTGACAGTATTCTTATATCATCCCTGTTAATGCAATGGGTAAAAAGCTGCTCAAGATACTCATATGGAGCATAAGTATTAGTGTAGGACTGGAAATACCCAATGAAGTCATTACCATTGTATTTGGATGAAATAAGAGCTTTACCAGCCTCTATCTGTTTGTCAATGCTGACAAGAGGAGCAGGAAGCTGCCCATTGAAACCAGTGACAGGGACGAAATCTGCGGAAGTAGTACAATCAGTGACAGGGACGGAATCTTCATAAGCAGCTGGGTTGCATTTTTTATACACAGCGTCCCCTGCAAAATCCCCGGAACCTCCAGCACTGCAGAATATACAGCCCTTCGTATCAATAAGCCCATCCCGGTTGGGACATGTCATCCCACCGTTCAGGGCTATTTTGTACATTTTGACACCATAAGTGTCTTTAATATATTCATTTACAGAATAAAAATATGGTCTCATGAATAATTACTTCTCAATGTGGTCCATAACTGCCTTGCAGACAGCATCTGTTACTTTAGGGTCAAATGCTTCAGGAAGAATATTGGTGTCAGAAAGCTCTGAGTCGGGAATAAGGTTTGCAATGGCAAGTGCAGCAGCCAGCTTCATATCCTCAGTAATCTGCTTTGCACGTCCTTCAAGAGCTCCCTTGAATATGCCAGGGAAAGCAATGACATTGTTAACCTGGTTAGGGAAATCAGAGCGTCCTGTACCTACAACTCTTGCTCCGGCAGCCTTGGCTACATCTGGCATTATCTCTGGAACAGGATTTGCCATGGCGAAAAGGATGGAATCCTTGTTCATTGAAGCGACCATCTCAGGAGTTACGATGTTAGGGGCAGATACTCCCACAAATACGTCAGCACCCTTTAATGCGTCTGCAAGAGTTCCTGTCTTGCCCTCAAGGTTAGTTACATCCATCATGGATTTCTGCATCCAGTTAAGACCCTCTGAAGTCTTAGAAAGAATACCTGATTTATCACACATTGTAATATTCTTAAATCCATATGTAAGAAGAAGTTTGGTAATTGCTACGCCGGCAGAACCTGCACCATTAACAACAACTTTGCAATCCTCCTTGTTCTTGCCTGTAACCTTAAGTCCGTTAATAATACCAGCTAATACTACGATGGCAGTTCCGTGCTGGTCATCATGGAAAACAGGAATGTCAAGGATTTCCTTTAATCTTTCCTCGATTTCAAAACATCTTGGGGCAGATATATCTTCAAGGTTGATTCCGCCAAATGCAGGTGCTATGTTAACAACTGTTTTAATGATTTCTTCAGTATCCTGAGTATCAAGACAGATTGGAACGGCGTTAACACCGCCAAATGACTTGAATAATACAGCCTTTCCTTCCATAACAGGCATGGCAGCATATGCGCCGATATTACCAAGACCAAGAACAGCGCTTCCGTCAGATACCACTGCAATAGTGTTGGATTTGATTGTGTATGTGTAAGCTGCATCTTTATCCTTGGCAATTACTTTACAAGGCTCTGCAACTCCTGGTGTATAAGCCAGAGCAAGATCCTCTCTTGTTGTGATACTCATTTTTGGTGTTGTCTCGAATTTACCTTTCCACTCTTCATGAAGTGCGAGAGCTTTCTCTGCGTTTGTCATAATAATCCTCCATTTTACGTTTATGCTGGCCAAGAAGGTTAAACTTTATCCTTCAGGCAGGAACAAATTTAATCTTTTGACTTCGGTTTGATATAATTATAAATGATACCAAATGCAAAAATAATTTGCAACAAATGTAAGAAACGTGTATAATTATTTCTAGCGATTAAATCTTTATGCTGCATATAGTTTTGCAGTTATCCAGATGTATTTCAAAAATCTTTTTTTTCCACTAGTTTATAAAAATATTTTTAAATCCGGGAGAATATGGTATGCGTGAAAAATTAGAAACATTGTCTTTAAGCGTCTTACGTGAATTCGCAAAGGACAAGAAGATTAAAAACATTTCTTCACTAAGAAAGGCTGACCTTATTGATGCGATTCTTAAGGCACAGGAAGAGGAAGATAAAGAGAAAAAGGAATTAAAGAATTCCAAGCCGGTTCAGAAAAAAACTGTAGTTAAGCCGGAGGAGCATCCACATGTTGCGGAGACTGGTGCACAGGCATCGGGAGGTGTGACGGCTGCTGGCGGTGTGCAGAATACACAGCCGGCAGGAACCGGCAGCGCACAGAATCCTTCAGAGCCGAAGCCACAGCGTCCTTTGGAGTATGCTGACGGAATTCTTGAGGTTTTAAGTGAGGGGTACGGATTCATCAGATGCGAGAATTTCCTTCCGGGAGATAATGACGTATATGTTTCTCCATCTCAGATAAGGAAGTTTAACTTAAAGACAGGAGATATTGTAAGAGGACCTAAGAGACAGAAAACTAAGGATGAGAAGTTTTCAGCCCTTATGTATCTTGAGTCTGTTAATGGCTTTGACCCTATGGCAGCCACAAGAAGACCTTCATTTGAAACACTTACACCTGTATTTCCTAATGACAGGATTCATCTTGAAAAGAACAGCAATACACTTGCTATGAGAATGGTTGACCTCATATCTCCAATTGGCAAGGGGCAGAGAGGAATGATTGTTTCCCAGCCTAAATCTGGTAAAACAACACTTCTTAAGCAGATTGCCAATGCTGTGACCAGGAACAACCCTGAAATGCATCTTATAATACTTCTCATAGATGAAAGACCTGAGGAGGTTACAGACATTAAAGAGTCTATAACCGGTGATAATGTTGAAGTTATTTATTCAACATTTGACGAGCTTCCAGAAAGACACAAGAGAGTATCTGAAATGGTTATTGAGCGTGCCAAGAGACTTGTAGAGTACGGTCAGGATGTAATTATTCTTCTGGACAGCATAACAAGACTTGCAAGAGCCTATAACCTTACGGTAACCGCCAGCGGAAGAACTTTGTCAGGTGGTCTTGACCCGGCAGCATTACATATGCCAAAGCGTTTCTTTGGTGCTGCCAGAAATATGCGTGAGGGAGGAAGCCTTACTATTCTTGCAACAGCTCTTGTTGAGACAGGAAGCAAGATGGATGATGTAGTCTTTGAGGAATTTAAGGGAACAGGTAACATGGAGCTTGTATTAGACAGAAAACTTTCTGAAAAGAGAGTGTTCCCTGCAATTAATATAGCCAAATCCGGAACAAGAAGGGATGATCTTCTTCTTGATGCTGATGAGCAGCAGGCAATGGATATTGTTCACAAAGCCCTGAGTGGTCTTAAGACAGATGAAGCAGCAGAGCGGATTCTGGACCTGTTTGCCAAGACCAGGAATAATCAGGAATTTGTGCAGACAGTAATAAAAAACAGATATGTTTAAAAATGTGTTGCATATTTTTCTGGTATATGATACAATGTCAAAGCTGCTTATGGATAACAAAGATTACTTTGTAAGCTTAAGTCTTGCAAATATTTAATAAAGTATGTATAAAGAGGTGAAAATCATGAGAGAAGGAATCCATCCAGAATACTATCAGGCAAAGGTTGTCTGCAACTGTGGTAACGAGTTCGTAACAGGCTCAACTAAGGAAGATCTCCACGTAGAAATCTGTTCTAAGTGCCATCCATTCTACACAGGCCAGCAGAAGGCTACATCAGCACGTGGACGTATTGATAAGTTCAATAAGAAGTACGGCGTTAAGAACGATTAATTATTGCTGTTTATTAAGGTTGGGGTCGTATATGCCTCAACCTTTTTTCTTTCGTTGTGCAGCAGCGGCACATATATTATTGGCAGGGAAGATTATAAGCTGACCTGTCTATGGATTATCGCTGCAGAAATGGAGAGAGGAATGAAAACATCAGGAATCGGTGGTCAGGCTGTTATCGAAGGAATCATGATGCGCAATAAGGATAAGTATTCTATTGCGGTTCGTAAGCCTGATAATGAAATAGAGGTTGTTGTCAAGGAAAGCCAGCCAATTACGGAGAAGTACAAATGGCTTAAACTCCCAATAATCCGCGGAGTAGTATGTTTTGTAGATTCTCTTGTTATGGGTGTATCTACACTTACTTATTCAGCCAGTTTCTATGACGACCCTGCGGAGCAGAAGACAACTAAGGCTGATGAACTAGGAAAGGCAATTTTCAAGGATAAGCTGGAATCAGTTCTGATGGCATTTACAGTTGTTCTGGCTGTTGTTATCGCACTTGGATTATTCATGTTTCTTCCATATCTTATTTCCAGACTTCTGGTTAGATTCATATCATCCCAGTTTGTTTTAAATCTGGTAGAGGGTCTGGTTAGAGTACTTATATTCATTGCATATCTGGCATTGGTGTCACATATGAAGGATGTGGGAAGAACATTTATGTATCATGGCGCTGAACACAAATGTATCAACTGTATTGAGAACGGATACAGCCTTACAGCTGATAACGTCATGAAAAGTTCCCGTTTCCATAAGAGATGCGGAACAAGCTTTATGTTCCTTGTTATGTTTATAAGTATCATTTTCTTTATATTTATAAGAGTTGAGAATACGGGACTTCAGATATTGATAAGGCTGCTGCTTATACCTGTTGTGGCAGGCGTTTCCTATGAAATCTTACGGGCAGCAGGAAAGAATGACAACAGTAAGTTCCTTAATATAATCAGTATTCCGGGAATTGCAATGCAGAAGCTTACAACTAAAGAGCCTGACAGAAGAATGGTTGAGGTCGCAATCAAAGCTGTGGAAGCTGTATTTGACTGGAAAGAGTTTGTTACAGAATATCATCAGGATGATGAGGATTTTGAAATAGAAGAGTCTAAACCAGAGGATTTCGTAACCGAGGAAGAAAAATACGAAGAACAGCTTAAAGAACAGGAAGCTTTAAAGGAAGCCCTTAAGAGTGAAGAGGCATCTGAAACAGGTTCAGAGGCTGTATCTGATGTAACCGGCAGTGCGGATGAGGATTCCCATGAGGATATGTTCACATTTGAGGATGAAGACGGCAATGAGATAGATGAAGATACCTTCAGCCAGGATGGAACAGAGGAAGATGATGTTGATCCTGATGATGACGGAATCGTATTTGACGATGAAGCATTTGATGATGAGAACGAAGAAGAACTTTTTGCTGATGATGTGCCAGTATTCAAGCAGAGAAAGCTTGATAAGTAGATTATGGAGAATGTAACATACAGAGAGGCTGTACTTAAGGGTGCAGCTTCTCTAAAATGCAGTGGTGTGGAATCACCTGAATATGACAGCCGGGAGCTTATGCTTAAGGCTGCGGGATTTGACAGTACCCAGTATCTGTGCAGGAGTACCGAGAAAGTTTCGGCAGAGTGTCTAGCCACATTTCAGGAATATATTGAGAGGCGGATGAACAGAGAGCCTTTACAGCACATTCTGGGAGAGGCATGCTTTTATGGAAGGTCATTTCTTGTTAATGAGAATGTTCTTGTACCAAGGCTGGATACTGAGATTTTAGTGGAACAGGCCCTTAAGGTAACCCGTGATAATGATGCAGTGCTTGATATGTGTACAGGTTCAGGCTGCATTATTATTACAATGGCACTGGAAAGGAAGCTGTCCTTTGCATGTGGGTGCGATTTGTCAGATAAAGCTCTGGAAGTTGCACAGTCCAATGGCGCAAGGCTTATTCCTGAAGACAGATATTGTATTGTTAATGCTGATGAGGAAAAATATGATTCTCGTAATTTGCTTAATTATGGGGATAATAAAGATATTTTCAGGTTTTGTCAGGGAGATTTGTTTGATTCACTGGATAAGAATTGTGGCTTGGAGCCAGATTCTCATTTTAAATTTGATGTAATAGTATCTAATCCGCCATATATAGAGACAGAGGTAATTAATACTCTCTCTGATGAGGTAAGGCTTCACGAACCTGTGATGGCTTTAGATGGAAGTCCGGATGGATTAGAGTTTTACCGCAGGATATCGGCAAAGGCACCGGATTATTTAAACCTGGGTGGATATCTGCTCTATGAAATAGGATGTAATCAGGGACAACAGGTTTCTACGATTATGGAAGAGGCAGGGTTTAGAGATGTTGAAATAATAAAGGATCTGGCAGGCCTTGACAGAGTAGTGAAAGCCAGGTTGTAAACAATATCTGTGGGCAGTGTCACAGATAATTATCATATAAGTTTGATTAATGTAATTTCGAATATAACACTGGGGAATGGAGATGGATAAAGAATTATGGATATGTTTAACAGACTTGAGGATATTGTAAACAGATATGAGGATATAACAGCGGAACTCAGTAATCCTGATGTGGTTAATGACCAGGACAAATTCCGGAGTCTCATGAAGGAACAGAATAATATTCTTCCGATTGTTACAGCTTTCAACGAATATAAGAGCTGCAAGCAGAATATTGAGGATAGTCTTGCCATGCTGAATGAAGAAAGCGATGAAGAGTTGCTTGAGATGGCTAAAGAGGAGCTTAACTCTTCCAAGAAGAGAGTGGAGGAACTGGAAAATGAGATTAAGATTCTGCTTCTTCCTAAAGACCCTAATGATGACAAGGATATTGTAATGGAAATCCGTGCCGGCGCAGGTGGAGAGGAAGCTGCCCTGTTTGCTGCGGAGCTTTTCAGAATGTATACACATTATGTTGAGTCAAGAGGATGGAAGATAGAAGTACTAAGCGCAGATGAAACTGGTATTGGCGGAATGAAGGAAGTTGAATTCATGGTTAAGGGTCAGGGCGCTTATTCTGTCATGAAATATGAAAGTGGTGTCCACAGAGTACAGAGAGTTCCAGTTACTGAATCTAACGGACGAATCCAGACATCTACTGCTTCTGTTGCAGTTATGCCAGAGGCTGAGGAAGTTGATATCCATATTGATGAGAAGGATATAAGAATTGATGTAATGCGTGCTTCAGGTAATGGTGGACAGTGCGTTAATACCACTGACTCTGCTGTGCGTCTTACCCATTATCCAACAGGAATTGTAATCTATTCCCAGACTGAGAAATCTCAGATTCAGAACAAGGAAAAGGCATTTGCTTTACTTCGTGCAAAGCTGTACGATATGGAGACACAGAAGGCTCATGACGCAGAAGCTGACGCAAGGAGAAGCCAGATTGGTACAGGTGACCGTTCTGAGAAGATAAGAACCTATAACTTCCCACAGGGACGTGTTACAGACCACAGAATTGGACTTACTCTTTACAAGATTGACAAGGTTATGGATGGAGATATCCAGGAGTTGATTGATGGCTGTACAACCGCCGACCAGGCTGCGAAGCTGGCAAAGATGAATGAATAATAGCACCAACTCGACAAATATTAAAAATGGAGGACGCAAATTTATTTGTGGTCGTCCATTTTTGGTATCTGGCATGTGAGGCAAAGGAACACCGAGATGGAGTAACTTTTATAGTAATTTACTAAACATTATCTGCCTAAGCTGTCGAATTTGATTAATTTGGACAGAAAAAATTGGTGAAAAAAGGCAAATGTGACGATGTTTTCTATCCAAACAAGAGGTTTTGAATTGATTTGGGCAGAAGAATTTGGCGATAAAAAGCTTAAACTACGATATTTTCTCTACCTAAGAAGGCGTTATGCATTGGTATGGGCAGAAATTCCCTGAGAAAAAGACATGATTGTCCATATTTTGTCTGCCCAAAGTCACCTTTTTATACCTGGCAAGGCAGATGCCAGAGGTATTGTGCGGTATTTTGGTTTTCTGGTTGACTGAGCAATGCTAATAGGAACATTCATATTATATTGGTTGAACGTATAGAAGGTGAAATTGCTACGTTCTGATGTATAATAGAGGAAGAAAGTATGTAAGATAATACGCAAGTAAATGGAGTTTTTGGTGTATAATATAATATATATAATATATTTGTAAAATGCATATAATTATGTTAGAATAATGTACAAAGAAAGCGAGGTGTACTTTATGCCACAGATTAGACCAATTACAGATTTGAGAAATACAAATGATATATCAGATGCATGTCATGCAGTTAAAGAGCCTATTTTTATTACAAAAAATGGATATGGTGATTTAGTTGTTATGAGTATAGAAACCTATGAACAGATAGTTGAAACTCAGACTATTGATAATGCAATTTCAGAAGCTGAAGAGGAGTATGAAGCAACAGGTATTTTACTTGATGCAAGAGAAACATTAGCCTCATTGAGGAGGAAACATTTTGGTTAAATACACAATAAAAATGTTGCAGAGGGCATCGGATGACCTTGACACTATTTATAATCATATAGCAGATGATTTCAAGGAAATAGGTACTGCTGAGAAGATGGCAGATTCTTTGGAGGATGCTATTTTGAGTTTAGATGAAAAGCCCTATCGTGGTTCCATTAGAAGAACAGGCGCCTTTGCTAATCGGGGATATCGGCAGATTTTTGTGAAGAATTTTACAATAGTGTATCGTATTGATGAAGCAAAGAAGATGGTTGTGATTGTGACAGTCAGGTATACACCGAGTAGTTTCTGACACACAATAGGAATAATTATCTTAGAAGAGCAAGAGGAACATTTATATTTAAAATAATTCTAATTCCCCCGAATTCGGGGGAATTTAAATTTGAGAATATAAGTTGATAAATTTGTAAAAGAAAAGGTAGAGAACTGTCATGTATATCGAAAAGTAGCATTTAATACGGAGTCGATACAGATGAATTTACTAATAAAGCAATTGAATATTCTTGTGCGATGAAATCGCACTTCCGGAAATCTGGAAATCAGATGACCGGGAAGTGGAAATCATCTTATGCGAGTTTACTCGCGTAATGTCTTGTCTAATCCATAGACCTCACGCATTGAAATGTCATGCTCGGCATCTATGCTTGTGATGTTGATGCGATAACTGTCATGAGCAATGCGGTCGATGATTGCATCTGCCAGAGGACTGGCGTCACCACCGAGTTGCTCATACCATTCCTCAAATTCATACTGAGAGCAGAAAATTGTTGAAGATTTCTTGCGTCTCCGATGGAGCAGTTCGAAGATATCCCTTTGTTCTGAATCTGTTGGTTTCAATAGAAGCCATTCATCCAGAATCAGGACAACAGGATTGGCATACTTAGCCATTACTTTTTTGTAGTTGCCATCTGTCCGTGCAATCTCTAAGTCAATAAGTAAATCAGGAAGACGGACATACTTGGCATTGTAATACTGCTTACAAGCCTCCATGCCAAAGGCACAGGCCATGTAAGTTTTACCACAGCCTGTAGCACCGGTAATAAAAAGATTACGGTGTTCAGATATATATTCGCAAGTGGCAAGTCTGCGAATTAGTTCCT
>CAMEWO010000012.1 GCA_945946665.1 uncultured Eubacterium sp.
TTAGTGATTTCTATACGCCGGATAGGTGATGGATTTCACCCCGGATTATTCAATAATATTATTTGTTGAATCGTTTCTGTGACTGATAATATTTCTTACTATCTGGTCAATAGCCATATCATTTCTATCTACTAACGGAGCTAAATTAACTCCTCCCGGCTCTGTATAATGCCAAATATAATTCTTTAATTGACTTGTATCAATATTGGGATGCTTATCCAATATGTATAATACAATAAAATCCAAATCTCTTTCTCCAATTTTACCATAATTAGGCATTCCTATTATCCTCCTCAATCAGCATGTTTTTTGTTTTATCAATTCTTCCTTTTGCTGCTTCAAAAAAAGCAGCATCAATCTCACATCCAACAAATGACCTATTCAATTCTTTGGCAACAACACCTGTCGAACCTACCCCCATAAATGGATCAAAAATCACATCCCCCTCGTTACTCGCTATCTTCACAAGATGTCTAAGTAACTTTAATGGTTTTTGAGATGGATGTTTAGGCTCTTTTAATCGTTCCTTTCCCATGCATATAGGACATTCAAAATAATTATGCATTTCATTTTGCGTTGAAAAATTCCATTTGTGCTTTTTATTCCATAAGCATACAATCATTTCACAACTATTCAAAAATCCATTCTTAAATATCTTTGGCATAGGATTAGTCTTGTGCCATATGAAATACTGAAATGTGTCAAATTCTGAATCAAATGCTGCATGCCATTTTCCCATTAAGTTGTAACTTGTAAAAATAAAAATATTACCATCTGGTTTTAATATACGTTTAAATTCATCTACAAAATCAAATGGGTTTATTTCTTTTAAATCCCATTCTCCCAAATCATTATTAACAGCACTCCTTCCCGGCAATGGAATATTTCCCGTTGAATATTGGGCTATATTATATGGTGGGTCTGTTAAAATTAAATCAACAGAGTTACTTTTTATTGATTTAATATATTCTAAGCAATCTCCATTGAATAAAATATAATTACTGTTCTGTTGCAATTATTTCTCTAACTCTAGCATCACGAAATGACGTTGCATACAGTTGAATAAACCTCTCATACGTCAAATCTTCTGGTAGAATCTCCTCCCAGAATTCTTTTCCAATGACCTTATGTTGGTCATCTAATATAGAAAAAATAGAACCTTCTGGTGCATTGCCTTCACCTCGATTATTATAACAAGTTGCAAACTTTGAGTTGCAGTTACTTATGAAAAAAAACAACTGTTCAAGTCTTAATACTTCATTACCGTTTCCTATTTTATTCTTTGTATCAAGATTTCCACCTGCTTTAATCTCATACACATGGAACCCACCATTTGTGTCAATAAATAATAAATCATACGGTATTGACTTACCTTCAATTTCATTTCTATTCTCTTCCTCAAATGCAGATAAAAAAACTCTTTTCATTTCATCAACATTTATACCAGTGAAACTTGTTTCTGATACAAAAAAATCATCTGTGGAATTCTCGTATTTTTTCTGCAAAGTCTTGCTCATTGTGCCCATCAAATCATTTCCCCAACATACTTTTTGATTCATTCCCCACTCAATAGGATATGAAACCAAAGTCATAGTAAGCTTATCCTCATTATCGGAAAACAAAATAACATTTGGTACTTTCTCAAATCCAAATCTATATCTTGCTATGTAAAATGCTATTTTCTGTAATCTTGTACCTAATTGCGAATCAAGGCTTCGTCCAACTGCCATATATTTTTCTTCAACACCCTCAAACAAAACAAATGGATTATTACCACGTTTTTCTATATTCTTATCAGAGTTTTTAGATACATTTCTAGCCATATTACTCAATTGATTTTCGATAAAACCCTTTAAGTCATCTTCAAACATTTATTTCACAGTCCTTCTTATCATCTCTTTTATTCTTGAATTAAGGTCAAGTTCCTCTAATGCCATTTTATATAACTCTGTGAAACGTTCATATGTAATTCCGTCTGGAAGAATTGTATTCCAGAATTTCTTTCCAATAAGGAACATCTGAGGGAAAGCCATATGCTTCTTAACTGCTCCTGTCCATGTATTTCCCTCTCCATTTTTATTATATAATGTCGCAAAAAAAGCCTTTGAATTAGGCACATTTAATCCTGCATAAATTGTAAGAAGCTTTTCAACATTTGCAGGGGCATTTGAACTATCTAAATCTCCACCAGCTTTAAGTTCGAGTACAACCCAGTCCTTTCCATCAAAGAAAGCCAAATCAACAGGTTTTGTGTGATATCCTGCAACTTTATATCTCTGAGCCATTGGGAGCAACGACTTAATGCTCCTCTGAGTAACCCCACTTTCTGCTCTCGAACTTCCCTTACCAGATGCCACATTTGTTGCTATGAATGTAGATATATTTCCTCTTAAGTCTCCATTATCGGTATCAATATCTGTAACAATTATCTGTCCGCTAATTGTGTTAGGGTTGATATCATGTTTTACATTTCTTGGGTTAACAATTGTAGGCACATTTTCTTCTCCAAATTTCAATCTAGCAATTCTTTTTGCACATGTTTCAATAGCAAATCCACTCTTTGATTCAAAACTACTTACAAATACCATATTGGCTGTTATTGTTTCATCAAGCTGACTAAGCAAAAAATTGTATCTCTTCTTAACAAAATTTGTTTTGAAATCGCCTTCGATAGTTTCGATTAACTTTGAAAATTCCTCGTAAACAATGTTCTTAATCTGCATTTCTGTATTAGTCATTGCAGTCTCCTCCTATACCCTCAAATAATTCTGAAATAGTTACACCTAGTCCATTTGCAATTTTTTCAATATTTTGCAAAGAGATATTCCTTTTCCCTGATTCAACTGTCGCAAAGTAAGTTCTGTCCATATCGATTTTAAGCGCAAATTTTTCTTGGCTCAGTCCTGTCTCTTTGCGTAATTCTTTGATTTTTTCTCCGAGTTGCTTGGCTATCATCGACACAACCTCCTTCCAAACGACAAAATAATTCTATATCATTCTGTGTTTTTAAGGCAACGGATTTTGAGCAACATTTACAAATAAGAAGCTATTCTATCGTCTGCAGCTGTAATATATTTATAATTCAGTTCGCATCCTACAAACTTTCTACCATTTCTAATAGCAGAAACCCCTGTAGTTCCGACTCCCATAAAAGGGTCAAAAACTACGTTTCCAGGATTAGACGCAATTTCAATAAAGTGATCAATAAGATTTAAGGGTTTTTGAGCGGGATGAAAGGGGGCCTTTAGTCGCTCTGGATATGAACAAATCGGACATTCGAAGAAATTGTGCATCTCTTCTTGGGTGCTAAAATTCCACACATGTCTTTTGTTCCATAAGAATATGACAAATTCACAACTATTACAAAATCCATTCCTATAAACTTTAGGTGCTGGATTAGTCTTATGCCATACAAACATCTGAAAAGTATCAAACTCCGAGTCAAAAGCTTTATGCCAATCACCAATCTGATTGTAACCTGAAAAAATAATAATATTGCCTCTTGGCTTTATGATACGTTTAAACGCATCTACATACTCAACTGGATTTATGATTTTTTTATCCCAGTAAGCAATATCGTTATTTAATGTACTTTTTCCTTTTCGTGGAATGTTTCCAGTAGAATACTGCGAAATATTGTAAGGTGGGTCTGTCAATATTAAATCCACAGATTGAGGGGGCATCCGCTTCATTAATTCATTACAGTCCTCATTGAATAATTTATATATACTTGGTTTTCTAGATATCAATTAACATCCTTTCCCCAGTCGAGTTACTTTATTTTACTACTTTCAGCTTATATTACAACGGCTTATAAGCAACAAAACCACAATCCCGGTAGTCACCCTACCAACGATTGTGGCTTTTATCATTCATATGTCATCCCTAAGTAGTCCATTACTACTAAGGATTTCTCCCCACACATTTGTCTTTATCCCAATTCTGCTCATGTGTCTTAGTAGTCTAAACCGTAGTATTTATGCGCTTTCCCGCCACATTTTGCCTTGTGTTGCCCCACTTTGCAAAGCCCTGCATTATAGTAAAAATGGAGTGCCGTGGAAGATGAATAATACTTCTATCATGTATTTTTCCCCTCACAATTTGATAAATACAACATAGTTTTGCTAGGTGTCTCCGCCTTTCTCTAACTTTGCTCAAAATGTATATAAAAATTGTAGCAAAACTATGCAATACACATACGTCAATCGTAGTAAAAACGTAGTAGAATTATTTCCTTTTTCTTATTCTCACAAATACTTTATATACAACAAACAACAAAAAAGCAATAATTCCATATATTATCGTAACTTTTCTATCATACTCATTACCCATAAATATTTGCACAATCTGAAGCACCGCTGAAAATGAGCTTATCATTGTAAGTATCCATAATATCATGTTAAGCATATCTGCATTTGCATTTTCTCTTTCTTCCGAAATGGTTCTCAAACGTCTTTCAAATAAAGAAACTTTTTCTTTATAATATTCTCGCATTTTATCTAAATTACTTACCTCTTGCAATGTGTTAACTATTTCTATTTCAGTTCTATGAGAAACCGATGCATTAACATAATTAAAATCCGCTTCTGACATCAAAACATCATATATGTCATCCATAATATCAACTACATTACTTTGTTTCGTCTGCATTAGTTCATCCAATTTCTTAGTCTCATTAGCAAGCAATTGCCATGCATATTGTATTCTCATTTCTGATAAAATGTATTCTCCCCATAATTCACTCGATTTTTTGTTATATTTACAACCTACAATCATTCTAGCTCCCCAAATAGAATATAATGTATTTTCTTCATTCAGTTCCAATATTTTTACATTATTTTCTTCAAGTTTTTCTTCTAATGTTTTTTCATTAAAATTTATTTTATGTTTTAAAAGAAGAGTAGAAATAAAATCTTTACATTTTTCTTCAAATTCTTTCTTTATACACTCATCACCTATTATCAACACTCTATATGAAACAAGTGAATATTGGATTTGGATTCCTTTTCCCTCATTTCTTTTTTTTCTATTTCTCATGAAAATACTTTTATAATTATTCATCTGTTTACATATCCATATATCCTCTCCTTTTTTAGCGCTATCAGACAGTTTATTTTTCCATTTAATAATCTCATCTGCATTTATCCCATACTCGTTTTCATATTTTCGTGTAAAGATAACACAATTATTATCAAAAATATGCATTTTGGCGCTTTCATCCAACGCTATGTCTATCTGAAATAATTTTGTTGATTCTAATTGTTTATAATGGTTTGTTTCACACCAGTTTTTAATCATCTCATCTTTATTTTTATAATCAAATAAATTCTTTTCACTTTTTATTACATAACTTAAATACAAATCTATATCACATACAAGTTCGACTAAATTTCTGATGCTATACTCAACGTTACTAATATTACCTTTAATAACAACATCAATGTTAGCTGCTTTTGATGCAGTATAATCATTAATACTGTCTCCTACATATAACACCTTATTTTTATCATCAATTTTCATCTTATCTAAACACGTTAAAATAGAATCAGGGGCAGGTTTCTCTTTCTCACAATCCTCATAAGCAACTATAACTTCAAAGAAATCATTTATAGATTCTTTTTCAAACATCTTGATTACGGATTCTTTAGCTTTACCTGTTACAACTGCCATCCGTTTATTACATTTCTTCAAAATGTTTAAAACAAGTACTACATCTGAATAAAGTTTGCTATTATCCACCATGCATTCCTTTGATTTTTCAACAAAAGCACGTTTAAAAACCTCAAATTTATTTTCATTTAACTCAGTTCTTTTAAATGTATCCCTTAACCCTTCTTTACAAAGCATTTCAATATCATCTTGTAATTCCTTATTCACACTCTTAAATGCCGCTTCATAACATTTCTTCATCCCCTCTTGAGTGTCAAATAATGTCAAATCAACATCAAATATAATAACATCCTTCGAAGAGACAATATCTAAAACACTTTTTTTCATTATATTATCCATTATAATTCTCCTCTCCTAGTTATTTTAACCAAAACACGCCCGAATCATTTCTGACTTAGACTGTATTTAATATTCTCTAAATCACCTTAAACATTTTCTGACTTGCCGACTTCTCCCGCCCCTTTCCAATTCCCTATGGGCATTTTCCAGCTCTTCCAACTTTCTTAATTTCTTCCGTTGCATCGTCTAACCCGATGTGCGTATAAACATTAAATGTTACCATAATATCAGAGCGCCCCATAGGATAATGTAAAGTCTTAGAGTTCATATCTGACTTTGCCATATTGGAACAATATGTGTGGTAGCTCACATGAGGCGTGATATTCAGCATCTACACTCGGTAAATATCATTCCATTTATTTTCCCCAACCAGATTTCCAGTTCTTAATATATCTGCCTATCCCCTGTCACCTTGCTCCAAGTCCATTAAACAACGCAATATAGCAGGCGAAGTCACCAATCCTTTTCCTGTCATCACCAATCTGCTGTCTCCAGCTGTTATCAAGTCCAAGTTCGTTAAAATACCTGCCAAATATATTCAGGTTAGAGATATAAGCATCATGGCATGCTGTTCTGTGCCTGTCCTTCTCAGCTCTCTCTTCCGGTTCCAGAATACTCCATCCACTTCTAATGCCTGCATACTCAATAGCACTGGTTATCAGCTCATTATACAGTTCTTTTGTCTCCTCATTGGAAAAATCAAGTGAATCAGTCATCTTTCCATAGATTTCTTCTGCTTCTTCAACAGACATGCTTCCAACTGTTTTCTTAACATATTCACTATACGACATAATCCATTCTCCTTCACATCCATTATTATGTAAGTACAATTATCCTCTGACTTGCTTATTACCTCATGGTTCAGTGTCTCTTTCACTTTCCTGACGCTGCCCGACAATATATGTTCAAGCCTGTCATCAGTGCATACATCCGTTATTCCATCAGTACATATGAATATTCTGTCACCACTGACCAGTTCTAGTGTATCACCAGTTGCCATGTTCATATCCTCACTTCCCATATAAGCAGTAAGAGTATGCCATGCCTTCATGTTTCTTGCTTCTTTCTCAGTTATAAGACCATAATCAATCTTTTCCTGTGCAAGAGAATGATCCTTAGTAAGAAGCTTAAGCTTTCCTTTCCTTAACAGGTACACCCTGCTGTCACCACACCAGACCGGATATAGACAGGTATCTTTAACTACAGCTCCCGCACAGGTAGTCCCACAGACAGAACTCTTTTGTCTATCTGGTTTTATCCTGTCTGTCAGATTCATGTAGAACACATTATAATAACATGACAAACTGTCTTTAAGCTCTGCCTTACTAAAATCATGTGTGAGATTATCTGTTACAAGTCCTGCACACTTTGCTGCCTCAATAGATGCAATCTCCCCGGAACTGCCACCTCCAATCCCATCATATACAGCTGCAAAACCTGCTTTCTTCGAGCTAAATCTTCTGCTTCCCCAAGATACAAGAGATGATTTATCATTTATAATTCCATCAACATAATAGTTGTCCTGATTAATACTCATATGGGGTCCATTATCTGAGTAGAATTCAGTGGATATAATCATATGTCTTCTCCCCATTTTCCTACCTTCTTTCCTCTCCATATGATAGCTTCACTATAGTCAGTAACCATTATTACAATACTCTCTATAATTCCAATAAGACCAGCAATCCACAGTCCTGACCTGTCAAGTAATTCAGGCATATGAACAGGGGCAAAATGCGATATCAGGCTTATAACCACACCAGCAATGAGCAAAATAACGGATTCACCCAGGAAAAATACCATTGAATCACTATCATTAGAGTACTCCCCATATCCATAATCTCTGTTTCTGATTGTATATCTTAATACCATCCATCCACATATATACAATAGCGAATATATCACAGAATATGGCAGATTATATGTAATCCCCGAAAAATCATAATGGTTAAGCAATCCATAACAGAATACAACACAGATTGATACCACTGATATCAGCATTACACCCGACGAAGTTAATATATATATTATCTCAGCAACTATCAATATAACAAATAACCTGTTGAATCCACACTTAAAGCAGCTAAATAACGTGAATCCGGCTGCCACAAATGCTAACATACGTGGATATTTGTCGAAATATCCCAAATATAGATAATCATACAGAGAAGATTTTTTATCAAATGTGAATACAGAATACCTTTTCAGAAGAAGCCCTATTAGTGCAAGAATCATACTGGCAACGCATAAGAGTAGTACTCCCGACAGCATCTTACTGTTGGTATTCTCTATAGCCACAGGATTCATAATAACAAGGAACTGTATAATTCCGAACACAAGACCAATTACCCCTGCAAACTGACATAAACGAAATAATACAGCGTCCCGAATCCTGTCAATCTTCCTTGACAATATTATTCGTTTTCTTAGCCTGTCATCATCCCTATAGAGTATATCATAAAATTTTACTGTATTATTAGGACTTTCATAAGAAGCTGCTTCCTCAATTTCTGTGGAAATATCCTTCTTACTATTCATTTCTATAGAACGCTTTTTCATTAGTTCTGTATCTATTACAGGTTTATCTTCAGACAGATTAGAATTAATGGTATTCCATCTGTTTTTAAGTTCAACCAGCTCGTTATACATAGAATCAACACTATCGTATCTGTCTTCAGGCTTATAGCTGCACGCCTTCATTACAATATCAACCAGATACTTAGAGCCGTATACAGGCATAGGAAATGGCTGTTTTATGGGATTATACTGAATCTCACGCTTAACACTATATCCTGTTGAGCCAGGGTAATTTAGTTCGTTAAGCAGCAGATACAGCATCATTCCAAGTGAATATATGTCTGCCTTAGTGGCATCATATTTTCCTCCCATCTCTGCCTCAGGTGCCACATTTCCTCTTGTTCCTGCATGGGTGCTTGCATTACCATTCTCCGTTTCCCTTGCTATTCCGAAATCACCCAGCTTATATATGCCCTTCTTTACATCATAGAAGGTATTTTCCAGCTTGACATCACGATGAACAATTTTATTACTGTGAGCAGACTTAAGTGCATTGGCAATATCTATTCCGAAATCAAGGATATTCTCCTCTACTCCTGCCCTTGAGCTATCATCCATCCTCATTTTTTCATCCAGTACATATGGCTTACCACTGGCACTATATCCAAGAATAGGTTTTAGCTTCTCCATCAGTATAAAATGAAACATACGGTAATTATCTGGATTACCTGTCAGTTCTTCTTTAGAGCGTATTACGTTCCTGATTCTTCCTGAATTATCATACTCAACATATAAAGACGCTGAATCAGTAATATTAACCACATTAGGACATACAGCAGCGATTCTTTTCTGACATTCTGTTTCCTTCATGAATAATCCGGTATCATCATCACTCATATTTGCAGACTGGAATCCTATAATCTTAACTGCTTTCACATCTTCCTTATCATTAGACCTGCATTCATATATATATGCATAACCTCCATTACCAAGCTGTTTCATGTTACCATTATAATCCTGCACGAATTTATAGTCCCTGAATGGATATGAATGTTCATTAAGGTAATTAAGAAGCTTATTTCTCTCTTCCCGTTCCATTATCTCCTGCATAACATAACCCCCTGAGCATCAAGCAAAAAGTTTTAAAAAAACAGCTTTATGTCATGAAAGTATGACCATAAAGCTGCTTACCAGGCTCCCCCGGTAATTAATCGCCCCATCCGTTATGTGTACGGAGTGACCGACCTGTCTGTCCTGAACGTAGAACCAGACCTTCCCTTGAATATTCTCGTAAGAGTACGAATTCTCGGTGCCGCCATCACATGAGTGCGATATAGCTGTAATTATTGTAGCACAATATATAATAAAAGAATATGCTCAAGTTTACGTTTTTTCTTATCAAGCTATATATGATAATTATTTTCCCTTAAATAGAGCAATTCTTCTAGTGAAAGCTTGTCAAAAGGATTAGGAATATCATCTCTTTCGTGGGCATCCTCTTCATTTATAGTATTATACGATGCCATATCAAATCCTAGTTTGTTTCTTATTTGTTGTATCATATTATCATCTTTGCTTCCTGCCACTTCAAATCACCTCTAACTAGCATGCTTTTTCTTCCATTAACACAAACTCTTTCTTCTCCACTTTCTTTTCTCTAAGAAAACTGTCCAGGTCAAAGTTTTTTGCATTTACTGGGGCCTGTCCTCTTCTGAATATCCAGTTAGTTCCGATTGGCATGTTCAGAATCTTTTTTAATGGAACATCGCTTCGTACTGATACCTCCTTAGCTGTTTCTATATCATTACCGCCAAGGTATACATATGTATCACAGTTACCGATTATTGTTCTTCCATCTTCACCGTAATACTCTTTAAGCTGAGATTCTGCCTGTATCATAAGCATTGTTGATATATTCCTTGACCGGAAGGATGATATCATCCTTGGGAACTGCTCAATATAACAGTTTGTTGCGAAATCATCAAGAATGAATCTGACAGGAACAGGAAGGCAGCTATCCTTACACTCTTTGTCTGCATAGCGGCATAATTGGTTCATGGCCTGGGTAAAGAATATATTTGCAAGTTTATCCATAGACCTGTCTGTATCACTTACTACAACAAATAATGCTGTCTTCTCCTGTCCAATAGAAGGAAGGTTAATATCGTCACTGCCCATCATGTAATTCAGCTCAGGCGAATAGAATCTTCCCACCTTTGAATTAGCCGATATCACAACAGATTTGATGGTTCTGCTGGCTCCCACTCTGAACATCTTATACTTTCTTGTGGCAGTACTGTTTCTGTTAATCATATCCAGTCTCTCCATATTCCAGTCCATCTCTGATTTTTCGTCGAAATCAATGCCATTCATACTTACAAGAAGGTTAATAAGCCGCTCCATTGTACAATTACTCCTCTTCTCAGTTTCAAACATGTATCCAATAAGAGACTGAAGAAGCACATCTGACATCTCATCCCAGAACGGGTCGTAAGACCTGCTATTTTTTGTTCTTCCTACCAGAACACCTGCAATGTTCATTATATCAAGTTCAGTATTAACATATTTAAACATATTATAATGTGCTGAGTGGTAAGGATCAGTGAAATCCAGTTTCTTAACCTTATATCCTTTACCTGTCAGGTAATCACTATATTTTTCGTACAGGTTCCCCTTAGGATCTGATATTACATAACTGCCTGTTGCCTGCAGGATATTAGGAGCAACTATGCTTCTGGTTTTTCCTGCACCTGATGTTCCCACAACAAGTACATTATTGTTAAGCTGTGTTTTATGGCAATCAAGACTGTAATACTGATCCTGTGCTAATATCATTACATTGTTATCCATATGCATTTCCTCCCATCATTTTCCTAAACTCATATGATTCTGCTAAGCTCTTAAGAAAAGGTCTTTGCTAATCTGGTCACATATTCCGAAATCCACAGCTTCTGCTGCATTCATATAGTTATCATATGCTGTTGCCTTGTTAATCTCGTCTACTTTCCTGCCTGTGTGCCATGCAAGAATTTCATTTACCATATGCTTTGTCTCTAATATTGATTCAGATATGTTCTGTATGGATGTAGCTGAACCGCCTACCCCCTGTGATATTAATGGCTCATGAATCATTACCTTGCTGTGTTTTAATATGTATCGTCTTCCCGGTTGTCCCCCTGCCAGAATTACAGCCGCCATGCTTGCAGCCATCCCTGTACACAACATATTAATCGGAATCCTGCTTCCCTGGACTGCATCATATATTACCATTCCTGCATTGACCTGGCCTCCTGGACTGTTAATATAGATTGTTACTGGCTCACTGGATTCCTGTTCAAGATACATCAGCTGTGATATGAAACTGTTTGCTGTATTCTCTGTAATCTCCCCTGATATGAATATCCTCCTGTTCATAAAATGCCTTGTAGCCAGTGATATCTCTCTTGTTCCAGATGCACTCTCAACCTCAATTGTTGGTATCCACATGTTCTCCATACATTTCCCTCCCATATGTATCATTGTAATCAATAAGCTCCGTGTATTCTGCATAAAAGAAATTCATATCTCTTTTAGATTCAACTTTAGGAATCCAGTAAGATACATTTTCCGGCAGATTCTCCTCCCTGTTTCTCTTCTCGCACTGTGCCCTTGCAACTATCCGTCTGTACTGATGACCAGACAAGTCTACTTTAATTGTGTGGTCATCCTTTCGAAGATACAGCATTCCTCTGCTTTTCAAGATTCTTTCAATATCATCCCCAAGATAATCTGATATCTTAAATATTCTCATTCTCTTAATCCTCCTCTTCCTTTTCTCTTAAACGCAGCAACTTACCATCCTTTCTCACATTGTTATAAAAAAATGAATTTTCTTTCATCCACCTTCTTTTCAATGCAATCTTAATATCCACTTCCGGGGCAGTCGCCGCCGGTGGAGACGCCATTCCTTTCAGGTATAATACATCGTATCTTATATCATGAAGTTTTTCTTCTGATATATCCAGCTCTACAAGCAAATCTACATCACTATGTAATTCCTGCTCATCTCTGGCACAGCTGCCATATAACCATATGGCTGATATATATTTGTTAACTGGTGAATTTTCTATTATAGACATAGCATATTCCAGAGCTTTCTGGTGCCTTTCTGTTGATATTCTATACATAACAGCCCCCTTTATTATTGTTCTTTCGGACTAAATGTATTATAATACGACACGACGTTGTCTATATTATGCGAAGTTTACGCATATATCAGTTTCAACTCCGCATAACGATTTAATGACATTTTATAAATATTTTTGATAAGGAATGATGTATGGTTGAAATAAAATTAATCTCTTTTGACAATGGAATTGCTGTAATAGACTGTTACCCTGAAGGAAAACAAGAACAGGTTTTCCAACTTAAAATAGATGTTAAGAATAAGAAAGTGTTACATAATCCACTTGAATTTAAGGGCAGCGCCTACGCCATACATGCCGCATGGAAAATGTATGACATATATGACGAAACAGGCACGCTGCCACAATCAGCTGTATCTATATGGTATTGAATTATTATTTTTCCTGTGGATATTCAATAAAAGTCAGGTATCCAAGGTTGTATAATTTCCATATTTTTTCAATTTTGCTTACATAATATGTTTCCTCGACATCCAGATGATTATCATAATTAAGCTTTTCACACTTTGCCCGGATAACCATTTTGTGGAACTGGGTTCCTGAGGCTTCAACACGTATTTTATTAGGTCCACGGTATATGAAAAAAATATCGTTTCTAATTAAGACATCCTCTAAATACGGTTTCAATTCTGTGGATATGTTAAATATTCTGCAAGGCTTTTTGCTGAGTTCAGCATATACTATATTTTTCATTCAGACCTCCTTATTAGATGACATAATAAAATTCAGGAAATTGCTGTTATTTTCATTCATGTTTCCTATAGACTTAAGATATTTTTCTCGGATGTAATCCCACTCTTTTTTTGTAATCAGATTATCATCTCTTAGATAGTTCAATTCTAAAACAATTGAAGCAGCTAATTCATTCCAGGATTCTGACCAACCATCACCTTCCAAAACTAAAAGTCTTTTTAGTTTAGCTTGTAATTCATCCGGTAGTTTAGCCATGACTTTATCGTTCACAATCTCACTCCTTAATCACTCTTTTTTCTCCAGATTCAGATAAACTGTAATATATACCACAGCCGTCTGTTTCCTCATAAACTAATAGCGGTATCACTCTGTTATCATCCCAGACATTATTGGCATATGAATCGATTCCATCAATATAGAAGTGACTTGCACCATCCCAGAATACATCATGAAATGACCTGTCATTGCTAAGACTTGAAACAGATACATGCCCAGCAACAATATCCTTATAAAACTGTCCTCTGGAAGCTGGATATTTGTCCGTAAACATGTCATCAGATGTTGCCAATTTCCATTTTTCTCCCGCCTTCTCATCAATTCCAGCATGAACATATATCTGTCTATCTGTCTCATAAAATAATGGCAAATCTTTGTACCATGCAATTAAATCTTTATGAGATTCTTGAAAAATATCTGATACATACCGCGATGCATTATCAAACTTCTCTATTCCTGCAATTGGCTCTTTTAGAAGCTTTTTCAACCCATCTGCCTCTTTCTCCGATAAAAAAGCTCTGATTACTTCAAATGACTTCTTTTCTGACATCCATCCACTGCTAATCGTCAAAAGGAATCTAAGAAACCATTTATCGTGATTGCCCATTAGAACAATTAAATTATCCCCGACTTCCTGCTTTAAATCATAGATTGTTTGAAGCACTTTGTAACTATTCATTCCAACATCCACGTAATCCCCAAGAAGAATCAGCTTGTCCTCACCTGATTTGACACTCTTTAAATTATCAAGCTGCTTTATTCTTCTCATAAATGGACCATACATTCCATGAATATCGCTCATCACATAAGTTGCCATTTCCAATCCCCTTACATTGTCATCTTAAAAATTATATCTTGGCTAGTTTCCTTTCTATTGGCTCTTTCAGTTATTTCCCAGTAAATATTTATCCCCAGGCTGCTACAGTTTCCTTAGGAAGCGGCTTGCCTGTTTTTATTAACATATAAACATGTGAATATGCCGTTGTAGCATCTATATCAGGATTTGGTGGTCGTTTAACAACTTTCATTGTATTGGCATCAATTACTAATTGAAAAAACTCTCCGTCTTTTGAGCCTTTATGACAATTTAGTGTTATAAATTGATCATCATTATCAATTGAAATATATATCATGGCTAGTTTCCTTTCTATACAAGCCGGAATTTTCCTGTCATATAAGTCACAGCCCCCATGTATATAGCTATTCCATTATCATTTCTGATAACCTTTCCTCTCTCTGAATAATCAAGAGCATATGTATTTTCTCCATCAGTAAGCTTTATTTTCGATAACAGATATGTTTCTTTCTTTCTCCATTTTGTTTCTTTCATCTGTGAAAAGAAAAATGCCCATACTATAGATAAATCTACAACGGCCTTATCCCCTCCACCATACACAAGAGAGTCACCATCTGAAAGCATTACCGGATTAATTCTTCCTCCAAGTCCAGGTAATATCTTCTTACCATTGTATATCGTCCCATTCATGCTGTTAGTATCAAAATAAAACCATATTCCGGATTCACATATGAATTTCCCATGTTTGCGGCTGACACGATGAGATTTTATAGGTATGTCAGCAGCATTATTTTCTGTATTACGCCCAATAGTCCAGCTTTTTCTGTCATCCAGATGAATTTCTTTCATCTCATAATTATCAATTACTATAAGTGTATTGTACATCATGCCATCTATCATATTTCATCACCACGTTCACCGGATAGTTCCAATGCGAACTCCTTTACCTCTTCAATATCTAACATATCAAGAATTCTGTCTGCATATTTTAATAAATCATCTGGATAGAAATTATCTGAATCAATATCAAACATCTTGTCATTCATTGCACTGTCAAGAATATACATTATCACACTTTCAAATATGTTTTTAGAATACAGAGGCTCCATATGAACCATTTTTAACATGTTATCAATCTGTTCATGTGTCATACTCAGGTGAATTCCTAATGATATAATCATATTCCTGTTAGGTATCCATGTCTCATTATATATCTCTGACACGCATTTTTTCAGTGAAGCTGTCCAGCCCTGTGCTGCAGCCATTTCCTCCACATCTTTTGACACAGCAAGATTTGAAGCATTATCAGAATGATATATATAATTCTCATTAATCAGTAATTTAATATATACATAGAAACTCTTATACTCTGTCTTAAATACATCCGCATATTGATTTATAAAAGCTTCCAATTCATATTTATTCTTAACATCTGCTAATTTTTTATCGAACACCGCTGTAACCATGAATTTAGCATATGTATCCTCATTGTTGACAGCTTCAGAAAATCTGTTTAGTATCTCATTATACATGCTTACCTTTTCTTCACCTGAATACTTATTCAGAACGAATATGCATATACAATCAGATATGTTCTTTGAATACAATCCTGAATAATTACCATATCTGTTCAGAAGCTCGTTCATATCAGCAATATTGTAATCTGCGGCAAGTCCTATTCTTATAAATGTATCACGGTTTCTGGGAACAGCGCCATTTCTCCACTTGGAAACTGTCATCTTGGATACGTCACACAACCTTGCAAATTTAGCATCTGAGCCAGAGAAATTATCCAGAATACTGTTTATCTTTTCCTTCCATAATTCTTCCTGACTATTCAGATTCTGCAATACTTTTTTTCTGAATTCTTCAATATTCCCACAATTCGATATTTCATCTGCAAAGAAATCTGTGTTATGAGATGTATGTCTTTTTTCATAATTATTCATATTGTTCTTCATAATTATATATCTCCTGATATTGTCACGATGACTTATATCATCTTATTTTTTTGCATCTTATATACGTCCAATAATATCTGTAGTTCATTCTCTGCTTCGTTAAGTTCTTTACGTCTGGTTATATCTACCTGCTCTATCCCTATTATTTTGGCAAAACCATTAAGTATTTTTTCGTCTGGACTAATTATTTCACTACTGTTGATAAGCTTGATTATAATAGAGAATATCTTATATGTAGACTCTATAACATCTTTTACCCTGACTGGTCCTATATGATCCAAATCTTCTGCTATCATAACAGCCAGCCTTTCAGACAGGTTATTAAATATTCTTTCTCTGCTCTTTCCACTTAATCCCTTCATGGCAATTGTTAAGTCACAATTATCTACATCCCTTAATATCCTCTGGATTGAGCGGTCATCGATGCTAGTGAATATATACTCCATAACACTGGCAAGAAAATATCCATCCTCTCCAAACTTTACGGGGCTTTCTCCTGTACAGTGCTTTTTAACAACACTCATATCCTGTTCAGGCTTTCTTTTCTCACCAGTTTCAATGCTATATTCATCATGATTCTTTCTGTATTCGGAAGATATATGTTCTGGCAGAAGTGCAAGAACCTTTTCCTCAATCACCCGGGGATTCTCACCTGCCTGAATTGCAAGAGAACCTACAAGAAAAACAAGATACTGCAATCCCTCATAGCCATTTAATCCATTAGAGAAATACCTTGCAGCACTTATCTCTTCCACAAGTTGTGGTTCAGTTCCATCTACAATAAGCATAATCATTGCTTTCAGGTAATTATTTCCATTTTTATCTTCCAGCTCACAAGCAGTCTCTTCCAGCACTAATAATCCTCCTTTCCTGGCCATGTTACAGAATTTAATAATAATCTCAACAGCTTTATTAAGAAGTTCTGTCCCCTGTTTAATTTTATCTGTATCACCTGAGGCTTCTATTTTCCGTATCTCGTCATTCCTGTCTCTGAGTTCTGAATAAAATATATCTCTCATAGCCATACCTCCATTAATAATTATTATACATCATTGTCTATCACATCACCAATCGGAATTATAGAATCATACAGAAGTACTTCTTTATCTGATACTGTAATATCCAAATGATAATGTCCAAAATACCATTTCTTAAATTCACACTTTTCTCTCACCAGATTAAAAAAATCTGTGAGTGCATCAGTAACATACTCTCCATCAGGTCTTAACATATTCTGGGTTTCACTTGAACAGCAGTGTGTAATAATATAATCAATCTTGAAATCAACTGCCTCAAGATTCTTTGAAGCCTCATCATATTCCCTGTCATTAGGAAGTTCTTCTTTCCACCAGCTTATATGTTTAATTCTGTATGGTAGCCAGCTTCGGTCAGCAGCCTTTTTCTTATCAGCAAAATCCGGATCTTCCGTATCTAGTATTCCTCCATCAACGTCATGGCATGATGCCCCTCCGAATGAAAATATCTTCTTTCCCGCAATATCAAAAACCTGTCCTCTCATCAGATGAAGCACAGATGGCCTTATTTCATGAACCATGCCGCCATGCCAGTTCTTTACAGGATAGCCATTAAGCCTGTCAAAATTCTCATGATTTCCATCTACAAAAAGTGTTGTATAAGGCTTCTTTTCCAGCCATTCAAGCCAATATTTTTCATTTTTGCTTTCCCATCCCACATTCCATATTCCGCCAAAATCCCCACATATAATTACATAATCATCTTTGTCTAATTCACTCTGCACAGGGAAATAGCTTGAATTAAATTTTCTGAAATCGCTGTGACAGTCACCTGTCACGAAAATCCTTCCTGACATACTACCCCTCCTAACATACTACTGCTAACTAAACAATACTTCTTTTATTACTGAAAGTATAGCACATTACGATTCGTAATTTTGATGTGAAGTTTACATTAAAGATTACATATAATTGGATGCGGAGGATTTCCTGGTCTCACATACCCTCAATAAGTATGAAAAACTCCTGATATCTCGTATCTCAAGATTTCAGGAGTTCCAATTTATTTATTGGTTTTCAAACAGTTTTTTAATTCTTCATTTGTACTACAGTCAATTATACCATCTTTATATTCAACGTCGAATGTTTCTGCTATGAGCATACCTATACTGTCCATATCATCAGGCGTTGCATCTATTTTTGTTGCTTGTAAGAAAATGTCTTTAATATCTTTTTCGTTACTTTCAAAGGTAACAGATTTTTTCTCATCTTCCCTTTCAGTCATAAGAATCACCTCATAATTCTCTAATAAGACCTTTAATACACCCTTATAACTCCCGGAATATCCTTTACCACAGACATTCCTGCAAATACAGCCAGTGCATCGTTAAAATTCTTCTCAACAACAGAATCTGTGATAATAACCAGCTCTGCTGTACCACATTTTCCACTTTTCTGGACAACCTGGGCTATACTTACATCGTTATTGCCCAGTACGCTGGCAATGTTGGCAAGTACGCCAGGACGGTCCTCTGCCAGAATTCTTAAGAAGAACTTGCTGCTTGAATCCTCTATCTTCTTAACAGGAAGCTTCTTGTAACAGTTACAGCCTACTCTTCCACAGCTGTCATATACCAGATCCCTGCACACATCTATCACGTCACCCATAACTGCACTTGCAGTAGGCATCTGTCCAGCTCCTCTTCCCATAAATGTAATATCTTCCATGGCATCTCCGTGGACAAATACAGCATTATATGAATCTCTTACACCTGCAAGAGGATGGTCTTCTGGTATAAGCATTGGATGTACTTTAGCCTCTATCCCATCTTCAGTCTGCTTTGCCACACCAACAAGCTTAATAACATACCCAAATTCTTTTGCATATCTGATATCATCTGATGAAATCTTTGTGATACCTTCAGTATATACCTGGTTAAACACAACTCTGGAATGAAATGCAATTGTAGCCATAATTGCCACCTTTCGTCCCGCATCATATCCTTCAACGTCCGCTGTTGGGTCAGCCTCAGCATATCCAAGCTCCGTTGCCTTGGCAAGGGCATCTGCGTAACTCATTCCTGTTTCAGACATCTTAGTAAGGATATAGTTGGTTGTACCATTTACAATACCCATGATTTCACTGACATTATTACCTGCCATGCTCTGTTTTAACGGCCTGATTATAGGAATCGCCCCAGCTACTGCCGCCTCAAATAAAAGGTCACTTCCCATCTGCTCTGCCAGATTGCCAATAAGCTCGCCATGCTCTGCAATCAGATCCTTATTGGCAGTAACCACCTGCTTTCCTGCCTTCAGACTCTCTGTTACATATTCCAGTGCAGGGTGGAGCCCACCCATAAGTTCCACAACTATTTCAATATCCGTATCAGATATAATCTCATTAAAGTCATCCGTTAACACAGCTTTGTCAAATCCTGGTCTGTCCTTGCTCATATCTCTTACAAGAACCTTCTTAACATTAATAACTGCACCTGTTCTATCCTTGAACTCTTCCCTGTTCTCCTTAATAAGCCTGTACACGCCCCCGCCTACTGTACCTGCTCCAAGAAGAGCAATATTAATATTTCTGTTATCTGTCTTTTTCATAGCTGGTCTCCATTTCTTATAAATGTACGTCTCTTGATTATACACTATTTTTATCCTATTGCAAATTGTTCGTATTTATTGCAAAATAAGAAGGTATAAAAGCACATAACATTTTTTACAGGGCTATTTGTGCCGCAGACACCATAAATCAGCCCTTACCTCAGAGCCATATCTGAAACCTGGCTCGTAATTTTTCGACGAAAAAGCGTCTGCGGAATGGAGATTTATATGAATTTCAGACCATGTATAGATATTCACAACGGAAAAGTAAAACAGATTGTAGGTGGAAGCCTCGCAGATGAAGGAAATCATGCTATTGATAATTACATATCTGACAAAGGTGGTGCCTACTATACCAATCTATATAAGAATAAGGGACTTTCTGGAGGACACATTATCCTCCTCAACCCTGCCGGCTCAGAATATTACGAAGCTGATGTCGCTGTGGCTAAGGACGCTCTGGGTGCTTACAGGAATGGTCTTATGATTGGCGGTGGAATGAATGATGCCAATTCCACTGCATTTCTTGATGCAGGAGCTTCCCATGTAATCGTTACTTCTTATGTATTTAAGAATGGAGAGATTAACTTCACTAATCTGGACAGAATGGTATCCGCGGTAGGCAAGGAGCATCTTGTCCTCGACTTAAGCTGCCGTAAAAAGGATGACCAGTATTACATTGTAACTGACAGATGGCAAAAATTCACTGATGTTACCGTTTCTTATGATGTTATGAATATGCTTGCCTCATACTGTGATGAATTTCTTATTCACGCTGTAGATGTAGAAGGCAAGGCTAACGGAATTGAAGAAAATCTTGTAAAAATCATTGCAGGCAGCCAGTCCTGCCCTGTAACATACGCAGGCGGTGTGGGAAGCTACGAAGACCTGCGTACTTTAAAAGAACTTGGTCACAATAAAATTGATGTCACAATAGGAAGTGCCCTTGACCTTTTCGGTGGCTCCCTTGATTTTGATAAAATTCTGGAAATCTGCAGAGAGTGATGTTATTTATATAAACTAAAATTTTCATTCGTTAAAGCGACAGCCCCTTTATATCGCAACGTACTAATTTCGAGCATTTCTTGAAAAATGTCTGTATATTAACAAAGCCACACCAAGAATTATCAGAATGGCTGTAAGAACCCATACCCACACCGGTGTGTTTGCGATGTTATAGCACCTTACATTAATCCACATCTGGTTAATCTTACTGTTCTCCTCTTTGTCAAAATACTGCATAACAGCACTTCTTTTCATTACCTTCTCAGTAGGATACTGGGCAGATAACTGTCTTACAGCCTGTTCCTTTGAAACTGTAAGAATGAAATCTTCATCATCAGAATCTCCTGAAAAGAAATACCCAAGAGGATATTCAATAGTATCCTCCTCATCTTCTGCCTCATAATTCCACTTCACATACTCATACACCACATCGCTGTCTCCACCTGATATTACAGAAGTGTACCCGATATAGTCCATATTTCTTACTGCATTTTCTGGAATAGACAGGAAATTAATAAAGCTCTGGGCTGCATGCTTTTTATTAAGGTCGCCCTTGATTCCTGATTTCAGCATTACCCATCCGTCGAAATACATATTAGTACACTCAACTGGAACAGCAAAGTTAAGGTATATATCATCTTCCTCAGCCTCATCCATTGTATACACAGCATCTCCCGACCACTGGTATGATGCAGCAACCTTGCCGGAAATCATGTCTGCCTTGGCACTGTCCGTCTCAAATGAGTACACGTTGTTCTTAGCTTCCTGAAGATATGATAAAACCTGTCCGATAGTTTCATCTGACGTATCATTCATCTCCTCTGCCAGACGGTTTTCATAATCAGGAGAATTAATAAACTGCTCTGATGTAAGTAAATCTGACTTAATCGCCCCAACAGCTGCAAACATAGAATCTCTTACATTATCCTTAATTGTAATCTGTCGTCTGAACTCTGTATTATTAATAATATCCCAGGTTGAAGCCTCTTCTTCTGACACAATTTCAGGATTATACACTATTCCAGTAATTCCCCACATATAACCTGCAGCGTATTTGCTCCATGACTCGCCGTTAATGGTGTTATTGTCAAATACATCTTTAATAAATGGAGAAACACCTTTAATATAATAATTTTCCTTAACTTGTGTATCAAAGAAATCTTTAGAAAATGGTTCAAGCCACCCTTCACTCATAAGCTTCATTATCATGTATTCAGAAGGACATATTAAATCATACTCATCTCCCAGAGTGAGCATATTATACATTTCCTCATTAGTACCCATACAGCTGTATTCAACCTCTACATTTTTGCCATATGTGTCATGGTACCATATTTCAAAATCTTCAACCATGGAATTTACACCCATGATATCCCCGCTCTCCAAGTCTATAGGCTCATCCCAGTCCCCGGTATCTATATACTCTTCCCAGTTACACACCCTAAGCACTATTGTATCATTGTCAGCACCATATACTACTGTTGCTCCTGAACCGGTTTTTTCCAGTGCAATAATCACTGCATCAAAGATAAATACCGATAAAATAATTCCCAAAACGATTTTCTTAATGATATTATTCTTCAATTCCGGCCTCCTTTTCTGCTTTCTTTGCAGGGGCAAGATTAATAACCAGCTCAGCCACCAGAACAAGCAGAAAAATAATGGTAGATAACGCCCACAGAGCCGTTTTAATCTGAGTCTGTGAACCTTTAGTAGCATTCACAACATAAGTACTTATTGTATCAAATGTGGCAGGTTTGGTGTATGTTGCCACGAAATAATCATCAAGAGAAAGAGTAACTGCCATTACAAATCCAGACATAATTCCTGATGCGATCTGTGGGATAATAACCTTAAACAACGCATATACAGGAGTTGCTCCCAGGTCCAGGGCTGCTTCATACAGGCTTGGGTCCATCTGCTTTAACTTAGGCACCACTGCCAGATATACGAAGGGCGCACTTAATACCACATGTCCCACAACCAGAGGAATATAGGTATCCTTACTTACACCCAGAACTACTACAATAAGAATACACAGTGAAAATCCTGTTACAACGTCTGCATTAACAACAGGCACCTGATTTAAAGTTGACATTATATTATCGGTTCTCTTCTTTGAATAGAAGGCTCCGATTGCGCCTGTTGTCCCAAGAAATGTGGCAATCAGGGCACTTCCAACTGCAAGAAGAAGAGAACCTCCAATCATGCCTGTAAGTTCAGGCGTTGTAAACAGAGTAATATAATTCTGTAATGAGAATTCCTGGAAAGGTCCGATATTAGGTGCATCCGTAAAACTGTACACTGCCAGAGTAAGAATAGGCAGGTACATAAATAACAAAACCAGGAACAATATAGCGTATTTTATATATTTTTTTACCATTATCCTGCATCCTCCATTCTTCTACTGAATGATTCTTCCACTACTATCCTGCTCCCTGTCCCATGTAAGAACAGCCACAACACCAATTATAAAGAGCAGAATCAATGCTATCATAGAACCATTGTTCCAGTCATATGCGCTAAAATAGCTTCCAATAAGACTTCCCATAATATAGGTACTGTTATACAGCATATCCAGAACAACGTAGTTAGTCATCGCTGGAAGAAAAACCATAGACACACCACTTACAATTCCAGGTACAGACAGAGGAAAAATTATTCTTGTAAATGTCTGCATATTGTTAGCCCCCAGATCTGATGCCGCTTCAATCAGATTCTTATCCAGCTTGGACAATGTAGTGTACAGAGGAAGAATCATGAATGGCAGGAAGTCATAGGTCATTCCGATTACAGAATTAAGAAATGGATAGAATGCCAGATTTCCCTCAATTAATGATAAAACCTCTTTTAGTGCTGTAATTCTCAATGTAAAATTAATCCACATTGGCATTATGAAAAGAAGAAGTATAACTGACTTCCTCTTAATTTTACTCTGTGCCAGTATATAAGCCACTGGATATGCAATAACAAGACACACAGCAGTGACAACAAGCGCCAGCACAAAGCTGTAGCACAGAGTACCCAGTGTATTAGGGTCTGTAAAAAAATGTGTCAGATTACCAGTTGAAAACTTTCCTGTTCCATCTGTAAATGCATAATAAAAAAGAACAAGAAGAGGTGCTGCCACAAATACCAGTAAAAATAAACCATAAAATATCCCAAGTCTTTTCTGGGAAAATAAAGATTTCATATCTGCCTCACAATCTGCCGCATACCCCGGCTGCATTATTTCTTAATCTGAAATTTCATCTTGTCCTCTGGCATGATAAGACTTACCATATCCCCCATATTCCAGAGATACTCATCATCTACAATAAGGTCATGTCCATATTCAGTTCTTACAACATAGCTGTAATGGTCACCCTTATATATAAGATTAATGATTTTTCCAGTTACAAGACCAGCGTCTGTGTCGTCGCTCATAACAATGTCATCCGGCTGTATAGACACAGTAACCTTTAGCTTTGATGTATCAACAGCCTCACCATTACCATCTATAAGTGTATCGCCTTTCATTACAGACTTTGGAATAACTCTGGTAAGATCGCAATGTATAACCTTACCATTAAAATCCAGTGTATAATCTGAATTAATACTTGCCACAAAACTGGTCGTATGGTCTTCCGCAATCATGACATGAATTCCGTCCGGATCCAGCTTCATTCCAATAGTGTCACCAACGCTGTAGCATTTTGTAGTCCTTATTACCATCTCATACTTTCCAGATTCCACAGCCAGCTCATAATGCATTCCCTTGAATATAACTGACGTAACCTCTCCCACAATAGTTCCGTCTTCAGGGGATGTAATTATTACATCCTCCGGTCTTACAACCACATCAACCAGTGTACCTTCTGGTACATCATCCATACCAGTAAATTCACCACCACAGAATCTTACCTTTAAAGGCCCTGTCATAATTCCCTTAAAGATGTTACTCTCGCCTATGAAGTCCGCAACAAATGCATTCTTAGGCTCATTATATATATCCTCAGGAGTGCCTGTCTGCTGAATCTTTCCCTCTGAAAGAACAACAATCTTGTCAGACATGGTAAGAGCCTCTTCCTGGTCATGGGTTACATATATAAATGTAATACCCAGCTTATCATGCATGCTCTTAAGTTCCAGCTGCATCTCCTTTCTCATCTTAAGGTCAAGGGCACCCAGGGGTTCATCTAACATAAGTATTTCCGGTTCATTTACCAGAGCCCTTGCGATAGCGATTCTTTGCTGCTGTCCTCCGGAAAGTGTGGATATTTTCCTGTCCTCAAATCCTTCAAGATCAACAATAGAAAGAACCTTTTTTACTTTTTTCTTTATCTCATCCTTTGGAAGCTTTTTTAATTTCAGTCCAAAGGCAATATTCTCATACACATTCATATGTGGAAATAAAGCATATCGCTGAAAAACGGTGTTAATTGGTCTTTTATTGGCAGGAAGTCTTGATATATCCTCACCATTAAGAAGAATCTGACCTGAGGTTGGAAGTTCAAATCCTGCAATCATCCTTAATGTAGTTGTTTTACCACACCCGGATGGTCCTAAGAATGTAACAAACTCTCCTCTTTTAACCTCCAGATTAAAATCATCAACCGCTTTAAATCCATTGTCACTATATACTTTACTAATGTTTTTAAGCTCAATAATATTCTCTGTTTTATCCGTCATTCTTCTCCACCATCCCTCAATATATTATCTCTTTTCATAATTAAAGCCGACAAATTATATTTAACATTAAAAGCTGGCGCAAATCAAGTGGTTTCTTGATTTGCGCCAGCTTTTTTTGAAAAAATATGTCTTAAAATGAATCAAATAATTCTGAACCTTTTGTACACAGCCACCTATACATCAGGAAGTTCACTGCAAATACTAGTGCAGTCACAATTCCAAGATAAAGAAGTGGAGTAAATATGCTTCTTACAAGAAAATACAATACACATAATAAAATTACCAGAACCCAGCCTCCAAAAAGTGCAATCATGACACCTGCACTCTGCTTAATTGGAACCGTCTCATCCTTCCAGGTAAAATTAGGCATCTTAAGGTTAGCAATAAGTCCCAGCTGAGCCATAAGAATAACAAACAGGCATGACACCATAAGTATAAGTACAGCAAATGGCACCGTTGGAGTTATCACCCATTCTACGCACCCAACAAGCAATACTGTAGGAACAATGGTTAGAATAAGATGCATCTTTAACTTGGCATTAAGAATCTGCTTTGAAGTTACTGGAAGGGATTTAATAAGCCACAGATTCTTTCCCTCCAGTGAAATTGAAGGAGCTGTCATATCATTCATTGAAGTAATCATACATATGCAGGCAGCAACTAAAAGATAAACAAAATCCTGGTAGCCTTCCATCTGTGCAAGCATTTCCTTTAAAGCCGACTGCTTAACAAGAATTACAACAGCACCTATAACCATGAATATCAGTCCCAGTCCACAGTTAAGCATATAATTAACGCTTCCGAAGAATCTCTTGAATTCTTTTCTTAACAATGCACTGTCAGGAGAAGTTTCTCTCTCCTTCTTTCTGACATACTTAACCTTCGCTGTTCCCCGGTTTGCAGTAGCAAGCTTTATAAAGCTTCTCGCAAGAATAAGATATACAATAGCAAAAAGTGCTGCAAATATACCTGTAAATATAAGCATGGATATAATATTACCCTCTGCCGCCAGTCCCATGTGATAGAGAGGGAACAATATCCCCTTGACAGCCCTGCCCACTCCATCAGGATTAACCAGTATTTTTTCAATTACTGTATAGGCATTGCCACATACATAGTAATATCCCATAAAAAATACAATACACAGTGCAACTGTTACTATCTTCTGATTCTTAAGTTTACTGCTTACCAGCGCAACAACCCATCCAAGCACGCATGATAAAGACAGCACGAATAAAGACATAATAAAAGGAATAAGAATTGAGAAAACAATCCCTGCCACATTGCAGTCTGCATACATAAACCACACAATAAGTGTAGGAACCATAACAATTATTTCATACATAAATCCCATAATGTATACACCTGAAAGCCTTGCCGTCAGAATATACATTGTAGGAACAGGCATTGATAACAGCAAATCGTTATCCTTGGCCTTATACAGGCTTGCATATGTATTAAATACGCTTCCAAATACCCCCAGAGAAATAGCTATCAGTCCCATTAATGCAAAATACAGCCATCCAAGATTTACACTGATTAAAGGAGTACATAAGGTACACGCAAACTGAAAAAATACCATACCAAGAGAACCAAAAATAAAAAGATACAGAATCACATATGTAATAATCCCCTTAGTATCGCGGTTCTTTCCTGTTTTTCTATTCTGATAGAGCCATGAAAATGACTCCATCATCTGTTTCTTTAATAATGTTTTAATCATTTAACATCCTCCAGCTCTAAGAATACATCTTCAAGAGAAGTATCACCCTTAACCTCTTCCATAGTGCCTGAACGGATAAGCTTTCCGCCTTTAATAATTGCCACCTTATCGCACAGCTTCTCAGCCACTTCAAGAACATGGGTTGAGAAGAATATAGCAGCTCCCCTGTCACACATCTCTCTCATAGTTTCCTTTAAAAGATGTGAGGCTTTAGGATCAAGTCCAACAAATGGCTCATCCATTATTATAAGCTTTGGCTCATGAATTAATGCTGATATAATGGCAAGCTTCTGTTTCATTCCATGGGAATATGCAGAAATTGGCTGGGCAAGATCCCCTGTAATCTCAAACATATCCGCATATTTCTGTATACGGCTGTCTCTGTCGTCACTGCTTACGCCAAAAACATCTGCCACAAAATTCAAAAACTGAATTCCTGTCATGAAATCATACAGATCAGGGTTATCTGGAATATATGCAATCTTCTGCTTGCATGCAAGAGGATTATCCTTAACAGACATTCCGTCAATGTAGATTTCCCCCTGATCAAACTGCAATATTCCGCAGCAGCATTTAATAGTTGTTGTCTTACCAGCACCATTATGTCCGATAAATCCATAGATTTCTCCCGGATTAATATGCAGTGTAAGGTTATCCACCGCCTTTTTATCCCCAAATGTTTTTGTCAGATTATTAATTTTAAGCATTACTCTTCCTCCTTGCTTTCTTTACTCTTTTTTACCGGCTTTCCTATTGCATCAGGCTTATTGCCACTCTTAATTCTTGTAAGCAGAGATATGAATACTATTCCCAGCCTGTTTGCAATCTCCTCCTCAGTGAAATCGCATACCTTCATGGCACATAAAGATGCTATACCAAATGTGTATATCCACATCTGCTCAAACAACAGTTTGGCGTCTTCCTTCGATACATCGTTCTCCTCCTGGACAATGTCCATACACATTTTTCCAAGATGCCCGTTAATATTCATAGCATCTTCAAATGACAGACCTTTCTTATTCTCCTGCATGAACAGCAGCTTGAATATCTCTGGCTGGTGTATGGCATAGGATACCATCATCATGCCTATCCGCTTGAAGGCAGGAGTATAACTTCTATAATCGCCAATATATTCCTCATACTCCTTCATTGCCAGTTCCCTTGCCGCCCACTTTACTTCATCCATATTCTTAAATGTTGTAAATATTGGGCTCACTGTAGTTCCCAGCCTTTTTGCAACCTCCCTTGCTGTCAGGGCAGATATGCCTTGTTCTTTAACAATGTCCAGTGCAACAACTGCTATCTCATCCTTTGTGCATCTTGGTTTTGGAGGCATCCAACCAGTCCTTTCTATAATATCTGGAATCAATTCTAAATCATAGTTATCAAACAGCGTTCGATAACTATGTTATAGTATAACATATGCACTTTTTATATTCAACATAATCATTCTATATCTTATTTGACACCATGTCGGATTATGGTATAATTTGTCAGTTATGTATTCCTCATTTCGGGATTCAACACAACATTTAACATAGAGATACATAATCAAACATACATCGAATAAGGAGATAAAATATGGAATGGATTAAAAAGAATGCCCCTGGACTTCTGCTGTGTATTGTTATATCAATCCCATCCTGGTTTCTTGGAAAGCAGTTTCCTATTGTGGGCGGTGCAGTAATAGCCATCATATCAGGTATGGTTATTACTTTGTTTTTGAAGAAAAAAGACAATCTTTCATCAGGAATCAAATTCACATCTAAAAAGATACTTCAATGGGCAGTTGTTTTACTTGGATTTGGTCTTGACCTTGGAGTCGTGCTTCAGACTGGAAAGCAGTCTCTTCCAATCATTGTGTGTACTATAACCACTTCCCTTGTAATAGCATATGCTCTTCATAAATTAATGCATATACCTGGCAAGATATCTACCCTTGTAGGTGTTGGTTCTTCAATCTGCGGCGGTTCGGCCATTGCAGCGACGTCACCAGTAATTGATGCAGACGATGAGGAAGTTGCCCAGGCTATATCAGTTATATTCTTCTTTAATGTACTGGCAGCCATTATATTTCCAACATTCGGAGCACTTATCGGCTTTGACACAACATCCGGTGAGGCATTTGGAATATTTGCAGGAACAGCGGTTAACGATACATCTTCTGTAACAGCTGCTGCAAGTACATGGGACAGCATGTGGAATCTTGGTTCTGCCACACTGGACAAGGCAGTAACTGTTAAACTTACACGTACACTTGCAATTATTCCTATTACATTAGTACTTGCATTCATAAGAATGAGAAAAGAAAAAAAGGCTGGTCAGGAAGGAAACAAGGTAAGCTTTAAGAGCATCTTTCCTATGTTCATTCTTTACTTCATTGCTGCATCTTTAATCACTACTGTTTCTGTTCACTTCGGGGTATCAGCTGGTATATTTAAGCCTCTTAAGGAATTAAGCAAGTTCTTTATCGTTATGGCAATGTCAGCTATTGGTCTTAACACCAATATTGTTGAACTGGTCAAAACAGGTGGCAAACCTATCGTAATGGGGGCCTGCTGCTGGGTTGGAATCACAGGTGTGAGCCTGCTTTTACAGAATCTGCTTGGAATCTGGTAAAAAAAGAATAAAAAAGAAGAATTTCCCTGTATTTTACCAGTGGAAATATGGTATGATTTGTTAAATGATGACAGAGGCTTTCCACTTAATTTAGAAAGATTACTGTCAAATACTAGTGATAACAGGAGTTTTTACTATGCTTGTATATGATTCTTCAGCTGCATCCAATAAGCCACAGGAATTTGAATGCACTTATACCACATTTAAATCTGACAGTGACACAGCTTCACCCGATAATCCAATTCTGGTACTTGATAACACAGAATATACCTGGGAACATAATACTGTAGGTATTTTTTCCAATCCATACAGGAGAACATCCTTCGAGATTCTTGTAGATGGAAGCACCGTGTATGGCAATATAATAAAGATTGATTCACGTTTTACAAGCCTTATCAAATGGCTTGGCGAGAACAGAATTAAAGTAAAACTTACCGGAGAAAACAGAGATGACGGATATGCTGTATACAAAATCCGCGAAATAGCATTTAACGACAGTCAGAAGCTGTCTTCACAGGATGGATTTCTGCAGTTTATGATTGAGAGACTTCTGGAAAGCAGTGCTCTATCTGAAGAAATATCTGATGATGAACTGGACGAGTCAGCTGATAACATGAAGCTTACCAGCCTGACCAGCATATCTGATTTCTTAAACTGTGCAGGAAGCACCCTTCCAGATAATATAAGACTCTGGGCGAGAAGGAATCTTGTTGTGGCACGTTCCAGTGAAGTAACACCTGAGGAGAAGCGCCATGCCCAACGTGCCCTTTCAATTATGCTGAATATCAAATGGAAAAGTAATTATTTTGAATCTATAGACCCTGATTATGCACGACGTATTCTTGATGAAGAGTTGTTTGGCATGGAATCAGTTAAACAGAGAATTATAGAGACAATTATCCAGATTAACAGAACACACACCCTGCCTGCATATGGAATACTTCTGGTAGGTCCTGCAGGAACTGGTAAATCCCAGATTGCATATCTGGTAGCCAAAATTCTTAAACTGCCATGGACAACTCTTGATATGAGTTCCATCAATGATGCAGAACAGCTGACCGGAAGCTCCAGAATATACTCTAATGCCAAGCCTGGTATTATCATGGAGGCATTTAATATGGCAGGTGAATCTAATCTTGTATTCATTATCAATGAGCTTGATAAAGCCTCTGCCGGCAATGGTAACGGAAACCCTGCAGATGTACTTCTCACTCTCCTTGATAATCTTGGATTTACAGATAATTATATGGAATGTCTTATTCCAACATCAGGAGTTTACCCTATTGCAACAGCCAACGACAAGGACAAGATAAGCGCTCCTCTTCTTTCACGTTTTGCAGTAATTGACATTCCGGATTATACAAGGGAAGAAAAGAAGACAATTCTTAACAAATATTCTCTTCCAAAGGTTCTAAAGCGCCTGGGGCTTAAAGATTATGAATGTGTTGTGGGAGATGATGCTCTGGAGGCCGTTCTTGATTACTTTGAGAATACAACAGGTATCCGCGATCTTGAACAGGCAGCTGAACACCTTGCAGCACATGCTCTGTATATGATTGAAGTGGAACATGTAAAGGAAGTTATTTACAATGCAGAAATGGTCAGGGAATTATTTAAATAGTTCAAGGGAACCTTTTTAAGGGTTCCCTTGAGGTGAAATTAAAAGTATCTCATCACGTGTCTGACGTGTTAGGGGGCACAATCAGACACGTAATGATTTTACTTAAGGCTGGCTGACTTTACAACTTTTCTGGTACGTTTTAAATAATCTATTTCTTCTTCCTGAATCTCAGACTGGCTGTACCAGAGTTTCTCCATAACACCTTTGACATCATACAGATATATCTTTACATCCCAGTCAATATCAAGTCTGTCAAAGTATTCACACAATGTTTCGGAATCTTTCTTTTTACCATAACTCTTTTTAAGAATCCTCAATATATCCTTAGATAAGAAATCCGGATCAATTGAATTAACGGATTTGCGCCATCTGTATATAAGTGTAATTATAACCATTACAACAATAACAATAGCTGCCCCTACAAGGAATATAAATCCTCTGTTTCCAGGTAAAAACAGCATTAGGAATGAATTTCCTTCAGCATTTGTGTCTTTTTCGGACAAAGCATCATCTTCCAAATCTGCCATATCAGATTCATCCACTGCATGTGTCATACCCTCCCAGCTATACTGGACATATACCGGTTCCAGGCGGACCCATCCAAATCCCTTGATGTACGCCTCAACCCAGGCATGGGCATCATTTCCCACTACGCAGTATTCCTCATTGGTATACCCCAGCCTGCCATAATTAACATGAAAGCCCTCCACAAGCCTTGCCGGAATTCCTTCATACTTTAACATCTCTGTCAGTGCTGTAGCATAATGAACACAGTAGCCTTCTTTTCCCTCAAACAGGAAATAGTCAATTATATTGCTGTCCTCAGGTATTTCCACCTGCTTGTTATATTTGTATTTCTGCATATATGATGTGAGAATCTGACATTTTTCATAATCAGTGCCGCAACCTGCCACCAATGATTTTTCCAGCGCTTTTGCCCTGTCTGACAATTCTTTGCTCTGAGTGGTGTATTTGCTGTTAATCACTGTATCTGACTTCTCTGCCGCATCCTTAAACTCTTTGAATGAAAATGAAGGAGCTACTCCATAATTGCTCTCCATATATTCCAACAGTTCATTCCAGACCTGCTCAACATATTTAACCTTATCTGCCTTTTCCGCTATTTTCCGAAATCTGATATTGGCATAATCAAAATCAAAGAATGTATATGAATATTCATAATTTTTCATACCCACACTTTTTAGTTTTTTGTTATCACCATCCTGTATCTGGTCCTCTCCAGAATTAATTATAGTTTTTAATGGTAAAAATGTTGATTTGGTTTTTATATTTGCATATGTTACACTCTGGCTTTTTACTTCCATAAATTTACTAATCTCTTCTGTATCTCCGCCATACAGGTAATAACATGCATACAATGTCATCCAGCTGTCTGTCTCGTCAGAGATAGTCTCTTTCTTATCATTCTGGCTCCAGCTTCTGCCATTGAAAGTATCACTGACACTTCCTGTAAGATACAGACTGCTGTTAGTCTTACTACCGCTTACAACAAGCTGTATATTTTCATTATCCATCAGTTCGCCTATAACCGATGCTCCCCTTCCGGAATAACCTGTATATGCATATTCATATTCATCTGATGATTCCTGGAAATAATAATTAAGGTTTAGGAATGCATCAGATAACATCTTTTCAATCTTCTGTCCAATCTTAACAAAAAAATACCAGTCATATGGTTCATCCTTTACCGATGTAAACATAAGAACAGCACCAATAATGATATATATAATTAAAAGAGATTTCCCATTGCATCTGTTAATTCCTGCAATATAGAGTATTTCTGCAATAGAATTAAGCATCAGAATTAAAACCATCACAACCAGAAGCCTATGGAAATCACCTCTAAAAAAATACATGGCAAGCAAACTTGCAGGACACAATAATCCCACAGTAATCCTGAAAATCATATTTACAAGAAGTCTGTTTAATACAATATACAGAATAAAAATCCCTGCAATTAATAGTGCAGAAACTAAATCCTTTTCCACCAGCCACATATATATAATTACAAATACAATATATACAGCTATTCCTATAGTAACAGCCTTGTTCTTAATAATATCCCTGATTGTATTGATAACAGAAAGAATCAGTGTCCATGCCCATATCTCACCTATATCTGCTGCCATGTCAATATCAGACATAAATATCCAGAACAGACTTACAGCAGTAAGAACTGACAGCACAGAAATATATATTTTTTCACCAATCAATTTTCTTTCCATTAGCTCACTCTTTCACATTTAAAAAATCTTCAACCTTGTCAAAAGAATTAACGCACACCCAGAAAACATTCCTGTTAAGAGATGACACAGACTGGGGTTTTTCGTAGGAAGACACAACAATAACAGCAGTCTGCTCACTCCACTCCATATCAACTCTCTTCACAACATTATAGATTTCATCTGTGCCCTGGGCACGCACCTGAAACGTACATCCTGAAATCTCTTCATATATAGATTTAAATTCACTTTTTGAATTAACAGACTTCACCCTGGAATTACCCACTCCGCAATTCACATAGCATCCACTTGTGTATAAATAATTGATGACTGCAACAGATGTCTCCCTGATTTTATCTGCCTCAATAATTCTATCTATGTAATCCTCCCCCATGACAGCACTATCCATAATTACAACATACTCTACAGATTCTTCTGCTGCATTATTTCTCACCATCAGTTCCTGCCGTTTGGCAGAATTCTTCCAATGAATCAGCCTTGTGCTATCACCATTCTGGAACACTCTGACTTCGTTATCTGTTGTGAAATCATCCTGTCTGAACTGGCTGCTGTTAATATAATCCTCATTTTCTTTCATAAAATTAAGATTGCTGATTTTAAGTATCCTTGGTTTAACAACAACTTTCATTTTCTGAGGCATAGGAAACTTTATCCTTATTATGCCAAAGTAATCCATAATCTCTATGGATTCCACTCCCGCATAATATGTACCTGAATAATCACATAACAACTCCAGTTGTCTGTCTACACATTCTTTAGGTTCCAGCCCCATATACTGTAACTGGCCTTTTCCTGTAATTGTAGACAGCTCGTCTATAAAATTGAATTTGACACTGGTACAGGCAATAAAACCATCATTAATGACCTTGAACCCATAATTTACATATTTTCCTTTATGAACTCCATGCTCATTAATACTCTGGTTTATCTTAAGTGAATAGTATACATACGCTATATATGCCACTGAAACAACTGTATTCACCAGCAGCAGATAAAACAACGTATATGGGAGACTGCCACCATAAAAAGAAAGAAAAGTAAGTGACAGCACCACTAATCCAGCATATATGATTCTTCTAAGCCTGATATTATCTCTATCCAATTGGCACCTTCACCTTTCCAAGAACTTCAGTAATAATCCTTCTGATCTCTTCGTCATCATTACCTGTGTTCTGTTTTAATATAATTCTGTGGCACAGCACAACATAAGCCAGAGCCTTTAAGTCATCTGGTATCACATAACCCCTGCCGCAGACATAAGCATAACTTTTTGCAGCCTTAATCCATGAAAGCAATGCTCTTGGACTGGCACCAAGCTGTACCTTCTCATGGTTTCTGGTACATTCAATACATTCAGCCGCATATGCAATTAATTCATCTTTTATTGCCACTTCTCCTGCCTGTTTTATTAAATCTGACCATTCCTCAGTACCTGCCACATTCTCCATCAGCTTTACAGTTTTTCCTTCAATCTGGTTCTTAACAATCTGAATACTCTGTCTTATATCAGGATATCCTACAGACAGCTTCATCATGAATCTGTCCAGCTGTGACTCCGGCAGATAATATGTACCTCTCTGCATTACCGGATTCTGGGTTGCAATTACAACAAATGGATATGGCAGTTCATGACCTTTTCCATCAACCGTTACCCTTCTCTCCTCCATAGCCTCAAGCATACTGGCCTGGGTCTTAGGAGATGTTCTGTTAATCTCATCTGCAAGGATAATGTTACCCATAATAGCTCCAGGCACATATTCAAATTCATGGCTTTCAAAATTATAAATTGAAGAGCCAATAACATCCCCCGGCATAGTATCCGGTGTAAACTGGATTCGTGAGAATGAACAGTCAAATGTTTTCGCAAAGGCATTGGCAAATGTTGTCTTACCCACGCCGGGAACATCTTCAATAAGAACATGTCCCTCTGCCAGCATCGCTGTGAGAATAAGTTTCACTATATTCTCTTTTCCTACCACTACACTGTTAACATTTTCTAATATTTTATCAATCGAAACCATCAGCCAACTTCCTCCATACATGTTCCTGCAATATTCCTTACGTTATGTTAAGTATATAATATTAAATAAAATAAAAAATAAAATATGAAAGCTAATTTACTGTTTTTTCTATAATTTCATGCTATAATCAAAATATATATCACCTATACCACCTGTATTACCTGTACAGCAGCTAAAGAAAGGATATTATTATATGCCACTTCCACTTAAGCCTGATGAAAATGTATACGTTGACCATCAGATAAAGTACAATTATTCCATGCCTGCAATGCAGGCAGCATTTGACCATTATAATATTGGTTTCATTGTCTCAGGAGACAGAAGATGGATTTCTAGAGAGACTATAAGATCCTGCCATGCCGGGGATGTAGGAATCTCTAAACCACACGTGTACCACAGGAACTGTTCCATGTCTGATACACCTTATGAAAGATATGTTGTGAAAGTCCGTATAAGCGCATTTCAGCCAATAATAGATATCATTGGCACTGCGGCACTAAACAGCCTGTGTACCAATTATCTTCATTTTACTAAAAAAAGCCAGGATGTAATAAAGAATATGTATGATGAGATGCTGTCTGAGTACAGGAAACAGACCCCTGCATCACAGCTTGTACTGCAGGGAATGGTATATAAGCTGTTTTTTTACCTGTACGATAATCACATTCCTTCAGAATCAGATAATGCCACATATTATCTTAAAACGTTTGATGATAGAATCCAGGAAGCCTTAATATACGTTGAGGATAACATAAGGCTTAATCCTTCAATTAACGATACAGCAAAGCATGTTTCCCTGTCGCCTTCCCATTTTTCCAGATTATTCAAGGAAGTGACAGGAACCTCCTATTCTGATTACGTGGGAGAGGTCAGGCTTGAACATGCAAAAATCATGCTGGAACTGGGAGAAAAGAATATTGAAGAGATTGCAGAAGAAATCGGAATCGCCAACGGCAACTATCTAAGCAACCTCTTCAAGAAAAAATATGGCATAACTCCAAGCCAGTATAAGAAATCTAAATTGCAGATGTAAATCAATAATATAAGTCTGAAATCAAAAGGAGTCATGGAAAGCACCATTACCGCAGCTGATTAGAATGCTGCTATAAAGGCACTTCCATGACTCCTATAAATTTCTCTGCAGATTCTAATTCTATGCCAGAGCCTGCTTAATATCTTCAATTATATCATCTACATTCTCAATACCCACTGACAGTCTGATTAAGTCAGGAGCCACTCCTGCTTCCCTTAACTGCTCATCTGTCATCTGTCTGTGTGTATGGCTTGCAGGATGAAGAATACATGTTTTTGCATCAGCTACGTGAGTTGCAATTGAGCAAACCTTAAGCTTATCCATGAAATCTATGGAAGCCTGTCTTCCGCCCTTAATTCCAAATGAGAGAACACCACATGTTCCCTTAGGCATATATTTTTGCTGAAATGCATGATACTCATCATCTTCAAGGTCAGCATAATGTACCCAGGCAACCTTGTCCTGTGACTTTAAGAATTTTGCAACTGCCAATGCGTTAGAACAGTGTCTTTCAACTCTTAAATGTAATGACTCAAGACCAACATTAAGATAGAATGCATTCTGAGGAGACTGGATTGAACCGAAATCTCTCATCAGCTGGGATGTAGCCTTGGTAATATATGCTTTCTTACCAAACTTAGTGGCATATGTGACACCATGATATGACTCGTCAGGGGTAGTTAATCCTGGGAATTTGTCTGCATACTTCATCCAGTCAAAATTACCGCTGTCAACGATACATCCACCTACAGTTACACCGTGTCCATCCATATATTTGGTTGTTGAATGAGTTACAATATCAGCACCCCATTCTATTGGTCTGCAATTAATTGGCGTTGCAAATGTATTATCCACAATGAATGGCACGCCATGCTTATGTGCAATTCTTGCAAACTTCTCAAAATCAAGAATTGAAACAGTTGGATTAGTAATAGACTCGCCAAACACAGCCTTGGTATTAGGCTTAAAATACTTGTCCAATTCCTCCTCTGGAAGATTCTGGTCAACAAATGTACACTCAATTCCCATCTTCTTCATGGTAACACCAAAAAGGTTGAATGTTCCGCCATATATAGACGATGATGCAATGAAGTGGTCCCCCGCCTCGCAGATGTTAAAAACTGCATAGAAGTTAGCTGCCTGTCCTGAAGATGTAAGCATAGCTGCCTCTCCACCCTCAAGTGCACATATTTTAGCTGCAACTGCATCATTGGTAGGATTCTGTAATCTTGTGTAAAAATATCCGTCTGCCTCTAAATCAAACAGCTTTCCCATTGCATCACTTGTATCGTACTTAAATGTTGTACTCTGATATACAGGCAGCTGTCTTGGCTCTCCCTGGGATGGCTTCCATCCTTCACTTAAACACTTTGTCTCGATTCTTGTATCCATTATAACTCTCCAATCTGTATATATTAATTAATGCTATTTTAAACTATATATCTTTTATAAAATGATTGTCAATGACAAATAGGTCAATAATGTAAACATTTATTATTGTCTAAAATGCAATGAATATGATAAAATATTATCAGTCAAAATATTATCAGATGTATAATCTGATAAAAGCTATCAGATATAATACTAGATAATTAAATTCGGAGGTATATACATGGATAAAAAAGCAATGAATAATCTCAGTTATGGACTGTTTGTTCTTACCGCCAGACAAGGCGATAAAGACAATGGCTGTATTATTAACACTGTACAGCAGGTAACATCTGATCCTAACAGAATCAGTATTACTGTTAACAAAGCTAACTTCACTCATGACATGATTATGGAAACAGGTATATTTACAGTTTCAACAATTAGTGAAGATGCTACATTTGACCTGTTTAAGAGATTTGGATTCCAGTCAGGCAGGGATACAGATAAATTTGCTGGATTCTATGAATTCGAGACAGGACTTAATGATGTAAGATTCATTACAGAAGGCACTAACTCGTACATCAGTGGCAAGGTATTCAAAACTATCGATTTAGGCACACATACAATGTTTATAGCTGATGTAACGGACATGATTGTATTAAGCAAGGTTCCATCTGCAACATACAGCTACTATCACAAGAATATTAAACCAAAGCCACAGGAAGTTGGTAAGACTCCTGACGGACAGACAATATGGAGATGCACAATCTGTGGATATGAATATGTGGGCGAAGAACTTCCCGATGATTTCATCTGCCCAATATGCAAACATCCTGCTTCTGATTTCGAAAAGGTTGTAAAATAGAATAATCACTTTGTATGACAAAGGGGGCTGCCGCTTCACGAATTTTCATTCGTTAAAGCAACAGCCCCTTTTCATATATGGCATCTGCCACATCTTATTCAATAATAATACTCAATCAGCAAACTGACTTTAATTACTTAATAAGTGTTGTAATCCAGTCAATAAGGTTATACTGGCTGAATAATACAGCTGCAACAAGTGAAACTGTTGACATAATCTTGATAAGAATATCAAGAGATGGACCAACTGTATCCTTAAGTGGATCACCTACTGTATCACCAACTACTGCTGCGTCATGAGCAGGTGAACCCTTGCCCTGTCCTTCGATTGCACCAGACTCGATGTACTTCTTACCATTATCCCATGCACCACCGGCATTACCTGTGAAGATAGCAAGCATAATAGCTGAAAGTGTAGCACCAATAAGAAGTCCACCTACAAACCAAGGTCCGAAAAGGAATCCTGATACTAATGGGAAGAGGATTGCAAGAATAGCTGGAACCTTCATTTCCTTTAAGGCACCCTGAGAAGAAATCTCAATACATGTCTTGTAATCCGGCTTAGCCTTACCCTCTAATATACCAGGGATTTCTCTGAACTGACGTCTTACTTCCTCAACCATCTTACGTGCTGCATTAGCAACAGCCTCAATAAGCATACCTGAGAAAAGGAATGGCAATGCACCACCTACTAATGCACCAGCAAGGATAAGTGGGTTAGTAAAGTTAAGGTCTAACTCAGAACCATCCTGGAATGCATACAGGAAGCTTACCATAAGTGAAAGAGCTGCAAGTGAAGCTGAACCAATAGCAAATCCCTTACCGATAGCAGCTGTTGTGTTACCAACAGAATCAAGCTTATCTGTAATCTCACGTACCTCTGGCTCAAGCTCTGACATCTCTGCAATACCACCGGCATTATCTGAAATAGGTCCATATGTATCAACAGAAACTGTTGCTGATACGAATGAAAGCATACCTACAGCTGCCATAGCAATACCGAACATTCCAGATACGGCATATGAAGCATATGTTGTGATACCAAGAACAATAAGTGGATACATACATGACTTCATACCAACAGCAAGACCCTGTGTAATTGTAAGAGCTGCACCTTCCTTAGAAGCATGTGCGATACCCTGTGTTGGCTTATAATCGTAGCTTGTATAGTACTCTGCAATACCACCGATAACAACACCACTTACAACACCAAGAGATGCTGCAATCCATGGTGAGATAAATCCAATATTAAATCCAATGCTTGAATAATCACTAAGACCATTGAACATAACATATGTAGCAACAAAACCACCAATAATAGTAATAGCTGCTGCTGACCATGTAGAGATATTAAGATCTCTGTGTGGGTTATCAGAACCCTTCTTAATAAGAACAAATGCAATACCAAGAATTGATGCAATAAGACCAACTGAAGCAAATACCAGTGGGAAATACATCATCTTTGAAAGAATATCATAAGGAATCTGAGCATCTATCGCTGCATGTAATGCTAAACTTACAGCAAGAATAATTGCTGATGAAACAGCTCCTACGAATGACTCAAGAAGGTCTGAACCAAGACCTGCAACGTCACCTACATTATCACCTACGTTATCAGCGATTGTAGCTGGGTTACGAGGGTCATCCTCTGGGATGTGAGCCTCTGTCTTACCAACAAGGTCTGCACCCATATCAGCTGCCTTAGTATAGATACCACCACCTACACGGTTGAACATAGCTACGATAGAGCATCCTAATGCATAGCATGAAAGGCACTGTGTAAAGAGATGATCTCCAAGGATAAGTGACTCCTCATTGATAAGTCCAAGACCATATCCGAAGATAAGGTATACAAGGAAAAGTCCAAGAAGAGCAAAACCACCAACACAAAGACCCATAACAGATCCACCCTTTAAGGCAACCTTAAGTGTCTTACCGATATCCTTTGTCTCTCTTGCTCTGTTTGATACACGAACATTAGCATAGGTTGCAATCTTCATTCCAACCCAGCCTGCTGCTGCACTCATTACTACACCAATAATGAAGCATACAGATGGCTGCCAGCTGAAGTTACCATACTGGATAGAGAAGATAACTCCGAATACTACTGCAACAATCACTACAACTACTGCAATGATTTTATACTCGTATGTGATGAATGCATTAGCACCAATTCTGATTGCTGCTGCAATCTCTGACATACGGTCTGTTCCTTCATCCATCTTCTTAATACCAATGAAATTGAAGGCTGCATAGCCAAGTGCAAGCAAAGCTGCAACAATGACCAAAACTAATAAAGCTTCCATTTTCTGTCTCCTTTTATTTTATCTAAGCTTTCTTTTCGCATAATCGCGAACTGTAGTAAATTCTACCAAATTCTACATTTTTAGTCAATTATATTTGTAACTATATGACGAAATTTTTCGCATTATAATAACGCACTGGCTGCCAGGAAGGTAATAAATGCCATAATCCATGCTATAACACACTGCATTACCACAACAGCCACTGCCCATCTGCCACCCAATTCTCTCTTAATTGATGCAATGGCTGCCACACATGGAGTATAGAGAAGGCAGAACACAAGCATCGATAAAGCTCCTGCTGGTGAAAGCACTCCTGCCACCTGGGCTGTAGAGCCAAAAAGAATTGAGATGGTTGACACCACGCTCTCCTTTGCCATAACTCCTGTAAGAATAGCTGTGGCAATTCTCCAGTCTCCAAATCCAAGAGGGGCAAACAAAGGTGCCACGAGGCTTGCCAGCATGGCAAGTATACTGTCTCTGGAATCAGACACAAGATTAAGTCTGATATCAAAGTTCTGCATAAACCATATAAGTATTGTGGCAACGAAAATAATAGTAAATGCCTTCTGCAGGAAATCCTTTGCCTTCTCCCACAGGAGCTGGCATACATTCTTAGCACCCGGCATACGGTAATTAGGAAGTTCCATAACAAAAGGAACAGGTTCACCCTTAAACAGAGTCTTCTTAAGCACAAAGGAAACCAATATCCCAACTACAATGCCTGTAAAATACAGTCCAATCATAACCAGTGCCGCATGCTCAGGGAAAAATACAGCTGAGAAAAATGCATAAATAGGAACTTTGGCTGAACAGCTCATAAATGGTGTCAGAAGTATGGTCATTCTCCTGTCTCTTTCTGATGAAAGTGTACGGCTTGCCATAACTCCCGGCACGCTGCATCCAAATCCTATAAGCATAGGAACAATACTTCGTCCTGAAAGTCCCATCTTACGCAAAGGTTTATCCATAATAAATGCCACTCGCGCAATATATCCACTGTCCTCCAGAATTGACAGGAAGAAAAACAGTGTAACAATAATAGGCAGAAAGCTAAGTACACTTCCCACACCATTAAATATACCATCTATAATAAGGGAATGCAGAACAGAATTCACCCTGAGTGCAGTAAGAAGCCCTGAAACCCAGCCTGTTGCCATGTCTATTCCCATTTCAAGAAGGTCTGACAGCCATGCACCAATCACATTGAATGTGAGGAAAAATACAAGCCCCATAATTGCAACAAATGCTGGAATACCAGTATATTTGCCGGTAAGAACCTTATCAATCCTTCGGCTTCTAATTCTTTCCCTGCTTTCCTTAGGTTTAATAACTGTATCCCCACATATCTGCTCTATATATCCGAATCTCATATCAGCAATGGCAGATGACCGGTCCATGCCACACTCCTCTTCCATCTGAAGGATAATGTGTTCAATCATCTCTTCTTCATTCTGCTGAAGTTCCAGATTCTTAGCAACAATCTCATCACCTTCAACCAGCTTTGAAGCAGCAAATCTTTCAGGATAACCAGCATTAACAGCATGATCACCAATAAGAGCCATAATACCATGTATACATCTGTGAATTGGACTGTCCTCCGGACAGAAATCACTTATCTGAGGCTTTTCCTGATATTTGGCAATATGTACGGCATGGCTTACAAGTTCTTCGATTCCTTCACCCTTGGCAGCTGATATTGGAATTACAGGAACGCCAAGAAGCTTTTCCAGTTTATTTATGCGGATGGAACCGCCATTATCCCTTACCTCATCCATCATATTTAATGCAACAACCATTGGAATATTAAGCTCCATAAGCTGCATTGTAAGATAAAGATTTCTTTCTATATTAGTAGCATCCAGAATATTAATAATTCCTTTTGGTTTATCATTGAGAAGGAACTGCCTTGTTACAATCTCTTCATTACTGTAAGGAGACATTGAATATATTCCCGGTAGGTCTGTAATAAGAGTATTAGGATAGCCCTTTATTACTCCATCCTTTCTGTCTACTGTCACACCGGGAAAATTACCAATATGCTGGTTTGACCCAGTAAGAACATTAAACAGTGTGGTCTTGCCACAATTCTGGTTTCCCACCAGGGCAAATGTAATAGTTTCTCCCTCAGGAAGAGGCCTTTCATCCTCTTTGTTATGGTATTTGCCGCCCTCACCAAGTCCGGGATGGTCTATATATCTTTCATTACTGATGTCTGGCTTATCACTTCCAGCCTCATCCTTATCTTCCGACACTTTCTCTTCAACAGGCTGGCTTACCTCAATCTTAGCGGCATCCTCAAGTCTTATGGTAAGTTCATATCCATGAATTCTTATCTCAACCGGGTCTCCCATAGGAGCATACTTAACCACTGTAACCTCAGCTCCCTGAATCAGTCCCATATCGAGAAAATGCTGCCTTAAAGCAGCTTCTCCACCAACCTTAAGTATCACCGCCGTTTTTCCTGTCTCTAAATCCCTGATTGTCATATTTATACGCCTCGTCTCTTTGCCTTCCATTATATATTTTCTGAGTAATATGTAATTTTGGCCTGTAATCCTTCTTCAAATCTTTTTTCGAATTCTTTCTCATATTCGCTTCCCATCTCAGGAATTCTGACCTTTCTGTCTTCCCAGGATGAAAGATATACTGCATTAGACAGATACAGGCTGTTGAATGCCTCATCACCACCTATAATATACTCACCGCTGGCAAATCCTTCAAGAATCTTTTCGTATGCTCTTTCAGAAGGTTCTACCTCAATATCCTTCCAGATGCCCTTAGGTTTGCCAAAAAGGTCTGTTCCACTTCTGTATTCTGACTCCGGTTTATCCAGTTCACATACCTTTAATTGTCCCCTGTTGCACACGAGAAGAGCATTATCAAAACTTATCTCTAATCTGTTAACTCCCGGGGCTTCACCTGTTGATGCAATAAATACACCACTGGCACCATTTTTCCACTCCATGTATATTGTCACATCATCTTCTACCTCAATAGAATGATACTTTCCTTCTTTACAGATACCCAATACGCTTTCAGGCTCACCACATATCCATGAAAGTAAATCCAGATTATGAGGGCACTGATTAAGAAGTGTTCCACCTCCATCATATTTCCATGTTCCACGCCAGTTAACAACATTATAATACGCCTCCGGACGGTACCAGTCTGTCACAACCCAGTTTACTCTCTTAATATTGCCATATTGCTTACTGTCAGCAATCTCTTTAATCTTCCTGTATATAGGAAATGTTCTCTGATGAAATACATATCCGTATTTAAGTGAATTATCTTTCTTTTTCGCCTCATTATATGCATCAAACATATTCCTGGCCTGTCTTGAATACACTCCTGCAGGTTTATCACATAATACATTCAGGCCACGTTCAAATGCCTTAATTGCCATATCTTCATGTGAATAATGAGGTGTCGCAATAATAACAGCATCTAGATTAAGCTCACCATTATCAATTGCCATATACATATCATCACCAGAATTAAATCTCATTAATTGTGGTGACACATAATCTTTAATATTATTCCATCTTTCATCCGAAACTCTGGTTATTGCAGCAAGTTCCATGTCTTTAACCTGTCCTTTTGCAATGAACTCAGCATATTTGCTGCCCATATTTCCCATTCCAATAATACCTGTCCGCATAATAATATCCTCCATCAAAATACTTTGAAAAAGGTTGCCGCTCTGCGACAACCCTCTTACCATAAATCTACTCACTCTTTACCTTACCGGTATAATTAACAATACATATACCAATACATACAAGAACTAACGCAACAAGGGCGTTAATTCCTAACTCTTTACTTCCCTCTCCTAACCACCATGCTGAAAGAAGAACACCGAATACTGGATTAGTAAATCCAAAAATAGCTACCTTAGACACAGGATTATGCTTAAGTAATATTCCCCAAAGTGAATAAGCGACAGCCGAAATACATGCAAGGTAGAATAACATTAAGATAGCACTTACTGATACATGTGAAATTCTTCCGCCCATAATAAGGCCTAAAATAACCATTACAATTCCACCGAAGATAAATTGATATCCGCTTAACATAACAGGGTTATCCTTCTTAGAGTAATTTTTCATAAGACAAGACGAAACAGCATAGGAAATAGCACATAAGAATAAACTGCCATCGCCCATTAAACTAAGATCCATATCAATAGACTTACCATTAATACTTACAACTATTACGCCCGCAAATCCTATAACACATCCCGCAACTTTCTTAAAATTAAGCTTCTCCTGATGAAATAAAAGACTTGCAAGAAGAATTACAAAAAATGTATTCGAGCCATTAATGATTGATGCTTTTACACCACTGTTATGTGCAAGTCCAATATAGAAGAAAATGTACTGTAAAACAGTCTGGAATAAAGCTAATTTAGCAATGCTAGGCAATGATGACTTAGTTGGAACTAACATCTTACGATTAAGCGCACTGCCAATAAGAATTGTAAGTACACCTGCAAGTATAAATCTTGTTCCTGCAAATAAAACCTGAGTCCATGTTTCGCTTGATGGAATCTGGAAATATGCATATCCTAACTTAATACATGGTGAAGCACTTCCCCACAGGAATGTACATACAAGTGCTAATACACATACCACCCATGTTTTCTGTAGAAAATCTGTTTTCTGCTCTGTCTTGTTAATTGTATTTTCTGGTATGTTCATAACTATCCATCTCCTATGTTATGTAATCAATCGAGCAGGCTAACACCTGCCCGATTCCGCATGCGAACAGCTCTAAGCAAAGCTTTTCGCAACAAAAAGCAATCTGTTAAAAACAGACTGCCTTTTGCCTATTACACTAATAGTAATATATAAATATATTAAAGTCAAATTATGAACTAACAATTGTTTTATTTGCTCTTTACATAAGTGTTAAGTGGATGAACACAATACTCATTATAAGGATATTTATCTGTAGTCACATAACCTGCAGGTGCATCAATAAGCTGTGGAATTCTATTAACTAAAGTCGCACATGTCATCTCTACTGTTGCAGGCTGATTACATGATACTGTTGTCTCTGGTTCACCTATGAAAGTCCAGTCATTACAATCATAATCTTCTGGTGCATACACCTTTCCTATACACTTAGTAACTAATGTAATACCTTCCTCTGTTGTAGTAGTAACTACAGCTTCCATACCTGTTGGATCTCCTGCTTTAATAGTAGCTCCAAGAGTTGAAGAATACAGATCCTTATCATAACTTGTTGGATAACATTTCTGTGTCTGGGAAGTAATATGAAGATTCATCTTACTACACAGCCATCCATTCTGATTCCACATATATGAAGGAACATATTCGCCACTCTCTATAAGTTCCTTTAATTCATCAGATGGCATCTCATTGATGTTAGAAATCTCTGCCGCGAAACGCTCCTTTGTAAATCCAGCTCCATGGCCTTCCGCAAGAGCAATTCCATACTCCTCAACATTATATGAACTAACTCCGTGAATCTCTTTAATGTCATGTGAAGAACCAGCCAGGTTAGTAACCATAGTTCCCCATACAAGGTCACAATATCCAACACCAGTAAGAGTACATCCACCCTGCTTTGCCAGTTCATCTAACTTCTTAGTAAGTGATGGGTTAGAATTCCATGGATATAACGCTTCTTCACATGTAGTAATTGCATTAATTCCATACTTTGCGCATATGGTAAATATATCTTCAAGCTCTGCAATTGTGCTTCTTGTAGCAATAATACATACATCTGGCTTCAGGCTTCCAAGGATTTTTTCCGCCTCGCTTGCTGCCGAAATCTTTACTCCTGTTTCAGGATATCCATTTCCAACAATATCAGCAGCATCCTTTCCAAGTATAGCAGGATTCATATCGAATGCTGCCACAAGTTCACCACCTTTTTCAATTCCATAACGGATAAGGTATTTTGCCATCTTTCCGCATCCATACTGTGCAAATGTTACTTTTCTTTCCATTTTAGATACCTCCTAAAAAAAATATATTTTGTTATAAATTGTTGCTTATTTTTATTTCCATAATCCTCTTTTTCTTCTTATCTCATAATACAAATCATTTTCCATAGCCATAACTTTCTCCAGTGGAACACTCTTAAATACTTTCATCTTCATCTTTACTTTAATCCATATAGCTGAATATATTCCGAGAATCAGAAAACTGCATCCTGTAAGCAGCCAGAGCATAAGTCTTTCCTGTGGGTCAGTGGATATATTAAGAATCATATATATTGTACCAACTATTCCTATAATTGGAAATAATAAACCGCAAGGAACTTTAAAATTTCTTGGTGCACGTGGAAGCCGCTTTCTGAATACAATTACATCAACATGTGCCAGAATGTATGAAACCATCCAGAATACAGAACCAGCAAGGATAAGGAAACTTATCATATCTGCTGAACTATCACTTACATATGCAAATATGAATATTGATACACTTACAAACACCTGACCAAACCAAGGAACTTTATGCTTGTTAGTCTTTGCAAAAATCTTTGGAAGCATGTTCATCTTTGCCATTCCCTGACAGATTACAGCAAGAGAATTAACTGTTGAATTCTGTGTACTTATTACCGCAAGGGCTCCCACAAGCATCATCCATATCTTACCTGCATTTCCAAGAACTGCATATCCATATAACAGATGTGGTGCCGCTGAATCTGCCAGTTCTCCCCATTCCACATAATTGTGGAATCCTAATACCATAATAGATTGCATTATAAATATTAAAAACAGACCAATCATCATGCCAAGTGGTACATTTCTTTTTGCATTCTTAACCTCTTTTGATACTGGTATGGCATATTCAGCACCAATAAACAGCCAGAACGCTACCGCTGTCATAGATGCAACACTTCCAAAATCTGCTTCAAGAACAGCTGGCTGGTCAATCTTGACACCTGTTCCCATTCCTATCATTCCAATAAATCCCATAACGACTAAAGATCCCACCAGTAAAAATGCAACTACATCCTGAATTTTTGCAAACATATCCACACCGCGGAGATTGGCAATTAATATAATAACTGTCATTATCAAGGTATATACAATACTTGGAATATTCCCACCAATGATATCTGCCAGTGAAAATGAAAAAATAGATGCCTCTACTCCACAGGATAATGTATTACAGATTATGTAGCCTCCAACCATGGATATTAATGTTGGAAATGGTCCTAACGCTGCCAGGGTATACTGTGCTAAACCTCCGGTAGTATTAGGCATCAGAGCATTAAGTTCCGACAATGATGCGATTGTTGTCATATTAAGAAGCATTGCAATAACCATAGCAAGTATGAAGGTTACTCCCAGGGTTCCGGCTCCTTCTCCTAAAGAAACCAGACAACTGGTTGCAACAACAAGCCCTACTGATATAGAAACCACATTGCCTAATCCTAATTTCTTTTCTTCCATAAGCAATTCCCTCTCACTTTCTCATTTAAATTGCGTCTGTACCCTCATCTCCTGTACGAACCCTGATAACATTATCAATTCCATATACAAATATTTTTCCATCACCTATATGTCCTGTATATAATTCTTTCTTGATAATATCCAGAATCTTATCAACTTTACTGGTTTCAACTACAATATTAATCTGCTGTTTTGGCAAAAGCTCCATTGTAGAATTCATCTCAATTTCATACTCCTGTGTTCCCATCTGCACTCCACATCCCAATACCTGCATAACAGTCACACCTCTTACACCAATCTTACTTAATTCACTTATTAAATTGGTGAGCTTAGACATACTTGTAATCACTTCGATTTTAGATATTGTACTCATATTCATATCCTACCTTTCATAATGTGTTGATACTGTTCCATTGTTTTTCCTGTATAATTCTTAAATTCCCTCATCATATGGGCTTCATCATAGTAACCACACTCTAAGGCAATATCATCAAACCTTATATCATCTTTGTTAATCTGTTCTAACAGATTCTGAAACCTTATATACTGGGCAAATTGTTTGGGTGATATTCCATGATAGCTTTTAAATATTCTTCGTAAATAACATGCAGAATAATTAGTTTCCTCTTCTAACTGTTGAATAGTTACCTGACCTTTTGCTCTGGTTATTCTGCTAACCAGATAATCATTTATCTTCTCTTTATCTGACAGGGAAATTCTGCTAAACACCAACTCCTCGTATGCTTCCTTAAATATCTTGCTTCTCTCATATATATCCTTTGCCATCACAATCTTTTCTGTAATATTTTCACCGAATATATCACCATCTATCTCTAAATCATTATCTACTAACATCTCCATAGACAATTCATCTGGTAATATTCCCTTTCCTGGCTGAAAACGGACACCAAAGCATCTGTCATTGCTGCCAAGCTCCCAGGATTTAACGCCGAAAACTGTTCCGCTTATGTAAGTGGTTACTTTATTTCTTCCAAGATTAAACAAAAGATCTACACTTCCATCAGGGACAGCTTTTGTTTTGTGTGTACTGTCCTGATTCAATTCGAATTCATAAAAATGTGATATCCCCATATCTGTGCTGTCAACAGTATTTAAATTATCCGCTTCCAACATGATATAAGGTTGCATTGGTTTTACTGTTAAGTCATCTTTCATATTCATCCCCACTTGATATAATCAAATGTTGCTTATGGGATTAATGCAATTCTGGTGCGTCCCAAAGAGGAAGTTTAATTCCAATACCCATCTTTACTGCATTTTTATAAACTGTTTCTCCCCATGCAATATCTTCTACAGGCATACCTCCTACGGAGTATATTATTCTTTGCTTATCGTTATCCCTTCCCGGCAGTCTGCCTATAATTACATCTGCAATATCGATTATATCTTCTCTTGATATTTTCTTATCATGCAGAAGATCCATGAATTTACATCCTACAATCTGTACCGGATCATAACTAGGATATGGATACTCTTCTGCCCATGCCTCATATAACTTGTAGTTATCTACTACTAATTTTGTGTTACTGTCAACATAAAAGCTTTCGTCAAATCGTGCGGCTGATGGCATACAGATGAGTGCTCCTTCTTTTATCCATTTTTCATCTATGTATGGGAACATGCTCTCCTTATTTCCAACACTTGTTGTAGCGCTGATGATATCGCTGTCTCTTATTGCATCCTCCATCGTTTCGCATACAACTATATTCTTAATCTGTGGAAAATCTGTCTTAACATATTCAACAAATGAATCGATTGATTTCTGTCCACGGCCTTTAATCTTTACTGTATCAATTTCTGGACACACACTTAAGAATGCTGCTAAACTGGTCTTTCCCATAACACCTGGGCCAATGATAGATACAACTTTTGAACCCTTTCTTGCCAGATACTTAGCTCCAACTCCCGGAATTGCTCCTGTTCTATATGCACTTAAGAGATTTGCAGACATAAGTGCAAGTGGAGCTCCTGTATCCTTATCATTTAACATCATCATCAGGATTGATCTTGGAAGTCCTTTTTGCTTATTCTCTGTATTAGAACCGTACCACTTCATTCCTGCCATTTTAAAGTTTCCACCCAGATATGCCGGCATAGCCATGAACCTCCTGTCCTCACCATTCTTAGGCATTCCCTCAAATTCCGGATTATCTGGAAATGTAACCATGCATCCGTGAGAATTATGATTTTCGCCACCCATAACATAGTCTCCTCTATTGAGTGTTACCATCATATCTTCCATAACCTCAACACATTTTCCCATGTCTTTAACACCAGCTTTAATCATATCCGGTTCACTTAAGTATAAAAAATCAATCTTAGCACTCATTCTTTATTCCTCCATTCCTTATATGCATGACGGAGGACTTTTCTCCACGATTTGCCAAAAAGCAAAAAGACGCCAACATCCAAGATGTTGACGCCTTTGTCATGCATTATATTAACATATTTTAAATATTCTGTCCATATTATTTGTTTTGTTAAGTATATCTTATTATATATTTTAAAAAATATATTGTAAAAACCGATACAAATATACTTTACTATCTTACAGGCTTAAACCTGTCATATCTTAAAGGTGTAATATCTACAACTGTATCTTGTCCTGTTGCCATCTGTGCAAGCATTAAACCTACCGCTGGAGCAGTTCCGAAACCATGTCCAGTAAATCCACAGGCGAGAATTAATCCTGGTGCTTCTTCAACAGGACTTAAGAAAGGTACTCCGTCAAATGATTCATCCAGCCATCCTGCCCAGCTTCTTACTATCTTGGCGTCCTTTAATGCAGGAATATAATTCTCTATAGCTCTGCAGCTTGCAGACAATGTATATGAATTAGTTGTAAGTCTTGATGGATCTGGAACATTTGTAGAAGGATCTACCATCTCTGTTACTGATTCCCATCCTGAATCTGAGCCAAATACGAAAGAGCCATGCTTTGTCTGATGTCCATAAAAATCAACATCTGCACATCCAAACATAACATCAATCATATGAGGCTGCATTTCTGTAACAAAGCACTCATCTATAAGTCTTGTCATAGGTACATCCACACCTATTGTTCTGGCAATTGCCCTGCTCTCATAACCTGCCACAAGAATTACTGTTTCTCCCTCAAATACTGTACCATCATTGAGAATAACCTTTCTTACCTTGCCTTTTACTTTCTTGAGTTCTTTTACAGGTGCATCTGTATAGAATCTGACTCCCATATCAAGGGCTCTTTTGTAATATCCCAGTGTAGTAGTTAGTGGATTTGCATGACCATCAGTTGGACACCAGCTTGCACCGATTACCTCATCTGAAAGATATGGACATATCTCTTTTACTTCCTTCTGGTCAATCATTCTGACATCAAGGCCAACGGATTTAGCATTATTTGCAAGCATCTCCAGTTTCTTAAGATGTGCAGGTGTTTTTCCCATTCTCAGATTGCCTTTCTGGGTATATTCTGTATCTACTCCCAGTTCCTCTGACAATGTTGGCCACATATTCTGTATACCATACATGGCATATGGCAATTCCCTGACATCTCTTCCAGACTGACGAACTCCTCCACCATTTCTTGACGAACCACCATGACCTATGCTCTTACTGGCTTCCAGAACTGCGACGTTTTTAACACCACTTTTTGCAAGATAATAGGCTGCTGCACATCCATTTACGCCACCACCTATAATTACAACGTCTGCTACATTACTCATAGTCAACACCTCCGTCTTCTGCAAGTATACACATCTCTGTTGGTCTCATTGGAGCTCTTGAACTTGCATATTCCACCTCCGTAGGAGCAACTTTTAATTCACTTGCAATAATTGATTTAACAAGCTTTCCACAAGTCTGACCCTGACATAATCCCATTCCTGACCGTAAGAAACGTCTCATTTCTTCTATTGTAAATATTCCCTCATGTACTGCTTTTCTTATCTCTCCTTTAGTAACCTCTTCACACCTGCATACAAGGAAATTGTCATCTGGTCCTTCCACATATGGTCCAATTTCTTTTAATTTTTCCTGAATATCTATCATAATGCAACCTCCTGGATTTCTTTTTTATAGAACCTTGCTTTCATGACCATATCATTTGGAACCTTTATAGTAAGCAGATAAGTATGGTCAAATACAGGTGCAGTCCTTACTTTAGTTACTTCTGCCTCGCATACAGCCTTTCCATCACGTCCTAACGCATAACCTTTATCTCCAACTTCAGGAATTGGGAAGAATTCATATGGCATAGTAACTTCACCAAAGCCTTCCTCTACATCCTCTTCAACCAGGAATATTGACTGACCTGAACAAGATGCCACGCACATTCCACATCCAATACACTTCTTATCTGGATCAATTGCAGGAAGAGATGTAATATTCTTTCCTATTCTTATACAACCTTTCTTACATGCATCCTGACATGGATTACATGGAATATTCTGTGTACACTCTATTACAGGATGTATTCCCTTCTGATGTGTAACACCTGGAAATCTTTCGATCTCATCATCTGCAACATAGCCTTTGTTAAGAAGATTCATAGAAACGTCAATTCCCTCGTCCGTTTTCTCAACTAATTTGCCCCTGTTCTTTGGTGCAAACATACCCTGACGTAATGTGTCCAGCTGTGCTTCTAACTCTGCTATTCTTTCATCTCTTTCTTCCTCTGTAATATATCCGAGATAACATGCAATAGCGGCTCCTGATATTCTTCCTTCAATCATTGCTGAACTTGCTTCCTCAATACCCGATACATCACCTGCGGCATATATTCCCGGAACACTTGTGGCACCATATTTGTCACATACGGGAACATGACCACCCTTAGTGTCATCCATCTGGACTTCTGCCTGCTTTAATAACTGTGACATTGGTGAAAGACCAACTGCAAGACAGACAGTATCAACATCAAAATGTTTCTCGGTTCCAGGAATGATTTTCCAGTCTGGTCCAACCTGTCCGATTACTACTCCTGTAACATGTGTATCTCCCTCAACTCTCACAATTGTATGGGACAAATAGAATGGAACACCACATCTTGCAATTTTAGCTGCATGAACACCATATCCACCAACTCTTGGTGCTGCATCTGCTAAAGCAACAACCTCACAACCTGATTGCATTAACTGGTAACTTACAACTAAACCTACATTTCCAGATCCCAACATTAATATTTTGTTACCTGGTTTAATATGGTGGAGATTCATCATTGTCTGGGCAGCTCCAGCACCAATAACGCCTGGCTTTGTCCAGCCCTCAAAGTTGACCATATTCTCGCTTGCTCCTGTAGCAACAAGTACTGCATCTCCCTTATAATGCTTTATCCTATCACCAATTCTTACTGTCACTTCCTTTTCAGGATAAAGTCCTATAACTGTGGCATTCAATATTACTTCAACGCCATACTCTCTTGCTTCTTCAAGAAGTTCCTCACCAATTTTGAAACCTCTTACCTTTGCTTTATGCTCCTTAGAACCAAAAAATTTATGTATCTGTTTAAACAGCTGTCCGCCAGGCTTTGCATTTTCATCAAATACAATTGGCTTTAAACCCTTCTTTGCTGCTTCTATAGCAGCTGATAATCCTGCTGGACCAGCTCCAATTATTATCATGTCGAAACGTTCTATCTTCATAATATCATCTCCCATCTACATCCTATTCTTCTGGCGATGCTGACACGCCATACTGTGTCTGAACAACCATTCCTGCTTCAAGAGGGGTTATACAGGTTCTTATATTAGGTTTTCCATCAACTATCATTACACAGTCTGTACATCTGCCTATTGCACAAAAGATTCCTCTTGGTTCATGTGTTTTAGCTGTGTATCTGTGAGCCATAACACCTGCTGCCTTTAATGCTACAGAAATAGGTTCACCCTCATATCCCTCCAGTATCTTTCCATCATAACTGAAAGTAACCTTTTTTCTTTTAGGTGTCTCTCCCAAAATTGGATGATTCTCAATTCTATCCATAATTCAATCCCTCCTAAACTAATCTGACCTGGCAGGCTGACCCCTGCTACGATTATGCAGAAAGGCGTCCACAGCTTATATACTGTAGACGCCTTTGTCTCTAATCATTTTCTGGTTAGAATATAACACCCTAATCTTTATTAATATTGTAAAAATCGATACAACATATTTCTATCCCTAAAAAACTCTCCCTTCACATCCTAAAAAATTTGTCAATATAACTTGTCTACCTATTGGCACATCCAAATTTATGTGTTATCATATCTGTGTATATTTTTGCAAATATGTTTATTTGTGACGGGACAAATAATGAAAGCTGTTTTAATTGATGATAATGCTGTATGTTTAGAGACAGAAGCAATAATCATACAGGATATAGACGAAATTGACGAATTACATTCGTTTCAGTATACTGCTGATCTTTTAGATTATATGTCAACAACACCTGTAGATATTGCTTTCTTAGATATTATTATGGATGATTCCGATGGTATATCTCTTGCTATGGAGATAAAAAGGATGCAGCCAGATTGTAAAATTGTATTCATAAGCAGTTCCAGGGATTTTGCTTTGGAAGCATTTCAGGTATATGCATCTGGCTATTTGTTAAAACCAGTTACAAAAGATGAAATCATCAATGTTCTTAATAATATTATATAACATTAATTTAACCATGAAAGCTGTGTTTCTTCCTGAAGCACAGCTTTTTAACATAAAATGGCTTACATAATATTATTATTTATGTCATCCTCACATGCTGCCATAGCCTGAAGAGTCATGTCTAACAGTTTATCCAGCTCCCATCCAAGCTGCTCTGCTCCTCTGGCAATCACTTCTCTTGAACATCCTGCAGCAAAACCATTGCTCTTATATTTTTTCTTAAGAGACTTCAGTTCCATATCTTTAGTACTCTTTGATGGTCTCATAAGTGCAGCTGCCCAGATAAGACCTGTAAGCTCATCTACAGCAAAAAGTACCTTTTCCATCTCGTGAACAGGCTCTACATCAATAGTCTTTCCACAGCCCACTGTAATTCCATAACCATGTGAACATACAGCATGTATAATATCTTCTCCAACTCCTGCCTCTCTTAAGAGTTCAGGTGCCTTAAGACAATGTTCTTCTGGATACAACTCAAAATCAATATCATGAAGGAGTCCCACAATACCCCAGTATTCTTCGTCATCGCCATAACCGAGTTCATTGGCAAACCACTTCATTACAGCTTCTACTGTGTATGCATGTTGAATATGAAATGGGTCCTTATTGTACTTCTTTAATAATTCTACAGCTTTGCTTCTTTCAATGTGATTCATATTATTAGCTCCCTTCATGCATGTTCTGATTATATACATTACATAATTCACATTACGTACTTCATATCAGCCGTATGCTCCATACTTCTCACTAACAGTCCACAATATAAGCTTCATTCTTAATTCTTCTGCCATATATCTTCTCAAGATGCCTGATTATTATGTCTTTTGGTGTTATAAATGGTTCCCTGTGACTCAGACAGAGATTATCTGCTTTAACTGTTTTCAGAACATTGATTTCTTCCTTTAACAATCCTGCATTATACACCTTTTCTCCTGATTTTTCCATAGCATATATTCCATCCCCAAGAAAGCAGTACGTTTCATCAACCTCCATAGCAAGAGAGCCCTTGGAATGGCTTGAAGGAAGAGGAAATATGTGTAGTCTCACATCACCATCATCTATGTATATGTCACTCTCAATTATATCCCCTATCCCCGTATGTTTAAATGTAAATCTTCCCTGATAAACTTTATCAAACTTGAACTTCTGGATATTCCCAATATGATCCTGATGAAAATGAGACAGAACAGCATTAATCTTCTTTCCGCCTCTGTTAAATTCATTAACTATTTCTGGAATATCAGGATGATTTCCCACGTCAAACATCCACACATGATCACTTCCTTTAACCAGCACTACGTTGGCAGAAAGAGGAACATCTGTGGACGTTATATATGATATATGATTATTCAGTTTTATCAGTTCCAAATTATTATTGCATATCATATCTTTTCATTGTCTCCGGATTGCGGTACTCATGCTTCTCATAATATCCTATAAGCCTGCCATTATCCCGGAGTGCTACCATATAAACATCTTTGTTCTGTTTCTCATTATGAAATGTATATACTATGTTATGGCTTTCATCTGCTGCAAACCACTCCACAACCTTTTTAATACTGTCCACGGATTCATGGTTATGACAATCTAAAAGACTTTTACCAATAAGTCTGTCTCCGCCCCATTTTGCATAGTTGGTAACAGCTGCTGGATTCATGTATATTATCTCATGCTGTAGATTGCAGATAACCACTGCAGCCTTGTCCTGTTCTAAAATGCTTTTAAAGTATGTTAATAAATTTTCTTCTGTCATTATAATATTCCCCTGCCATTAGCTGTTTCTTTTCAGTTCTGGGTATATCTTGTTCAACTATAAGCCGAGCTGTTGTCGAATGACCCACATACATTTTCTTATTATATATCTCATATTGTATCATATCTTTTAATACTATGCCATTATTATATCCATGGGAAAGCACTCTCTGGTAAGCCCATTCAATTTTTCTCCTTGGGAAATAACTACTCGACTAAGTAAAAAGAAACGAGAGACTTTTCAGCCTCTCGCAATCAGCTTCATCATTCGGTCAATTTTTATTTTACCGTCCTGTCAAAACCGTACCAGGATTCGATAAGAACCCATTTACTAAAAGTATTCCACATATTTATATTCCCATAACCAAAGAATATTAGACAACTATCTAGAAAAGGGCTATTATCTGTTGTATTACAAAACTAACAAGGGAGTAACATAATGGATTACACAATTTCGAATCGTTTATCAGGTGTTCACGGCTCTATGATTCGTGAGCTCTTCAAATTAGGTGCAAGTAACGACATCATTTCATTTGGTGGAGGCAATCCATCAGCAGAAACTTTCCCATGTAAAGAAATAGAAAATATTGCATCCAGGGGACTTAAGGAAATTCCTGTTTCTCTTCTGCAATACGGCTTAAGCGAAGGGTATACTCCACTTCGTAATACCATGAAAAAATATCTCGAAAAAAAAGAGGGATTTGAATTCGATACTAACGAGCTTTTTATTGTTTCAGGTGGACAACAGTGTGCAGATATTACAACTAAAGTCCTTGTAAATGAAGGTGATGTTGTTATCACTGAGGAGCCTGCATTTGTTGGATGTCTTAATACATTCCGTTCTTATGGTGCCAGGCTTGTAGGAGTTCCAATGCAGCACGACGGAATGGATATTGAATCATTGGAAAATGCATTGAAATCCAACCCCAATGCAAAGCTTCTCTATACAATTCCGTCTTTTCAGAATCCAACAGGAATAACAACCTCATTGGAAAAACGCAAAAAAATATATGAATTGTGTTGCAAATATAATATTATAATTCTTGAAGATAATCCTTATGGTGAATTAAGATTTTCTGGGGAAAGTGTTCCAACTATTAAATCAATGGATACAGAAGGACGTGTTATCTATGCAGGAAGTTTTTCCAAGGTAATGGCACCAGCTTTCCGCCTTGGATTTCTGGTATTTAACAAATCATTAACCGGACCGCTTACAGTAGCCAAGCAGTGTACAGATGTTCATTCTACAGTACTTTTCCAGTACATATGTAATGAATATATAAACAATTATGATTTTGAAAAACATCTTGATAATTCAAGAAAGGTATATCAACACAAATGCAGTCTGATGCTTGAATGTATGCAAAAAGAATTTCATCCATCTGTAACTTATGGACACCCTGAAGGAGGACTTTTTGTCATGGCCTTCCTCCCAGAAGGCATGGATTCACAGCCATTTGTAAGAGAAGCAATAAACCGTGGCGTACTATCTGTTCCCGGAGCAGCTTTCCTGACAGACGAAAATAAAATTTCTAATGGATTCAGACTCAATTATTCAACGCCTTCAGATGAACAGATAATAAAAGGTATTGAAATTCTTGGCAAATTAACATATGAATGGATAAAATGATGAGAGGAGATTATAAACATGAAGATAGCAGCATTTAGCGTCCGGACGGACGAGAAGAAATATTTTGATACATTTGCAGATAAATACGGAGTTGAAATATCAACACACAGTGAAAGTTTTACATCTGATGATATAGACAAAGTTAAGGGATATCAGGCAATGTCAGTATGTGATGGGATGTGCGACCTGTCAGAGACTGTACTTGAGAACTTGTCATCAGCCGGTATTAAATATATAGGATTCAGAACGATTGGATATAACAGCGTGGATATTAAGGCTGCAAAACGTCTTGGAATCCGTGTATCACACAGCGAATACTCACCATACTCCGTAGCAAATTATACTGTAATGCTTATACTTATGTGTATCCGCAAGGCTGTATACATAATGTTCCGCTCCCATACTGCTGACTATTCTCTTGGTCCAATATGCGGATTTGAGATGCAGAATCTCACTATAGGAGTCATTGGCACAGGACGTATTGGAAAAGCTGTCATCCAGAATCTTTCCGGTTTCGGATGCAGAATTATTGCTTATGATCCATATCCATCAAAAGATTTGAATAATGTAGAATATGTAACTCTTGATGAATTGTATAAAGAATCAGACATAATTACGCTCCACACTTTCCTGAGTGAAGAAACTTATCACATGATAAATAAAGAATCTATTGCTAAGATGAAAGATGGAGTAATTCTTATCAACGCAGCCCGTGGTGCACTTGTTGATACAAAAGCTTTAATTGAAGGCATTGAATCAGGCAAAATAGGTTCTGTAGGAACTGACTGCTGCGAGGGTGAGGACGAATTTATACGTACTGACCAGAAGTATTACGGACGTGTATTAAACCATGATTATATTATTCTTAAATCTTTCCAGAACACCATTGTCACACCTCATGTTGCTTTCTTTACTAATCAGGCAGTGTCTGACATGGTAGAATCGTCTGTAAAAAGCGCAGTAGATTTTGAAGCAGGGAGACAGACACCACTTGAAGTGCATTGACCAAAATCACAACATGGTAAAGTATTCCTCCAGCTTTTTCTGAAATATGCGCTGATTCTCTGTTTGAAATGATCCAAGTGGCATATAATAAATGCTTCGAAAACATTTTTCATCATCTATGTGAAGCAGACATATGTTTTCAGGCAGACTACTGCTTGTCCATGTAACAGAAGCCACAAGAGATACACCAAGTCCGAGACTAATAAGCTTACCCTGTAATATATAATCATTGCAGGAGTAAGCTATTGAAGGAGTCCGCCTGCAATGACTGAACACAGAATTAAATACTTCTGAATATGAAGGGGTATTAGCGAGATCAATAAACTTTTCATTCATCATCTGTTTCACAGTTATGTGTCCGGTTTTTGCAAGTGGATGTGATGCCGATACTGCAAGACATATTTCTTCAGTCATGAGAAGCTTTGCGCCTTCTGGAATATCATATGTAGATGGCACAGAGTCAATCAGAATATCACATCCTCTGGGCTCAGATGAAATGGAAAAGCTTACATATGGATGCTCATGAATAAACTCAGACAGCACATTGCTTACAAGTACAGCAGATGAATTAAGGCATAATCTTATCTCACCATGTTCCCCAATGCTTTCCTTAATTTCACGGGATGCCTCCTCGACAAGAGGAATAATTCTGTTTGTATAATCGAGAAGGATTTCACCTTGTCTTGTACACTCTAACCCATTCTTATTACGTATAAACAGTCTGGCACCAAGTTCCTCTTCCAGCTTTTTTATTGTCTAGCTTAAAGCTGGCTGAGCGATACAAAGTTCATCCGCTGCATGTGTCATATTCTTATGTTTTGCTATTACCTGAAACTGGCGTAACTGGTATATCTCCATTATGTAACCTCATTTCTTTATATTATACTAAAAGGATTTTCATTATGATAACGCAAATATTAATTACACAAACATTAATTATGTTCATTCTTATGATAATTGGTCTGATTTTTTCAAAATCTGGCCTTCTTACAGCTAATGGCAGTAAAGATATTGCCAATATACTCTTATATATTGTAATCCCCTGTGTTATTATCAGAAGCTACATAACACAGTTTACTTATGAAAAACTATATGGTCTTCTCCTGTCTGCCATTCTGGCAGTTTTTTCATTTGCTGTTTCTATCGTAGTTTCGTTCCTGGCATTCGGTACACGAAAACCTATAGACAACTTCGGTACAACTTTCTGTAATGCAGGTTTTATTGGGATTCCGCTTGTAACAGCTGTTTTTGGGAATGATGCTGCATTCTATATAGCATCATTTGCAAGTATGCTTAATCTTTTGCAATGGACATACGGCATAGTAATTATAACAGGAAAAAGAAATATGATAAACATAAAAAAAATAATAATTAATCCTGTTACAATATCATTAATAATTGGACTAATCATGTTTTTTACAGGAGTAAAACTCCCTGAAATAATTAACAGTACATTGTCTTTCCTTGCATCAATGAACACTCCCGTTGCAATGATAGTTCTTGGTTACTATCTTTCATGTGTCAAAATAAAAGATTTATTTTTTAACGCTGAATTATATATTCCCACTATAATTCGTCTGACATTAATTCCTGTATTGACACTGGCAGTCCTGTATCTACTGCCTTTTGGCCACGGTCAGACAGGAATGATAACACTAATTTCTGCATCAACACCTATAGGAACCAGCACTGCAATCTTTGCACAGAAGTTTGGGCAGGATTACCAAAAAGCTGTGTGTATGGTCTGTTTATCCACAATACTGTCAATAATTACGATACCACTTGTTATGCATTTTGCGCAAATGATTCTTATGTAAAACAGATTACGTACTATTCCCGTTAATTATAACACGATAACCATTGTGTATTTTACATAATCACCTGAATGATATAATATGAGAGCAACAAAAGGCAACGGGGCCATGATTGTTAGTCATGGCTCCGTTGCCTTTTTTCCCGGGAAACAAAAAATATAAGTACATCTATTGACAAAAAAACACTTGAGAAATAATATGAAAAAAGGATGGATTATACTATGGACACTAACAAAAAACAACGAGACGCTTTCAGAAGCAGGACAGGATTTATACTTGCATGTATTGGTTCTGCCGTTGGAATGGGAAACATATGGCGTTTCCCATATATGGTATCAGCATGGGGAGGAATGACATTCTTAATTCCTTACATACTGTTCGTAATACTTATTGGTTCAACCGGAGTTATTGAAGAAATGGCTCTTGGACGTGCCACAAAGGGTGGACCTATTAAAGCATTTGGCAAATGTACGGAAATAAGAACGGGAAATAAAAAAACAGGAGAGCTTGTAGGCCTAATTCCTGTTCTCGGTTCCCTGGCTCTGGCTATAGGTTATACTGTTGTAGTAGGTTGGATATTTAAATATGCATATCTTGCTTTTACTGGAAAACTTTCAGGAATGGGACAGGATATGAATTCAATCGGAGGAATGTTTGGAAGCACAGCATCCACATTCGGAAATAACCTGTGGCTTATAATCGCCATGATTGTAACAGCTGTTATTATGGCATTTGGAATAGCAGGTGGAATCGAAAAAGCTAACAAAATAATGATGCCACTGCTGTTTATAATGTTCGTAGGACTTGGAATCTATGTTTTCACACTTCCCGGTTCAACAGCAGGCTATAAGTACATTTTCACCATTAATCCCCGTGGATTGCTTGATATAAAGCTTTGGATATATGCGTTTGGTCAGGCTTTCTTTTCACTTTCAATTGCCGGCAATGGTACTGTTATCTATGGCTCATACCTCAGTGATTCTGAGAATGTTGCGACTTCTGCAAGAAATGTTGCATTATTTGATACATTAGCCGCTTTAATAGCTGCATTTGTTATTATTCCAGGTATGGCAGTTGGTGGTGCCGCATTATCATCAGGAGGACCTGGTTTAATGTTTATATATCTTGTAAATGTATTTAACGGAATGCCAGGTGGTAAGATTGTAGGAATTGTCTTCTATATATGCGTCCTCTTTGCTGGAATGAGTTCTCTGGTCAATCTGTATGAAGCCCCTGTTGCTACTTTACAGGAAAAGCTTGGTCTTAAAAGAGTGACATCAGTTGGAATAATTGCGGGTACAGGATGTATCGTAGCACTGTTTATACAGGGAATTGTTTCAGGATGGATGGATGCTGTTTCTATCTATATCTGCCCACTGGGTGCAATGTTGGCAGGAATAATGTTCTTCTGGGTTGCTGGAAAAGATTTTGCTTTGAATGCAGTTAATACAGGAAAAGATAAACCTATCGGAAAATGGTTTATTCCACTTGGAAAATATGTTCTTGTCCCATTATCTTTCATAGCTCTTGTAGCAGGTGCTTTACTTGGTGGAATCGGCTGATTCTAAATTTTACTATTAAAGCCTGACAAATTGTGGTTTTATTATCCCACCACAACTTGTCAGGCTTTCTTTTGATATTGCCATAAATCACACCAATTTCATCAGTTTACAATTCTCAATTCCTGCGTCCCAGAAATGTTCCAGAGGCATATTTCTTATCTGGCATACAATACTTGAATTCATTGCTCCATGCCCTACAATAAGTATATCCTTTCCCTCCGCCAGTCCTGGTTCAACTACCTGCTTTAAGAACTCCCCTGTTCTTGCAAACAGTTCTTCAAAGCTTTCTCCGCCTTCAACTGCCTTATAGTTTGCAGGGTCTTTAAACAGGACATTCACCGGGCAATCAGGTATCTGAAATGAATTCTCTGTTCCTTCATATACTCCAAAACTCATTTCCTTAAGCCTGTCATCACAGATAATTGGAATATCTCTTTCCTTCAGCAATATCTGTGCTGTTTCCCTTGCTCTTATTAATGGTGAACAGTAGCATACATCAAAATTAATATCTTTATATTGTTCCCTGGCAGCCTCTGCCATTCTCCGACCCTCTTCATTTAGCGGAATGTCTGTACGTCCCTGCAGCTTATGCAGCACATTCCAGTCTGTTTTTCCATGTCTCATAATATACAGCATAATTATTCTAACTCACTTTCTCCCGTAATAAGCTTACTGATAAGATTTTCTTTTGCCAAATTTTCTCTATAATATCACATATGTTCCAGAAACACAAAAAAATCGCACTAAACATTTTCCATGTCCAGTGCGATTTTGCCATATTACATATTCTTTAAGTTGTACTTTGCAGGGTTATCAATTAATTTCCCATCTACATTGAATCTTGAGCCATGGCACGGACAGTCCCATGTATGCTCCTCCTCGTTTAATTCAAGATGACATCCCATATGGCTGCAACCATGGAAGATGTCATTCCCCATTTCTTAAACCCTGTAGCTACATACCAGTATGGAAGAAACATAGAGTATTTTCCAATGAAAGAAATGCTGTCATGGGGCATACAGTCCTGTGCTGCCCACATTGCATATACTGTGGCATCAGGATATAATCTTTGTGCTTGTTTCCTTATATAAGATAATCCTTCATAATCACGCATCTAATCATTCAAATCTATTCTTGCAATGTCCCTGTGAGGATTAGTTTCCGCTAATCCTAAGCTTACAATCTGCCCTTGTATCGGCATGAAATGTATCTGCATTGAATGAAATGCTTTTACCATCTGCTCTTTATCAAGCTTTTTCCCCAGCGTAATATGAGGAAACCAGCTAAAGGGCTGGTAACATTTACTGATTGATACATCTTCTCTTACAGAGATATGGTTGTATATACTTTCTGATAAATATTGCAAGTCCTTATTCAATACAGGTGCCGCATATATCACATAAGGAAGGAATTCGCCCACAGACATTATATTTATATGACATTTACCTAATGATTTTAGTCTATAGAAATCATTAACCAAATCCTCTGGTTTTCGTATCTCGAAACTTGAAATGGTCATATGTGGTGGAACATTGTTTTCTGTCATATATATATTTCCTGTCTCTTCTGCGATACTGTTAATATATCTTTGCAGCTGCTTAGTCGTCTGATTGTCAAAATACGCTGATATAAGGTACATACTAATATTACAGTGTGCTTCCAAAATCAGTTACCAATGCCTGGCCAGTAATAGCACGTGATTCATCTGATGAAAGGAAAAGAAGAATGTTTGCAACATCATCTGGCATACAAGGCTGAACCTTAAGATCTGAATGTTTTCCCATCTGTCCAAACATATCAGCATCCATATTAGCAGGATTCATGCCAGCAACCATTGGAGTTACAATTGTTCCAGGACAGACTGCGTTACAACGGATTCCTGTACCTGCAAATCTTAATGCTGTATGTTTTGTAGCTCCAATAACAGCTGCCTTAGAAGCTACATATGCAGCTCCACCGCAACCTATAACACCTGCAACTGAAGCAACATTGACAATCGAACCCTTGCCAGTCTTTGCCATCTCGGCAGTTGCAGCACGCATGCAGTACATTGTTCCCTTAGTGTTAATATCAATGATTCTGTTAATATCTTCATCTGTTGCACGGTCAATTGGCTTTAAACCTTCCTCAAGAACACCGGCACAGTTAATAAGTACATCTACCTTTCCATATGCTTCAACAGCTTTTGCTATAAGGTTATCAGCATCTCCTGCCTTTGAGATATCTGAAACAACTGGAAGAACCTCTCCACCTGCCTCACGAATCTTTGCAGCTACCTCTTCAAGCTGAGGCTGACGACGTGCTGATATAACAACCTTAGCACCTTCCTTGGCAAAGAGAATTGCTGTAGCAGCACCTACACCAGAATTACCACCTGTAATAATTGCAACCTTGTCCTGTAAACGTCCCATAATTGTAAAATCCTCCTTAAAAATATAATATCTGACTTTTTTCTGTAATACATACAGAAATATAGGTACATTATAATACACCATCCATAGAATGTCAAAAAATTATCAAAATATATGAAGGATGCTTTCTACATATTTTTATATTCACAAATTTCAGTTATCAAATGCTTACGCCGACTTACAGATTGCATACTGCATATAATGGTATGTTTGTCATCCAGTCCTGTTCAATATATTTTTTTGTTGAAAATCTAACCGCCATCTCTGGTTTATATTTCTCACAATAACTCCTCAAGCTCTGGGATTTAGTGTTAGCCTCAGCTTTAACTTCAATAGGAACAACATTCTTACCAATCTGAACCAGAAAATCCTGCTCAAATGTAGATTTATCAGTTCCATAATAATACGGTGTATATGATGTATCTGATATAATCTGTTGCAATACATACTGTTCTGTCAGAGCACCTTTGAATTCAACAAATATGTCATTACCTTCAAGTATCGATTCAACATCCAGTTCACTCATAGCCCCTAGTATTCCAACATCCAGAACAAATAATTTGTATATATTCATGCTTTTATAGGCACTCAATGGGACATGTGGTTCATTAACTCTATTCACTTTGTATATCAATCCACAATCCAACAGCCATTGTATCGCTATTTCATAATCACTGCTTCTTGCCCCTTTCTTTATCTGTCCAAAGAAGAATTTCTTGTTCTCTTTTGCAAGCTGTAGGGGAATTGACTCCCATACCATACGAATTCTAGGGAGATTTCTTTCATCAACATGTTTTCCAAAATCGCCCTCATATTGTCGTATAATATCTTTCTGAATCTTTCTTACTTCGGCATAATCCTTTTCTTCCCTGAACATATCAACTACAGCCGGCATTCCACCTGTATAGTAATAATTCTTCAGCCAGAACAGGTATCTCTCAGAGAAATTATCTATTATATCATAGTCCTTTGTCTCAAGTGCCAATGATAACTGTTCTTCGCCCATAGCGCACAGGAACTCTCTATAATTTAGCGGGTACAAATCAAGCATATCAACCTTACCTACTGGGTAAGAAACGCCCTTGTGAATAGCTACTCCTAACAAAGAGCCTGCAGCAACAACATGGTATTCAGGTGCATTTTCACAAAAATATTTTAGTGATTCTAATACCTTTGGTGCATCCTGTATTTCATCTAATATTATCAACGTATCCTCTGGTGTAATTGTGATTCCTGACTCGATATTAAGATTCATTATTATTCTTTGTATATCAAAATCCATATCAAATACTTGTTTCATTCTGTTGTTGTTATAAAAGGATATATATGCTGTCTTAGAATAATAAGTCTTTCCAAATTCTTTCATCAGCCATGTCTTTCCTACCTGCCTGGCTCCCATAATTATCAATGGTTTCCTATTGCGTTTATTCTTCCAGTTAATCAGTTCTTTCATAGCAAATCTCTGCATACTACACCTCATTCCGAAGACATTTTTGCGTCATCTATCTTTATGAGTTAGTATATCACATTTTTTCCGACCAATACAACTATATGTCTAACATTTTTTCTGACCAATATCAACTACATTAATACATTTTTTCCGACCAATAATTTATTATTTTTAACAATCTTGTAGCAGTCAAGAAAAGTAGACACAAAAAATGTTTTTTCTTTGTTTTATTTTTCAAAAGTGGACACTCACCACATTTTTGAATTATCTATATTTTCAAAAGTAGACACAGAGAACATTTTTTATTCATTACTATTTTCAAAAGTGAACACATCCTCCGAACGTGCCTGTTTACGGCGTTTCTGGACAAACTTAGGCTCTTCCGACAGCACTCTGCTCTCAAATGTATTTTTTCTTTCCAGTTCTCCTTTGTAATAACGCTTGCGATAGTTAACCGGTGTATCATATCCAATAGCATAGCAAGGGCGATGATTATTATAAAAATCAACATACTGTTCCAGCACGGCTTCGAATTCATCTCTGCGCCTGCATTCATCTATTTTAAAGTCTATATACAGTTCTTCCTTCATCCATCCATTGATAGATTCATTTACAGGATTATCTGTTGGCTTACCTGCTCTGGACATAGATCTTACGATAACAGTATCCTTAATAAGTTCATTATACGCAATAGATGCATAGACACTACCTTGATCAGTATGTAAAACCACTGGTTCTGCATGTCCCTTAAGAAGTTCTTTTACATCCTCTAAACCGTCTATATATTGTTGCCTATCACCTTTCCTGAAAGCTATTCTATACGTGAGTATTTCCTTGGTAAATACATCAAAATAGAAGGTTACTTCAAAGTATAGAATCCAAAACTTAAAGGCTGTCATATCAGATACAATTACCTGTCTCGGTCTATCAATAGTTTCCCATGTAGTAAATATCAAATTAGGATATTTATCCTTTTCCTTGCGTTTCCTGTAATGAACCTGATGCTTAGTTTCAGACTTAATTCCAAGATATCTATAGCATTTATAAATATAATTATCACTACATTCATAGCCGTATTCAAGACGTATATATGCGGCTGTCCACCTGTATCCATGTGTTCGGTGCTTTGCATGAATTGCATCTACAAGAGAAATCATTTCCTCGCGTTTTATGTCTCTGTCAGATTTCTCCCGTTTCTTCCACTTATAGTAACCAGATCTGCTGACTCCCATAAGAGCGCATAAATCCTGCACATCATAGTCCCTTGATAATAGTTCAACTATTTCGAATTCTTCACTTTTAAACGAACATACTCCTGTTCCCCAGCTTCGTTTGTCTGAACAGTATAGTTTTTTTTAAGACGTTCATTTTCTATTCGTAATTTAAGAATTTCTCGCTTGTATGCTTCCTCTGTCCTATCAATTCCCTCAGGCAGAACTTCTTTGATTTCCGCATCTGCCCTTGCCAGACCTTCTATGCCACCCTCTTCATACTGCTTGAGCCATTTTTGGAGCGCTCCTACAGAAATATTGTTCTTTACACAAAAATCTCTTATTTTGATGCCGGGATTGCTCTTGTACTGTCTAATCAGAAATTCTTTTTCTAATGGATTCTTATGTTTTGCCATAAATAAAGTGGACTCCTTTCTGGTAGATTATCCCCTCTTATCATAACTAATGGGAAGATATTTTTCTACCTCTTCGTGTCCACTTTTATTTTAGCATCACAAAATGCGCCTGTTATTACTGATATTGCTGCAACAGCGATTATAATTACGTCAATACAGTGCGCTATATGGAAAACAAATAGCCCGTGATAGGTTTTAGCTATCGCAGGCTAAATAGCAAAAAAGACGCAGGATTTCTCCTGCGTCCTCTTTCTTATTATTTTTTATCTGTCACATAATCCACCTGTTCAGCCCAGATTACATTCTATCATGGAATGTTCTTGAGATAACATCCATCTGCTGCTCCCTAGTAAGGTCGATGAACTTAACAGCATATCCAGATACACGGATTGTGAAGTTAGCATACTCTGGCTTTTCTGGATGCTCCATAGCATCAAGAAGCATTTCCTTACCAAATACATTAACGTTAAGGTGATGAGCACCCTGGTCAAAATAACCATCCATAATGTTAACAAGGTTGTTTACTCTCTCATCATCATTATGTCCAAGAGCATCTGGGTTCATTGTCTGTGTATTAGAAATACCATCAAGAGCCCACTCATAAGGAAGCTTAGTAAGTGAGTTAAGTGATGCAATAAGACCATTCTTCTCTGCACCATAACTTGGGTTGGCACCTGGAGAAAGTGGTGCACCTGCTGGTCTTCCATCTGGCATTGCACCTGTGTACTTACCATAAACAACATTTGAAGTAATAGTAAGGATAGATGTTGTAGCCTCTGAATTTCTGTATGTGTTTCTCTTCTTAATCTTCTCAAGGAACTTCTCAAGTACCCAGCAAGCGATATCATCTGCTCTGTCATCATCGTTACCGTATCTTGGGAAATCACCCTCTGTCTCAAAGTCAACAGCCAGTCCGTCCTCGTCACGGATAACCTTTACCTTAGCATACTTGATAGCTGAAAGTGAATCTACTACGTGAGAGAAACCAGCGATACCTGTAGCAAATGATCTTCTAACGTCTGTATCAATAAGAGCCATCTCAGCAGCCTCATAGTAATACTTATCATGCATATAGTGAATGAGGTTAAGGATGTTAACATATGTGTTAGCTAACCATCCCATCATATCCTCGAATTTCTCAATAACTTCATCATAATCAAGGTATTCAGATGTAATTGGCTTATACTTAGGACCAACCTGAGTTCTTAACTTAATGTCAACACCACCGTTAATTGCGTAAAGAAGACACTTAGCAAGATTTGCTCTGGCTCCGAAGAACTGCATCTCCTTACCTGTCTGTGTAGCAGATACACAACAGCAGATTGAGTAATCATCTCCCCATGTTACCTTCATAACATCATCGTTCTCGTACTGGATTGAAGATGTCTTAACTGAAATATATGCAGCATACTTCTTGAAGTTCTCAGGAAGTCTTGATGAATAAAGTACTGTAAGGTTTGGCTCTGGTGAAGGTCCCATGTTCTCAAGTGTATGAAGGAATCTGTAGTCGTTCTTTGTAACCATTGAACGTCCATC
>CAMEWO010000013.1 GCA_945946665.1 uncultured Eubacterium sp.
TCATAAAAAGTGTTTGTCTGGTTAGTTTTGAACTAACTAGCTAAATAGTTTCCGTTGAAGATTATTCATCTTCGGATACTGTGTTTAAGGATGTCTTGATTTCTCAAGACTGTTCGTAATCGATTAAACTTGGTTTAATCGCTGAAATTCTTAAAGAATTTTCAGGGTTGTTTTACTGTTCAGTTATCAAGGTTCGTGCCGGCTCTCTTGCCGACAGCTTTAATAGAATATCATTCAAAAATTGATATGTCAACACTTTTTTTCAAAAGTTTTTTATTATTTTTTCTTCTTAATTATAATGCTACTATATGTTGTATTTATCTTTAAATCTCACTACTATTTATGGTTTAAAAAAATATATATCTTCTATATTCCGCTTACACCTTCTATATCCTAATAGAAATAAGCACATATCGGAATATCTGGGGCAATAACATGAATTGCCACTTCTACAACGTCATCTGAAAGATGCGATGAATAGAAAAATGGTTCCCCATCAACCGGTAAATCCAAATCATATGTGGTATCCCACATTTCATCACTATGTTTAATATATAATCGAAAACGCGCCTTCTTTCCTTCAACAGAATCATTTTTATCGTAAGCTGTAATCAGCAGGTGCCCTCGTATTTCCTTATATTCACCAGGTTCAAGATTCCTAGCCACCACTGATCTGTCTTCATCAGGTGATATATATCCTTTATTGTTTTTATTCATGTTATATGCATACTCATAGCATTTACTATCATAGGGGTTATTCCATCTGTATAAAGTAGATACTGTACCAGCCCTTAAATACATCTTTTTAGGAAGTATCTTTTCTCCATATGAATTCGTTGTTGCCTCACATATTATTTCTGTCGGAACAATTGATCTTGAAGGCTCCTCTTCTACCACTCTTTCAGGTTGCTTTACTGTTGTTTTCTCCTCTGTTTGAGCCTGTTTTACTGTTGTTACTCCTTCTGTTTGAGCCTGCGTAACATAATTGTCCGAATCAGTATCTCTATTATCCCCGCTTTCTTTATAATGCTGATTTGCATTATTGTTTTGAGAAATGCTGCTATTATTCTCTTCTATCTGTTTTGCAACATCTCTTTTCTCATTACTAGCACTGATTACACCTGCTATTACCACTATACAGGCAATTACAACACATATAGCCACACCGGCAATCATCTTTCTATTAACATCATTGCTTTCTCTTTCTGTCTTAAATGTATCGCTCTTCAATGTCTGATATAGTTCTTCCGACATATCCAACCGACTGATTGTATCTATTTTCCTACTGTCAATTTCACTCAGTTCTTTTCTCATGTTACTTGCGCTCTGATATCTTTTTTCCTTATCAAATGCACAAGCTTTTAATATTACCTCACCAAGCGCCTTCTCACACCCCGATGGTTTTGGGATAGGCTTTCCTCTCAACCTGATTCCAACTTCATAATTGCTTGCGAATAGAGATTCGCAGAATGGCAGTTTTCCATCGTTTGCTAATTCATACAAAACCAGGCCAAGACTATATATATCCACAGTTTCATCATAGGACTCGCCTTCTTTAGCATACACAACCTCTGGTGCTGCATATTCATATGTTCCTATTCTGGTTTCCGCTCTGTTTAATTCATCTACCATTTTTGATATTCCGAAATCTCCCAGAAGAAAATCTCCATTTGCATTAATAAATATATTATCTGGCTTGATATCTCTATGGATTATACCCTTTTTATGGCATACTTCCAGTGCTCTGCATATATCAATTCCCACATTTGCAATCATAGAATCAGAAAAACTCTCATGACGCATTCGTTTTCTTAATGTATCATAGAAATCCATACGGATATATAAATCACAGCCAAAACCTGTTTCATCTTCCCAATCATTAAACAGATAATCCTTGTATGTAACGATATTGGGACAATCTCTTACTGTATACATAAGAGAAATTTCGTTTTCCATGTCGGCAACCAGCTTATCCCTTCGCTGTATATAGTCACCCAGAAAGCCCTCTTTACAGGATTTCTTTTTCCCTTCCACTTCAATAATGGTTACAGCCTTCAAAGCGCACTCTTCCACAAATGTATTATTTCTTGTTATTCGGAGAAGCTTATACACCGCAGTTTTGCCACATGAACCACTGCCAATCTGCTCGCCAACTTCCCAGTTACTGGATATTTCTTTACATCTAATAACACGTTCCTTTACTGACATTACCAAAGCTCCCAATACCAATAATATAATTCACGCCAAAGTATAATATAAAACAAGTTGCCGGCAGTTGTAAACTGTCGGCAACTAAAATATGATTATTTACAGTGGCAAACGCCATTAAAACCAGAATGAAACTATTTATAAAAGTTTCTCTTAATACTTACGCCCAATGTAACCATTGCTGATAATAACACAAATACAAGCAATGCCACAGGTGCATTATCTCCTGTAACCGGAGCTTTCACGGCTACAGCTTCAGCCGACTCCTGTACAATCATATATGTACTGAAGTGGTCTGTTTCAAATGTAACCTTTCCACCAGAAACTGATGATGAAAGCTTTGTATAAGATTTTCCATCTGTTGATAATCTGTAAACCGCAACCCTGGATGCATCAAATCCTGATGGAATATCTGTTGTGATTGACAGCTTTCCATTAGGCTGAATCTTGGCATTGCTGCTGCTAAGAAGATCAATCTCAAAAACAGCAATCTTATCTGCAACAGCATTAGTAACAGCTTTTGCATCAGAATACTGTGTACCAGTTACCACCTTGCTAATTTTCATTGAAGCCCCTGATGGTATCACACCATTTCCGGCTTTCACATCAAATGTAAATGACTGGTTAAGCACAGCTTTAGCCTGGGCATCCAATTTATTCGCATCAACGCCTGCCAGTTTATCACCTGAAGAAAGCTTTATTGAAGTAACTGAATCACCTGAAGAATCTTTTGAAATCTTATTTTCAACAGCAACTGCTCCTGTTGATGAATTGTTTGCAGATGATGTCTTTGAAGATGAATCAGATGAATTCTGTTCATCACCATCATTCTCTGTTACTCCTGTGTCTTCAGAATCATCACCAGAGTTTACTGCACCACCTGAAGAATTCCCGGATTCTGTTGCACCAGAACCACTGGTACTCTGGGCAAGAATGTATGTTGAAAAATGATTAGTATCAAAAACAAGCTTACCATTTTCAATATGTGCAGGAACTTTTACTTTATTAGCTGTACCATCTTCAATTCTATAAACAACCATATTCTTAAATCCTGATGGAATATCTGTTGATATAGAAACATCACCATTTGGTTGCACTTTTTTATCCCCTGTTCCAAGCAGGTTAATTTCGAAAACACGGAAATCAGAAGCTATGCCGGAATCGTTCTTAACTACTTCCTTTGCAATATCATATGTGTTTCCTGTAAGCACTTTACCAATTTCCAAGTTTGTATTATCAGGAATAGCAGATGACTCAACAGTAAAGTCATATTTCTCATTTGCAAACTTTTTTCCCAGCGAATCAAGTTCACCATCTGCTGCAACTTTGCTGTTATCTACACTTACCTGGGCTGATGATTTACCATCAGATGTTTTCGTCACTGATGACTTTTTTGATGCGGCACCTGTCTCTTCTGGGACAATGGCATCCGTGTTCTTTACAATAAGAGTTGAATTACAGCCCATTTGAGGCGTGAAGTCCACTGCATTTGCTTCATTATTGTTTTTTATATATTTTATTGGAACATCCTTACTACTGGTCAATTCAATTGAATCAATCCGGTATTTTCCTACTGCCTGATTTTGAGGAACATCAATCCATGCTGTATACCTTCCAGAACCAACAGAATCAAATGTATCAATGGTTTTTTCGTATGTATTTCCACCACAGGTAAATTTCACGGTTGCACTGCTTAAAGTAACATTTTTATCAGGTGAGCTGGTATCAATATACACCTTTAGTTTTGTACTTCCATTGGATATATTAGCCGTCTGTTTTGTCGTTCTCTTATTTATGGCAGTATTCATAAAATAAAAATGATTCAAAGAAACCAGTCCCGGGGTGACATTATTTGTAAAATTCACCTTAGCATTTGTGGTAAATGCAGTTCCTTTATCTTTATAACTCTCAAGCCGTGTATTATAATATGTGTATGTTAAATCATTAGTATCTGTTATATCAATTCTGGAAGGCGTATACTCACTTGTTTTCCATTTAGATGAATATCTCACAGACATAGATACCGTGTTATCATCTACCTTCTTTACACTTCCCTGATTACTGATTTCCTCTGCAGTATTGTCACTTGTATATTGTGCATAAAGTCTTACGCTTTTAATATTTGCAGCATTTGCAGATTTTATATAAAATGTAACAACTGCCTCAGGATTACTATTATCTATTGTTACTTCCTTTGTCTCTGCAGATATGTTCTGATTTAATCCAATCTGAACATCACCATAAGCCCCTCCGCCAGAAACAACTTTAATCTTCATATCATTGCCACCAGGAATATTTGATGCATTTACTTCCTTTGTTTCATCACTTCCATAATATGACAATTTCACCTTTGACAAAGAATACACTCCATCTGTAGGATTCTCAGTTTGCATAATAATACTCGGATAATATTCCTGTTGCTCTGTAGTAAACGAACTACACTTTTTGTTCGTTACAAACTCAACAGTCTGATTATTGTCATTAGCAAATGTAAGCAGTATACTGCTCACGATATTTGTACCTGTTCCTTTATTCTTATTAGACAGATAAAATGTAACTTCTAATGGTGTTGAATCTTTAGCCACACTAGGAATATACCCTTCTGCAGTATTCCTGTGAGATATACTATAAACTTCTGGTAAATTAGATTCTGTCGCCTTTGTACATACCGCCATCGGCACTGCCATGCTTATTGTCATTATCAACACGCACAGCCATGAAATAACTCTTTTTCCAATTCTTTTCATAACGCTCTCCTTAAATCATTTTTCGTTCGTACTTTTGTAATTTTTACGATTTGGTACTAATTATAAACTAATAAAATGATTTTTCAACATCCGGTTGATACCTGAAGTTTACTGGAGTTCACTATTCATCTGTGAAAATAGATATGACACATAAAAAACTCATTGACACATTAAGCTTAAAATCGCTTAACATATCAATGAGTATTACATAAAACACTTCCTAACAATTATCTTCACATTCCAGATACTTAATCCACAATCCTTCTTCACTGACATCATCTGGCTCTAGACTTTCAGGTGCTGATATATCAACACACAACACGTCTCCATCCTGAAGTACGTGAGGTCTTATCGTGCCACCTATGCCAGGTTTAAGAAGTCTGCCATTAACATACGTACCATTGCTGCTTCCCCTGTCAAAATACATCCACACGCCGTTAATACAACAGAACTCCCCATGCGCCCTGCTGACATATGCTGCACTCACACTGATATCTGGCTCCCACCTCCCGGCTTTCCGGCCAAATGTCCATCTTGTCCTGTCATCCAGAATGACATTCCGCTCATTTCCATGTTCTTTTATAATAATTCTGCTTCTTTCCATAACAGCCCTCATATTTGATGCATATGTTGTAGAAAAGCTTACCAATTAAATCACAATTCCGATAAGAACTCCTCAATCTCAGGAATATCAAGTTGTTCCAGAACACTTCTGGCATACTGGCATAATTTGTCAGAACCATTAGTGCAAACCATATTGTTAAGCACTGCATCCTCAAGAATAAATATTATAGCCAGTTCAAATGGATTCTTAGCATATAGTTTTTCCATGTTGGCAAGAGACAGCATCTCATCCACCTCTTCATGGTCCATGTTAAGATGAAGTCCCAGGGAAATAATCTTATTTCTGGTAGGATACCATTTTCCCACATTTACTGCATAGACACATTTTCGAAGTGAAGCAGACCACCCTTGCTTGTTTGCCAAATCATTAATACTGAAACGAACCTCATCATCATAGGGGTCAGAATTATTTGCATACAAGAATGCTTTAATATAAGCATACAGCTTGTTATATGCCTTTTTAAACTCCTTTGCATTCTCCCTGACAAATGCCTTCAATTCATCAATATTTGAAACTATATTAAGCTGCTCAGTAAATTTATCTGTCTGATATTCCTTATCAGTATCCCCGCCATCAATAATCTCAGCTCTGATTTCCTCAACAAGATTGGAATATATACTGCATCTCTCTTTAACATTGCTGGTTTCAACATTCTTCAGAACATACATACACACGCAGTCCTCAAGAGTTCTGGAATACAGCCCCGGAAATCTTCCATATCTTTCAAGAAGCTCATCCATCTGCGAAATCTGATATCCTGCTGCCAGACCAATTTTAATAAATGTCTCTCTGTTTCTGGGCACACTCCCATTGCACCACTTTGACACTGACATCTTGCTTACTCCGCACATATCAGCGAGTTCGCTTTTTAAAAGTCCACTATCACTAAGTATTTTGTTAATCTTAATCTTCCACATCTGCTGATAGCTGTTAAGTTTTGCAATAATTCCCTTAAGCTCATCAACAGACTCACACACAAGAACCTGTTCTTCTATGTAGTTTGTTTCGTTGTCCATTCTTATGTTTCCCCCGTTATAGCTGTATACTTCACAGCTTTTTCGGACGACTGGCTTAATATAAAATAGCACTTTTCACGTTTAACAGTCAATCCTACACGATAAATATGTATGTAATTTTATATTTTCTGGTAAAAATAGGCAATAGTCCTTTGAGACATGGAGTTTACCATGTTAAATTGTCATTTTAAATCCAAAAAGCCCTCCACCTGGGTTTTCCCCAGAGGAGAGCTTTTTGAATATTATTGTAAGTAGACACGCTGGCAAGTAACTAATATACACTATTTTGCGTATTTTCTAACAGTGCCTGCAACTAATGTTGCTCCAGCTGATAACAATACGAATGCAAGCAGGGCTAAAGGTGCCTTATCTGCTGTAACCGGAGCCTTATCTGTAACCTTTGTTACAGACTCCTGGGCAACAATATATGTACTAAAGTGGTCTGTCTCAAATGAAATCTTTCCTCCACTGACAGTTGATGTAAGTTTAGTATATGACTTACCATCTGCTGAAAGCCTGTACACAACCACTCTTGATGGGTCAAATCCAGTTGGAATATCTGTTGTAATTGAAACCTTACCGTTAGGCTGTACCTTAACATCATTACTATTCAACAAATCTATCTCAAAAACTGCAATCTTGTCAGATACTGCATTAGTAACCGCTTTCGCATTACTATACTCAGTTCCTGTAACAACTTTGCTTATCTTCATTGATGCGCCACTAGGAATTACACCATTTCCAGCCTTAACATCAAATGAAAATGCCTGGTCAAGAACTGCTTTTGCCTGGACATCAAGTGTGTTTACATCAAGATTTGCCACTTTATCATTAGCTGGTAATTTAATAGTTGCTGTTGCTTCTCCTGAAGCAGATGTTGTTACCTTGTTCTCAACTGCAGCAGTTCCTGTTGATGAAGTAACAGGATTTCTTGTACTTGTTGCATCAGTTGTATCGCTTGATGAATCCGAATCTGAAGAATCATCGGATGAGGAATCATCATCTGTTGAAGGCGCATACCCTTTTATATTGATTGAAAGGATACCACTTAAACTAGCCAGGTCTGTCCCACTTTTTTTCACTTTGTTATCTGCATTATCTGTAAATTGGATATGAGATAATTTGTATTGACCAACTTTCCATGAATTGTTAAGCTGTGTTTTTCCCCCACCAAAGAGTAATCTTACTACTGTGTATGTTTTACCATTAATCACAGTTGTCTGTGGTGACGGATGATCAGTCCACAACATAATTGTACCATTATCATCCTTTCCACTTTGCGATGCATCCTCAAAGGAAGCCGAACCATATTGAATTCCAGACTTATCATCTGAAACTTCAACATACAACTCTACAGTATCACCATAATAATAATCAGTTTTATTATCCTTAAAGAAATAGCTCTTAACAACAGGAGCTGTAGCATCCTGTCCAGCATTATTGATAGTGATTTTTACAGCTTTCATATTTTCAGTCAGTGGAGTACGTTTGTAGTATATACCATTTCCAATTTCCACGCTTTCTTCATTTCTCGAAGATTCATACTCTGTATAGTTGTCTGATGTATCTCCAACGATTATTGAAAGCAACGAATATGTATCACTTTCAATATATTGGTTCAGTCTTACAGTTCCGATGTAACCTTCACTTTCTTTTTTTAGAGATACATTTATTAATTTATTACATCTATCACCAACAAAACAAACGCCAATTCCGCCTTCAATCCCCTTATTATCTGAAGCTGAAACCTTTACTTTTATATCAGAATTCACATCATTAATAGTAGCAGTTTTTCCATAGTCGCCATCTCCTACCACTATATTAATATCTGTTACTTCTGGATACTCACTATCAACTTCTGTGTTACTGACAGTCATATAAAAAGAATTATTATACCCACATACGTATATATCAGGTCTAAAAGTCGCAAGAACAGACGCACTTCCTTTTATTAGCGTTGTTTTATCATCAGAATCTGTAACACTTAAATAACGCAAATAATATTTTCCCGCCCTATATGTGGTTGGAATTGCACCTGTAATACTATAGTATTCGCCCTCTTTAGCTACGACATCTCCAGTAACATTCATCTCAACACTCGCTGAAGCCCCTTGGGCAAAAACTGCGTCTATTTTCTTAATGGTTTTATTATTAACAGTTGTAGCCTTTACATACAGTGTAACAGGCGTTCCAGCATTTAAATCAACCATGTTGTTTGCTTTGTTCCCCTGTTTGACATAAAAATCTCCTATAGTAGGATATGACGATGCATCATCTCCACCTATAGTCTTTGGACTTTCTGTCACAACAATATTCGCTTTTACCACCTCACTAATAATTCCAGCAGGCATCATGCCAACTGTCATAGCCACTGCTGCAATAGAAACAGCAATTCTTTTAAACAACCCCTTTTTCTTCATGTCTTTCCTCCGTGTGTTAGTAAATAGTTATAATGTATTCCACGCATCCTTTATCGTTGAAACATCAGCACTTTTACCTGAATTAATTAAAATCAACAGAAAACTACCATTAATCCCACACTTCGTCAAATTTTTTTCAGACAATAAGTTTACAGCTCTGGCATCTTCCAATATAAATATAACCCTTTTTACAATCCAACTGTTGAAAATCTATTCTTACTATGTTATATTAGGTAAAGGAAGAGTACCCACTCCAAAGTGGATGCTCCCGAATGGTTTTTTGGTTCTTACGGACACCGCCTATCCTGGGGTCAGACAGGATAGGCATTTTTTATTTCTTGTGGTTCCTAACTCTTATGAGAAAGGCAAGAAACGTAATTATTAAGCTTCCAAAGGTTGCTAACAGTGTTAGAATTCCAATGAAAAAGATGGAAACAGCTCAAAGTCCATTTCCATCTACTACTACATCTATATATTACATTGAGGGGCAACAATCATATATGATTTACATAGCTCATCTATAGATTCCCACAGATGTCATGCCCCAATTCTACCCCATAATCGTCCTTGTAATAAGATTATTCTCATACAGAAACCTTAAGAATCCATTATCTCCTATCAATGCCAATGCATCAGCAGCCCATGAGAAGTTGCTGCATGCTGTAATAATTGCAAACACAAGCCACACAACAACCAGTCCTTCAAGAATTCCAAATACAAGTCCCACAGCCTTGTTTGCCTGCCTTATGATAGGAAGAGACGCAATAATATTAGTTGCAAGAAGTACAATCTTCAATATAACAAACACTACCACGAACACCGTAATATATACAATTGCGTGAATTGCCATGTCTGCAAGTCTTGCTGCAAATATAGCAGCAAACATATGCTCTACACTGACAGCCCCCTGTTCAACCACCTGGTTTACAGTAGGAATGAATTCTGCAATATCTACATTTTCCATTATTGAATCAGGAAAATTCATGTAGGATGACACTTCCTCCATAAACTTATTTATATTATTTTCAAGAGCAGACAGTTCTTCCACAGTAATATTACCTAATCCAGCCCCATTTCCAGCCAAAGCCCCATCTGACAGATTAGATAAATCTTCCACTTCCGGAGCATTAGCCCTACCAGATAAACTGACCTCTTCAAATGCCTGATTAAAACTGCCGCTGTTAATAAGCATTTCATATATTGACTCTGTCATCTTTGAATAAACCTCTGTCTGGTTCTTAACAGCAGAACTTACCACAGGCGTAACGAATACGCAGGCAATCATAGCAACAATCATAGATGCCAGTGAAACAGCAATCCTTATAATTCCTTTTCTGTATCCCTGCCAGGCGCTGACAAACAGTATTACAATAACAGCAATTAATATCCAGTTCATATGTATCTCTCCCATCATCTGCATTTTAAAATAAATACATCTGCATCTTAAATTTAATATATCTTCATATTGCCACATTACGATTATGCGTCAGAATTACTCCTGCCACTCACTTGACAACAATCACAGCTTCTACTTCAGCTTAATAAACTGAACATACTTAGAGCTTACCAGAATGTAGCTTCCCCTCTTTCCAGTAGTAAGAAATTCCGTAACAGGAAGAGACGCCTGAATCTCCGCCAGTTTTCTTCCCTTGAAATTCATAAGAATAAGGGTGGAATCATTATTCATAACCACAGTGTTGCCATCAATCTTTATTTTGTCACACTGGGTATTAAATGTAGTCTGACACACCCTGCTTCCCGAAGTATTGTAAACTGCCAGCTTGTACACATCACCGGATTCTTCATTTTTCTGGACAATGCCTATGTACTCACCGCTGAAAAACACCCGCTCTATCTCATTATCAATAGTAATTTCCTTATAAAGCTTAGGATACTCCTTAATCTTATATATGCTGATTACATTTTCACCTACAGCCACTGCGGTTTTATTATCCATAAAGAACACGTCACCCACAATGGTATCATTATAGTGGTTAAATCCACCTACAATCCGTTCTGTCTCATTCTGTCCCACATCAGAGAAATTGTAGAAAACAACATTAGTTTTCATGCTCTCTCCGCTGACATACAGATAAGAAGCCATGAGCTTGGTGCCATCCTCAGACACACTTATATCCAATGGATATCCGTCTCCTGACAAAGATGTCTTAACGCTGTATATTTTCTCTCCACTGGCATTATACAGATTAATATAGTTAGCCTCATTATCCTCAAGAACTGCAGCTACCAGCCCCTGGCTTGTCACCTCAATCTGTGCAATATTAAGGGAGGTATCAATGCTTCCCATAGCTCCCGATGCATTAAACACATAGATTGTACTGCCATTGATATCACCAACAGCCACTGCATTTCCACATATTTTAACCTGAGGCTTCTGCATTGAAAATGTCTTATCCCACACAGAGGTGCCTTTGGAGTTATGATACGCTATACCATCATTACTATAGCGCAGATAGCCGTCTTTATACTCAGTATAACATGTGGTCTCCGAATCATCTCTGTTGACTGAGTAATTAACCGCATAATCTGTATATGATACCGAATCAATCATATACGAAACCGCAATCACAATTACAACTACAAGGGCAATCCCCAGAAGCCCGGTAACAATTTTCCGTCTTTTATGCCGCCGTATTTTCTTATAATAGTTTTCTTCATCCTGGTCTTTTTCTTCATCCTCCGGCTCGTCCCCATCTATTCTGTATACACGCTTATCCTTATTAGAGCTTAAAAACCTGGATTTTCCTGAAATAATATCTGCCATATATGTCCTCATCCTGCCTGGTGGCAGTTAAACTGTTCCTTAATACTACAAAGCAAAGAAATATGCCTACTTAATTATACAGTATTGGGACAAATATTCAAGGAAGTTTTATCTCCTGTCCAACATAGAGCTTATTGGCATCCTTAAGTTCATTAAGTTCAATAATCTGTGAAGCCATCTCTGTTGTTCCATAATTTTTCTTTGATATGCCAAGTATAGTATCACCCTTCTGTACAATATATTTTTTGTACTCTACTGGTGCTGCAGCCTGTGTACTGTCATTTCCAGAAGATGCAGCTGCCTGAACTCCATCATTTCCTGCAGCCATCTCCTGGGCGGCATCGGTATTCTGGCTTGAAGCTGTCCCCCCTGTTGCAGAAGTTCCTGTTGAACTGGCTGTTCCTGATGAATTAGCAGCGGTGGTTGATGCTGTATTTCCTGCTGCCGTTGTCTCCGAACCGGCTACCTTTGTTTCATACACTACATTTACAGGTACCACATCATCCTGTGCCACAGTTTCTGTTTCTTTACCACTCAGATTAGATACCTCTTTTACAATGCTGTTTATGGAATTATCAATTCTCTTCATTTTTTCATAGCTTTTCACCAGATTAACTCCTGTTATCACCACCACAGAAGCCATAAATGCACATGCGCCATAAGAGATGAGAGAAGCTCTTTTCTGTCGTTTCTGTTCTTCCTTCTCCCTCATTATGGCCCTCATGGAGCTTACCACCTTCTCAGTTTCCGGCTTTTCCACGAATTTATTGCGGTTCTTATCAAGCATGTATTCCTGCATCTCATAATTACGCTCATAAAAGCATACGTAGCCTCTCTGTTTTTTCATTCCCCCACCTTCATACAGATAGAAGCTTTCCTCTTTCTCCTCAATATCTACAAGATACATTGTCTTTTCTTTTCCAGAAAAGTTGTCCAGGTGAATCTTTTTCATTCTTGCCATAGACTCAGAATTTATGCGTGGCAGGGCAGCAAACCATCCAACAATTGACAAATCCGGGAAATATTTTTCACTCTCATTGTATATCTGACTCCAGACCGCTTCATTAAAACATATTTCCCTGCTGTCTGTGTCAGGATTTTTCGCCTTGATAACACCCTTGATAAATATACATACCTGCCCCTCAACTCTGGACATTTCCCCCAGCAATACTCCGGCAAGTTCCGTGTCCTCAGACTGATAAGCTATGGAGTTTATGTATGTAAAGGCATAATCTTCGATATATATTTTCTTGCCAGAGCTGACATCGCCAATCTGCTTAATATTCTTTGGCAATTCCTTAACTGATGTATTTTCACTGTTTCCAGTTTTATCCCCTTTACCATTGCATATAATCTCTATCATTACCCTCACTCCATTCCTTATTGCAATGCCTGTCCGCATATTTGTTTGAAATAATACCACGGAAAATCCAAGAAACTTATCACAATTTGTCAATAAAATAAAATAATATTTTATCCATTACCGGCATATTTTTAAGCCCTTCTACATATAAATAAATCCGTGGAGACTTCTTTTAAGTCACTTTAGAAATTAGGATAGGCAGCGCAAAGCGTCTGCGGAATGAGGATTAATATGTCTGTTTATTACTATAATTCAGAATGCAAGAACATTCATATCATGCTGGGCCGTCAGCTTTCCCAGCTTCTTGCAGAGAACAATGCATATGATAAAGACATTGTGATTATGTGCATCGGCAGTGACAGATCAACCGGAGACAGTCTCGGTCCTATAATCGGATATCATCTTCTTGATACTATTATTAAAAATGTGTATATATATGGTGACATATACAACCCTATCAATGCAACAAACCTTGGCTGTTCCATCAAATATATCAACAGACTTCATCACAATCCATTTATAATTGCTATAGACTCATGCCTTGGACAGACTGAGCACATCGGATATGTCACTCTGGCATCTGGTCCACTGTGTCCGGGAACAGGCATAAAAAAAGAGCTGCCTGAAGTAGGAAATCTTCACATTACCGGAATTGTTAATTCCTATGGCAATGGAAGCTCCCTGCTCCACACAACCCGTTTATGCACTGTGGTAACTCTGGCAAAAGTAATTGAAAATGGTATTCTTCTTGCTTTCAATAAAGAAACCCTTAATTCCTTGCCTTATACTGTGCAATAGCCATGGATATGGTAAGATATGGTTCCTCAATCATCATATTTAGAAGCTCAGTAAGCCTGTCAACATTGGTAAATTCTCTTCCAAGATACGCCTCATAATTTGATGAAATATATGCCCTCTGATTCTTAATTAGAGAATCCAGCCTTGCCATCTCCTGCTCACATACAGCAACCTGGGATTTTAACTGTTCTAACGTACCAGCATTCCTTCCACGTATTTCAGCTATAATATCTGTCCTGGTTGTAGCATTAAACTGCTCAATAGCTTTCGCTTTTGCATCTTCAATGTTTCTTATGCTGTCATTGATTTCATTAATCCTATAATCAAAATCCGAAAGACCATACATATCTTCATTCTTATCCTTGCGGATTCCCTTCTCGATACGCTTAATCTTCTTCTGGTTAGTCTCAATGTCATACTTAACCCTGCGTGCCTTGGCAATAGTTTCGCTGTGTGGCACCATGGTTCTGTTATATATTAACTTTACAGCTGTAAGTTCAAGGGTAATCATTACAAAATAATATACGATAAGCACCCACTTTGGAATCTGTGGAATAATATACATCACTCCAGGAATTGCAGCATACAGCACAACCAGAGAAATAATATATATGAATACATCCCCAATCCCCTGGGTAGCAAACAAGGCGTAAAACCACCTCTTACTGCAGTATTTTGGAATTCCTTCCTCTTTGAAAGCAGCTTTAATCTGAGAATACATATCTCTGTTCATATCTCTCAATTCAGCTGTCTCATTCTGTATTCTGTCCTTCACCCCGGCATGCTTGGCTTTGTCCCTCTTGCTCTGGACATCCTTCAGCTTTACCTTTTCCTCCAGGATAGACTGGTCAAAGCTCTCGCTGACTGAATTGATGCCTTCTTTTACCTTATTATCTATCTCATCGTTGATATTTTTCTGAATTGATTCAATATTCTTGTTAAGTTCTTTTAATGTGTCATTTTGCCTGTCCAGTTCTTCCCTGTTAGCACTATACTCGCTTACATCACTTATAACCTGCTTTAGTACATTAAGGTCACCATTCAAAACATTCTGACCTGCCATCACATTCCCTCCATCTAAAGAATATACACGAATTGCTCTGTTGCCGTTCAACTCCCGCAATTCTACACACATTCGTAATCCGTTGATTTATCAAGAAAAATCGCCACTTCCTCATGTGTGTGCGGGTCAACAAGTCAGAACTCTTATCCTGCAAGCAGCAACGAATTCTGACTTTTGATCCTTGTATCATTTAATTATTCTTATAATAATTAATCAGGCATCCATCAAGAATAATCTGGCGCTCATCATCTGTAAGCTCATCCATTCTTAATTCAAACTCCTTCATATCCTTGTTAACTACATATGCCTTAAATGTATACTTCTTATCAATAACAGCCTGCTTAATTCCAGGAATAAATATATAATCCCCATTAGCAAATGGAAGCTCGCCCTTATCAATAAGGAATGGAAGCATACCCCAGTTAATCAGGTTTGAACGATATCTCTTGGTTGCGTACTCGTTGGCAATGTTAGCCCATCCACCCAGAACCTTCTGACATGATGCAGCCTGTTCACGGGCTGAACCATCACCTGGCTTTACAGCGAATATTGTACTTCCTACGCCAACATTTTCCTTATTAACATCATAAGTTTCCTTAATCTTATGCACGATATCCTTTAATTCAGGAAGAGCCTCGCCCATGCACTGACCTGCTTCTCTGGCTTTTTCTGCCTTCTGTACCTCTTTTGCTTTTCCTACATATGCAGGATCCTTTCTTGAAAGGGCAAATTCAGCAAGTCCCAGAGGATTAGAACGGTATGATGAAGTCTCTCCTGATGGAATAAGCTCATCAGTTGTTGTAACAGGATCATGAATCTCAGAAACAACCTTAATAATAAGATTCTCTGGAAGTTCAACCATCTCTGGCCAATCCTTGATATTAGGGCCAAACTGGATTTCCTGGTCAGGATCTGCCACACCCTTACTATCGAACACTCTGTTAGCATATATTGTCTTATCAAAATGATATGTTGGGCCTGTGAATTCCACATCCATATCTGTAGCTGCTGTAAGGAATCCCTTATTAGCTGCTGTTGCAGCAATAGAACGGGCATCCATAAGTGCAACTGAAGAAATCTGACCCTGCTGCAGCTTTGAACCTTCTCTGTTAGGGAAATTCCTTGTTGAATGTCTGATTGAAAATGCATTATTCGCAGGTGTATCACCGGCACCAAAGCAAGGACCACAGAATGCAGTCTTAACAATGGCACCTGTCTGCATAAGATCTGCCAGTCTGCCATTTCTTGCAAGTTCCATATATATAGGTGTACTTGCTGGATATACGCTTAATGTAAACTCGTCAGCTCCGATAGAACGTCCTTTTAATATATCAGCAGCTGCACAGATATTCTCAAATCCGCCACCTGCACATCCGGCAATAATACCCTGGTCAACATAGAGCTTTCCATCTCTTATCTTATTAGTAAGCTTATAATCTACAGCACCATCAAGACTTACAAGAGCCTTCTTCTCCACATCGTGTAAGATATCCTCCAGGTTGGCATTAACCTCCTCGATTGTGTAAGTATTGCTTGGATGGAAAGGCATTGCGATCATTGGCTTAATCTTGCTTAAATCCACGTATACAACACCATCATAGTATGCAACCTTTTCAGGCTTTAACTCCTTATAGCACTCTGATCTGCCATGGATATCGTAGAATTCCTTAATTTTGTCATCTGTCTGCCATATTGATGAAAGACATGTTGTCTCTGTAGTCATAACATCGATTCCAATTCTGAAATCAGCGCTAAGATTCTTAATACCTGGTCCTACGAACTCCATCACCTTGTTCTTAACATATCCGTTGCCGAATACAGCACCAATAATTGCAAGTGCCACATCCTGAGGACCAACGCCCTTTGCTGGCTCTCCGGTGAGATATATTGCAACAACCCCAGGCATATTAATATCATATGTCTTATTGAGGAGCTGCTTAACAAGCTCTGGTCCACCTTCGCCCATTGCCATTGTACCAAGTGCACCATATCTTGTATGGCTGTCTGAACCAAGAATCATCTTGCCGCCTTCTGCCAGCATCTCTCTTGCAAACTGGTGAATAACTGCCTGATGAGGTGGTACATAGATTCCACCATACTTTTTAGCACATGTAAGACCAAACATGTGGTCATCTTCATTAATTGTTCCGCCTACTGCGCATAAGCTGTTATGGCAGTTTGTAAGCACATAGGGAATAGGAAACTTTTCCAGTCCTGAAGCTCTCGCTGTCTGGATAATTCCAACAAATGTAATATCATGGGATGTCATCTTATCAAACTTAATCTTAAGCTTGTCCATGCTGCCTGATGTGTTATGGCTCTGTAAAATTCCATAAGCAATTGTATTCTTTGCTGCCTCTTCCTTTGATGGTGCAAATCCAGTTTTTGCCTCAAGTTCTCCTGCCTGTGCAGAAGCCTCTTCAATAATCTCAGTACCATCAATAAGGTATGCTCCACCTTTACTTAATTCTATCATCCTCTACCTCCTGAAAATTATGGTTACTACTTATGAGTTGTATTTTACTTAATTCTGGGACAAACCAGTGATTTAATCTTCTCTATTTCCTCATCTGTAACTTCACCCGGTTTCCATCCTACATTAACAGTATCCCCTTTATATCTTGGGATAATATGCATATGGAAATGGAATACAGTCTGACCTGCAATTTCTCCATTGTTCTGTACAATATTCAATCCTTCCAGATTCAACCCCTCTTTAAGTGCTTTTGCCACTTTAACTGCTACCTGAAATACATGGGCGGCAGTGTCATCATCCAAGGCATACACATTATCAAAGTGTTCCTTTGGCAAGATAAGAACATGTCCGGAAGATGCTGGACCCGCGTCAAATATTACCTTGACAACATCGTCTTCATAAAGAGAATTGGTAGGAATAATTCCATTTGCAAGCTTGCAGAATATGCAATCATCTTTTTTCATAGTCCATCCCTCGCTTCACATAAATGTCGTATTTTGTAGTTATTTGTCTAAAACCTTGTGTTTACACATTCAAACTACAAGTATATAATTTTCTTAATATTGACATGAGGGTCAAATAGTACTTTGTCCCTCATTATGATACACGAATTGCTCCGTTGCAATGCAACTCCCGCAATTCTACACACATTCGGAATCCGTTGATTTTTCAGGAAAAATCACTACTTCCTCATGTGTGTGCGGGTCAACAGGTCAGAATTCTTATCCTGCAAGCAGGAACGAATTCTAATCTTTTGACCCTTGTATCATATAATATCCTAAACAAAAGCCATTATCAATAAAAAATGAAAGGAAATTAATAAAATAAAATGTCAGAACGAAAGATTATAGAATATAAATACGATTTTGAGACACACTATAAAGATTTAAGTAAAATTTGCCATGAAATTATCAACAGTGTTGCCCTTATCAATTCTTCATACCAGTACATCGATGCCAGATATCCAGAATCCCATGAATTCAAGTTCTGGAACACTCTTGGCAATTCCGTCAGGAATCTGACCTGCCTTATGAAAAGGACAACTCTGTGCCGTTACAGTCACTTTCCTAACAAGGAAATAATATCCATAGGCCAGATAGTTGATAATGCACTGGCAAAATTGGAAGAATACTCCGACAGCAGTATTCTCAATGTAATATCTGTCAGCAGCAACATCGACAGCAATACGCCTGTGCTGTGTGATGCAGAACATACATCCCAGGCCATGACAGAATTAATAACCAATGCCTACGAAGCACAACTTGACACAGAACAACTGGACACAGATGCTCCATGGATTAAAGTCAATATTAGCTCAAAGGATGATTTACTGGCTATAACTGTTACTAATCCAGGCTCAATCGACGTAAACCAGCTTTACCAGAACCTATCAAGTGCTTTATACACAACCAAGGATAATCATTCAGGGCTTGGATTATTCATCGTCAAATCAACCTGTAGCAGCCACGGTGGAAATCTCATCATAGAGAGTGATGACGACACCACTTCCGCAACCATGACTCTGTCACTGAAAGCTGACCAGTCCGTTTAATCATATGCAACAAATGTACTATTTCTGGAAGCCAAACAGCTCATCCAGCATGCGGAGACTTCTGAAATTCCCCTTTGCTGTCATATCCCCCGTCATAAATGCTCTGTGGAATGTAATCTTGCCAGATACGATATCTTCAAACACATCCTTGCTTAATCTGGCGATTACATCCGCAGCTTTATTATCTCCAAAGTCAACATCCAGCTTATCTCCATCCACATTCATGACAATATTCTTATCCTTGTCACTAATCATAATCATATACGTGCCATTATAATTCTGTCCCTTTTTAAAATTATCTTTGAAAATATTGATATAATAGCTGTCGCCACCCTGTTCCTGCTCTGTAAGCATCTCTTTATAGATGGATGCCAGTGACTCAATATCCTGTTTCTGTGTCTTAACAAATGTATCATCTGAAGCATACTTTGAAAGCTGCTCACTTTCCTGAGGAGTGAACTTAATAACATCTTTCATCACGTTATTCTTAATTGTCATACTGCTTGATGGAAGGCATATTCTTTTCTGGGATATGGTTCTATACATATCCTCAGTTTTTCTCTCAATCATCTCCATATACTTACTGTTAAATTCGAATTCAGTAGTATCATCCACATAGGCAGTTATACCATTGCCGACCTTACCGCCTATCATCTCCCATGAATTAATTAATGTGAGAGAAACATCCCTTTCACCATATGTCTTAGACATAACAACAGGGAACATATATACATTGTTAATCTTGCTTTTATCTGCATAAAGCCAGCAGGAATCAAGAAGCATCTGCATGTAACCGCCCATTCCAAGCCACTCTACTGTAGTAGCCAGAATAACACCATCCGCTTCTGTCACTGTCTGTGAAAGGGTAGTAATCTGTGTCCTTAATTCAAACAGATTATACCTTTCTACTGTTACATTAAGTTCGCCTAAAACTCCCTGAATTTTGTCAAGAACGAACATTGTAGGGTCATCTACGACCCCTCTTCCCCCATAATATATATTAATCTTCATCAGTCAGATTCCTTTCACTGCCACAAACTCTTATATCTGAAAATATAGCATAAAACCTAACTCATTTCAACCACATAGGAAACAGCAGCCAGTGTAATCTCATCATGATTGTTTAATTCTCTTCTGGAATTCATAATGAGACGCTCCCCATTAACATAAGTACCATTGGTAGAATTCAGATCCTCCACATAGTATTCACCATTATCTCTGGTAATACATGCATGTATATGGCTTACCAGTTTACTTTTCAGTACAGTATTGCAGTTCTTTTCCATACTTCCTATTATCCACGGGAACTGGGATACTTCTATGTCAGGAAATCCGTCATTTCCTTTATACAACAGCTTCACTGTTTTGTCCTTCTTATTATTGAAATAATCGGACAAAAGCATTGTGTTTCCGTCATAGTTTTCATTGTCATCATCCCTATCTTTATCATAACTATCATTGTTCGTTTTATAATAGTCATTGACATCTTTGTACCCAGAATTGATATAGGAATCATCATTCCTGCCATTATCGCAGCCTTCATACCGGTCTTTCTTATCATATATGAATGGTTCCATGACCTTCTTTGTTTCAACCCTTGTAAATAGAGATTTTGGAATTTTGCTGATTACAGCTATCAATGCAGCACATGATATTATTATTATCAATGCACCTGTGTCTGACACCGGAACGGGAACATATGATGGAGCCAGCATCCTGCCAATTGCCGCCACCATCACAACACCAAGGCATACTCTGGCAATGTTAAACAGCAGAAACACCTTTTTGTTTTCCACTTCTTCCTGTTCTTCCACCTCTTCCATGGGAATAAAGTCCAATACATTTTCGTCATTCTCTGTATTGTCCTTACTAATATCACTGTCACAGCTTAAACTGTCCATCTCTGCTAATGCCTTTAAATTTGATGCATCATATTCTCCCCGGACAATTTTCTGATAGAGATTGTATATGTATAATACGTCTGTATCTCCTGCTCCATGGTCAAAATGCTCTATAACATAATCAAACAGCCTTTTTAGTCCCTGCTGAAAGCTACTGTCCTCCTGCTCATTTCCATACGCAAAATACAGCTTATCCTTGGATACATCCACATATATGCAGTCTGTTTTAAGAATTATACAATTAAGATTAAGCATATATTCATTGACAGCGTCTACCATTTCATTAAGACTGTAAAGAATATTATCAACATTCTTCCGGGACAGTTTTCTATATTCATATATCTTCGAAAACTGCTGCCTCGAAGTCACATCATAGTAATACAGGCTGCGGTTATCAATATGTCTTATTTTTACAGGAAGCAATGGCTCAATATGGTTATTTTCCAGCATTTTAATATCAATCTCCATATCAGTTTCCATTGTTTCTTTTTCAATTACCATATACATGCTATTATTTTCCTGCTGATATTTTATCAATTATTACACCTCTTTTCCCTGTGACCTGATTATTATGGAATCAGTTTCAGTGCGGCCCTTGTTTTTCTGATAAACTCTCTTGGGCTGTTGTTAACCACTTTATTCTCATCCATACTCTTTTTTATTTCTTCATCATTCACACTTTTTCTCATAGATTTAAGACCGGCATAGGAAGATACATCTGAAACGCACATATTCCTGTTGCTTCCTTCAAGCTTTTCCTGTTCGATTTTCATATTCCCCTGAAAAGACACAGCTTTACCAATAAGCTCATCATGCATATCGAGAGCCAGAATCACCATAACAACTATTATCATTGTAAAGAATGGGATAATAAATGAATTCTCCACTGTAAAGGATGCTCTCAACCGCATAACATCACCCCCAGTGTGCTTATTCCAAGAAATGGAATGAATGGAAGTGAGGCTTTACCAGCAATTTTCTTCCTGATTACACATATTATTCCTGATAAGGATACCCCCGTTAATGCCACCATAGTTGAAACCAACGCAAACTCCAGTCCCTTTACAACACCAATAAACAGCATTACAGCAACATCTCCCATGCCAATATTTCCTGTTTTTACTGAATAGATGCCTGTTCCTAAAATAATAAGGATACCGGCAATTATGCTGTATATCTCCATTTCCCTGTATAGCAAAATATATAATACCCTGTATATTATTCCTGCCGGGACAACAATCATAATCCCTATAACCCCTATTGACCTTAACCTTATGTCTTCCACGGAAAACCATATAAGAACCAGCATAACCACGCTGTTTACAATCCATGGATTCTTCAATATCTCTGCACTCAATTATGATTTCCTCCACACTTCTGACATGCACTCATGCCGGACACTTCTTTAATATCAACTTCTTTTACCGTTCTCTTAAGCCCCGGACAATCCCTGTCACTGTGATATCTGTCGCCATAATCTGTAATGTAAACCCCATCACCAGCTCCTGTCTCTGCCTGTCCACAACAACTTTCACAGGGATAATACTTTCCGCCAGATTCATTCCTTCTCTCATTAAGTGACTCAAATGAAACAAGGGAAATACTAAGGTCAAGAAGGCTGCATTCTGGGGTTGTATGATACACTGTACCCCATGGGGTAATATATACCTTTTCTCCTTCTTCACCATCTTCAGAGTCCATGTTTCTATCTGGCTCAGCATCATTTTCATATCCAGAATTGATTCCACCAGAAGCCTTTCCGTCCCATTCTCCGCTTTTTTCTTCTCCAAGCCACGCTTCTGCAATTACTCCCTGCCTTACAGTAATTATTCCAAGCCCGAATATGTCAAATGGATTCTTCACCGTATACTCTGCATTAATCTGTATCTTGCTGTCACCATCACATACCTTTGACGATGTAAGAATAAATCCAGGAGTGCCTCCAACAACATAATAATCCCTGCCGGTATCTGCACCTATATTAGACATAAAACTGGTGTACAATTGTCCATTCATAATTCCAAGATTATCCTGTTTATTATAAAGATATGCATATTTACACATTTCTCTTGCAGTGTTGTAAGCAGCCCTGTCCACATCCACGTACACATTAAGAAGTCTGATTACAAACATCACAGCAAGAACAGCGTATACATATAGCGGAATTACCAGTGTTGCCTCCAGAGTGGCAGATGCCTTCAATATTCTATGCCGCATAGCTGTATGTCTGTTTTCGTACAATAACATCCTTCCTCCCCTGTATTGCTGCTTTTACCGTACACTCCGCTTCGTATCCGTGATTTTTCATTCTGAATCCAGTCTGACCCAGGGAAATCAGCCTTAATTCCATAGCCTGCATAACCCTGTAATTCTTGGTCGTCTGGCTAATCATAAGAAGGAGTGTTCCCAGGTAATCCTCATAAGAAAACTTCCCTTCAATTAAATGTCCAGGGTCATCTTTTTCTCCCGCCTGTCCAGAGTCGAAATTCATGGCAATAAGATTTTCCAGAGACAGCTTCCAGTCATCCCTGTTTTTTACCACACATAGGTTCTCTCCTTTAAGAAGTCTTCGGACATCAAGTACACTTTCCCCATAAGACCATATCCCCATTATTACATACTGGGCTGCCTTTACTGCCGCCATATTGCCTGTAGCCCCTGCAAGAGTTACAGCAAGAGTAAATGCCTGCTGCCGCTTTGGTGAATCAGTTACAATATGTACAAAATCAGCAGCTTCCCTTACCGCCGACAGCTTAAGTATTACCTCATTCAGATTGCTGATATCATTGTCGTGTCCTGCAAGAATATATTCCACAACATAAGCCAGTTCGCACCAGTCCTTATATTTATCAGCATCCTTTCCGTGAACATCTGTATATGATGGAAATTTATCAAATATATAGGCATTAAACATGGCTGCATTAATCCCATAGCTTCCTGAACCTGAAGATTTCTTCTGCAGGGTTGTAGCAAGACCGCTATGGGAAAAGCTCCCCTCCATCACTTCCATACCGCCCAGCACAATTCCTGCAAGACCTTTATCCAGTGCCTGGCTTATCTTTTTAACCTTCTTTGTTCCCTCTCCCTTATTGCCAAAATCCACACTGGAATAATCGAATATAATCTCACTCACATCAATTTCTTCAAGGATTTCTTCAACCTGTGCCAATTGCTCTAACAATGCGTCTGCACTACCAACAGAAAGGCTTCCCATTGAACCTAATGCACTGCTGGCATCATTACAGATATTTATGTTCTCATTAATAAAAGGTCTCATCCTGTTCTTATTACACAGCTTTGCCCTTGCAATATCCTTCTGGACTTTAATATCGTCAATATCATTCCGCAGAGTGTCCGTGACTTCTTTAAGCACTGAAGCACTGTCAACAACTTTCTGCCGGCACTCTTTTATTGCATTGTCTGCCTCCTGTTCCCTTGTCTCATACTCCTGAATCAGGTTAAGTGCCTCATTATAATCACTTATTACGTCCGACAGAAGATTAGAAAAGCTCTGTACATTACTCTCATATGCGTCTGCACAATACTGTGCTTCTTCATATTCCTCCTCTGCCATGCAGTCAAGGTAACAATAGATATCATCCTCAATAGAAGCAATTATGCTTTGGACAGTAATATAGCTGCTGGGACTAGTCATGGCTTCATACACGGCATCATCATTTATTCCAACTTTTCCTGGGGACAATTCCCCTGAGTACCACCCATAGTAATATTCTTCCCCGGTATTCTCCTCACTTATAAGCATTTTTGCAAAGCCGCCTCCTGAAGCCACAGGCTTTCCATTTCTTGAAACGAATCCATTCCCATTAGTATGTATTCCCTCAACGACCTTTACAAGCTTAAGGTCTGTCTCATCAAGTTTAGATATTTTCATATCAAGCCCCTCAATGGATGCAGTTATTTCCTTTACCTTATCCGCTTTTCTTGTCTCCTCCTCCACATTAAAGAAGTCCTTTACTATCTCTGCATATCCGCCTTCCTTCATGTAATCAGACACCTGTTTTTCAAGTCCTTGTCCTGCCCTGTCTGTCATATGTATCCTGTTATCCACACTGCTCCCCTTATACTCCAGCATATTCCTTACTGATGAAAGCTCCATATTCCTGCCTGCATAATAATCAAGCTTGCTGTCACAGCACTGTTTGTCACTGATTGCAAATATATCAAATTCTTCCAGAAGTGCATTATTATATCCGGCAAATACAGATTCAACAGACAGCCTTGTTGCCATATTAATCTCTGTATCAGCAATCACCAGCTTACACGACTTCACACAGTTTACTATCAAGGCAAGAACCAGTCCCAGGGACAAAGCAGCATATACTGTAACCTGTCCTTTAAGTCTTATACCTCTCATATTGTGTTTTTCTGACATATTTTTATATCTGCTTTGCAGTGCTTGTCATCTTTGACAAAAGGGTATTAACCAGCGCAGTAATCTTCGACTTGAAGAGAATTACCAGACTAACCAGCACAATAATAATCAGAACAACCTCCACAACTCCCATTCCACTCTCATCTCCAAGCCCTTTAACAAGCCCTGCAAAATACTTTCTTACTTTTACAAAATTAATTCCTGCCATATTTTTTCCTCCTGTTTTTCATCATTTTTTGACACATTTCTTTACACAACATCACTCCACGCAACATCACTCTGAACATCATCACTTCACACAACATCACACTGCAAATGCCATAACTGCTGGGAGCATAATAATTCCCATAACAACCATCAGCATCACAATCATTGGAAACAGCATTTTAGTTCCTGCTTCCTCACCATATTTCTTAGCCATATTTTTTCTTTCCTCAAATGCATCAATAGCCTCCAGTTCCAGCAGTTTCACAATCTCCTTTGAACCCTTGCGCAGATTCTGGACTATTAATGAACTAAACTTAAGATATTCCTTAGTGTCACACCTTGCCCCGAATTGGGTATATGCATTAATCTCCGACACTCCTGAATTAAGCTGGTAATAGGTTTCAGTCATCTCCTCATATACATATTTTTTCTGGATTCTTTTCTCCTTAAGTTTTTCCCTGTAATCCTTAACTATATGTTCCCATGCCATTCTTACTGTCATTCCGGCACCCATCAGCAGAGCCAGCTTATGAATCATCTCAGAATAATCTCTTTTTAATTCCTTAGCTCTTTTATTCGCAGCATTTTCTCTCTTTTTCTTTTCACCAAGAATAACAGTTGCAACAGCCGCAAAACCAAGAAAAATTATGACAAGCACACTGTTCCAGTCTGGCTTCTTTTCATAAGAAACCTGCTTTCCATCTATTTCTTCTGGAAGATGTACATATTCTTCATTAAGCCCAGTCTGTGCTGCTTCATCAATTAATGCCTTTACCCTCTTTTCTCTTACTATTTCATCAGAATAATCTGGTTGTTTTACAGTTATCTTATATTCCTTTTCCCTTATCCAGCCCTGATATTTTATTACTGCATTTAAGAAAACTTCCTTTTCCTCCCCATCTGAGAATCCAGCATTATTTACTTTTCCGTTATAGTCCACCACATCATAATCCTCACAGAACCACTGTATACTGAAAGGATACCCTTCCAGATATGAAGGCAGATTCAGGTCACAGGTTATATTATCCAGATTAGCATTACCCTTTAATATAGCGGTATCCAGAGCCTCCACAGCCTCATCTAATGCCTGCTCTATATTTTCTTCGCTATATTCCAAAGGAGCAATTATAATATCTGTATTAATCTCCTTACCATCCTGGTCAGTCACTGTAAATGACAGCTGCCGCTCATCTTCACTGTAATCTGGTCTTTTAAGATCCTGCTGTGTTACAGAAGTTTCCATACAATACATAAATCCATACAGCCCGGCAATTATTAATGTTACAACTGCAATCAGAATTATCTCTTTCTGCATCTTTGCAGTAATTCCGTAAGCATCCATGAGGCTGGCAGATTTTCTTAATTTTTCTTTGTTCTTTTCTGATATACTAAATCTCAATACTAACAATCCTTCTGGCAACCACGTTCATACAGCCTATTATTACAAGACAGACACTCATGAATATTACTCCAATCACATTATGATAAAGGGCATCAATGAATTCCGGGGAACTCAGTTTCATATACCCCAGTATGCCAAATGGCATAACTGCCATAACCGCCGACTCCATCTTCTTTCCACTGATTGCAGTCTGAATCTGGGCATCCACCTCAATCTTATCCCTTATGGTACTGGCAGTATTTTTTATAATAGATATCAGGTCTCCTCCACTTCTTTTTGCATATCCGAATACATCTGCAAAATACATAATGTCCTCAATCTGAGTTTTTATGGCAAATTCTGACAGCACATCTTCTATATTCTCGTTATTCTTTATTCTTCTCAACATTTTCTCAAAACACACAACTATAGCTGACTGGCTGCCATACAGTGTCATTAGTTCTTTTACAGCCTCCCTGAAGGAATTCTCAATTGAATATCCCGCATTCAGGGCAAATGATACCGCCACCATTCCATCCTTGAACTGTGTTACCAGTTGCCTCCTTTCTTTACTGTTTTTTTCAAGGGCTTTTCTTCTCAGATATATGACCAGATATGGCGAAAGCAGTAACGCTCCCAGCAAGCTGTCATAGAAAAGAAAACTTACAACTAAAAGCATAATTATTCCTTCAAAAATCCACAGACTAATATCCCGCCCGCTGCATTTTCTCAGTATTTTTAAGGTTTTCTGCCACTCTGACAAGCCCGCCCCGGACTTTTCCTCCTTCTTCCCCCGTTTCTTTAAATTCATACAGGGTGTTAAAGGCAATCTCTCCATTTTCAATTCCTGTAATCTCAACTATTTTCAATACCCTCCTTGATTTATCCCTCAGCCTTCCAAGATGAACGATTATATCGATAGCCGAAGCAATCTGCTGTCTCACTGCGGACACAGGCATATCCATCCCCATAAGAACCATGGTCTCCAGTCTTGCCATCATATCCTCTGGACTGTTTCCATGACCTGTGGACAGACTTCCGTCATGCCCGGTACTCATAGCCTGAATCATGTCCAGTGTCTCTTCTCCTCTTACTTCTCCAACAATAATTCTGTCAGGTCTTAACCTCAGGCTTGCTTTAATCAGATCTCTTATGGTAATTGCATTCTTCCCCTCCACATTGGCATTTCTCGCCTCAAGCCTTACAATATTCTCCACATTTTTCAGTTGTAGTTCTGCTGAGTCTTCGATTGTAACAATTCGTTCATCCTTAGGAATAAAATTAGACAGCACATTAAGAAATGTGGTTTTACCGCTGCCAGTTCCACCAGATATAAACAGGTTGTATTTTGCCTTAACCGCCTTTTCAAGAAATGCTGCCACCTCAGTATTAACAGAACCCAGCTCAATTAATTTTTCAATGGTAAGGGGAATCTCAAAGAACTTACGGACAGTAATAATAGGGCCATTCAATGCCACGGGAGGCAGAATTATACATACTCTTGAACCATCTGCCAGCCTTGTATCCACAATGGGAACAGAAGCATTCACAATTCTGTTAGACAATGCCGCAATCTTCTGGGCTATATCCTCCAGTCTGGCATCACTGTCAAAGACCTTGTCAGACTTTTCAATACGTCCGTTTCTTTCAATAAATATATTGTCCTTTCCATTAATCATAATCTCTGTTATAGAGTCATCTTCCAGTATATCCTGCAGCACATCCAGCCTCCTGATAGCATTAAATACTGCCTCCGCCAGCTCCTGCCTCTGCCTGATTGGAATCATGGTAATACGGCTTTCCTCCAACACACACTCATCAATCACATCCATCAGTTCATTATCTTCAAGATCCTGTGACATATCCAGCCTTCCATATACTCTGTCCTTAATCAGAGAAACCATCTCACTGTTACTCTCCTGCACCTGTATCCCCATCCTTTTCCAGCATTTTTCTGACATATCTGCACATTCCGCTATATCCACACTTTTCCCAGAAATCAGGCTTCATATCATTCTCACCTTCCGGAAGCCTGATTTTCTCGAACCTGTCAAATGAATATTCCCTTCCAATACTGCTGTAATATGTCTCAAAGGATTTCAGCTTTTCCTTAGAGATATAATCGCTTTTCTCAGGAACATACACCGTACTGCACATATCCAGCATATCCCAGGGCTGCCTTACCGCAGTTGATATATCCACCACAATCATCTCGTATCCAAACATATTACCCAGCTGTTCAAAAAAAGTAATAAGTTCCTTGGAATCAACGAAAGACAGGTCTTCAGCGCACATTACCGGTGGAATATAATCAACCCCTGATACAGAATTAATAGTCTGTCCGATTTTGTCAGCCACCATTTTCCCATTCTGCCTGTAAAAATACAGTGCATCTGACAAAGTGTACTGGTTCTCTGCTGGCAGCAATTCACCAAGTCCTGAAAATTCTTCAAGATTAATATACAGGGTTTTGTATTTTTCAGACAAAACCTTTGCCAGATTAAGAATAAATGACTGTTTTCCCTCAACATACACTGGGGAATACACACCAATAATATCCAATGTCTTTATTCTTGTATTCCTTTTCAAGCCTCCCTTTATTACAATCTCATTGAATATTCTCTCTACAGACTGATATCTGTATATTCCATAACAGGCACTGTCTCCAAAATCCATCTCCTCATTGACACATGGCTCCTCAGTAAGAACAATAATATTACCCCTGTACAATCTGGATATTCCATCATTCATACTGTCCTCACTTACCAGCAGAAGATCCGGTCTTCCCTCTTTTAAATATTTCTCCAGTTCTTCCATCCCTGTGAAAAGCATCAGGTTAAACTGGTTCTGGGCTTTCTTTATAAGCCCGCTGAGTAGTCTTTTCCCGTACTCTCCTGTTTCATCATAAATTACACATGTTTTCATACGCTCACCCTTTTCCCCAGATATTAACTCCTGTCTGCAACATCACAACCACATTTCCAGCAAGTATTCCCAGGGAATAATGATTTGCATGAAATTCTCTTCCCCATACCTTCACAACATCTTTTCTACCGATATCAACGTCTTTTCTCCTGATTTCAACATCTTTTCTTCTGATAAAAACCTCCATTATTCCAATAACAACACCTGCCGCCATAGTGTACAGAAGCATTTTCCCTGACATTCTGTACCCCGACAGCAACCCACACACCATATACAGCTTCACATCCCCTGCCCCAATTCCCTTAAGGGCATATAGTACAAATGCAGCTGCAAAACTTACAATTCCTCCAAGAAACATATCAAGCACCATTCCCAGTGCCTTACTGATACCCATACCACTGTCTCTGTTTCCAAAAATCAATGTCTCCACAGCCACTGCCAGTGACAGCATAAGCCCTGCTAATATAATACTGTTAGATATCCTGTATCTCCTAAGGTCATCCACAACTGCATCTGCAAGTATCACCAGCAAAGCTGACATCCTTGAAATAAGTATAATATCCTCATTACATAATCCTGCCATTCTAATCTCCATTTCATAAGTATTTATCCGCCATGTTCATCTGCCATTTTGGCTGTCTGCCTTAACCCATAAACTATAGTTGAATAGTTTTTTCCATATTTTTTAGTCTTTCACCATATAATTTAATAATGAGTGAATAGCACATAAAAATATGTCAATACTTTAATATCAACTTAACCAGGTCATAACAGGCCATAAACCAAAATATTAATTGGGAATCAGGAGGTTTTATGGGATTATTAAAAAAGAAAGCTGTTCCGGTTACCTATAACCAGAAATATCTTAAAGATGAGTTGAAGATGACTCAGGATGCCTTAACTGTGGCATACTCTAATCTCAACAACGCAACGGACCCAGATCTTATTGACTGCTATATCTATCAGCTGAATTCTGTACAGAAAAGATATAAATATCTGCTAAATCAGGCCCGTGAATATGAATCTGACGTAAGATAATAATGTGTATGTGTATGTTGTGAATATATATTATCACTATATTTATATTATGTCAATACTTTTTAAACATAAAATAACCTCTGGTCACCAGTCATGACCAGAGGTTATTTCTCATGGGGCATACAGCCCCTGTTTTCTTCTATTCAATGTCACTTAATTTTATATATTACTCTGCCTCTATCTCAGAAGTTTCAGCAACTGCCTCTTCTGCCTCTGATTCTGCAATTACTGCCTCTGCATTAACCTCAGCCTCTAAAGCCTCTTCCTCACTAATCTCTGCAGCCTTTTCTGCTCCAGATGTCTTCTCAGATGTGAGAACCATATAGATTACAGCTGCCAGTAAAGCACCTGCAAGCGGTCCAACGATGAATACCCATACCTGAACAAGTGGAGTAATATCACCTGTAACAGCCCTTACAATAGCTGGTCCAAAGCTTCTTGCAGGGTTCACACTTGTTCCTGTGAAAGGAATACCAAAGAGATGAACAGCTGTAAGTGCTACACCAATTACAAGACCTGCAACAGAACTGTATTCCTTCTTGGCAGTAACACCTAAAACAGCAATTACAAATACAAATGAAAGGATAATCTCAACAATCAGGGCTCCCCACATGTTAATCTGTAAGAATCCACCATTTTCTCCAAATCCGTTAGTTCCAAGACTTGTAAGGCTGTAACCATACTGTTCATATGCTGAAACAACCTCCGCATTAAATGATTTGCTGATTCCTAACATTGCAAATCCTGCTGCAATACCGCCTAAGAGCTGTGCAGCTACATATCCGATAAAGTCAATGACACCCATTCTGCCTGATACGAAAAATCCCAGGGAAACTGCCGGATTAATATGGCAGCCTGACACATTTCCTATTGAGTAAGCCATTGCTGTAACTACCATACCAAATATAAGGGCAATTCCTACTACTCCAAGAAGTCCCTGATATCCTGCTGTAAATGATGCGGCACCGCACGCCATGAATGTCAGTACGAATGTACCGATAAATTCTGCCAAATATTTCTTCATTATAACCCTCCATTCCTGCGCCACATTTACATCACGATAATGTATATTTAACGCAGTCCTTATAATTCCACATTTACTATTCAGTATTAATTTGATAGAATAGTATATGTTCGATGTTAAAAAGAATATCACATTATTTATTATTTTACAACAAAATATGGAGGTTAAACAATGAACAGCAGGAAACAAACGAAAATACTGCTACAGATTATAATCGTCCTTGCTTCTGTTCTGATTATTCTGATTCTGGTGGGGAGCTTCATGTTCTTCAGATTCGGCATGTGGAAAGCCTGGACAAACCGTGGCACAAGATTCTACACACCAGCCCAGATAACCAGTATTAAGGAGACCGCCCGCCAGAATGGTGAAGATGCCAAGGTAGATGAAATCAAGCAGCGCCTTGAGGGGGGCACAGGTATTAATGCTATTCTTCGCCAGTTCTACCCTGATGATTATATTTACACTGTAGATGGCCGTTATTACTTCTCACCAATTAACAAGAATCTTAAATTAAATAATCTGGATAACCAGAAATTTGTTAAAGATGACAATGGTGAGATTACCTATAATGACAGTTCAATTACCACTCTTAAAGGAATTGATGTGTCCCAGTATCAGGGAAATATTGATTTCTCCAAGGTGAAGAACAGCGGTGTTGAATACGCTATTATCCGTTGTGGATACAGAGGCTACGAAAGCGGTACATTAACCCAGGATACTAAGTTTGATACTAATGCAAGGAATGCTCTTGCTAATGATGTCAGCATAGGGGCATATTTCTATACACAGGCAATAACTAAGGAAGAAGCTGTGGAAGAAGCTGATTTTGTAATCAACTGCCTTAAGCCATATCATGTAGATTATCCTGTATGTCTTGATGTGGAGACAGCTTCAGAAGACACTGCCCGTCAGAATTCACTGTCCAATTCACAACTTACTGATGTAGTCGTGGCATTCTGTGAAAGAATTAAAGCAGCGGGATACACACCTATGATATATTCCAACTCAAGATATTTTGCCGGCCGTCTTGAGATGGAACGACTTGAAAACTACGATAAATGGTATGCAATGTATGCAGATACTCCTTACATTCCATACGAAATCGCCATGTGGCAGTACACAAGTTCCGGCAGCATCGATGGCATCAACGGCAATGTGGATGTGAATATAAGTTTCAAAAGCTGGAAATAAGGACGAATGAAAGTCCAGTAAAAAATCGCTGTAAGCATTATACCGATTTCCAAAAGTAAGACTAATAATCTAACCATTGGAGTACGGTATACTTACAGCGATTTTATTATATTCAGATATAAATATATTCAGATATAACCCTGCTTGCAGATTGCCTGCAGCCAGATTAGATTAAACTATTAAGTTTACAGGGAATATTCCCTTGCAAATTTAACTATCATTTCTTTGGTAAGACTGATTCCATCGTCAATCATATCAATATCACCTGCAGAAACCCATTTTCCAATGGCAAGTTCATCCTCCTGCAGTGTTATACCGGTATCTCCATCCACCTCACAGAAGTATCCGTACAGCAGTGAACCAGACAATCCCCAGGGCTGGCTTTTATAGTATCTTAAATTCTTAACCTTAAGCCCCGTCTCCTCAAAAACTTCCCTGTGAACCGTCTCTTCCACTGTCTCACCAATTTCTGTAAATCCTGCCACAAGAGCATAATCCTTGTATGTGCGTCCAACGTACTTAGTAAGAAGTATCTTGTCACCACATGTAACGGCAACAATAACTGCCGGGCATATCTTAGGATAAATGCTATTCTTACAGACCGGACAGAACATCATTCTCTCTTTCTTACCATGAAGTAAAGAGTGTCCACATCTTCCACAGAAAGTATTATCTCTGTACCATCCATAGAGATGAAATGCAGTTATGGATGCATATGCAATTTCCTTTGGTCTGGCTTTCCTGAACAGATTAACTCCTATGAATTCATATCCTTCCCAGCAGCTCTCATATTCAATATGGACTGCAGAATCCGCCATTTCTCCCTGAAAGCTGCCCTTTGCTATATTACTTTCAGATATTACAGGCTTTGCAAGAAAGAACCTGTTTTCTGTTCCATCTGGCATCACTAATGCAAACAAATATATGAAATCAAAATCCTTATCCCCATGATTGTCAGCATCTCTGCCATTATATCCATCCAGAAATTTCCTGTATGAAGGAACATTTATAATATCTTCATCAAGTCTTCCAAGCAATGAACTACCCTCAAAGAAGAAAACCATATCCCCATCATCGGGTACTACATTCCTGTACTGATTATCCAGTCTGACCGGTTCTATATCCTGTATCATTTAGAAATACACCATCTCTTCCTGTGGTGCCTCAGCAGGCACTACCTCTGAAACATAGAGGACAGGTCCTTTCTTCTTGTATGCCATCTGAAATTCATACTTTATAGTTGCTGTTACAGTTACCCACTGCTTATTCTCAAGAGAACTGATATGGTCATAATAACTGATATATCCGATGAACTGTAAATCTGCTGCACAGCATGTCATAACCTGTCTTCCCGGAACGAAATTCTTATCCTTGAAGTACTTATTCTTAAGAACCTGTCCCTTGAATTTAACAGTCTTTCCCTGATAAACCTCAGGTCTTTCAGATACATCCATGTACCATATTCCGTAATCCGCATCATCTATCTCAATAATGTCTGAATTAATATCATAAGGAAGCTGTTCAGAGATTGCAACCTGCTCACCCTTCTCATCCTCAAATATAATCTGTACTGCCGGGCTTAAGGCTCTCATACTTCTTCTGTAGCTGCCCAGATCCATACTTGTCCTGCATCTGTTAAATATAACCATATCAGAATATTTAACAGTTTCAGCAAGAATTGACTTCATGTTATTCCACTGGTTCTTAAATGATAATGCATCAAATAAGGTAATTGACTGATATATCTGCCATCCCCTTGGCTTTGAAGTCTGGAATATCAATGCAGGATCCCACATACCGTTATACTCCACGATAACAAGCCATGGATCATATTGTTTATCCAGTTCTGTGAGCCTTTCCTCTGTAAATTCTTCTTTTTCGAGAACGACCATGTCTATTTCCTTATCCTTTAACATCTGCTGGTCGTACTCTTCCTCTCCTTCTTCACATACAATAAGCAGCTTTTTCTTCGCATCGTCAAACTGTCCCATCTCAATAGTCTCTGAGATGAATCTTGTCTTTCCGCTGTCTAACTGCCCATTAATCAGGAATATAGGAATCTGGTATTCTTCCTCTGCCATATCTTAATCCTTTCTTAATACAATTTCTATGCAACCTGGAATAATTCCTTAAGATCATCCTCTTCAAGATTAGAGCCAATTACACAGATTCTTCCTGTATAATCCGGTTTTCCTTCACGGATTTCATATTCACCAGGTACAAGGTCAAAATACATCCATGTTCCATCTGTACATGGAAGCATTCCCTTAGCACGGAGAATTGTGCCATATTCATTAAGTCCTGCCAGCTTCTTAAGGATTTCATCAAGCTGTGATTTATCATACTTATTAGGTGTCTCAACACCCCAGCTTGTAAATATCTCATCTGCATGATGATGATGTTCATGGTCATGATCGTGATGATGTCCACAGCCACACTCTCCATCATGGTGATGTTCATGCTCATGGTCGTGGTCGTGGTCATGGTCATGTCCGCAGCAGCACTCCCCATCATGGTGGTGATGTTCATGCTCATGCTCCTGATGAGTCTTCTCTGCCTGCTCTGCAAGCATCTGTAGCTCAAGATTATCAACATTTTCCATTGCAGATAGAATCTGCTCACCAGATATAAGCTCCCAGTTGGTAGTAATAATATGGGCATCCTTATTGATTGTCCTTATCATTTCAATAGCCTTCTGAACCTTATCATCACTGATATTCTGTGTTCTGCTTAATATAATGGTTCCAGCATGCTCAATCTGATTGTTGAAGAACTCACCGAAATTCTTCATGTAAACCTTAACCTTTGAAGCATCAGCAACTGTTGATGCACTGTTTAACCTGATTTCATTCTCAATATGAAGGTCTTTAACAGCCTTGATAACATCTGAAAGCTTACCTACACCTGAAGGCTCAATAATAATTCTGTCAGGATGGTACTTGTCTACAACCTCTTTTAGAGATGTACCGAAATCACCTACAAGAGAACAACAGATACATCCTGAATTCATCTCTCTGATTTCAACACCTGAATCCTTTAAGAATCCACCATCAATTCCAATCTCACCAAACTCATTCTCAATAAGTACAACCTGTTCTCCTGCCAGAGCTTCCTTTAACAGCTTACTGATAAGGGTTGTCTTACCAGCTCCCAGAAATCCCGAAATAATATCAACTTTAGTCATTATTAATACTTCCTTTCTTATGCTACAAAAGCATGGAGCTGCATATACCCTGCATACATAACTCCACGCCTCACACTCTATCTACATTATACTCTCCTTGTCAAGAGTAAAACGCTTCCTCAAATACCTGAAAATAATTCTCAAATGTTTTCCTGCAACACTGGTAATCATCAATAACCACCCCTGGTACCCTAAGCCCTGCAAGAGCAAAGGACATCGCCATTCTGTGGTCATCATAGGTAGACACCACTCCACCATGAAGAGGTGCAGGAATTATCCTGATTGCACTTTCCTCTTCTATCACATTTCCTCCAAGTTTCTTAAGCTCAGCAGCAATTCCATGTAGTCTGTCAGATTCCTGAAGTCTTATATGTCCGATGTTCTTAATATAAGTAGGTGTTTGTGCAAATGCAGCCACAACCGCCATAGTCATTGACTGGTCAGAATAATCATTCATGTCCACTTCAATTCCGTCATATATGCCATCTTTACAGCCACATACAATAATGCCATCCTCTGTATCTGTAACCTGACACCCCATCTGGGAAAGAAGCTTTATGAATTTAATGTCACCCTGCATAGAATTAAAATGCACATTCTTCACCAGAGCCTTTCCACCTGTAATGGCAGCAGCCCCATAGAAATAACATGCAGCCGACACATCCGGCTCAATCATATAGTTCCCCGGCGTATATGTTTTTCCACCATTAATGGCATACAACGCCCCGTCATGATTAACGCTGCATCCAAAATCTTCCATCATTCTGGCAGTAATATTAATGTAAGACCCTTCTGTCTTCTCACTTGTTATATGAATATTAAGACCATCCACAAGCACTGGTGCAGCCATCATCAATGCACTTAAGAACTGTGTGCTCCTGCTGATGTCAATATCCACATCCCTGCCACACTTCCTTCCTCCATATGCTGCTCCCTTAACACTTACCGGCAGAAATCCTTCATTTTCAAGATACTTAAATTCTGCTCCAAGAGCCGTCAATGCATCAAATAAAGGCTTCATGGGTCTTTTCTTCATCTGCTCTGAAGAATTGATTACATACTCCCCATCAGACAATCCAAGCATGGCTGTAAGAAATCTTGCTGCTGTTCCTGCACTTCCAACATTGATTTCCCCTGTCTTTAAAGGGATATTTCCGGAAGTACCGGTAAGAATGACGCATTTTTCGTCTTCATTAATATCCACCCTGAATCCAAGGCTTTTCAAACACTCCAGAAAATGTCTGGAATCATCACTGAACAAAACGCCATCAAGGCGGCACTCCCCACTGGAAAGCGCCGCCATTAACAATGCTCTGTTAGTAATACTTTTCGACCCAGGAACCTCCACCACACAATCTACTGGTCCATTCACTGGTCTAACTTCATATTGAGCCATAATAACCTCTTTTTTCTATTATTCCTGGTGTTCTCTGTGCTGTTCATCACAGTATGTCCTGTGATATCCTACATACTTGTACGCAGGTCGTATTATCTTGCCTGCATTAACCAGCTCCTCAAGTCTGTGGGCACACCATCCTGATATTCTTGATACAGCAAATATAGGTGTAAACAATTCTTCAGGAATTCCCAGCATTGAATACACAAATCCGCTGTAGAAATCCACATTAGCACATACCGGCTTGAACATCTGGCGCTTCTTCATGATAAGCTCACCAGCTTCCTTCTCCACCAGATTATATAATGCAAATTCCTTCTGCATTCCCTTCTCCTCAGACAGCTCCTTTGCAAACTTCTTAATAATCCTTGCTCTTGGATCTGAAAGAGTATATACAGCATGTCCCATTCCATAGATAAGTCCTGAGTGGTCAAATGCCTGCTTATCAAGTATCTTCTCAAGATAAGCACACACCTCATCCTTGTCTTCCCAGTTTTCACAGTTAGACATAATATCCTCGAACATTCTCTGAACCTTTAAGTTAGCACCACCATGCTTAGGTCCCTTAAGAGATGCAATAGACGCCGCTGTTGCAGAATAAGTGTCTGTTCCTGATGATGTTACTACATGGGTTGTAAATGTAGAATTATTACCACCGCCATGCTCTGCATGAATTATGAGACATGTATCCAGAACCTTTGCCTCCAGCTCTGTAAACTGTCCATCCTCTCTTAACATATACAGAATATTCTCAGCAATTGAATACCCCTTCTTAGGATTCTTTATAAGTAATGTTCCATCCAGTTTATAATGTCTGTATGCCTGATAAGCATATACCGAAATCAAAGGCATCTTGGCAATAAGCTGTAATGACTGTCTTAAGACATTAGGAACAGATGTATCATCTGGATTCTCGTCATAAGAGTAGAGGCTTAATATACTCTTCATAAGAGAATTCATAAGATTGGCACTTGTGGCCTTCATAATTACATCTCTGATAAATGCTCCTGAAAGCTCCTCCAGGTCTGTAAGAATATGAATAAAATTCTGGCGTTGCTCAGGGGTTGGAAGCTTTCCGAAAAGAAGAAGATAAGTAACCTCCTCAAATCCGAATCTTTTATCTCCCAGATCATCCACAATCTCTTCTACATTATATCCCTGATAGAACAGCTGTCCATCAACAGGAACCTTTCTTCCATTCTCGCTCTTAGTACCAATAACGTCTGAAATCTCTGTAAGTCCTGTAAGGACACCATTACCATTACTGTCACGAAGACCTCTCTTAACGTCATATTCAACGTAAAGACTTGAATCTATAGAGCCAGAACGGGTACATTCCTTAACCAGCTCCTCAAAGGCACTTTTTTCAACGGTAGTTAATTCCATCATCTGTTGATTATTCATTGCCATTACCTCCCATTTCATGGATGCCTGTCCATGTAGAATTAAAACAATATTAATGCGATATTTCTATGATTATGCAATATTTGTAGTCATTTGTCAAATAATAATACAAGGTAAATCCCCCATTTTAGCTATTATTATTACGTTTATTCTTATGCTCTTCCATAACAGCTCCACACAATTGTCTCAAGTCAGAGGCAGTGCACTGGGTAAAGCCCTTCTTACTGATAATCAGGCATTCCCCAAGAATAAAGGCTTCCGGCTCACTTCCCGTATCATAGATAATATAGAAATAATTCTGGTTCTCCATCCAGCTGACAGCATCATCCCATCTGTATGCGGATTGTTTACTGCTGGCATTGACAATTATTTCCTCTGAATCAATTTCATATTGGATGTTTGTACATCCCATACCGGAATAGTATTGCTTAATCTGGTTATACTTATTCCTGTCAAGATAATACATTCCCATGAACAGGCAGAATCCACATACTGCCACAAAAGGAAGTATTAAAAATATGTTATAATCCCCCGTATTTGCCAGCTGTCTTGCCATTACGGCTGCTGCTGTCATCCCCGAAACAAGACCAATACAATTATATATAAGCTTCTTTTTTCTGTAAGTTTCTATTTTGCTATTGCTTACAACGGCGGCTTGATTTATCATATTGTTATTACATGTTGTTGTGTTTTTAATTATCATAGCATTAGTCCTTTTTTATAATATGATGTGAGTGTCATAAGCCTTTTCCCACTCATGTCACGAAAGCGGCTTAAGAATGGAGGTTATTATGGCAATTGCCTGTGTTACAGGTGCCAGTTCAGGCATCGGCAGAGAATGTGCAAAGCAGTTAAGTGGGATGGGATACAACCTTATCCTTATCTCAAGACACCCCAGAGAATTGAAGAAGCTTGCTTCAACCCTTAAAACAAAGTGTAAGGTCATATCCTGTGATTTGTCTGATACCGAAAGCTGTGTAAAGCTTGCAAAGAAGCTCCGCCATTATAAAATATCGATTCTTGTCAATAACGCAGGATTTGGCGAGATTGGCGATTTTGCTGACACTAAATTAAAGAATGACCTTAACATGATTGACCTCAACGTGAAGTCCGTCCACATACTTACCAAGGCAATTCTGCCACAGATGGTTAAGAGAGACGAAGGATATATACTTAATGTATCTTCCATAGCAGGTCTTATGCCAGGTGGTCCATATATGTCAACATACTATGCAACCAAGGCCTACGTAACAAGCCTTACCTGTGCTGTTAACCATGAGCTTAAGGAAGCCGGAAGCAATGTATCTGTAAGTGCACTATGTCCCGGTCCTGTTGATACCAACTTCAACAAGAGAGCCAATGTAGAATTCGCCCTTAAGGGAATAACACCGGAATTTTGTGCATCCTATGGTCTTTACCATATGTTCAGAAAGAAGCTGATTATCATTCCAACCATGGAATTAAAACTTAGCGCTCTTGCAATAAAGTTCTTACCAAGAAAAGCTGTCCTTGCATTCTTATCCCACCAGCAGAGAAAGAAGAAAACAGTTAAATAATAATCAAGGTGCTGCCAGAAACCTGCTGGCAGCACTTTTTATTTTCACACTAGTCGCCCCTTAGTTCACTGGCAATCTCACTTATTTTGCGAAGTCTGTGGTTAACTCCTGATTTACCTACTGCCGGTGTGAGAAGCTCACCAATATCCTTAAGATTCATGTCCGGATTTTCCAATCTGACCTCTGCTACCTCCCTGAGAGAATCCTTAAGGTAGGAAAGTCCCACCGTATCTCTTATATACTCAATATCCCTGATCTGTTTTACAGCAGCCTCTATGGTCTTGTTAAGGTTGGCTGTCTCACAGTTTACTTTCCTGTTTACATCATTTCTCATTTCCTTAAGAATCATGATATTAGTCAAATTCATCTGGGATACATAGGCCCCCATTATATTAAGACAGTCCATTATGTGGTTTCCTTCCTTCAGGTACACTACGAAACTTTTCTTTCTTGCTATATACTTGGCATCAAGCTGGAAATATGCAATTATATCTGTCATCTGTCTTGCATCGTCCTCACTGTCACACACAATCTCCAGATGATAGAACTTCTTCGGGTCACTGATGGAACCTGCTGCCAGAAATGCGCCCTTAATAAATGCTTTTTTACAGCACTCCTTCTGGATAACAACAGGATTTGCAAAGCATCTCTCAAAGGCATTTCCCCTGGTTACGTTAATCCATTTCACAGTCATAAGTATTCCCCTTGACTGCTCCTCATTGAGAGTCACATATATTGCGCTGCCCTTCTTATTATCCTGGCACCAGTCCACATTGTCTCTTTCTATACCTGCAATATCCCCCAGCAGTTCAATATACTTGTCCGCCACAGTAACATTCTCTGTAGACATAACAAGACACCCGGCAGTCACCTCTCCGCAAAATGCAAGAATTGCTGCCAGTTCAGCAATCTGACAGTGTTTGGCGCTGTCAGTTCTTCCTGATAATTCTTCTTTAACTTCGGCCGAAAATGACAATTCTCCAACTCCTTACTACTTCTTTCTCTTAGCATCCTTCTCAATATCACGATGCTCCACCTTACAGCCATATGCTGATTCTTTAAGCTTTGAAGCTATGGCATTGGCAAGAGTCACTGAACGGTGTTTGCCACCAGTGCACCCTACCGCAATAACAAGACTGTTCTTCCCCTCCTCCACATAGCGTGGAAGAAGAAACTCAAGAAGGTCTGTGACCTTAGAAAGAAATACTCCTGCCGCTTCAAATCCCATCACATAATCCTGAATAGGCTTATCGTTACCTGTGAGAGGTTTCAGCTCCTCTATATAATAAGGATTAGGCAGGAACCTTACATCAAAAACCAGGTCAGCATCCGCAGGAATACCATATTTGAATCCAAATGAAAGTACTGTTACAAACAGGTTGCCATACTGTCCATCCTGATTAAATATTTTCTCCAGCTCCTGCTTCAACTCCCTTGTAAGCATCTGGCTTGTATCAATTATATAATCTGCCCTGCGCCTTAAGAATTCCATCTGTCTGCGCTCTTCCGATATGGCCCTGTCCACCCTTTCATCCTTGGCAAGTGGATGGGTTCTCCTTGTCTCCTTATATCTCTTAACCAACACCTCATCGCTGGAATCAAGAAACAGGATTTTGTAGCGTTCATCAATATTATTGTTAAGCATATCGCTTAACTCACCCAGGGCATCCCCATTACGGATATCTACTCCAAGGGCAATCTTATCATAACCGGTTTCATGGGCTTTGTTTCCATCCTTCTCCCGGTGTTTTTCCTGGCTCTTGGCAAGCTTTGCAAAATGAGGAATAAGAGGAACAGGCATATTGTCCACACAGTAATATCCCTGATCTTCAAGTACATTCAAAGCTGTTGATTTACCGGCTCCCGACATTCCTGTTACAATTACAATCTGCATATTCCCTTATCTCCTTTCTACAAGCCTATTCTTTTAACCTCTAATTCAAGGGTGACACCAAACTGTTCCATTATCCTTTTCTTAATATAATCCGTAAGCTCAACCACGTCCTTTGCAGTGGCACCTCCCATATTAACAACAAATCCGGCGTGTTTTTCTGAAACAGCTGCTCCTCCAATGCTGTATCCCTTTAGACCTGCATCAGCTATCAGCTTTCCTGCAAAATATCCTTCCGGCCGCTTAAATGTACTTCCCGCACTTGGATACTCTAATGGCTGCTTCTGCTTCCTTAATTCTGATAACTGGTTCATCCGGGCTTTAATCTGCTCCTTGTCACCAGATTTAAGTTCAATAACAACCTGCAGCACAATCATGTTATTCTTTGCAACAGCACTTGTTCTGTAACCCATGTCAAGCTCATCCCTGCCAAGAATCCTTATATTGCCAGCCTCATCAAGAACTGTCACAGAAGTGACTACATCCTTCATCTGTCCATCATAGGCACCGGCATTCATATATACTGCTCCACCAACGCTTCCCGGAATTCCACTGGCAAACTCCAGCCCGGTAAGCCCCTCACGCAAGGCTATTACTGCCAGTTTAATGAGGCTCATTCCAGCCTGGGCAGTTATTACATTATCCTTAATCTCATAATCTGAAAATGTATTAAATAAAGCAAGAACTACACCATCAACGCCATCATCACCAACAAGAATATTGCTTCCGTTGCCTATTACGTGTAGTGGAATATTCATATTTCTGCATAAAGAAACAACTTCCTGAATCTGATTAACAGACTCAGGAGTTACGTAGTACTGTGCAGGGCCTCCTATCTTAAACGTAGTGTGGTTCTTCATAGGTTCATTAATTCTAACATTATCTTTGCCAGTAATATTAATTAACCGGGTAACTATCTCGTCACTCATACCAATCCCCATTCCGCAGACGCTTTGATAATCCTCTTTTCTGACAAAAGCCTCATGCTAATCAGCCTTATATATTAATCTTGCAGCTCCATACATTCCTGCATCATTGCCAAGAATCGCCTTCACAATCTTATTATCCCTTGATGGATGGAAAGCGTATTCCCGGTAATATTTTCTTATTTTCTCAAGCAAATACTCTCCGGCAGCTGACACACCGCCACCTATAATAAAACACTCTGGATCAGCAATACCTGCTGCGATGGCAAGCGCCTTTCCCAGATACATGGAAACCTTCTCAACAACAGCTTCCATATCCTTATCCCCAGCCATGGCTGCATCAAATACCTCTTTGGCATTCTTCTTTCCGCCCATTCTGGCAATTCCCGTAGCAGAAGCCACCTGTTCCAGACATCCTGTTTTTCCACAGGTACATGGAAAATCCAGATCATCCACAAATGGAATATGTCCAATCTCTGCTGCAGCGCCATTATATCCATTCACAGGCTTGCCGTTAATTATTAAACCACCGCCTACACCTGTTCCAATTGTAATCATCATTATGCTGGAATAGCCTTTTCCTCCGCCCTTCCAGTACTCTCCAAGGGCAGCTACATTAGCATCATTACCCACAGATATATTCTCTATAGGAATATCTATATGCTTAGCCAGTGCTTCAGGCACATTGAATACTCCCCAACCCAGGTTAACACATTTGTTAACAGTTCCATCATCTCTTACAGAACCAGGAACACCGATTCCTACCCCGATAACATCACTAAGAGAAAGCCCCTGCTCATCCACAATCTTTCTGATATAATCTGCCACATCAGCTAAGATAAGCTGTCCGCCATTCTCCTTTCTTGTAGGAATCTCATCCTTTCCTGCCATATTGCCCTTATCATCAAAATATCCACACTTAATAGTGGTTCCGCCTATGTCTATTCCAAATATAATCTTATTCATCATCTTCATCGTCGCCTTTCATAAGGTTTTCCTGTACTCTTCTATACAACTCCTTAGCTGCATTGTAACCCATCTTCTTCTGTCTGTGGTTAACTGCCGCCGCCTCAACTATAACCGCCAGGTTACGTCCCGGACGGATTGGAAGTGTGTGACATACAACCTTGTTGCCAAGGTACTCGATATATTCCTCTTCCAGTCCAAGTCTGTCATACTCTTTGTCCTTGTTCCAGTCCTCCAGCTTCATAACCATATCAATCTGCTGTGTTTCCTTGATGCTCTCTACACCGAACAGTGTCTTTACATCAATAATACCGATTCCACGAAGCTCGATAAAATACTTGGTAACACCTGGCGCTGTTCCGATAAGAGTCTCATCACTTACCTTACGTATCTCTACAGCATCATCTGTTACAAGACGATGACCTCTCTTAATAAGTTCCAGGGCAGCCTCGCTTTTACCGATACCACTCTCCCCGACTATAAGAACTCCTTCTCCATATACATCAACCAGTACGCCATGGATTACGATGCATGGGGCAAGCTGGACATTAAGCCATCTTATTACTTCTGCCACAAATGCAGATGTAGTACCTTTAGACTTGAGAATTGGAATTCCATACTTGCTGGCAATTTTAAGAATCTCCGGCTCCGGCGATAAATCCCTGCAGAATACCAGACATGGAATATTGCTTGAAAGAAGCTGTGAATACCGGCTGACCCTGTCCTCCTCCGAAAGACTCTGAAGGTAAGAATATTCCACATTACCGATTACCTGAATTCTGTCATTGTCAAACTGGTCATAGAATCCTGTAAGCTGCAAAGCTGGGCGGTTTACATCCGGAACATGAAGCCATATCCCGCTTGTATCCACATCTGGGGTAAGATTTTCCAACCCCATCTTATCAACAACCTTTGATAATTTAACCTTCTCTGTACTATTATTCATAGAAACCCTCATTTCCTGTGCATTCACGCTGACTGCACATACCTTAATGCCTAAAAAGTTTTCCTGTACGCTAGATACATGTATTGTACCATATATTTTAATCAATGAAAATAATTATATATATTTTCTGCCACTCCTCTGTTAATACCCGGTGCTTCCATAAGTTCCTCAACAGATGCATGTCTGATTTTTTCAATTTCCATAAAATGCTTCATCAACGCTTTCCGTCTTGCCGGTCCCACACCATCAATACCATCCAGCACAGAACTTACCTGGGCTTTACTTCTTAAACTTCTGTGATATTCAATGGCAAACCTGTGAGCCTCATCCTGAATCCTTGTAATCAGTTTGAATCCCTCACTTCGTTTATCAATAGGAATCTCAACATTGTTGTAATACAACCCTCTTGTATTATGATTATCATCTTTTACCATGCCACACACAGGAATAGAAAGACCCAGTTCCCCAAGAACCTCCAGGGCAATATTCACCTGTCCCTTTCCACCATCCATCATGATAAGGTCAGGATATATGTCAAATCCTGCTGAACTTTCCAGTGCCCTTTTGAAACGTCTTGTAAGCACCTCTTTCATGCTCTTGTAATCATCAGGACCTTTTACAGTTTTTATCTTAAACTTCCTGTAATCATTTCTGGCAGGCTTCCCATCCTGAAATACAACCATTGAACCAACAGATTCCACACCGCTGGTGTTGGAGATATCGTAAGCCTCCACTCTCCTTACCCCAGACAGGTTTATCCAGCCAGCAATCTCCTCCATGGCACCTACAGTACGCTGCTGTTCTCTCTTAATCTTCTCTCCATCCTGTATAAGCACCATCTGTGCATTTCTATATGCCAGTTCAACCAGCTTTTCCTTATCACCCTTCTTAGGAGTTATAATGTTTACCTTTCTCTTCTTAATTCCAGACAGCCACTGGCTTATAACCTCGCTGTCCTCAATTTCCTCCTGTAGCATGACAACGTTAGGTATATAAGGCGTTCCGCCATAATACTGTTTTATAAACTGGGACAGAATCTCCCCTCTTGTATCCCCCTCTGCCACACTCATATGAAAATGGTCTCTTCCCAGCAGTTTTCCGCTTCTTACGAAGAACACCTGAACCACCGCATCCTGACCATCTGAAGCCACTGCAATCACATCTCTGTCTGTCACATCATCCATGGTTATTTTCTGCTTCTGGGCAACCTGCTTCACACTGGCAATTAAATCCCTGTATTTTGCAGCCTCTTCAAACTCCATATTTTCTGAAGCCTGCTGCATCTGCTGTGTCAGGGAATTAAGTATGTGAGAATAATCACCATCGAGAAATTCCATAACTGACTCAATAGACTTTCTGTAATCCTCCTCATTAATATATCCCTGGCATGGCGCACTGCACTGTCCGATATGGTAATTAAGGCATGGTCTTTCCTTTCCCTGGTCAGCAGGAAGCTTTCTGTTGCAGGTTCTTATTTTATATAACTTACACAACAGTTCAATTGTATCCTTCACTGCTCCTGCGGAGGTATATGGCCCATAATACTTGCCTGTTCCGTGAACAATCTTTCTTGAGAATAATACCCTTGGAAAATGTTCCCCTGTTGTAATCTTAATAAATGGATATGTCTTATCATCCTTAAGCATCGTATTATACTTAGGGCTGTGCTCCTTTATAAGATTACACTCAAGAACCAGGGCTTCCAGTTCTGAATCAGTAATAATATATTCAAAATAATCTATTTTAGAAACCATACGCTTGATTTTAGCAGAATGGTTGGTACTTGCCCTGAAATACTGTCTCACCCTGTTTTTAAGGCTTACAGCTTTGCCAACATATATTATGGTGCCGATTTTATCATGCATTATATATACTCCCGGTTTATCCGGCAGCTTCTTTAACTCTTCTTCAAGATCAAACATACTTATCTCCCACAGGTAAATCCTAAAAACCCCGCCACACTCCTTAAATCATGTATTTAATGGAATATAGCGGGTTTTCATATGTATTAACTGTTTTAATAATTATCGTTTATATTTTTCTTTCTTCTGGCAAGAACTACAATACCAACTCCAAGAAGCAGGGTGGCTGCTGGAATAAGAATCCACATAACATCCTTAACTCCTGTGTTAGGTGTATTATCAAGACCTCCTCCCGGTGCCTTGGTAGTTGCCTGGGTATATGATGTTGTTGAATTATTATTATTGTTATTGCCATTACCGTTTGAAGTTGTTGGCTGCTGTGCTGATGTTGTTGGCTGTGTAGTTGGTGTCTCCCCTGCATTAGCATAATACAGCGCATACGGAGAGAAATGTGGTGGTGTGAATTCAAGATACTTCTTTCCATCTACAGTCTTAACTTCAACGCCCTCAACTTCTTCTATAGTATTAGCATCCTTTATTGTAATAACCTTAACACTGCTTGCATAGGACTCCCATTCAGAAGGAACTGGAACCTTGACTTTAAGATTCTCAATCTTACTTGACTGTTCTACACCATCTATTTTTGCAGATATATCGAAAACTCTCAAATGTACTGCATCAAGCTTGTATTTGCTGTCATTAACGCTCACGAACTTATTATAAGCTTCTGTGGCTGCTGCGCTGGTAGGAGTTGCTAGAGTCGCACTGCCGTTATTTATATTCCACTGGAAAACACCCTGGAAAAAATCTGTTGTAATTGAAATCTCCGTTTGTGGGTTTTCGTTATAATCGTAGTAAAGAGCGTAAACACCATACTTATCTGTCGTAAATGAAATATAATTCACCCCATCATCTTCAGATATAGCTGTTTCACCTACTTCGATAATAGAAGCCGTGCCATTCTCGCTAACCGAATATGACAGCACTTTAACTTTGTCCGTTTGTCCCCAACTACTACCAATAGGAATTCTTATTTTAACTGAATCAACAGGACTATTAGTATCAGATTTTTCTATATCAAATAATTTTAATCTGCTAACATCGTAATTATTCATAAAATTCCTAAGTACCGAATCAGACGGATAATTTCTCCCGTCCATATCAGCCAGCATCTCTCCTGCCCCATCATATGTCGCATATGCCTTATCATTGCTACCCAGAAGATTAGTAGAAGAAATTACAACATTATATGCATTGATTACAATATTTTCGTTCTTTTGAACGTTTCTCGTGTCTTCCTCCGAAGCGGGAATATCAGTAGTCTTAAACAAAGTAAAATATTCCGATAATCCACTGTAACAGTTTACCTGTTCAATATTAACTATAAGATTGTTTCCATCTTCTGTTGCACTAACAAATGCTGTCGCGTCCAATCCAGATTGAGTATTTCTAAAACCATATATTGAAAGATTTTTAATTATTGAATTCGCAAAAGCATATTTACCAATTTTAGCAACATCTGATTTAATAACAATATTGTTGAATGTTTTCTTACTTTCTCTACTCGAATTAAACGCACAGCCCCCAATGTTTTTAACTCCATCTTCAACCACAATATTACATACAGAAGAATAACCTGGTGCGCTGTTCCAAGGGGCCTCAATACCTGCATAGTCATTCATTACACCACGGTCAGCTTCATCTGCTTCGGCATTGACAGTAATCGAAAGTGTACTAGTACTTGTATCTATTCCCCAGTGGATTCCTCCATCATTTCCACTATTTCCAACCTCATCAGCCATAACTACACTTGATTCTGAAAAATCTAATGCAAAAGCCATAGAAAATGCAACGCATGCCGCCAGCATCACCTTTAATATGCCTTTTTTTATTCTATTTCTTCTTTCATTTACCCCATTCTTCTTCATCACTAGTCTCCATTTCCAGTTCAAACAGGAGCGTTACACAGACTTTCCTTCAAGAATCTGCTAATCCTGTCTTACTGCAACTATATACAGTCTCCCATTCTCCGAAACCTTGCTGCATGTGGACAATGTTATAAATCTGTCATCATTCTTAAACTCATAATCTACCGGATATAACGACTGATTTCTTATGTCCATAAAGAAACTGTCTAATTCATACTCATCATCCGTATAATTATAATATCTAAATCCCTCTTCGTCAATATATTTGACCTCTCCAAGACAGGCGGCAATAACCCTGTAAGTGTAGTGGTCGTACAGTGTATCGAACTTTATCTCCCTGTGGTTTTTATAAAAATTTTCATCCATATACTGTGTGAGACAGCTGAACATTTCCCCATCGCTGGTATTGTGTCCATATATAATCATATTGATGTCGTTATAGCTGTTTCTGTAATCCATGAATATACTTCCGTTAGGATTATACTCATTATAGAATCCCTTTTTAAGATAATAATCATTATCTCCTCCCTTAAGAACAGGGTAATCTACCACAGTTCCTGGGATATTAACCCATCCTGCCAGCTGTGAGTTAATCCGGAACATTTCTGCCAGTTCAGGAAGAATTGTATCTGACTGGGATGAATATCTGTGATTATCACCAACATTTCCTGAACCATCATCACTTATTCCCAGTCCATTATTGCCACCATCGCCATCCTGTCTGTCAGAACCATCTCCATCAGATTCCTGTCCTTCTTCTGATGCAGAACTTTCCTGGGTAGCATTGTGCATCTGCTGGAGATTATTCATATTCTCCCTGCTTAATGCAGCATTTTTCCTGCTCTGATAGTTGTACACAAATATGCCCACTGACGCTATAATCAGAATACATCCAAGAATAGTAAGAAATATTTTCTGCATATTAAGCTTCTTGTTAGCCTTAAGATTGCGTTCAGACTCTTCCTCTCTGTTTCTTGCAGCTGTGTCAGCCAGATACTTTAGGAAATATTCCCTGACCTTTTCCGTCTTAAATGTAATCTTGTACTCCTTAACCAGAAGATAAAGCCTGTTGGCATCCTTGGAACTTTTTATGTCGCAGCCTTCTATTATGGATTTGACTTTGACAAGGTCCTCCTCCACAGCTTTGTCTCTTGCTTCACGTTCGGTTTCATCTATATCATTTTCAAAATCATAATCAAGATATTTCTTCCAACTCATACTAATCCCCATTTTACAGACGCTTTTACGCCGAATTAGATTCGCAAAACATAGTATACACTATTTTGTCAATCTGTTGTATAATATTTTGAGATACAAGGGTCGAAAGTTCAATATGCCGTTCATGCTTGCATGAAAAGGCATTTGAATTTGAGACCCGCACACACATGAGCAAGTAGTGATTTTCTCTTGAGAAAATCCACGGATTGCGAATGTGGGTAGAATTGCGGGAGTTGCTCCGCAACGGAGCAATTCGTATATCAAAATATTAATGGGAGATTAATATGTTTAAGTCTAAAAAGAATACCAATGGTCTTAATATAATAATTGTAGGCTGTGGTAAAGTAGGTCTTACTCTGATTGAGCAGCTTACGAAAGAAGGTCATGATATAACTGTTATTGACAGGAAACCTTCCGTAATACAGAATGTTACCAACCTGTATGATGTTATGGGAGTTGTGGGAAATGGAGCCAGTTACAGCGTTCAGAAGGATGCAGGAGTTGACAGTGCAGACCTTATTGTTGCCGTAACTAATTCAGACGAACTTAACCTCTTGTGCTGTACAGTTGCAAAGCGTGTAGGAAACTGTGCAGCCATTGCCAGAGTCCGCACCCCTGATTACAGCAACGAAGCCCCATATCTCAAAGATGAACTTGGTCTTGCCATGATTATTAATCCAGATCTTGAAGCCGCCAAGGAAGCTGCGAGAATACTGTATCTTCCTACTGCCCTTGAGGTTAATACTTTCGCTCATGGACAGGCAGAACTGGTTAAATTCGTGATTCCAGAAGACAACATAATTAATGGAATAACTGTTGCCCGGCTGGGAAGCTCGATTACCAACGATATATTAATCTGCGCCATTGAGCGTAATGATGAGGTCTATATTCCTAATGGTGACTTCCAGCTTATGGCTGGGGATGTTATCTCATTTGTTTCAGATAAGAACTCGGCAAGAAGCTTTCTGAAGAAAATAGGATTTAACACAAGGCAGGTAAAGGACGTCATGATTATTGGCGGCAGCCGCTTTGCATATTATCTTGCCAAAGAGCTTCTGTCCATGAAGATTGGTGTTAAGATTATAGAGCAGAATGAAGAAACATGCCAGTTTTTAAGCACCATTCTTCCTGGTGCAATCGTAATAAATGGAGACGGAACTGACCCTGATATTCTCAAGGAAGCAGGAATCCAGCACGCACAGGCATTTGTACCTCTGACAGGGATTGATGAGGAAAATATCATGCTTACACTGTATGCAAAAAAAGTTTCCAACGCCAAGGTTATTACCAAGATTAACAAGATTAATTTTAAGGAAGTGGTAAACAGCCTTGACCTGGGAAGCGTGGTATATCCCAAAAATATAGCATCCGAGGCTATTATAGCCTACGTCCGTGCCAGAAGTAATTCTAAGGACAGCAACATCGAAACTCTCTACCACATGTTTGACTATAAGGTTGAAGCCATTGAGTTCCTGGTAGATGAGCCTTCCCCTGTTACGGACACACCTTTGAAGGACTTAAAGCTGAAAAAAGACGTGCTTATCTCATTTATCAACCGCAACGGAAAAATTATTATTCCAACAGGTAACGACTCCATAATAGTTGGGGATACTGTTATGATTGTTACTAAACACACCGGCTTTGATAATATTAATGATATAGCACTTTAATCTGTATATAAAAGGATTTATTTAGAGCAATGAACAAATCAATTATTCGTTATATTCTGGGCATGATTCTTAAGACTGAAGGCTTTCTTATGACAATTCCATGCCTTACAGCATTGATATATTGTGAAAAACAGGGATTGGTATACGTTATTGTTGCCCTTGCATGTATTATAACCGGAACTCTTGTCTCCCTTAAAAAGCCTGCAAACTACGTTATTTATCTTAAGGAAGGCTGCATATCAACAGCTTTAAGCTGGATTTTAATGGGAATGGCTGGCGCTGTGCCATTTGTGCTGACAGGAGAGATTCCGACTTACACAGATGCATTATTTGAGACAGTTTCTGGTTTTACTACCACGGGAGCTTCAATCCTTAATGATATTGAGGCACTTTCCCGATGTTCCCTTATGTGGAGAAGCTTTACCCACTGGATTGGCGGTATGGGTGTTTTAGTTTTCCTTATTGCCATTATCCCAATGTCAGGTGGCTCTAACATTAACCTGATGAGAGCTGAAAGTCCCGGACCTTCTGTAGGCAAGCTTGTCCCTAAGGTCCGCTACACCGCACGACTTCTGTATGTGTTCTACTTCGGACTTACATTTTTGGAATTTCTATTCCTGATATTTGCAGGAATGCCGGTGTTTGATGCCATTACAACTTCATTTTCTACAGCAGGAACTGGTGGTTTTGGCATTAAAAATGATTCCCTGACCAGCTATTCTGTATCAGTGCAATGGATTGTAACTGTATTCATGATTCTGTTTGGAATTAATTTTAATGCATATTATCTTTTATTCTTCGGTAATATTAAAAAGGTGCTTGAACTGGAGGAAGTCCGCTATTATCTGGGAATAATCCTGTTTTCTGTTGTTGTTATATCATGTAACATCTACTCAATGTGCCAGGGATTATTTGACACAATAACCAAGTCCTCATTCCAGGTTGCCTCAATAATCACTACCGCAGGATTTACCACAACTGATTTTGACCTGTGGCCGAAAACATCCCAGATTATACTTGTAATGCTGATGTTTGTGGGAGCCTGTGCCGGTAGTACAGGTGGCGGAATCAAGGTCTCACGTTTTGTTATTTTGTTTAAGACTATATTCAAGGAATTTAATTCCTACATCCATCCACACAGTGTGAAGAAGATTAAGATGGATGGAAAATCAATTGAACATGACGTAATCCGTTCAGTTAATGTACACATGATAACATTTATTGCCCTGTTTGCCATATCAGTATTCATCATATCCTTTGAGAATCTGGATCTGACAACTACATTTACAGCTGTGGCTACAACTATTAACAACGTAGGTCCCGGTCTTGAGCTGGTAGGGCCAACCCGCAACTTTGCAGATTTCAGCATATTGTCAAAGTACGTGTTTATATTTGACATGATTGCCGGACGTCTGGAGCTGTTTCCACTGCTGATTCTCTTCCATCCGGGAGCATGGAAGGACTTTTTTAAGAAGAGCAAATAACCCAAATCAATGAAAGGAGATACCCCTATGTATCAATGTCCCAATTGTGGTGGTCAGTTGAGATTCAACATTCCCACCCAGCAGCTGGCTTGCGAAAACTGTCGGTCTGAATTCGACCCTTACCAGATTTCCAGGGAAAAGGACGCTGAGGAAGAAAGTTTCTACGATGTAACCGTATTCAAATGTCCCCAGTGTGGTGGTGAGATTGTCAGTTCTGACAACACAGCCGCCAATTTCTGTACATTTTGCGGGGCTTCAACTGTTCTTACCAGCAATTTAAGAAAAGAGAAGCGTCCGGGCTATATAATTCCTTTTACTAAAACCAAAGAGGATTGTAAGAAAGCCTATGCAAAGCATATGCGCCGTGCCTGGTTTGCCCCAAAGGAGCTTAAGGATTCCCGTTTCATTGACAGCTTCAGGGGAATCTATATGCCATACTGGGCTTACCATATAACAGAGGAAGGTCCTGTTTCCCTGTCTGCTTCCAGAAGCTACCGAAGAGGTGATTACATTATTACCGACAAATACAGCGTTACGGGTGATATTAACTCATCATATAAAGGAATATCCTACGATGCCTCATCATCCTTTGATGACCAGTTAAGCCAGAGCATCGCCCCTTATGATGTGCGTAACATGAATCGTTTCACCCCATCATATCTGTGCGGTTTCTATGCTGATACTGCTGATGTGGACCCAGATACATACACACCTGAAGCTGTAGACATAGCCGCCACCAAAACCTATGACTATGTGAGAACACATACTGAACTGGGAGCTGTGTCCCTTGACGAGACTGCCTCATCCGCAAAGTCGAAATTCAACCCTAAGTGCAAGGCAGTTGACGGAGCCATGTTCCCTGTGTGGTTTATGTCTTACAGAAACAAGGACAGGGTTGCATACGCCACTGTTAACGGACAGACTGGAAAAGTTGTGGCTGACATGCCTGTATCAATTTCAAAATATATTATAAGTTCGCTAATTCTGGCTATACCAGTATTTATGCTGCTAAATGCATTTCTTACACTGCTGCCTTCCACAACTCTGGGACTTTCAGCAATTGTGGCAGCATTAGTATGCTTCCTGTATTCTTCTGAGTTAAACCAGATTATGAACAGGGATATGCCTGATTTCCCTGGAAATAAACAGTCTGGCAGGTACAATGGAAATGGTAAGACAAATGATGGTACTGTATACTACAATACCCCAGGGCAGAATTCTTATAACCGAAAGAATAAATCAAAGAAGAACAGCTCTGGTGCAGGAGCAATTGCTGTCATTTTGTTTACATTTGCATTTATACTATTTTCATTTTTTACTGCTATCGCAGGTGATCTTGGCATATTCAGGCTTGTTACATATGTGGCTGTGATTCTTTCAATAGCAGGCAGTGCTGCATCAATCAAGCCATACTCTGTTGTAACAGGCAGACACATGCCGGCAACATTCATTACTATGGCTGCTGTTATTATTGCTGCTGTAGTCCAGTTTACAGCCCCTGTATCAGATCTGTTTTATTATGCAGGTACTATACTCTGTCTCGCTGCTGTAATAATACTGCTTCTTGGAGTTATAAAATACTACAATGTGCTTTCAACCAGAAAGCTTCCTCAGTTCAGCAACTATTCAGGAGGTGATGACCGTGCGTAAAACAACACCTTTCATAAGACTGATATCATTCTTATCAATTTTCCTGATATGTGTATGCATGGCTTCAGGCACTGTATATGCAGCAACTGGCATTGACGGAATCAGTTCTGGTGCCGAAACTGTGTCCACTGACAAGTATTATGGCACTGTATATACAAACGACGAGACAGGTTACAGAGTTGTAATTGAAGACGATGCGGGACTTCTCACCGATGATGAAAAAAGCCGGCTGGCTGAGACAATGAAGGACATTACGCCATATGGCGATGTGGCATTCAAGAGTATTGATTACAATTCATACAGCACCGAAACCTATATAGAACGTTACTATAACTCAGTATTCGGAACTGGCAGCGGAACTGTATTTCTTATTGATATGGATAACAGAAATATATGGATTTACAGTGACGGAAACATATATTCTACTATCACCACAGCTTATGCCAACGTAATTACTGACAATGTATACACTTATGCTTCTGACAGGGATTATTTCTCCTGTGCCAACAAGGCATTTATCCAGGAGGCTGCCCTGCTTCAGGGAAGGCGCATAAGCCAGCCTATGAAATACATAAGCAATGCCCTACTTGCCATAGCCATTGCAATTCTTATTAATTACTTTATCGTGCGCCAGACATCAAGAGTACGAAAGGCTAGTGATAATGAAATTGTAAATGGCGTATTTGCAAACAATGCATTTAATAATGTAAGCGTTAACTTCATTCGCCAGACAAGAACCTATTCACCACGAAGCAGTTCTTCCAGTGGAAGCAGCGGCGGTCACAGTGGTGGCGGTGGTGGTGGCCACAGTGGCGGTGGCGGCGGTCACAGCTTCTGATATGACACAACGAATAAACCCCAGGCAGAATATACTTGTGTTTCTGCCTGGGGTTATTTAATTATATAAATTACATAATTACAAAATCTGCAGCGGATACTATTACAGGGTTATCTATATCTGCTTCAAGGAAATCCTTATCTCCTGTAAGCAAAACATCTGCTCTAGCTTTAACAAAAGCCTGATAAGGTGTTCCGTTACTATTTAATGCAGCTGAAATAAGGATATTAGTATCAATTAGAATTCTCATTAGCCCTCACTTTCCGTTCTTACTTCCTTAACGAGATTCGCAATAGCATCATCCGATGTTAATCCTGAGTTTGATGCTTCCCCTTCCATCTGAGATTGTAACATCTGCATAGCATATACAGCAGAATTAATCAAACGTACACTCCCATTCTCTACAACAAATGTTACTCTGTCACCACTTGAAACACCAAGAATTTCTCTTATATCTTTAGGAATAGTAATCTGTCCTTTTGCCATAACTTTAGCGTTATCAATAAATGTATTTGTAATCATCTCATGCACCTCCACCATATGAATAAATGTAGTAGGGAATTCCCTACTTATAGTATACTCATTATTATGGAAAATATCAAATATAATGTCTTTATTTTTCAGGTAATTATATATTATAAATCATACTTATATATGTATGATATACCAACCTATATTTCTTGTCAATACTAAAAATAAATAATATATAATAAATAAATCCCATCTTACAAGTGGCTGTTTTCTACAGCCCCTGATTTTCTTATATTCATTTTTTAATATCCCTATACTGGTAAAAGCTGCTAAAAATCCAAATAATAGGAATATCCATAACAACAGATTATTTTCATCTCCGGTCTTTGTAGAAGAATCTTGCACCTGATTACCATCAGTTTTAGACTGATTGTTTGATTTATTTGAATTACTGCTGGTATTTTCATTATTGTTACTACTATTATTGTTGCTATTATTATTTCCTTCATTATTTCCACCAGAAGGAGTACTTATAGCAAATGAAGTTCTCTGTGAATTTCCTGTTCCATTATAATTAACCACATATGCTGTATAAGTCTTTCCCGCTGTTAAAGTACTGGAAAGCATGGCGTTATAACTTCCGCTTGTCACAGCATGTGTCTCTAATGTGATGATACTATTGCTTTCATCCATTATTTCAATTTAAACTAAGCGTTTTTCCAACACCCTTACCTGCGCCGAGCTTTGCGCCGTTAATTGTTCCATCTGGATTTGCATTGGGAACAGCTATGGCTTCCACCTTTACAGGTGCATTAC
>CAMEWO010000014.1 GCA_945946665.1 uncultured Eubacterium sp.
GTTCAGACGCATCCAACATATCCGGCGGAGTATTAAGCTGGGTTCCAAATATGCTCATATATCTTTTCAGATTCATGTCGGCACTGGGAATTGTCCTTGTAAATGACCCTACCTTTGCCATATTTGCACTTCTGGGTGTGCCTGTAAGTGCACTTATGTCAAAGACGCTGATGAGACGAATGGTTAACAATAACAAGCGGAGTGCTGCATTAAGTGCAAAAACCTCAGGTTTCAACCAGGAGGCTTTCTCCAATATACAAACTGTCAAAGCATTTGACCTGGTAAAACAATACGGACAGCGTCTCCGTGAGATTCAGAAGGAATACCTGGATATGAAGATGGAGTTCAACAGAATGTCCATGGTAACTTCATTTATTCTGTCAACAGTAGGACTTCTTGTTTCCTACAGCTGTTATGGCTGGGGAATATACAGAGTATGGAGCGGTGTTATAAGCTACGGAACCATGACTCTTTTTCTGTCTATGGCAGGACAGCTTACAGGAGCCATGAACTCACTTATATCCCTTGTTCCTTCTGCCATAAGTATGTCTACCTCCATTACCAGGCTTCGTGATATCCTTGATATGCCAAAGGAAGATTATTCCCATGACAGCGAGGTTCTTGCCCTTAAGGAAGAAAGCTCTAACACCGGAATTAATATTGAGATGAATAACCTTAACTATATATATAAAACAGGCACCTGTGTATTCAGGAATGCGTGTTTTGAAGCCCATCCAGGCGAGATTGTAGCTCTGGTAGGCCCATCTGGAGAAGGAAAGACCACCATGATAAGAATCCTTCTTTCTCTCCTCGTTACTAATGAAGAGGAAAGCCTTATATACGCCGGTGACAGGACTAAAGCTGTCAGCCTTTCACCATCTACAAGAAAGCTTTTCTCATATGTTCCACAGGGAAACACAATGTTTTCCGGCACTATTGCATATAATCTGCGTTCAGTTAAGCCTGATGCCACTGACGAAGAGATTATCGATGTTCTGAAGCGTGCCTGTGCATGGGAATTTGTCGAGAAGCTTCCTCTACAGATTAATACTGAAATCAAAGAAAGAGGTGGAGGATTCTCAGAGGGTCAGGCCCAGAGACTTGCCATTGCAAGAGCGCTTCTGCGCAAAGCTCCTGTCCTGCTTCTTGACGAAGCCACTTCCGCACTGGATGTAGCTACAGAACGCCGGGTTCTGCGCAACCTCATGGATGATGACTATCCAAGAACATGTATTGTAACAACACACAGACCTACTGTTCTTAACATTTGCACAAGAGTGTATGCCATTAAGGATAAGCAGTTCACTGTCCTTAATGATGAAGAGATTAAACATCTTATTGATGAATTCTGATAATCATATTATGTCAGGAGCTATAACATAATGTATAACAAAAAGGACTGTATCCCAATGGCTCTTCGCCATTAAGATGACAGTCCTTGTTTTCTGTGTTATATAGCTTCACAACTCATCAGCTACTATTCATTAATCATACTTGCCCTGAACATTAGTGGCATGCTGGCAGCTCCAGCTGATTCCTGTAATCGCCAGTGCTTTGGTAGTTGCTTCATCAGCACCCTTTGCCCATACCTTGAATGTTACGTTATCGCCTGACTTATATCCATTAGCATGAAGTTCTCTTGTAACCACAACAGTATTGCCCGACACCCTACATGGGAACTCTGAACGCGCATCAGTTAATGGAGCACTAAATGTAATGACATATGTTACGCCTGTAGATATGTGCTCAACCTGATTAGAATGAGTTGCTCTTATCTCGAATACATTGCTTGAACCATCCCAGTTCTGAACAGATGAACCGCTTGCAACCCAGCAATCTCCTCCGCCATTGTTACCACTGGCCATATACACATTCTCACTGAATCCCGCTACTACATCTAACACGGGTTTTTCATACTTTACCATAACTTAATCCCCCTGGATGATAAATAATAAAAACTTTAAAGTAAAACGTGTATGCAAAAATATCTAGTTTTTTCACAATTATAATAACACATAATGTTAAAAATGCAATTGTTTTGTAAAATTTTACCTAAAATTTTTTTACTTATATTTCTTCTTTCTTTTTTTACTTCTATTGTATGCGTACACAATAATAAAAATGCTGATTATTGCCAAAGATATAATTAGTATCAACAGAAGCACCTGCATAGAGCTTTCGCCCCTGTTGCTCCAGTCACCATCAGCCACATTCCCTGCATTATTAGTTAAAACTATAGCCCCATCCTGTCCATCAGCTGCTTCCTGAGGCAGTCTCAACTTCTCTTCTTCCAGTCTCTTTGCCTCTATTTCCTTAAGGTCGCCTGCCAGCAATGTATAATTATCATTATAATGATAACCACAAGCTTTACAGGTATATGTTGTATAGCCGTATTCTGTGTCTGTACTCTCTGTAACATTTTTGGTATAAGAAGGATTTTCACACATATTAGGCAGAAGATTAACTGAATAATCAAATCTCTCATCAGACTGGAAATTGTCTGTACATCCGTCAATCACGCAGTTGGTGCTTAAAAGTTCTCCCCAATAAGCCCTGCAATAAGCCCTTCGGTCAGTATTGTCCTCAAAGAATGTTATGAACCCGTCTACATTACAGTTTAATATTTTTCCTGAGTACTTCTGTCCGTATGGGTAAAACATGTACATTCCTGTAAGTCCGCCATTATGTACATAACCGTGGTCAGAGTCATAGCCATATACTGTTACATTGCAGTTTTCCATATCAATATACCCTGTAGCATAGGCTCCCCCCATAAACTGCTCATCTTTATTCTGGATATCAGTATCTATACAGACAAGGGTTGTCTCAGAATCAGTATTTGTTATGCTTCCTCTTCCATAACCAACAATTCCTCCTACGCCAAACATCTTTGCAGATGTGGTTATGTCCAGCCTTCCTGTAATTGTACATCCATCAATCACACCACCATCAAGACATCCCGCAACAGTTCCAATAAATGCAGGGTCATCTGTTGTGAGCGTTGCCCTCACATTAATCAGCTTAAGGTTAGTAACACTGGCTTCTTCTGTTACTATACTAAATAATCCACCAAAGCCTGTATCATATTTTTTATAATTTCCGTCATAGGAGGTCATTGTCTCCTCTCCCGTTGTACTGTATGTAAGGTTCAGGATAGCATGTCCATTGCCATCAAAATTACCGCTGAATTTAAATGGAATCCAGTCCACACCTGTCATATCAATATCCTTGTCAAGCCTGTAATTACCAGAAGGATTGGCTGCTATACCAGCAAGTTCTTCTTTAGATGTAATGCTCATGGTATCAGTGGCACCATACGCTGTAGTTTTCATTGTGGCAATCCCTGCTATGATAAATATAGCCACAATTCCTGCCATGACCTGGTGTATATATTTTTTCATTTTCAATTTCCTCCACGACTCTATGAATTTTTACCATATCACGATTCGCACTTCGTGCTTGACGATTTCTTCGAAATCTATCGTGATCGCCATTCGCCGCTCGCTATGAACAAGCTACGCTTGCTTCAGCTCGCTAACGCTCATTATATTAAACGTTGAATTAATTATCTGTCTTACTGCTGTCAGGTAATGAATATATTCTCTCCAGTCCTGAAATCATATGCTTCATTCTGTCCACAACCTCTGTAGGGCCTTCTATCACTGCCCCGTCTCCCAATGACATTATCCATCCTAAAAACTGGTCTGACACTGCCACATCCACGTTAATAACAAAATGTTCTTCATCTTCCCTGACAAATATAGGATCTGTTCCAAATCTGTCAATCACCACACCAGCCAGAGTGTTTTTGAACTTAATTCTTACATTTACCAGTTCTCCACCAAACATTCCAAACCGCTGCTTGGTGTAACAAGCCATATCAAGCTTCTCGTACAACTCTCTGCCAACTCTGTCTCTGTTCTCAATTCCAATATGAAGCATTTTATCAACCCTGTAATGCTTCATCTGCCCTGCTTCCTCATCATAGGCTATCATGTAATAATTCTCATCATCCCATGTAAGAAGCCATGGACTGACACTGTAAAATTTCCCATCATGCCTCAGCTCCATCTTCTTTTTCACATTCCACTGGAAATACTGGAATCTGATGGTAGAATTCTCATTAATAGCAGTATATATTAAATCTACATTATACAGAATACTCTCGTTAGCTGCCTTAACCCTGTCAGTCACAACCACCTGTCTTGACAGCTTGGAAGCCTCATACCCGCTTGCAAGGCTTTCCAGCTTTTTAATTAATTCTCTGGATTTCTTAGCTGTTATAAATTTTGAAGACTGCACCGAATCCACCAGCAGCTTCAACTCTGCCAGTTCAAAATCTCTGCTTACAAGTTTATAATAATAGTTTCTGTAACACTTTTCGCCTACAATGTCATAACCAAACTGCTTCAGGCTCTCAATATCACTGTACAGTGACTTGCGCTCTGCACTGATTCCATAAGCATCAAGCTCCTTAAGAAGCTGGGACAGAGTTATTCCATGTTCCGAATCTGTCTTTTCTTCCAGAATTTTTACTATGTATAGCATTTTAAGCTTCTGATTTTCGCTTTTTGGCATGTTAACCCTCTTTTCTCGTCATGTTGCAGTTCCCGCAATTCTACAAGCATTTGCAATCCGCTGAATAAACAGATATTACGCATAATGTCAGAAGTAATTCTACCACTATCAGTTACAAAAATCCATCATATGAGGGGCAAAATATCTTTTGACCCTCATATCATTTATGTTAAAGATTAACAAAAATATTGAATAAAAAACTATAATATTGTAAAATTAATACAGTGCAAAATTTTGGTAGTGTACGTCGTGATAAGCACTGCGGATTGGAGGAAGTTGATGAAAGGTAAATCAAAGATTAAAGAACCTATTGACAAAGAGATTCTTGAGCAGGAAGTTGAAAAGGTAAAGGCAAAGATTAATGATCCTATGAGAGTCCATTTCTTCAAATCAATAAAAGCCCGGCTGTTATTCTCATCAGTTCTTGGAGCTTTGCTGGGAATGGTTATAATTGTATTAATTACTCTCAACAGTTCAAGAAGCAGCTCCCTTTCCCTTGTTAAGGATTATCTGTATGATTTAACACAGAGCAATGGAAGGATTCTTGAATACCTTATTGAAGATTTTGGAGTCAAGGCACAGTCAAGCGACCACCTTGCCAGGGTATATGAGGATGTTTCCATTGAGAATATGTCTTCAAGCTATGCATATGTAGTATCTGCTGACGGTACAATGCTTTACCATCCAACAGCTGATAAGATTGGAAAACCCGTAGAGAACGTAGTTGTTAAAGATATATGTGAGAAGTTAAGCAAGAACATCACTGTTCAGCCAGCTGTTGTTGAATACGATTTTAAAGGAACAACAAAAGTTGCTTCTTACTATGTAACTAATGATAAATCAATGATGTTAATTTTGACAGTAGATCAGGATGACGCATTTGCAGCAACACATAAGATGGTTACAATTGCCAGTGCTGCAGGTCTGTTCTGTCTCATTCTCTGTGGACTTGTAGGTCTGTTCTTTGCCCACAGAATTGTTAAGCCAATCTTTAAGCTGGCAGGTGTTGTGGGAAGCATATCAAACCTTGATTTAACAGAGCATCCAGAAGAGGCAGAGCTTGTTAAGAGAACAGATGAAATCGGTTATATGAGTAAGTCAATCAGAGCCATGAGAATTGCTCTTGCAGATGTGGTTAATAATCTGAAAGAATTAAGCCAGACCCTGTTTGCAGCATCTGACAGCCTCAACAGTAATATTATCAACACCAACACTTCTGTTGAACAGGTTGAGCAGGCTGTCAATGATATTGCAGCCGGTGCAACATCACAGGCAGGAGATACACAGACTGCAACAGAGAATGTTGTAGACATTGGTCAGATGATTTCTGATGCAGGTGTGAGAAGTGAAGGTCTTAAGAAGAGCATGGATGTCATCAAGACTAACAACAATACTATTATCACAACTCTTAAGGAATTAGATAGAATTAACACACAGACTAAATCATCTATTAATGATATCTACGAGCAGACTAATATCACTAACCAGTCAGCCCAGAAAATTCGTGAAGTTACAGGAATTATCGGTTCAATCGCCGAGGAGACTAACCTTCTATCTCTTAATGCTTCAATTGAAGCCGCAAGGGCTGGTGAAGCTGGAAGAGGCTTTGCAGTTGTAGCTGCACAGATTCAGAAGCTTGCAGAACAGTCTAACGAGTCTGCCAAACAGATTGAAGATATCTCTAACCTTCTTATTGATGATTCAGATAAAACTGTTGAGATTATGAAACAGGTTAAAGACGTTATCTACAAACAGAGCAGTCATGTAGATGAAATCAGCAAGATATTTAATGTATTTAACAGTGAGCTTGCCAGCGCGTTTGATGCAATTGACAATATTAACGGCAGAATTCAGGATATGGATGATTCCAGAGTCAGCGTAGTTGATGTGGTACAGAACCTTACAGCCATTGCTGAAGAGAATGCAGCAAGCACACAGCAGACATCTGCTTCAATGACAGAGGTACGTAACATTATAGAAGATATTACTAATAATGTTAACAAGCTTCATGAAATTGCTGATACACTTAACGACGATATCAACAAATTTACGGTATAGTACTCTGACTTAATATACTAATTAAACAGTGACGCAGCGTTTTGATTTTACGCTGCGTCACTTATTTTCTTTTGTTATATATTTTTTCTTACTTAAGCCTCATGGCTTTCCTCAGATTCATTCTGTGAAACATATACTACACCGAATCCATTAGGGCCGATATGAGTTCCTATTGTTGGGCCAATCTCCCTGAACTTAGGATTCTCAATAATAACCCCCTTCTTTCCCAATGCCTGCACAAATCCTACAGCATTTCCCCTGTCATAGCTGTACAGAAAATATAATGGATACCTGTCGTCTGGTTTGTCTTCCTCTACCATCCTGGCAACCTGTCTGATTGCATGTCTGATACCAATCTGCTTGCCACACAACTCCACATTACCATCTTCCTGAAATCTTAAGATAGGCTTAATATTAGCAAGAGTACCAATGCCAGCAACTCCCTTGGATACTCTTCCACCCTTGCACAGATACTCTAAAGTATCAAGTCCTGCAAATATTCTCACACGCTTCTTTAATGATTCCAGTTCTTTAATTATGTCCTGGGCATTAACACCCTGATTCCTCATATTTACCGCAGTATCAGTAAGAATACGCATTCCCAGGGATGCCAGCCTGCTGTCTACAATATGAATATTATCATATTCCACCATATCCTTCGCCATCATGGCAGTCTGGTATGTTCCACTTAATGCACTGGAAATAAGTATTGCAATTACTGTATTTCCCTTCTCCCTGGCTTCTTTGAATATATCAAGGAAGTCAGCCGGAGATGGCTGTGATGTCTTAGGAAGATCCTTGCTCTCCATAAGCTTGTCATAGAATTGTTCCTTAGTTATTGTTACTCCGTCAATAAACTGCTCGTCCCCGAAAGCGATTGACATTGGCACACATCTTATATTTCTTCTCTTAAGCTCTTCCTGTGTATAATCTGCCGCCGAATCAGTGATAATCTGAATTTCCATAATTCTCCGTTCCGTCAGGATTTACCGTTCCCAACTAACATATTATATTATTAAGTAACTATATCCAATTAATTTACAGATGTCAATATTTTCCCACAATTTTGAAATAATGTAGCATACAATGAGAAAATCTGGTATCATGAGGAAGAAGTAATTTTTCTTGGAAAAATCAACGGATTCCGAATGGAATGATATGAATCACGACGCAAAAGCGTCTGCAGAATGGGGATTATTATGAAAAGAAATGAAATCAGACCAATTACTGAAGATTATCCGATAGACGTAGTAATTACCTGGGTTGATGGAGATGACCCGGAGTGGAAACAAGAGAAACTAAAGTTTGAGCGCAGTCTCACCGGCGATGCCTTACCTTCCCAGTCAGACTCTTCCGACGACTGTGACGAGAGATACAGGGACTGGGATATGCTCAAGTACCTGTTCCGCGGCATAGAGAAATTCATGCCCTGGGTACGCACAATTCATTTTGTAACATGCGGACAGATTCCTGTATGGATGAATGTTAATCATCCACAGCTTAACCTTGTAAACCACAGGGACTATATGCCCGCAGATTATCTTCCAAGCTATAACTCTAATGCCATTGAAGTTAATTTCCACCGTATTCCTGGCTTGTCAGAACATTTCATATATTTCAATGACGATATGCTAATAACTGATAAATTAAGCAGAGAAGATTTCTTCATTGGAGGATACCCTGTAGATATGCTGGCGCTTCAGCCTGTAGTCGCCAATCCTGCCAATGAAGTTATGTCCCACATATACCTTAATAATACCCTGGTAATTGCCAGACATTTCAAGAAACTTGAGAATATGAAGGCCCATCCTCACAATTATTTTAACAGGTCATACCCTTTAAAATACTATGTTTACAATCATCTGGAAAAGGTATTCCCCCTGTACTCAGGATTTTACACCGTACATGGTCCTTCTCCCCTCTGCAAGTCCACCTTTGAAGAGCTGTGGAATAAGGAATTCCATGTAATGGATTCCACCAGCAGACACCATTTAAGAAGTGGTGATGATATATCCCAATATCTGTTACGGGAGTGGAAAAAACAGAAAGATGAATTCGTATCCGCAAATGTTGACAAACTTCTGGGATATTACAACATATCAAACAACTACTTGCCAATAGTTAAGGCAATCACATCCCAGAAGCACAAAATGGTTTGCATAAACGATGCTAACGAGCCTGTAGAATTTGACAAGATAAAATCAGAAATTGTCTCTGCCTTTCAACAGATTTTCCCTGACAAATCATCTTTTGAGGTGCTGTAGACTCAGTTTGTGTGTTTTGTCAACTTTAACAGCTCCTGATACATAAGGTTAGTTACAGGGAGGGAAAGATTCAGTCTTTCCCCTTCCTTTACAAGATAACCGCAGAAGGTTTCCAGTTCTGTAGGTCTTCCTGCCACTACATCTCTCTGAAGGGAGCTTGTGGCATTATCTTTAAATTCGTTATAGAACCTGTATATAATAGCCTGGGCATCTTCTTCTTTCACATTGACATGTTTTGCCTTAGCAACACTGAAAGCTTCCCATATCAGGTCTTCATGCTGCTTTGCCTTTACAGGGTCTGCCCTTAATTGCCCAATGTTGTTGTTATATCTTGCTGTTTCCACATTGTATGCGGCATTAAGTATATATTTTTTCCAGATTTCCCTTTCAATATCGTCTGCCGCCTGGCAGTCAGCGCCTGCATCATCAAGTAACTTTGCAGCAGCATCAACATCATCATTTACCCTGCTTCCATTTATTCCAATATACATATTGGCAAAACTGCCCTGCTGTACAATGCTTCCATCCTCATCTATAAATGATACAATATATATCAGGGAATCCATGACCGTAGCTCCGCTGATACCATACTCCTTAAGGTATTCCCTTGTCTTATCTCCCGGATCAACCCCATTCATAACAGGAACAATTACCGTTCCTTCTTTTACGCAGTTTGTAAGATCCTTGCACACATCTTTTAATGAGTAGTTCTTTACACATATGAATATATAATCCATTTTTTCAAGTTCCAGAGAGCTTTCCACGACCTTAACCGGCTTAATCACACGTTCTCCCCTGTACTCTGAATGAAGAATAAGCCCGTCTCTTTCCAGTGTTTCCTTTCTCTTTCCTCTTGCAACAAATGTTACATCATCATACTTATCTGCAAGAAGTCCTCCGATGTAACCACCAATTCCACCAATTCCGATAACAGCTATTCTTTTGCTCATCATTTCCTCCTTCTGCCCCATAAATTAAAATAATATGAAGCATTACCTTATACCGTTAAAAACCTATTAATGTAATAATATATGTATACACAGGCAGTGTAATAATACTCAGTAACGTTGTGAACACCACTGCCCCTGATGCAAGTTCCTCATCATTGTTAAATTTTATTGCAAACATTGTAGTAATAGCAGCACATGGACAGGCTTCAAGTATAAGAGCCACCATAGCCACCATATTTCTTATATTCAAAACATACATTACCAGAAGACAAACCGCAGGTATAAGTATCATTCTCACTGCGATTATAAGAAGAAGCTTGCTGTTCTTTAACAGTCTCTTCAAATCACTGGAAGCAATGGTGATACCTATAATCAACATAGATACAGGAGTGTTCATGTCCCCAATCAGTCCAATAGGCTCTGATACCACTGCCGGCAGAGGAATTCTTGCAAAATACACAATAAGTCCCAGGGCTACCGCAATAATACAAGGACATTTAGCTATGGTAACCAGGGCATTCTTTACCTTAGTTTCTCCAGTTACCACAACTATTCCAATAGTCCATACAAATATATTGAACATTGAAAGAAATGCTGTGGCATACAGAAGTCCCTCCTGTCCAAACATTGCCTTTATCAGAGGAAATCCCATATATCCAGCATTAGAAAACATACAGGCAAATCTTGTAATCTTCTTACTGTCTGTTTTTATCCGGGATGTCACTGCAAAGGACACAATAAAGCCTATTACAAGAAGAAGTGTGCTGTATCCAAATGCCCTGATAAGATTAGCACTCTTCTGTGGGTCATACTCAATAGTATAGGAATCAAACGCCATACAGGATACTATTAAGTAAATCAAAATATTAGACAGGGTCTTAGTTCCATCCTTGTTAACCAGCCCTGCCTTATATATACATGCACCTGCAAATATTATTATAAAAAGTTCAATAACCTGCTTTACAGCGATTGTTGCGATTTCCATGTCTTTCTCCTTTGTCTCCTGTATTCGGCATCTATAACACCTTTAATTCTGGAAGAAGCCTTCACGGTGAATTATTGTATCACAGATTCAGAAGAAAAAACATAGATAAATTGTCTTGTTTATGCTGTCTTTTCGAAATGATTTTCTACATTTTCCACAATACGTGACAGTATCCTGAAAAGTGATTCTGCTGCAAATGAGAAAACTACGAAAAGAAGCACGCATATTCTTGACATGCTTTTAATTGCAAAAAGTTCATTAAGCACAACAGCACACAATACAAATGCAATCATATTGCATACAAGCACTGTTCCTCTGTATTTGTTAAGAGGCATTGATATCTTAAATAAAATCATAAATCCTACAATAGCTAACAACATGGTAGCTGCAGTTGCAATATCCTCAGATGGCAGCCCAAACACCTTGCCGCACACTACCAGTGCCGCAATTGCCAGAGCATCAGTAAGTCCTGCCGGAAGAGCCTTTAAGAATACATTCTTAAGGAACTTTCCCTCTATCCTGTTGCCGTTGGATTCCATGGCAAGGAAGAATGCCGGAATTCCTATATTAAACATACTTATAAGTGATATCTGTGATGGTTCCAGCGGATATGTCACCATAAGCACCGCTGCAAACAGCGACATAAGCAGTGAGAATATATTCTTTACCAGAAACAGGCTGGCAGAGCGCTGGACATTATTAACCACTCTTCGTCCCTCCATAACCACAGATGGCATATGTGAGAAATCTGAATCTAATAAAACAACCTGGGCTGCCTGGGCTGCTGCATCACTTCCTGAACTAAATGCAACACTACAGTCTGCGTCTCTAAGCGCCAGTATATCATTAACTCCATCGCCGGTCATTGCCACTGTATGCCCCTGTTTCTTCAAGGAATTCACAATCTGTTTCTTCTGCTTAGGAGTAACACGTCCAAATACAGTATATTTTCTCACCGCTATATCAATATCAGCTGTATTCTTAAGTTTTCTTGCATCTATATACTTTTCTGCATTCCTGATTCCGGCTTTCGCAGCCACTTCTGAGGCTGTTTCAGGATTATCTCCTGATATAACCATTACAGACACTCCCTGATTATCAAAATACTGGAATGTTTTCTTTGCCTGTTTTCTAATAGGATTAGTAAGTGTAATGAATCCCAGCGGGGTAAATTTACCTGTTAATGGCTTTCCATCCACCACTCCATCGTAGGATCCAAATGCCAGAATACGATATCCCTTGGACTGAAGCTCTGACAGCTTATCACTGTAATTATCATATGCATCTCCCAGCACAGCATCAGGAGCACCAAGAATATATGAATTTTCCTGATATGTCGCACCACAGTACTTCACTTCAGATGAGAATGATGTAATCGAATCTGGCTTCCTCATCTTAACATCTGACTTATCTTTAAAGAAAGCTTTAAGAGCTTTCATAGTTATATTGTCAGCAGTCATTGCCATGCAGAACTGTGCAAGAGTCTCTGTCCATCCCTTATCAGTAAGATCTTTTCCTTCTTCCGTCAACAGATCCGCTGCCATATCTGAAGCAGATATAATATCACTTACAGACATGGTATTCTCTGTGATTGTTCCCGTTTTATCAACACATAGCACATCAACTCTTGCCAGGGTTTCGATACTTTTCATATCATGAAGGAGAACGCTCTGCTTTGCCAGCCTCATGGTACTTACCGCAAGGGCAATAGTGGTAAGAAGATATAACCCTTCAGGTATCATACCGATAACGGCTGCCACCATGGACACAATACTCTCACTGAAGCTCTCTTTATTGACGAAATATCCCTGGTAAAACAGAATTATACCAATTGGGATAATAACTATTCCCACCCATTTAATAAGATTATTAATTGAGCGGATCATCTCTGAAAGTTCCTGCTTCTTTTCAGATTTTGCCTCCAGCGTAAGCCTTGAAATATAAGAATCCTTTCCAACCTTCTCTATTACAGCCCTGCATTCACCAGACACAATAAAACTGCCTGATAAAAGTCTGCCATTCTTACCCTTCTCAATCTCGTCGGATTCACCTGTAAGAAGAGATTCATTAACCTTAACTGAACCACTGATTATAACTGCATCTGCCGGAATCTGGTCTCCTGCTGTAAATATTGCAAGGTCATCTACCACCAGCTGCTCTGACATTATCTTTTTCTTCTTGCCATCTCTTATTACTTTTGTATGAGGCGCATTAATAAGATTCATCTTAGCCAGTGTATCTCTGGCTCTTATCTCCTGAATAATTCCTATCAGTGCATTACCAATTACCACCGGCAAAAATGTAAGGCTTCTGAAAGACCCAGCGACACACACAAGTATCGCCAATATAAGGAAAATCATGTTAAAATATGTCAGAAGATTCCCCTTAATAATATCCTTATTAGTTTTAGTTCCCGGATCCACCGGCTCATTAACCTGATGATTCTGTATCCTTTCAGATACCTCCTGGGATGTCAGTCCTGAATATTCACTGATATCTTCCATAATAATCAAAGCCCTTCCTGCCTGTCATTCCCATAACCTGATGAAGCCTTACTTATACACCAGTCCTTCAGTTATGTTCTATCTTGATTCCCTCGATGTGTATTCTTTTTTGGTAACCAGGCTCTTATATGCAGGTCTGATTATCTTATCTGTCGTTACAAGCTCCTCCATTCGGTGGGCACTCCATCCGGCAATTCTTGCTATGGCAAACAATGGTGTATACAGTTGTCTTGGAATACCAAGCATTTCATACACAAATCCGCTGTAGAAGTCCACATTAGGGCTGACCCCTTTATATATCTTACGCTCTCTTGCAATAAGCACAGGAGCAATCTTCTCCACATTATTGTAGAGCAGCATATCATCCTGTCTTCCCTTCTCTGCTGCCAGCTGTTCCACAAATCCCTTAAACACTCTTTCTCTTGGATCTGACAGAGAGTAAACGGCATGACCCATTCCATATATCAGACCCTTATGGTCAAATGCCTGCTTGTTAAGGATTTTATCAAGATATGCCTCGATAGCTTCCTCATCAGAGTAATCTGACACATGCTTTTTAATGTCGTCCATCATATTCATAACCATCAGATTAGCTCCTCCATGTTTCCTTCCCTTCAGAGAAGACATGGCTGCTGCAATGGCTGCATATGTGTCTGAACCAGATGAGGTAACAACTCTTGTTGTAAATGTGGAATTGTTACCGCCACCATGCTCCATATGAAGCAGCAGGGCAATATCAAGAACCCTTGCCTCCAATTCAGTATATCCCATATCAGGTCTTAATAATCTTAAGAAATTCTCAGCAATAGAAGCTGATTTGTCTGGTCTGTGGATATACATACTGTCATCATTCTCATAATGATTGTAAGCGTGATATCCATACACAGCCAGCATAGGAAATGTGCTGATTAACTGTATGCACTGTCTTAACACATTATCCAGTGTCAATACATCCCTTCTATCATCATATGATGCCAGAGTAAGAATACTTCTGGTCATAGTATTCATAATATCCTCACTTGGTGCTTTCATAATTACATCTCTTGTAAAGTTTGTGGGAAGGTCCATACATCCTGACAATACACCCTTGAACTCGTCCAGTTCCTGCTGGTTTGGCAGTTCACCAAATAAAAGAAGATAAGCCCCCTCTTCAAATATAAATCTTTTACCACTGCCACCCTTAACCAGATCCTTTACATCATATCCTCTGTAAAGAAGTTCTCCGTCACATGGCACCTTATGTCCGTCCACAGTATCAAAGGCTCTCACTGATGAAATGTTGGTTAGTCCTGTTAAAACACCTTCTCCGTTCTCGTCTCTTAGTCCCTTTTTAACTCCATATTCATCATAGAGTTTTTTATCAATCTGGTCATTCTTAATGCAAAGCTGTGCAAGTTTTTCTGTATAGCCGTCGATTTTTTCCATTTTACCGCCTTTCCAATGGACTTTGCCATTAATCTTTCTAATCTTATCTTTGCAACCTATATCTATTTTATAACATTTTCAGGGTAAGCATGTCAAAATCCCCCACCCCAGACAAAAAATGCCAAGATGCAGTAACGGCAATGCTTACCCTGATTTTACGCTAATATTGTTTATAATATTTTAATGATGTGAGTGTCAAAAGCATTTTGCCACTCACTTAATCTGGATATTTGCTTGTAATCCCAAAGTATTCCTCCAATGACAGCCAATCACCGCCATTGTACAGTTTCTCAGCCAGCTCTGTTCCAACGTAGCGAAGATGCCATGACTCATGCTGATATCCTGTATATTCGTCCTTTCCCTTAGGAAATCTGATGCAGAACCCATATTTGTAACAGTTGTCATTGACCCACTTCCCTTCAGCTGTATTGGCAAATGTATCATCAATGCTGTTTAGGTCAAAGCAGAGTCCTGTCTGGTGCTCAGAGTTACCTGGTCTTGAAGAATAAGTATCAGCCAGAGCCTTTCCATCCTTGGCAACATAATTGTTATACAGTGTCTTCTGGACCTGGAAAGACCTGTAGCCACTGGATATATACAGATTCAGTTTCTTTGCAGTAGCAGCAGCCTGAAGCTGTCTCCATGCAGTCATTAAATCCTTATCAAGGCTCTTGGTACTTCTCCCCTCTGTTACCGGAACTTCCGGATTAGTTGGAATAAAATCCTCTGGCAATTGGTATGTCTTATTGGCAATCAGCACACCATCCACATAGGTAACTCCATCTACTTCCTCTATAGTATATCCTTTTTCTGTTGTTCCAATCACCTTGTGGAGTTTTCCGTCTTCGCCTGTATATTCTTTTTCCTGTACGGAATTACCGCTGTTATTCTGTCCATTATCCTGATTATTATTCTGACCATCACTCTGGGACTGGTTTCCCTGTCCATTCTGATTTTCAGGCTGGCTGGCTGCAGGTGTTGTAGCATTGTCTGTCTGTTGTTTTTTATCATTACCACAGCTTTTTATTAATACTGAAATAAGAATTACTATTAATAGTACCAGTATTGATGATACAGCCATAAGCTGCTGTCTTTTCCTTCTCATTTCTCTCTGTTTTCTTGACATTCTCTTTGGTCCCGGTCTGCCGCCCAAAGATCCTGCCTGAATGCCTGATGGCCTGTTCCCTGATGACCTTGACTGGCTGACGTTTTTTCTGCTGTCTCCCATTTTAAAATGATACCTCCATATAAGTTAATCACTCTTATGGTTCATTGTATCATAAATCACAGAAGTTTTTCCAGTTCTTTCAGCTTCTTTCTGGCTTCTGGTGAAACATATCTGGGTACCTGTATCTGGACTGTAACATACTGGTCTCCCCTTATGCTGTTATTTTTCATGGAAGGTGCTCCTTTACCTCGTAGACGAATCTTACTTCCAGATTGGATTCCCTCCTTTATCTTACAACTCACATCACCTGTCACTGTGTGTACAATAGCTTCTCCTCCAAGCACTGCTGTAGTATATGGAATATTAATGGTAGTGTATATATCAAGGCCTTTACGGTCAAATCCCGGCTTTTTCTCCACATTGATGTTAAGGAAAAGGTCCCCTGCATTGCCACTTCCAGATGACCTTCCTCCCTGGCCTTTAAGCCTTACCTTGCTGCCTGTATCCACACCTGCAGGGATATGCACTCTTAAGGACTGGGTCTTACCAGTTTCATCCTGAAGAGTAATATTCTTATCACAGCCTGTCACAGCCTCATCAAAACTTATTGTAATATCAGCCTGGGCATCTGCTCCCTTCCTGCCTGCTCCATTAAAGCCTCCCCTGCCGGTTCTGCCAGAACCACCAAATCCGGAGCTACCAAATCCTGAGCCTCCAAAGCCTGAACCGCCAAAACCAGAACCGCCAAAGCCTGAACCAGCACCTCCAAAGCCGCCAAATATATTATCAAATATATCACCGAAATCCTCTGCGCCAGTGCCATCAAAGTGGAATTCATAGGTACCATTTCCGTTACCCATCCCACCGCCATATTTTTCGTATTCCTCAGCTTTCTTAGGGTCAAAGCCCTCCTGAAATGCCATATAGCCATATTTGTCATACAGCTTACGTTTTTCGGGGTCACCTATAATAGCATAGCTTTCATTAATTTCCTTAAATTTTTCTTCAGCCTGGGGATTCCCGGCATTAGTATCAGGATGGTATTTCTTTGCCAGCTTTCGATAAGCCTTCTTTATGGTGCTTTCATCTGCATCTTTTGCAACTCCAAGTATCTCATAACAATCTTTTCTTGCAGGCATAACAATCACCTCCCTTTCAGATTAAAACTGGCTGCCGCACTAATATTGGTGTGCGGCAGCCAGTAATCTAAATAACCTGTTATCAGTCAATTGATATAAACTTATTCTCTTTTGCTCTTGCTGTCTTATCAATCTTAGGAACAATAAATGTAAGAACTCCATTCTCAAATTTTGCTTTGATATCCTGCTGGGTAATTTCCTCCCCAACATAGAAACTCCTGCTGCATCCACCTGAATAACGTTCCCTGCAAAGATATTTTACATTCTTGTCTGTTTCATCCTCAGCATTTGTAGCTGTAATTACCAGATATCCGTCCTTAAGTTCACCCTTTACATTCTCTTTCTTAAATCCTGGAAGATTAATGATAATCTCATACTCTGTGTCTGATTCCTTAATATCTGTCTGCATCAGCCCTGTTGTATTGCTCTTGGTTCTGTATGAGTCTGATGGAACTGAGAAAAAGTTATCCAATAAAGAATTATCAAAAAAATTAGTCATTAACATAAGTCATATCTCCTTTCATTCTTCCACATTCAATGTGGTCCATATCTTATTTACAAGTGTAGTTATATCACTTCTGTTAGCACTCGTCAATAGCGAGTGCTAATAAAAATTATAAAATAAATATAAAGTAACGGATTTGCCATATATTAAGGCTGAAATACCACTTCAACCCATGGACTTTACTCCGTCACTTTATATCCACTTAGTATATTCACTTAATAAAATAATATTCAAAACCGCTGATTATGCTGCATTAACCTGTACATGCTGGGCATAGTCACCGCCTACCAGCAGGTTAAATATATATGTTACAATAGCAAAGATATATGCACAGTCTATCTGGCAACATGGAATCTCTTTCAGATACATATCATGGAGTTCCATAATCCTTGCAAATATATCATTAACTTCATTCAAAGTTTCACCACTTATGTTATTATGCATAGCCTCCTCAAGTTCCTCATGAAGACGCATCTCATATTCTCTGTGTTCCCCAATGGTTCCCTTGAAATGGCTGTTATGTGCATAAGTAAATGAATCTGCTGAATAATGAAGAAGCATTCCAACATGGATGTACTTCATAATGCTGTTAGCCTTGTCACTATTAACAGACTCAACAAGACGCTTCATATAATCCATGGAATTCTCGTAATTATGTCCTCTTAACTTCTGTCCGCCATCGCTTCTTCTAAAATATGTATATACAGTAATATCAGGAATGACACTACCAATAACCAGCGCCCATCTGTGTCTGAACTTAAGCTTACAGTTAAGGGATTCTACAAGGTACTGAGACACATTCTTGTGGTCTTTAAATTTCATTGATGAAGCTTCCTTTCAAATTTTCTCAAGAATGATTATAGCATATATTTTAAATGATTCAACGGAAATATTTGTAAATGCTATGCTTTTTTAATTCTCATAGATTTAAGATACACCTTCTGCTGTGGAGTAATACGATAGCTTTCCACCGCTTTCTGTATGGTTTTGTTATGAACCCATGGTGTAAGTTTCCTGTCCTCAATATAATCTATTGTGCTGCCCCACTGCTTTGCCAGTGCTGTGGCAAAATACCATGCCACCATCATATTAACATAATACTCCTCAGACTTAACACCTGCTGCCATAGCAAGATACCTCTTATCAAAATGTTCATCGAGAAACAATCTCATAAGTACCCCTACAGCATACCTTACAGTGTAAGTCCTGTCTGACTTAATCCAGACTTTCACCTCTGTCATCAGTTTGTCCAGATTCTTCTTAAAACAGTCAGGAACTCCTGAATCGCACACTGCCCAGTTATCAACATAGGGAAGGAATTCATTTATATATTTTATGCAGGTATCATAATCCTTTATGTTACATAAAAGTATCATGTGGAGAGCATTTTCCTCATAATATGTATGTGGCAGTTCAGTAATAAACTTCTCCCACTCCCCCGTTTTATATAGTGTCCTGGCATATTTTCTGATTTCAGGAATTCTTACTCCAATAACTGATTCCTTAGGAACTCCCGGCAGAAGACTGCTGTTGAAATCCCTGTATTCCAGATCCTGCATATCCATAAGACTTTTCTGAATATCTGTCATCTTCTGTTCCCCATTGCGCATCCCATGCCCTCATCATCAGGAATCTCAGTTACGTATCTGGCATTGTATTCAGCATTAATCTGGGATATTTCCTTTTTCCCATCAATATAGTCCTTGTAGAAAATGAGAGGGTCAATGCCACAGTTTTCACAGCCCTCATCCTCTTCCCACTGTTTAACAAGTGCTATTCTCTCACTTACAGTTGTATCTTTAATCAAATATCCTGACATGATAATCTCCATTCCGCAGACGTTTTTGTACCGGCTGACATTCACTTGATATACAAATTACTCCGTTGCAACGCAACTCACGCAATTTCCACTTCTATATCATAATATAATAATTCCCCTGAAGTATCAAGAAAATAGCAAATGGCTGTATGCCATAACTGCGTCTATAACACCCGCAGTCCACAACATACAGCCACATGCAATCCCTGGCTTCAGGGGATATATGTGTAAAACTTACTTAGCTTCTTCCTCGGCTTCTTCGCCATCGGCAGCATCATCAGCACCTGTGTTCTTAGAAGCAACAACACTGACAATAACTTTATCAGGGTTTGTAAGTACATCTATGTTAGGATTCTTGGCAATATCCAGATCCTTAACCCTTATAACATCTCCCAGTCTCAACTTACCTGCGTCAATAACAATCTTATCAACAAGATATGCTGGAAGTGCCTTATACGATATCTCCTCAAGGAGTTCCTCAAGCACACCTTCCGTTACAGCTTCCTTGTTCTGAAGCACAATCTCGGCTGTTGAATGTACTTCCTCATTGCTTACCAGAGCCTGAAATTCAATATCATTAATCTCCTTTGCAAATGGTCCATAATCAATTTCCTTAATCAGCACATCATACTTAGTTCCTGCCACATCAAGGTTAATTCTGCTGCCTTTCTCATTCCTGCGGAGAATGTCGCTGACATCCTTCTTTGTCATCTTAACCAGAATGGAGCCGTCAATCTCTCTGCCGAAGAGGTTACCGGTTACATATCCTTCTCTTCTTAAAGCTTTAACTTTCTTATCTCTTAATTCTGCTTTTAAAGTATCCATTTGACTATTCCTCCAAAACGATTAAAAATATAATATCGCCTTGTGATCACGAGGTACTTTTTGACGTCACCTGTGTTTTAGTCCCTTTTTTATCAAAAGTCAAGCTATATATTTTAATATAATTATAAACTTTTTATAAACTCATTTGGCAAATTTCATATTGAAAATATGCTATAAATGTGTAATGATAGAATTAGTTGGGCAACATATGAGTAAACCGTAGTTTTATCTGTCATGTCATGGGGGGGGACAAATACATTGATTAAGCCTAAGAATATTCCAACATCCGAAGAAATTAACCAGATGGTATCTACTGTTGTAGAAGAATTGAATATAACTACACGTTTTCTGGAAACAAAAGAATATATGCAGCATGGACATATCAGCGTGTATGAACACTGTATTGAAGTAGCTTATACCAGCTGCTACCTTGCTGCCAGATTTAAGATTGATGTGGATTACTGGTCAATGATTCGTGGTGCCCTTCTTCATGATTATTTTCTCTATGACTGGCATATTGCAGGAGATAATTCCCACCATTTTCACGGATTTACCCACCCAAAGAGAGCATTTTTAAATGCCCTCCATGATGTGGATTTGAATTTTGTAGAATGTAATATTATATTAAGACATATGTTTCCTCTTACCTTCGTGCCACCTATGAGACGTGAGGCCTGGCTTGTATGCCTTGCCGACAAGATATGTGCCACTAAGGAAACTTTACACTTCACACACACAGACGCTGCAGTAAAGTACGGCAGCGTCAGGGAATCATAAAACAATTTGTTATTTCCATGGTTTGGCACCATTAAGCCATCCCCTGCTTTCCCAGTATTCTTTCTCAGATGGGTCTGCTCCCCAGTCTGCCTTTTGCATTCCACCCATCATCCAGAAAAGGAACCTGGTTTTAATGCCAACTCTCACCGCCTTTTCCCTAGATAGCTTTGCAGCCAGTTTTTTCATATCTTTATTAATCTTTGCTCTCTTCTTTTCAGGCGTGGTTTCCCAGTTCATGGCATTAACACTTATTCCATATGTAGTCACTTCAGGAATTCCCCAATTTGTCAGAACATTCCCAACCAGCTTTGCTGCCTTTCCCGCACCGGCACCTGCCGCAGTTGAAATAACCACAGCACGTTTTGAAAACATTTCAGCATAGGGCTTATGTGACAACCAGTTAGTAAAAAACAGGTCAAGAAATGCTTTCATAGGTGCACTTGGCATCATACAGTAATTTGGCGTTGTCAGTATAAGAAGGTCTGCTTCTAACAGGGCATCATCAAGCTTTTTCTTCTCACTCCAGAATGGACATCTGTCTCTACCCTTAAGGCAGCTGTAGCACCCTGTGCAAAAATGATTCAAATCCCGTGGTAGAAAGAATTCTTTCACATCCTTTTCGCATGTCATGTTCTGTAGCAATATATTAGCCACATTCCATGTATTTCCTTTATGGTTTTGTCCGTTTATTACAACTATTTTCATGTTCATTTTCCTTCTTCCCTTTAGAATACCAATATGTTATTCCAGTAAACCAGCCCTGTAGTCTATTCCAGCCTTCCTTGCCTGGCTGCATAAATCCTTTGTCTGCATCTTATACTGCTTCCCATCTTTTATGAAGTGGGTTCCACACTGCCTGAATTCAAATGAGACATTTTTGCGGATACACTGCTCCCTGATATCAAGAATCCATGAATAATCCAGCGGTCTTGCAAAACGGTCTGATTCTCCGCCTGCAACAACAAGTTCAATGTTATCCAGATATGGTTCTATATTGATTGGCTCAAGTAATGGCTGTACTGTTATACACCTGTGTTTTATTGGCAGCTTACTGAATATTCCAAGCCTATAGTCCGCATTTTTCTGATTCTCAATAGTACAGCAGACAACTACATTACCATATCCGTCATTCCAGTCCTTTGGAATACAATCCATAAATCTTTCAATTCGTTTTGTAAGAAATAAAAAATTACAGTCCTGCCGTTCTTTAATCATCTGCCAGCACTCATTACGCCATTCATCTGCTTCTTCAATTAAAAAATCGGTAGAGAAACAGGTATAAACTAATCCTGGTTTCATCTTATAGTTTCCGTTTTTTAGGCGTACCACCGGCTTATTATAATCTTTTGTTTTTTCAATTTTTCCTGTATCAATGCCACGCTTCGCATCACCTTTATGTATATAGCAATGCAAACAGCCCTCACTGCACTTTTTACAGCCTCTCCATGGATTCCATGTAGCCATACATTTGCGCTCCTTAATGAAAAATCTCATTTCTCCAATCTTTCCATCCAAATCATACCATACCATAAAAAAATAATATACCCCGTAAATGAGGAATTTCCTACAAAGTAAGAAAAAAAGCGGGAAAATCTTCCCGCTTTTTATCAGTCCATATGCTTCCAGAGTATTTATAACTTACTTTCCGCAAAATCATAATGTTCATTTATATATTTTAAACATTCATCCTTATCTTTCTTAATGATACATTCATAGATTTTACTATGAATCTCCAGAAACCTCTTTGTTGTCTCCATGTCAGCAGACTCAATGACCCTGGACATTGAGTCTTGATAAACCTGGGCTATCGCCTCCATAACTGTAATAAATAAATGATTATGTGTTGCATGAATCAACGCTACATGAAATTCCTGATCCAGCAAAAGAAATTGTTCTCCAGATGCAGATTCCATATTATCTATAATTTTCTTTACACATTCCTTATCATCATCATCAAAACCATTCATAAAAACATGCTCAATTACGGCCCTTGACATAGTCCTGCGAAAATCCAGAATATCCTTCATTGATATGCTTCCCAACGCAAGCATTACTGAAACAATACTGCTGATTGTTCTCTCGGAATTCTTTGCGATATAATTGCCAGAACCATGTCTGCTTTCAATCAAACCCATTCCACGCATTATGCTGATGGCTTCCCTTGTGGAATTCCTTCCTATTCCAAGCTGTTCTGCAATATCTCTTTCAGAAGGAATCTTGCTTCCGACAATGAGTCTTCCGTCTTTTATCATCTGAAATATATAATCAATCACTTTTTGATATTCCATTGTTGTGCTTTTTAGTATCATACCACTCTCCATTCTGCATCTTTTGCTGACGGCATATATTACAATAATTGGATTTTTCTGCTGTCCTGTGCACTATGCTCACATAAAACCAGCAAATACTGATGACAGTGCTACTGTCAGTATTCCGGAAACTGCAATGGCAAGACCGCTCATGGCGCCCTCAACTTCTCCTATCTCAATGGCTTTTGCCGTACCTATAGCATGAGAAGATGCCCCAAAGGCAAGTCCTTTTGATATGGGTTCAGTAATCCTGAACAATTTGCAGACCAGCTCTCCGAACATATTTCCAAGCACACCGGTAATAATAATAACTGCAACGGTAATGGTAACATATCCACCTAATTCTTCTGAAACACCCATACCTATTGCTGTAGTAATTGATTTAGGAAGAAGTGTCACATACTCTTCATGTGAAAGTCCGCATAACTTAGATAATACAAATACCGTTGTCAGACTCGTAACCGTACCAGCCAAAAGGCCAAACAAAACTGCCCTGTAATTCTGTTTTAGCAATTCAAATTCTTCATACAGAGGAATTGCAAGGCAGACTGTTGCTGGCGTAAGTAACCAGCTTAAATACTTTGCGCCTTCACTGTATGTATTATAATCGATTTTTCCAATAAAAAGAACAATAATAGAAATCACAATAGATATCAGAAGCGGATTGAAAATACCAAGGTTAAATTTCTTTTTTAACGCAACTCCGATTAAATATGAAATTATACTAAGAGCAACTCCTGCGAACATGGAAGTTTGAAAAAAATCGTTCATTTCTCATTTCCCTTTGATTTTCTGATAATGGTTTGGGACACCAGTCCTGTTGATGCCATAACAGTTATAATGGTAACAACTGTTATGACACTTACCGGCACTATAATGGATTTTAATGTTTCCCAGCTTGTCATTAATCCCACACCTGCAGGAATAAACATTAATGGCATAATCTCAATCAAAAACATTCCTGTTTCCTTTACTGCTTCAATTTTTATCACTCCAGTCATTAGTCCAGAAAAAAGCAGTACCATTCCGTAGATACTTGCAGGAATGGGAAGGGGAAGTATATATTTTAACAATTCTCCTGCTAATGACAGTACAAGAATAACTATACACTGTTTTATATATTTCATCTTAAGCCTCTTTTTTATTTTATAGTATAGTTTTTATCATCTCTGATTATATGCTTGTATTTGCTAATTTCTGTACAGCTTCAATATTAGGTAACTTAATAATTTCGTTCATAATTATTCAACCTCCTTATAATAAAACAGCTGAAACACGTGCATATCCCGCACATAACCATACGATGCGAGGTACAGAAAACAATAACTGGTAGTACCACTTGGTACTGCCAGTTATTATATTCATATAAACTATATTTGTCAATTATTTTTTCAAATTATTCTTTCTGCATACTGGGCGCACATACAATTTATCTGATAAAATTAGTCTTTACATCTGTCTCAGCCTGTGGAAGTTCTATGCCGGCTGCCTTTCCTGCTTCAATGCACTTTAACAGCCATGCCATATTCCTTGCAAGATTTCTCATAGTCTGCATTCCTTCTCCATCCTGCTCTGCCTCCCCTGGCACCCTGCCATGAACCACATCCCAGTATGTTGAAGAGACAATAGGCATCTGGGCAATTCCAAAATATTTGTTAAGCGCATCTACTGATGCTGTTGTTCCTGCTCTTCTTGCAACGGCAACTGCTGCCCCTGGCTTGTGTTCCATATATTTTCTTCCACAGCAGAATACTCTGTCAAGAAATGACATGATTCTTCCACTTGGATGAGCATAGTATACAGGTGTTCCAACTATAAGTCCGTCTGCCTCTTTCAGCTTTCCCACAAATTCATTTACCTTGTCATCGTCATATACACAGCCCTTATCACTGCACTGTCCACAGCCAGCACAGTCACGTACAGCATCATTTCCCATCTGGAAAATCTCATAATCAATTCCTTCCTGATTGAGTTGTTTTCCCACTGCCTCAAGAATTGCATTAGTATTGCCATTTGCCTTTAAACTTCCATTCAACATTAAAACCTTCATCACATATCCTCCTGATTTTAATCTGAGTCCTTTTATTAAATTCTCAATTTTTCATAGGTCCCTGGACGCTATCTTTTTTCTGTGTATACAATATCATAACCACTTATTTTTTTCAAATTTTCACATATCTTATATTAAATATTCTGTTGACATATCCCTGTCACTCTGATAAACTTGCACATACAAAAAGAATATTTGCAAAGGGGAGTAATCCAAATGCACTGTCAACATACGCGGCGTTTTACGCTTGGTGGTGCATACCTTTATGGTGATGAGACTTTATGCAGAAAGACATTTTATTAGTGTTTTTCTGCATAGGGTCTCATTTTTTATTCCCACAACAGTCAACCAGGAAAGGAGGCAGTGTGAAAATCAACCCACACGTATTTTCACACAAACAATTATGACATGGTATGAATTATCAAAACAAAATGTTCTTAAAGAACTGGACACCAGAATGGACGGACTTACATATGAAGAGGCTTCAGACCGCCTGAAACGCTATGGTGAAAACCAACTGACGGATGGAAAACGCCCCGGCCCATTAAAGGTTTTCCTGTCACAGTTTGCAGACCTGATGGTTATTATTCTTATGGTTGCAGCTGTAATCAGTATGTTTACAAAAGACCTGGAAAGTACCTTAGTAATTATTGCTGTACTCATACTTAACGCTGTTCTGGGAACTGTACAGCATATGAAAGCAGAAAAATCCCTTGATTCACTTAAATCTCTTTCCTCTCCCGTGGCAAAAGTTATCCGTCAGGGACAGAAGATTGAAATTCCTTCAAGAGAAGTTGTTCCCGGGGATATTGTAATTCTTGAAGCAGGTGACATGGTTGTTGCGGATGGCAGAATTATAGAGAATTACTCTCTGCAGGTAAATGAAAGTTCTCTTACTGGAGAATCAACCAATATTGACAAAAAAGACATGGAATTAGACAGGGATACCCCTCTGGCAGACAGATTAAATATGGTATACTCCGGAAGTCTTGTAACATACGGAAGGGCTGTGGCAGTTATCACAGAAACAGGCATGAATACTGAAATTGGCAAGATTGCCACCCTTATGAACAACACTAAGGAAAAGAAAACACCTTTGCAGATAAGCCTGGACAAATTCAGCAAAATTCTCGCCATTGGAATAATAATAATAAGCTTTATTGTATTTATTCTTGGTGTTTACAGAGGCATGAATTTCCTTGACTCACTGCTGTTTTCAGTTGCTCTTGCCGTAGCAGCTATTCCAGAAGCATTAAGTTCCATAGTCACTATTGTCCAGGCAATGGGCACCCAGCGTATGGCAAAGGAAATGGCTGTTATCAAAGATCTCTGTGCAGTTGAATCCTTAGGCTGTGTATCGGTAATCTGCTCTGACAAGACAGGAACCCTCACCCAGAATAAAATGACTGTCCAGGATATATATACTGGCGGAGAAGTACTTAAACCATCCGAACTTAATCTACAGTGCCAGCTTCACAGGTATCTCCTTTACAATGCAGTTCTTACTAATGATTCCTCTATAGTGGATGGCAACGGCATCGGCGACCCTACAGAATACGCCCTTCTGGAGATGTACCGTGACATTGAAACTAACAATAAAACAGCAGATATATCTATAACAGAAGACCAGATGAGAAACATTTTAAGCAGAATCGAAGAAGTTCCATTTGATTCAGACAGAAAACTAATGAGCACCAAGCACCTCATTCATGGTGTTCCTACCATATTCACAAAAGGTGCACCAGATGTTTTGCTTGAGCGCTGTGATTATGTAAGGCTTAAAGATGGTATATTCCCTATGAATGAAGATTTTCGGAAAAATATACTTAAACAGAATCAGGATTTCTCAGAAAACGGTCTCCGGGTGCTGGCTTTTGCATATAAAGAATCGGACGAAGAACTTACTAAGGAAACAGAATATGGCTATACATTCTTAGGTCTTATATCTGAAATGGACCCTCCAAGACCAGAGTCCATTAAAGCTGTCAGTGACGCAAAGAAAGCCGGAATCCGTACAGTAATGATTACCGGAGACCACAAAGTAACAGCCCGTGCAATTGCAGAGAAAATAGGTATATATACTCAGGGAGATTTAACTGTCACTGGTCAGGAGCTGGATGCAATGAGTGATAATGAACTGGATGAAAACATTGAAAGAATATCCGTCTATGCCCGTGTCTCTCCTGAAAATAAAATCCGGATTGTAGATGCATGGCAGAGAAAGGGCAGAATTGTATCCATGACAGGTGATGGCGTTAATGATGCTCCTGCATTGAAGAAAGCGGACATCGGTGTTGCCATGGGAATAACAGGAACAGAAGTTTCCAAGGATGCCGCTTCCATGATTCTGTCTGACGACAATTTTGCCACCATCATCAAGGCTGTTTCCAACGGAAGAACTGTGTATAATAATATTAAAAATGCGGTGATTTACCTTCTTTCGGGTAATTTCTCCGCAATAATTACAGTAATCTACGCCTCCCTGATGGCTCTGCCTGTGCCATTTCAGGCTGTACAGCTTCTGTTCATTAATCTTGTTACCGATTCTCTTCCAGCTCTTGCCATAGGCATGGAGCCAGGTGCTAAAGATGTTCTTGATAAAAAGCCAAGAAATCCTAAACAGGGTATCCTGGATAAGAAGTTTGTAACACTTATGGTTTCCCAGGGTGTACTTATTGCATTGTCCGTAATTACTGCATTCATGTCGGGACTTTCTGTAAGTCCTGAAGCTGCGTCAACCATGGCATTTGCAACGCTGACTCTTGCAAGACTTCTCCATGGATTTAACTGCAGAGGCGAACACAGTATATTAACATTAGGCTTTAAAAATAATATGTACAGCCTGGGCGCATTTGTTCTGGGATTAATATTAGTTGCAGCAGTACTTTTCCTTCCACCAGTTGCAGGGTTATTCTCAGTTGTATCCCTCACTGCCGGACAGTACATCTCAATCCTCCTGCTTGCACTAATTCCTACAGCAATAATACAGCTTATAAAAATAATCGCCGAAAGACTTGCTATAAAATAGCCCATAAAAAATGTAGCAGCATGACATATGTATGTGTCATGGCTGCTACAACTTTTATATAATTTATTATTATCACTTAGTCGGAATTCTCTTGTCCATCTTCAAGATGTGTGTTGACAGCCAGTTAAGGAGATACTCTACCAGATCATTAAGATATTCCTGCTGGTTGTCATCCATGTTGTCATAGTTAATGCCGTTTAGTTTATCCACGAAAGCCATATGGGCTGCTTTCTGGGCTTCCAGCCCCTCATAACCGATAGACTCCATATATTCTTCCTCATCACCGAAATGCTTCACTGTATAATCCTTAAGTTCACCAATAATTTCCATGATGCGGTCATATTTGTCGTGGACAAACTCTTCGTTAATAGTATCATTAGTCTGCCTTATTATATCAAACAATACCCTATGTTCCTCATCTACCAGTTCAATTCCAGTAAGATACTTATCTGTAAATGCAAATGGTTCTCCCTCACTCTTATTAATATTGTGGGAAATCATAATATCGCTTCCTAATATATGGGAATACAGCCATTTTGCAAGGTAAAGAAGAAGTTCCTCAACCTTTTGCCTTGCATTCTCCTCTGTAAGCTGTGATTCATCATGGCTGTCCATATACGCCCTGAACTGGTCATGCTCTCTTCTCTGTCTGTCAAGTTCAGCATCACCTATTTTTTCCATTATCTCTTCTTCGTCTGCGAAGTGCTTCACAGCATATTCCTTTAACTGAACCACCATATTCTTAGCCACTGCAAGAACAACCTTATCCTCACCGTGAATCATGTCTATACCCTCATTAATCATGGCAAAAAGCCTGCGGTGCTCATTATCAATTATTTCAATGCCTGTAAGGCAGTCATCAGTAAACTGGTACATAAAAAACCTCCATCCTGCTTATTTATCCAGCATATATATTAATCCAAAGGTTCCAGGACCACAGTTAATTGAAATGGCTGGTGAAGCCTTCTGATACACAATAGTCCTGAACGGCACTTTCTTCCTGATCTCTTCTTCTATTGCTGTCAATTCATCCTTAGTTAATCCTGCATAAGCAATGAATAAAAGTCCTCTATTGGCCTTACGCATATCTCTGACTGTTGAATTAATGTATTGTTTCCAGGTATTATTCCTTGTTCCGATTTTTATCTGTCCAACTGTCATACTGCTGTTCTTTAATATAAGAACAGGATGAAGAAGAAGTGTTTTACATATTTTATTTATCCATGAAGATAATCTTCCTGACCTTGCCAGATATTCTGTACTGTCAAGAATAAAGCTTGTCTTAACGTATGATTTAATACTCTCTATCTTCTTAACTATATCATCAACTGACATACCAGAAGCTGCATACTCTGCTGCACGGAGCACAACAAATCCCATACCACAGCTAAGATGTCCCGAATCCACCACCCTTACATTCTCAAATGTCTTGGATGCCTCCAGCGCATTAGCATATCCCTTGCTGACTTTATTTGCCATGGTTATATGAATAATATACTGTGCTTTTGTGAGCTGATTTGCAAAAAAGCCCTCATATTCAGCTACCGTTGGCGACTCTGAGCTGGCCTTTCTTCCCTCTGTACTGATGTAAGACAGGATTCCGTCTGTCTCAGCTTCAATTCCATCCATAAAGTATCCGCCCTCTGTATGTACCCGATAAGGCATTTCCTCAACCTGAGCCTTTTCCAACATACTCTTAGGAAGGTCACATACGCTGTCAGTACATATCATAACAGACATTTTCCTGTTATGACCAAGAACTGGTGATTCCACCTTAACCTCAAAGTTGTCTAAGTTAGTCATGCTTACCAGTTCTTTAGGTAAATGTGTTAACACTTCTCTCTCCAGCTGAACTCCACTGACAGGCTTTAACAGATAGCCATCAAAACCTTCTCTTCTATATAATTCCTGATTCTCACTGCCTGCATTTGCTGTAAGTGCCACAATCGGAACATCAGCATTAAGTCCACCAGTCTGATTTCGGATTGCATGCAGACACTCTATTCCATCCATTCCAGGCATAAGATGATCCATGAATATTACATTATATCTGTTCTGAAGTGTCTTTCTTAAACATTCCTGACCACTTGATGCCGTGTCTATCTTAACCTTGGTATCTCTTAAAAGTTTTGCTGCAACCATCAGATTAGTATCATTATCATCCACAATAAGTACATGAGCTTCAGGCGCTTCAAAGCTTTGTTTATAATGACTCCTCTGGTTCATTGAATGTCTTTCTTCCAGATTAATATCACCAATCTCATTCTCTGAAGAAATCTTCTGTGGAATAGTAATTACAAATGTAGAACCCTTTGTATACACACTGTTTACTGTAATCTCACCATGCATAAGTTCCACAAGCTGCTTCACTATAGACAAGCCAAGACCTGTTCCTTCAATATAACGGTTATTCTGTTCATCAACTCTCTTGAACACACTAAACAGATGAGGAATACTTTCTTTCTTAATTCCAATACCAGTATCTGATACAGAATAGATTATCTGCACTTCTCCATTTTCAACCTTCTTACATTCAATTGATAATGTAACAGACCCCTCAGATGTATATTTAACGGCATTATTTAACACATTAATTAAAATCTGCTTGATTCTTACCTCATCACCATACAACTGGGCAGGCATAGTCTTATCAACATCAACATGAAATTCAAGGCCCTTATCCTTAGCACGTGTCCATATCATATTGACAATGTCAGACAGCATGTCTCCAACATCATATACAACGGGAACAACATTCATCTTTCCCGATTCAATCTTAGACATATCCAGAATATCATTAATAAGAGAGAGAAGCATCTTACTTGCTCCCTGGATATTAATTGCATCTGCTGCAACCTCATCTGATACATCTTCTCTTAGAATCATCTCATTCAAACCAATAATAGCATTAATTGGTGTCCTGATTTCATGGCTCATGCTTGAGAAGAAATGATTCTGCATTTTATTCAATTCTTCAATTTCTTTTTTCTGCTTCTTGGCAGTCTCATTCTCTGAATGATATATATAACTCTGATATAGAATCATGCCACATATCATAATCGAAATTATGATATATGAATAAAATGAATCCATGAATACCACTTCAGAATCACCATGACTAATTAAATCAGGATAACATAATTCAATGTAGTAACATACACACAGAAGAAGAAAATCACAAACTAATAATACATACTTTGTTTTGCCTTCCACAACAAGACACACAAAGACCATAACAGCCAGAAACCATATTTGTGAACCACCATCAGTTCCATCACAGATAAGAAAATTTAATGGCAGAACAAGAAAAATCATAATGGCACATATAATAGATGCTCCCAACTGTATCTTATTTCTCGTAACAGAGAAATATCCCAGTACCACAAATGCTATCAATCCAATAACACCTGCAATTACATTATCTATGCTGGTTCCTATAAACATCCCGGATATTATTGAAAGAGATAATCCAGAAATTCCAAGCACTAATACCAGACGGAACAAACGCTCCTGACGTCCCAGATTCTTATCCTTTAAGTAATGAATAAGATTATTCATATTATTATTCAGACTCATCAGAACTCACCGCCTTCCATATGGCTAATTAAAGCTGATACCTTCTTAGATGCCGACACGAATTCATAATCATCAACATCTTTTCTTATATCCTTAAGGAACTCTCCAACAGATACTCCTGGATACACTTCTCCATCCATCGATGAAACAATTTCAAGTGATTTTTCCTCCAGGAAATAATCAAGACTATCCTTTAAATCCTTAAGCTGGCTAATAAGTTCTTCCTTACTTATCTTTCGTTCCTCTTTCGCTTCTTCCTTCTGCTGTCCATTATTTACACTTATTTCCAACGCCTCACATATACTTGTGACTATGTTACCGTATTGCATCATAAGTTCTTCATGATGTGCTGTTATGTAATCCAGATTATCAGCTTTTGCTGCTGCCTCAGCCTGTTTTGCATTATCTGACAACGAATTTGCTCCAATCATCTTGGCTGTGCTCTTTAACGCATGAACCACGATACCATAATTTTTCATGTCTTTCTTTTCAAAGAAGTTCCCCAGCTCTGATTCTTTACTATTCGCGCCATCAACAAAGCTTGTCAGCAGTTCTATATAAAAATCCTTGTCTCCGTTACAATAACCTATACCAGAATTAGTGTTAATTCCAGCTTTTTCAAGTTGTATCATCATAGAATTGTCTTGTACTGAATTGTCCTGTACTAATTCGTCTTTTACTGAATTACCAGGTTCCGAATCTTCCTGTTCGGTACACTTTTCTACAGTTTCAGCAATTATATCAGCTTTTTTATTCTTATCAACATATTTATAACTAGATTTAGGCAGTGATTTTTTTAATACACGCTCCAGTTCCGTCAGTTCAACAGGTTTAGAAATGAATTCGTCAAAACCTTCCTGTAAGAACATATCCCTTGCACCACTTACTGCATTAGCTGTAAATGCAATGATTATGCACTCTTTGCTGCTCTTTCTATTCAATCTTCGAATTTCTTTCAGTGTTTCAATTCCGTCCATCTCAGGCATCATGTGATCAAGTAAAATCAGGTCATAATCTTCTTTTCCACACATGCTAATCGCTTTTCTTCCACTTTCTGCTGTGGATACGTCCATCTGGTAATCCTTTAAAATACCTCTGGTAACCATAAGGTTCATAGGCTCATCATCAACGACCAGCACCTTTAAACCTGGACATATCATAGATACGCCTTCTCTTGAACCCTCTCCATTAGCTCCAGAATTAAGTATATTAACCACTGGCAAAGCATAGAACGGCTTTTTAATAAGGGTAACACTACTTCCCTGTGGAAGGATTTCATCATCATCTGATATAACAACCACTCTCATGTTATGGTCAATGCTCTCGATGTAGGATTTATTTTCCTCATATTCCTCTTTTCCAAGAAAAAGATGAGTAATCTTATACATAGACATAAACCTTTTCATCTCTTCACTGTTATATATCCTGTATAACGTAATACCAAGTCCTCCAACCAGATGAGAAATCATCTGATCATAGAAGCTTCTGACCTCTGGCACCTTATATTTTTCTGCTTTCAGATAGCAAGCCAGACACAATTCATCCCGTTTATCAACTGCCAGAGAAGGAGCCTCATTTGCTACCTTCTGAGGTATACTGACAGACACTGTTGTTCCTATACCCACAGTGCTTTCAATCTGAATAAATCCTTCCATTGCAGATACCATTCCACATACTATGGACAAACCAAGGCCAAGTCCTCCAGCTTTTCTGTTTCTTCCACCACTGGACTGGTAAAACTTATCCTTAATTCTTACAAGCTCTTCTTCCGCAATTCCTATTCCGGTATCTCTCACCTGGATACACAGATTAACACCGTATTCTTTATGTATGGTATATACTCTTACATATACTCCACCCTTTTTAGTGAACTTTATTCCATTGTCTATAAGATGCTTTAATATCTTCTTAATCTTCTTCTCATCACCAAGAAGAACTGATGGTATTCCCGCATCAATATCAAATATAAGCTCTGGAGCATCATCTTTGTTACTCATACGTCTTGATACTATAATATCATTAATAACAGATGATAGTATGTATTCATTCTCGCTGACTATTAATCTTCCCGTGTCTGTTTCCGTGTAGTCAAGAATATCCTCAATCTGGTCAAACAATCTGTATCCGGCCTGCTGAATTGACAGAATCTTACTTTTCTTTTCTTCGTCTGTCTCATTTTTAATCATGACAGCTGTTATACCAGTAACTGCATTGATTGGTGTACGAAGCTCATGGGAAACATTTGCAAGGAAATCTTCTGTTCTACGGTTTGCCTCTTCCAATTCCTTAATTCTTTTTTCTGTATTTCCCCTTTCATTATTGCGCATATTTAGCATAGCTTCCATCAGATAATCAGCCAGAAATACAATAACCATATGCAGACAAATTCTGCTTATTACAAGAGAGGATAATTCTATGGAATTACCTAATACGAATAACAAATCATATATCAGGGTCATATAATACGTTGCTGCACATAGCCTGATAAAAACCTTCTTCTCGGCAAATGAAAACAATATAATAATGACAATCATTAATCCAACTAAGTCAAACACACTTGTCTCATGAATTCCGTAAAAGAAACATGTCAGCATAGCAAAAGTGAAGTATATCCACATTCTTGCTGCTGCCTGGATTTTTTCACCAATATGAATCCCCCAGCACACTGCAAGTGCTATAATCATTAATACAATAGCACTTCTGTCCCATCCCATAAGAGAACTCTCACCTATAAGTGCCACTGTAAGAAATGTATAGACAAGTAATATCAACAGATGAGTTGACCTCTGCTTTTCATTTTCGTACATATATTTTACCCGCTTTTGTATCCTTTCCTGTAAATTCATATGTTAACTGATGCTTCTGACGCTGAAATAATTAATTATTCTACATACTGATTATAGTTTATCATTCATATTAATAATCCGCAACATCTAGAAAAACTTTTTCTTTTTAAAATATATTATCTCGATAACAACTATTACAACTGCGGCAATTATTACAGTAATATATCCGTATTTCCACTGAAGTTCAGGCATATAGGCAAAATTCATTCCATACCATCCGGTAAGCAGTGTAAGAGGAAGAAATAATGTGGTAACCACAGTAAGCATGCACATAATCTTATTCTGCTGTGCATCCTGCTGTGACTGGTATAGCTCACGAAGCTGGGTAACATTCTCTCTTAATAAATGAACATGATTCTGTAATCTTTCTGTACGCCGTGAATATCTGTCCCACTGTTCAGAATTCCCCACTGATGTTATGAATTCATGGGACTGTATCTTATCTCCCACAGAGGAGAGCTGTTCATAATATGCATTAAGTTCAGACAGCTTCTGGCGGTATCTTGTGAGATGGGAGAAGAAATTCTTAGCATGTCCGCTGTTAAGTCCGTCTTCCATATCCTCCATCTCTTTTTCCAGATGTGAAAGATACAGAATATCATTTTCAATCATCTGTTCAAGAATTTGCAGAAGAATTTCATCAGGAGTATTAACATCCCGCATTTTTTCTGCCTGCTTTGCAATCCACTGCTTGATGTCTCCCGTATCTTCAATAAGATATATTGACTCCCTCGTCATATAGAAACCAAATGAAAACTGAGGCTGTCTCTGTTCACTTTTCTGTGGCACACGGATTGTCCCCCAGATACAGTCCTTATATGCTTCTACCTTGCAATAACGGATAGACCCCATACTGTGAATTATCTCATTATGATGTAAAAACTTTTCTTTCTGGTTCTGGAATTCATCCACATCCATAACAACCAGATTTATTTTGTTATTTTTCACGGCAATACCCCATTTCAACATTTTTTGTAACATTAATTTCCTTAAGTCGTTTGCGCTTCTTTTTCCTTTATCTGTCCGTAAACCTTTCTGCGCACAAAATAGAAACATATTACCTGCATCACAATTGTAAATAGCCATGACGCCGGGTATGAAAAGAACAGAAACCTGAGTGAACGATAGTATGGAAACAGCATATATATCCAAACAATTCTTGTTCCCACAGTTCCAATAATTGATAGAATCATAGGAACTCCAGAATGTCCCATTCCTCTCATTGCCCCTGGAAATAAATCCATCAGACCACATAGAAAATACGTGGCAGTTGTATACAGCAGTATTTCCATTCCGCAGACAATAACCTCCGGGTCTGAAGTGTATATGTGGAGCAGGTTCTTTCCAAATATGCATGCACTTCCTCCCAGCAGCAGGGTAACAGTAATTGATAATATTATGCAGTCAATAAGCACCTTATCCATTCGTTTCCACTTCTTAACGCCATAATTCTGGCTGGTAAAGCTCATGCATGTCTGAGAAATGGAATTTACTGATACATACAGGAATCCAAATATATTGTTGGCAGCCGTGTATCCTGCCATGGCAATCTGTCCGAAAGAATTGACAGATGACTGCAGCAGTACATTTGAAAATGAAATGACTGTACTCTGGATTCCTGCTGGAATTCCAACCTGAAAAATCTGTTTAAGATATACACCCTTAATCATTAATTTAGAAAAACGAATCTGGTAACAACCTTTTGAACGGTACAGACAGTTAAGAACCAGAACGCATGAAATCATCTGTGAAAACACTGTAGCAATGGCAACTCCTGCCACTCCAAGGGCAAATACTATCACAAGAAACAGATTTAATCCCGCATTAATCACTCCAGAAATAATAAGAAAATATAGAGGCCGCCTTGTATCCCCCACGGCACGAAGAATGGATGCACCATAATTGTACACCATAAAAAATGGCATACCCAGAAAATAAATCCGCATATACAGTGCAGACTGGCCAATTACATCATCTGGTGTCTCCATCAGTTCCAGTGCCCCTCTGGAGAATACATTTCCCACAACTGCCATAACCACACCGCTTATCAGAGCAAATGTTACAGCTGTATGTACTATCTGGGATACTTCGCTCTCCTTTCCCGAAGCATAAAAACGTGCCACCAGAACATTAGCACCTAAGGACACTCCCATAAAGAAATTAATAAACATATTGATAAGTGCTGTAGTAGAGCCAACTGCTGCCAATGCCTGGCTTCCCGTAAATCTTCCCACTACAACAAGATCCACTGCGTTAAACAAAAGCTGTAATATTCCAGACAGCATTAGCGGCAGTGAAAAAGTTATCAGCTTGTCCATAATGGAACCATTACACATATCTATCTCATATTTACTTCTCTGTGATACTGAATTCATACTAATCCTTCACCTGGTTTCTTCCTATATCGTTTAACAGCATTATACTACCTCAGTTTAAACAATTTAACAATATAACTATTTCTTTTTTTATTAATATTCCTATATGTATCACAAAAAATGCTTTTATAAATGTATTGACATTCTAATATCAAAATGATATCATTCAAATATCAACAATTGCATGTATATTTTTATTCATGCAAATCATACATTTTTACATAGTCTGATGTGTAATTAACATCAGTGAAATGGAGGAAATTATGGAAGAGAAAGTATTAAACAACAAGAAAAATGGCATGCCTGTCATGCTGCTGACAATTCTATTATACGCTGCAGATGTTGTGGCATTCATCTTTGCCGTTGAAACTGTCACCATACCATTGATTGTAATCACCTCAATCTGGTTATGCTTAGGATGGATTCCACTGCTTGGATTAAGAATATTAAAACCACAGGAAGCACTGGTTCTCACACTGTTCGGTAAGTATATCGGAACACTTAAGAATGAAGGATTTTACTGGGTAAATCCATTCTGTTCCAGTGTTAACCCTGCTGCCAAGACAAAGCTCAACCAGAGTGGTGATGTAAACGGCGGTGCCAAGAATTCATTATACATCGCATCCACAGGTGCTGCTGCCACTTCAACAAGCACTGTAAGCAACAAGATATCACTTAAGATTATGACTTTAAATAACAACCGCCAGAAAATCAACGATTGTCTGGGTAACCCTGTAGAAATCGGAATTGCAGTTATGTGGCGTGTTGTAGATACTGCAAAAGCTGTATTTAATGTAGATAACTACAAAGAATACCTTTCACTGCAGTGCGACAGTGCACTCCGTAACATAGTCCGCATATATCCTTATGATGTGTCACCCGACGTTGATACAACCGGTGACGGCGTAGCTGATGAAGGAAGTCTCCGTGGTTCCAGCGAAATCGTTGCAGAACGTATCCGCCAGGAGATTCAGGAAAAAGTATCACAGGCCGGTCTGGAAATCATCGAAGCAAGAATTACTTACCTTGCCTATGCACCAGAAATTGCCGCAGTTATGCTTCAGAGACAGCAGGCTTCTGCAATTATTGATGCCAGAAAGATGATTGTTGATGGTGCTGTTGGTATGGTTGAGATGGCTCTTGACCGACTTAGCGAGAATAATGTGGTCGAACTTGATGAGGAGAGAAAGGCAGCCATGGTATCTAACCTCCTGGTAGTCCTGTGTGGCAACCACGACGCACAGCCTGTAGTTAATTCCGGCAGTCTGTACTAATGTAATATTACACAGGAGAGAGTTTTATGGCAGATAACAGCAAAAAACAGATTCCACTCAGGCTGTCAGCAAAGCTGTATGACCAGATTGCAGCCTGGGCAGAAGACGATTTCCGCTCCGTGAACGGACAAATTGAATACCTTCTATCCGAGTGTGTACGCCAGCGGAAGAAAAACGGGAAGTATGTTCCTGAGAAGCTGGACGAACCACCAAAACTGGATATATAACAAAACGCCTGATGAAAGATACGTATCACGTAATTCTTTCATCGGGCGTATTTGTTCTTACTTAAATATTATTTTCAAACATTATTAAATATCAGATAAATTGCATTAACAAGGCTGTAAGATACTCTTTCCATCAAGAATGGCTTCGACAAGCTTCTCTCCTTCGTACCTTAATTTTAATGAGAAGAAATCTTCTCTTTCCTCAAGCAGATGGAAGAATATCTTATCTCCCTCCCATATAGGCAAGTCATAAACCTTTGATTTTTCCACCCAGCACAACTCGCCCTCATCGCACTCTGCTATGATTCCAGAGAACCTGTCAGCTGTGAAAAGATGCATATATTCCGTATCCCACCTGTCTGATATGAAAGTGACAATTCCCCTGAATCTGTAGGAAATAAGCTGTAATCCAGTCTCCTCCCGAACTTCCCGGAGCAGACATTCCTCTGGAGATTCATCTTCTTCAAAGTGTCCCCCGATTCCAACCCATTTATCTTTGTTCACATCATTTTCTTTCTTCACCCTGTGAAGCATAAGATATTTATCATCCTCTTCAATATAGCACAGGGTGGTGAGATATCTATATGTTTTTCCATTCACTTTCACTGACATAGGCTTTTGTCCTTTCATGGTTACACCATTATCATATCGAATTTAATTTAAACTACAAATGCATCATCGTCAACAGTGATTTGCTTTAATTCTTGAAATTCCTTTCTTCAGCGTATTCCATAGAATTGTTAGCCAACAAACTATGTAGTTATTTTATACCTGCTTTTTTCATTATTTCATCTACTGTTTCCAGAGGTGTATTACTCCATGGATATGGTGCATCTCCAAACCCGGCTGAAGTAAGGAAATCTTTCTGTCCATCTGTAAGGAGCTGCTTATAGATTTTGTTGACCTGTGTAAGCCATGATATTACACCTTTCTTCTCTTCACTGCCCATAGCATTAAGCCACGAAGCTGTCACATCATTAATCTCAGCTGTAGTAAGAGTAGTTCCTACTCCCCAGTTTAACAGTGAAACTGCATCAGAGATGGCAGTATTAGAGCTGTCTGTAAGATTCTTGGAATGTTTATTAATTTCATCCAATATACCCTTTAATTCATTAATGGAAGCTGTCTTAAAATCCAACTGGAAAGATGAAGAATCATTTGATGCTGGAGTTGATGACTCCGTAGCTTCAACCGTCTTCTTAACAGTTGACGTTGTCTGTTCTGTTGTACTTCCTGCAGCTATAGAAACTGTAGTGGTTTCCTGTATCGTCTTGTTTGCTGTTTTTTCCTGCTTTCCACATCCAAATATAAGGCAGAGTGTTGCTGCCATAATACATAACTTTATCTTTTTCATAAAAATAAACCTCCTGTTCTTTTTTATAGGCGTTTGCGAAACTCCACAAGCCACAATTACTTCTCCATGCCCCTCCATCAAATGTCCGCCACTTTCAAAGGAAACAAATGTGAATTCATTGTTCTGCAAATGCTTCCTTATATCGGGGAATCACCACCTTCCAAAATATCACGCAGTTTATTACCAACAACACTCCGAAGAAAGATCTTGCCAGCCACTCGGGAAGCAAAAGCGCAATCCCGTTCATATCACCGCCGCCGAAAAATCCGCACAATATGCTCAAATACAGCGGATCAAGCAGCAGCATGGCAATTGTAATATAATACATGCATGCTTTGAAGATTTTAGATTTGACCTTACAGATTTGAGCTGATGTCAATGTCAGCACATAAGCTGTTATCATTGTCGCCCCAACACCAACGCTGCAAAATATGCCAAGCCCTGTGTCACTCATTCGTTCCTCATATATTCCAATCTGCATACCGATTCCCATAAAGTTAATCTGACGGAATACCCCGGTAGAAAGTGCATAAATCAGATGCGCTCCTTCATGAACAGCATAATAAGCAAGCACCGCTGAAAACAACCCTATATATTGTCGCATACGTTTCTTCATAATGTATCCTTCGCCTCCAATGTTATTTCTGCTTGCGGTCTCCTCGTTGCTCCAAAAGTTTTTTGCGTTCTTTTTTAGCAGAGGAATCAAGTGCAACACCAATACTTAATCCAAAACAAAGTCCCAAAGATACGCCAATTCCGATACTGTCAAAAGATGTCCCGAGAGCAGTACCAATGCTGATTCCAAAGAGCATATAAATTGCCATCCAGTTTGGAAGTGGTTTCTCCAAAACATAACGTGGACCTTCCTGACCTTCTCCATCCGGCACAAATCCACATTTCTCGAGCATACGCTGGGCAGCTCTGTTCTCCGGTTCTGTCTCTGCTTCGATAAATACAACATCCCCATTGCCAAAAGCCCACTGTGTCATGGCTTGAACTGCTTCTGTAGTATAGCCGTTTCCCTCTTGATCCGGTAGAATACCATACCTTATTTCAACAACATTGTCTTTGGCTGGTCCCTTAAAGCTGAGATTGCCAATGTATGTATCATCATTTTTCAACGTAATCTTCCAAGGTGCGTACCATATTCTATTTTCAGGATCACGCTTGCTCCCAGACAGCATTTCGCGGTAAGCAGTACGCAGTTCATCCGAGCCAGATGCTTCAATTAGATTTTCAATTTCTTCATCAGACATTGGCTGAATTATCATTCTTTTGGTTTTAACACATATTTCCTTTTTCTTCATGGCTCATAACCTCCTCACATCTTAACAATCTTTCGAATCGTATTTGTAGTCCTTATTGTCAGCTTACTGCTGATCATTCATCTGTTAGTTAGTTATGACTTGATTCGTCAACTCACTTCATTCCATAGATTTCAACAAAATGCGACAGATGCACACCTATCTGCGTCCACATTTCATCTGTCCTGTCAGGTTCACGGTCTGCAATCTCTATCATCACTGTTACCGGTGCTACAATTTCTAAAGCAAGCAGATTGGCATCAAACCTACGAATCAGATTCTTTTCCATCATTTTTTCTAACATCAGAGCATACATTTCCTGATTTCCGGTCAGCTGGTGCTTTGATGTAAGTGCCGCAATCTTTTCATTTCTATACTGCTCCTTCGCACAAAATCTTCTGACCTTTTGTATCTGCGGATCCTTCATTGTGAATCCAACTCGTCTCAGACAATCTTCCTTGAATTCATCCAGTGATTCCGGAATCTTATCCAAATGAGCGCTATTTCCGAAATTCTCGTCATATTTATGTTCCATCATGGCAATCAGGGAATCGAGAATATCTTCCTTTCCCTTATAATGTGCGTATATGGATGGACCTTTTATTCCCACAGCTTCTGCAATTAAATCAATGGATGTCTGGTCATATCCCTTTTCAGAAAATAAATCAAGCGCTGCTAAAAGTATTCTGTCCTTTGTTTTTATCCTTTCCATTTCGTTTTCTCCAATCCTCATGCACCCTAATATCCGTTAGGGATATTATACCTAGTATTCGTTAGGGAGTCAAGATGCCATAAAAAATAAAGTCACTCTTTCACTTCTCAGTTAAAAGAATGACTCTACTTCATCACATATTATTATAAATTAATTACGGATTATTCACTCAGATAGCTTGATACATCAAACACGTTAGAGCTGTTTCCGACAACCTTTGGCAACTCTCCGTTCCACTTGTCAATCATGTTCTTCTGTAAGATGTCGTCACTGATAGATTCTGTTAATATCGTATTCGCTTTAGCTATACCTTCAGCTTCTGCAATCTTACGCTTAGCTTCCTGCTCAACTTCTAAATTAAGCTTCTCCTGTTCAGTTTTAGCTCTTTCAAGATTCTGCTCTGCAATTACCTTCTGCTCAATTGAATCATTAAATTCATCAGAAAATGTAAGATTCTCAATAGCTGTATCTACAACCTCAATATCATATTTAGATAATACACTCTCCAGTTCCTTCTCAATAGCTGCAGCAACCTCTGAACGGCTTGACACTAACTCTGTGGCAGCATACTTGGCTAATACTGATTTAACTGTATTGTTGGTCTGTGCCACAATAACAGTATCCTCATACTCTTTTCCAATTGTTTTGTATATTTCGGACGCATTCTTCTTGCTAATCTGATAATTAAGAGTGAACTTGGTATATACATCCTGCATATCAGATGTTGTTCCAGACATCTCGCTTGATATCTTCTGAATCCTGTTATCCATATTGACAACCTGTTTCCATGGTGCTGTAAAATGAATTCCGGCATCATAGGTCTGTGGTTCCACAGTTCCAAATACTGTTACAACACCTGTATGTCCTGTTGGTACAGTTTTAATGCATCCAGTTAATGCAATAACAATTCCAATCACTGAAATAATCTGTTTTGCATTAACACGCCACTTAGTACCAATGCCCTGTTCCCTTTTAAATCCCAGTGCAAAGAATGTAATTATAAATATAATTACTCCCACAACAAATAATCCCATAAAAACTACAGTATAACTCTATCATCCCATGAAAGGATAATATCATATACCTCTCCCTTCTTTGTAAAAATATACTACACGCAATTACATAACATGCCACAATTAAGCACTATAAATATGTATAACTTTGTTTCTTTCATATGTAAAGCACTTATTTCGACAATATTGTACAACCTTGCCTATACTTAGTCAAATATTACCTTTTCCCAAATATCTATAATTCTTAACAGGTATACTAATTCAGTAGTAGAAATTCTTTAAGGTTACTTAACCCTCTGTAAAATCAAGATTATTGTCTTATCTACGATAGTAGAAATTCTTTAAGGTTACTTAACCTATAAGAAATTCAGAAGAACACCAGAAATCTACAATAGTAGAAATTCTTTAAGGTTACTTAACTTGCTGCGAGCATGGTCTGTGTCTGAATCTACAATAGTAGAAATTCTTTAAGGTTACTTAACGCAAAGCAGTTAGGAAATGAGATTAAATCTACAATAGTAGAAATTCTTTAAGGTTACTTGACAATGTAGATAATGTAGATAATTCTGTAGATCTACAATAGTAGAAATTCTTTAAGGTTACTTAACTATGCCATCTATTTCGGTAGATTGGATCTACGATAGTAGAAATTCTTTAAGGTTACTTAACAAATTGTTAAGAGAAATTATGGAACTATCTACGATAGTAGAAATTCTTTAAGGTTACTTAACTCCTAGCTCGTCAATTTATACAAAAAGCTTGTAAATAGCCTTGAAAATAATCATATTTTTTGTAACTTTTGCACATAGTATGTTAAGTAACTTCCTAAAAATCATATATTAAAGCCCAGGTTTGCATTATGTTATGATCAAAAAATCCTTTTCATCATTCTTTGCATACCCAAACCTTAACACTTCACAACTTGATGATAGTTTGAATATAATTACACTATCCTCCTGCCCAAAACTCTTCTCATATTTATTCTTTAAATCATTAACAATATTATCAACTATTCTTGGGCTGTTGTCAATTTCAAAAACAGAATACTGCAATCTATGTCCAAACCGTGATAAATACTTAGAAAATCTTGTTCTTAACTTATCATTAGAAATATCATAACTTACTATTATCAATTCATGTCTCCTTAGTGAAGTAAAAAAGTTGGTATATCCTCAACACTCTTCATTTTCATAAAATATCTGTAGTATCGTTGCACATATAAGAAAATATCATCTTTATATTCAAGAATTGCACTCATTAAAAAAGGTAATCTAATGGTGCATCCAGAGCTTGTGCCATTTCATCCAGCATGGATATTCCATCTTTTATATTGTCATTCTTTTTTCTGATATTTCTTAAAGTCTGAGCCTGATTCCTTATCTTGTTTTGTTCTATTTTCCTACCAATATCAGTTTCTGCATACTCATATATACACTTTTTGCATTTTAGTGCATTGGTCTGATGATAATTTTCCAAATTAAACACTCTCATTTCATTTACAAGATTTTCAAATTTAGAATTCATTTCCTGATTCTGCTCTGGCAAATCAATTATGTATTTCTTGTTATCATCAATGCTCCTGATTTCCATATGCCTAACTCATGTGCTTTTGTTCCATCAATCTGATACGAAGACTGATACATAAGAACGTCCTCACTTCCATATAACTTATGAAAGTATATGGAAGCAGGGCAAAAAATAAAATCATTCAAATTGGAAATTATAATAATATCATCCATCTACATATACCTTTTATTTTGGATAAAATCAAACCAATCTTCATTCCTTATCTTTAACACATCTCTATCAAACTTTTCATCAGTCCAGTTTTCTTTAATCTTCATCACCTCATACAAACCTTTAAGAGCAATACAATATGCACCATTAGCATCTGCATTGCAAGGCAGTGACCCTTCTTTTCCCTTATAATTATCAGAATCGTAAAAAGCATTATCCTTGTTCAAAACAGGGGAAATCAGCCTGTCATATTCATCATTTAATTTTTCTTCTTCAATCTCACTAAGGCTGTTTCTCATCTGAACAGTATATTTGAATATTGACACAATTTCAGACAGCAAATGTTCATTTTCATCCATGGATTCAATATCAATCTTCAGATTATGACCATCATTATATGCGATTTTTTTGTTATTAAATGCATCAGCTAATCGTTTTGTCAAGTTTATTTCCTCTGACTCACTTGTAAACCTTCCATTAGAAAATTTTCTATTCAATCTGACTCCATTTGTGTACACATCCCACTTAGTTTTTGGCAATGTAACCTTATGCGTATCAAAATCATTATAATCAAATGAGAACTTGAACATCTGTCTCTCATCATCATATTTTATTTCATCAAATTTCATTAAGAATTCTTTTTTATTTGTAATGCTATTAAAATTAAAAGCATTAATAAATCCTGTTTCCGGGTCAATCTTTGACGTATATGCTGCTGGAACATAGAAAATAAAACCACACTGTCTTCCAACATCCTTGAGACTTTCAGGAATATACGTCAATTGATATCCTCTGAGAAGCCCTCCATTCTCGTCAACAGGAAAATCTTTTGAAACAAGATAATTCAATTTACTTATAAGCATTGTTTCAAACTTTTGGTACACCTGTCTTTCAACTTTAAATCTTCCCCTCTTAAATCCATAATTCAAATCTTCCATGGCAATAATAGCATTGTATTCTCTCATTAAATCTGTAATCTCATGTATTACTGATGAAAGATATCCCTCTTTCAACTCCTTTATTCTACCTATTTCTTTCCAGTTCTTTCTGGCATAATCTCTTGTTTTTTCTCTATCCTTTAATTTCTCTTTATAATTATATCCTTTCACAACATTAAACGATTTCTGCTTTATAATATTTCCATGAGAATCAATTACCGAAACATACAACAGATTTCTTTCACCTCTGTCAATTCCAATGACATGGATATCTTCTTTCTCAGAAATATACTTTAATACCATATCATTAAGATTCTTTCTTGAATCTGCTTTAAAATTAATCGTAATAGGGAGATGTATAAAGAACTTATCCACCGTATATCTGTAGTCCTTTATAATTTCTTTCTGAACATTCTTCGTTTCTATCTTTCCGGTATTAATTAATTTCTCTGCTTCAGGCGAGAGTTCTGTGCCATTATTGTAATGATTATATATACTAATATATATATCATCTGGAATAGGCATACGTATTTCTAAACCATTTTCATCTGTTTCAGTGATTGTCTTATTAACAAGGCAAGAACCTTTTTCATGTATAACAGGACATTTAATACTTGATTTTCTAAAGAATAATTCAGCCTCACCATTAAGCTTTAATACAATATCTTTCAGATTTTCTTCACTGAACAGATTCTTAAGATACATCGTGTGAAGATTAGCCTTTCCAGTGCTCTTTTCTGAAAAGTCCTTATTGTATATCTGGAAAAGATATATCTGACCATCTTCATCAAGCCTGTTTATATCTTCTTCACTGATATATGTCCAGCTGATTTTATATCCCTGTTTTTCAACCTCCCTGTAAAATTCACTTATATCGTTATAACTACTTGTATCAGAGAAAATAAAGCCAAAATTTTTCCATTCAGGGTGAATGTTTATACACGCCTTAAAATAATCTATTAAATCTCTGCAAAACTTTATGTCAAAATTACTATTTGACTTAATATGTTTTCCTTCCTTATATCCTTCCAATAAATAATTTGATGGACTATATGTTTCAACTCCTTTTTTAGAAGAGATAAAAACTTTGGGTAGCATTTTATTTGCTCCTGGCAAAAGATTGTATACCATTTTCTTATAATCAGTATTACTGCCGCAGTTTACATTCCCCGCTATTATCGTTTTATCAGGTTTATCCTTTGTATTAAATATTGCAAGATAATACTTGCCATCTCTTAATAACAGAATCGCATTATTATCAAATTCCTTACTCTGAGACCACCCATTAGCCAAGGTCGGACTCTTAAAATTAAGTTTTATCTTCTCTGTGCTGAAAGGTTTCTGTGTGACATAATTTCTCACCTTATTATACAATGACACAATATCCTCTAATTCATCGTAGATATTATTAACTTCTGAATAAAAGTTCACATCACAATCTAAACTTTCTTCAACCATAAATGTCTTTAACCAGTGAAAAATATTTAAGCACTTATCAAGAACACCTTTTATCTCGGTTGATTTCTTTTCATCTTCAATAAGATTAACACCAGAATTATATTCTAAACAGCTAATAGGCTCTGATACAATATCAACTATGTCCGTTATATATTTTGAAGATTTAATTATTTTATTATCTTTATTGGATTCCTGTCCATACTCACTTATTAAATCATCAATGTCTTCTAAACTCTTATATTTATCGTTATTTACAGCTTTTCTGACTTTTTCATCCTTCGCCTTTCCCTTTCCAGGTATATTTTCCTTATAGAATTCTGTCAGACAATTCTTTATAACATCCCATTTACCTGATATACATATTGACAAGCTTTCATAGTATTTTCCGGATATGTATATTCTGCTTAAATCATATTCACCCACAGACTCACCAAGTAATTTTAATCTTGCAAATATATCTTTACTATTTACGTTAGATATAAATGCATTAACCGTTTTATAGACTTCTTCATCATTCTCATACATTAAAGGTATTTCAAACGAAGATTCAGCTTTAGCCAGAATCTGTTTGTGGAGTTTCCGCATTCGGAACAGATTAATATTACTCTTTGTCTGCTGACAGTATAAATTCATATGAGAATTAACAATACCACTCACTCTATTAAAATAATCTATACTCCCCTGTGTCAAAAACATCCCATAAAAATCAGGGCTATACATCTGTTCCAGTCTCCAGCTTGAAAATTCCTGCTTATTTTCCTCTTCAATTAATTCAATCTCCTGACTTGCATATTTCTTTATGTTTCTAAAACAACAAAGATTCTGCAAGAATATAGTGGCATTTTCATTAGCAACTCTAAAACAAATAGAAGAAGATATTTCATCATTAGAAAAAATATTCTTCCTATTGTTAAAATAATCTGTAAAGGATGTACTAAATCTATTAAAAAGATTTACTGTTTCCAACTTATCTTGCTTTTCCTGTTCACTATAATCAACATTATTATTTATAAACTTTGGAAGCAAATCTGAAATTATCTCTGCACAAAATAGTTTCTTAAAATCTTTATCATCTGAAAGATATCCATATATCTGCTTTCTTATTAAGCTTTGCTCATCCTCCAGTAACTTTTTATTATCCTTTGAAGAATCCTTCTGACATTTCTCCATTGCAACGAACAATTCATCCCATTTGATATCTCTTACGTTTGATAATTTACTTTCAATATATGCCCGATAATAATCATCCATTATTTCTTTTAATTCCTGACGTTTCTCTGCCCTTAACTCATCCTCTGTAATAACGCCATTATCTTCTATATGGCGTCTGGTTGCAGCTGTTGGAACTAACTCGTTCCTGATTGTCTTTGATAACGAAGAAATCCCAATAAACTCTTCGTATACGTTGCTTTTCTTTTCACGTTCTTGCATTGTTGTAATCTCCCTTCTTCTACGATGTTAAAATATATATTCTAAACAGATTATATACCTGCAGATTATTTTTGTAAATCTATTTTTATGAAGAATTGTTATGCTTTATTCTTCTATGATAAAAAAATAACGCATAAATGCGTTATCTTTTAACAAAAATTCTTCAATCTACAATAGTAGAAATTCTTTAAGGTTACTTAACATAACCGATTTCATTTAGCCATTGGCGATCTACAATAGTAGAAATTCTTTAAGGTTACTTTTTTATTATATTTAATAACCAACTTTCCGTCAACCTGTCCTTACATAACAACCCAATTTCCCATGCACACTACATTATAGAATAAGATTTACAGCAACATAACGTATGCTTTGTCGCCTCTAATTCTTCAACCTCTTATCCATCTTCACAGCCAGATGTGTTCCGATTGACTGGAATACCTGCACCATAATGATAAGCAGAATTACTGCTATGAGCATGATTAGATACTGGTAACGGTAGTATCCGTAGTTGATTGCAATCTTGCCAAGACCTCCGCCGCCAATAATTCCGCTCATAGCTGAATATCCAAGAATTGTGGTAATTGCTATGGTAATGTTGTTAACCAGGGACGGAAAACTTTCCGGGAGCATAACCTTCACTATAATCTGCAATGGCGTTGCACCCATACTTTTAGCTGTCTCTATAATATTAGGATCAACCTCCCTAAGACTTCCCTCCACAAGTCTTGCCACGAATGGAAATGCAGCAATAACCAGGGGTACAATAGAAGCCACTGTACCTACAGAAGTTCCCACAATAAGCCTTGTAAGGGGAATTACCACAATTACAAGTATAAGAAATGGAATTGAACGAAGCAGGTTAATTACGATATCAAGTATATTAAGGATTGGTTTAGGAAGTTTGAATACACCATTCTTTCCCCCTGCTACAATAAGCACGCCAAGAGGAAGTCCGATAATTACAGAAAATAATGTTGCTATAACAGTAACATACAGTGTTTCCCATATAGCTAATGGGAATTCATTCTGTAAGATTCTTAACATTGTCTCCGTTTTCTCAGGATCAAATAATTTACTTAATAGAATCATCCTTTACTTACCTCCTGTGCAATAACATTTTCAAGCTGTGAAAGATAATTAAGAGCCTCATTTACAGTTTCATCCTTATCCTCTATTCCAAGGAGCATATTGCCATATGCCTTATCTCCAATACTCTTGGTTGATGCAGACAGAATACTTGCAGCAATTCCTTTCTTCATTGCCATCTCAGCAATAATTGGTGTACTTGTAGCATTTGCGCCATTGAATACCACCCGGATTTTTCTGAAACTATTATTATCTGCTGCATTTTCAAAGAATTCATCTGGAAATACAAGTCTCTTGGCAGCCCTTGATTTAGGTGCAGAGAACACTTCACTCACAATTCCTTCCTCTGCCACCTGTCCATCATCAAGAATCGCCACACGGTTACATATTTCCTCCACAACACTCATCTGATGTGTAATGACAATAACTGTGATTCCCAGTTTTCTGTTAATATCCCTGATAAGCTCTAATATTGAATGGGTTGTCTGTGGGTCAAGGGCACTGGTTGCCTCATCGCAGAGAAGCACTTTAGGATGTGTAGCAAGAGCCCTGGCAATGGCAACACGCTGGCGCTGTCCACCGGAAAGCTGTGCGGGATACGCCTTTGCTTTTTCCTTAAGTCCTACAGTCTCAAGCAGTTCCAGGGCGCGCTTCTGTGCCTCATGCTTATTTACTCCGGCAAGCTCAAGAGGGAAACACACATTCTTAAGGCAGTTACGCTGCATCAGCAGATTGCAGCTCTGAAAAATCATTGTGATATTACGGCGTTCTTCCCGGAGCTGTTTCTCGCTTAATGCTCCCATGTCAGTTCCATTTATTACAACAGTTCCACTGCTTGGACGTTCAATCATATTGATACATCTTACAAGTGTACTTTTACCGGCACCACTCATTCCAATAATTCCGTATATCTCCCCGTCATTAATTGTCAGCGAAATATCCTTTAATGCATCCACAGTACCATCTGCAATCTCAAAGGATTTGCAGAGATTCTTAATCTCAATCATACTAAAATCTCCATTTCAAGACAGCTTTTTACAAATATGTATCTTTAAACACCATTATACACCATTCTGGCTACCTGGGGAATTATCTTCTTCCAAGTAGCCAGAACACCTTAATAAGATATTACACTATATTACTCATATTTGTCGAGATACAATTATTAGCAAAATGATTACTTTACAGCATCAAGTGATGTCTGCTTTCCACCATACACACCCATTGGCTCAACATGGATTGTTGCAACTGAAACAACCTTAGTGCCATTCTCCTTGTTAAAGTCATCAAGATATGGCTTATGCTGGAAATAGTTTGCATCAACCTCGCCACTGTCAACAACCTTGTTAGGCTGTACATAATCTGAGAATTCCTTAACATCAAGAGTAATACCCTTCTGTGAAAGAATATCCTTGGCAATTGCAAGAATCTCAGCATGTGGTGTAGGTGAGGCTGCAACTGTTATCTTGGTACCCTTAAGGCCGTCGTAATTAACTGACTTATCGTATCCGTCTCCTGGATTATCAACAGTACTTACAACTGCACCATTGTACTTACTTGTAATATAATCAGCTACCTTCTTACTCTCTAATGCTGCAACCAGAGCTTTAATCTTATCTGAATTCTCATTGCCAGACTTAACTGCAAGAATGTTGCCATATGCTGACGATGATCCTTCAATGGCAAGTGAGCCCTTTATTGGATCAAGCCCTGCTCCAATAGCATAGTTTGAATTGATAACTGCATAATCAACATCCTTAAGTGTGTTAGGAATCTGTGCTGCCTCAACTTCCTTGAACTCTATGTTCTTAGGATTCTCCTTGATATCTCCTACCGTTGCTGTAATACCAACTCCATCCTTTAACTTGATAATTCCGTTGTCCTGAAGAAGTAAAAGTGCTCTTGCCTCATTAGTTGTATCGTTAGGTACCGCAATTACAATTTTCTTAGAATTTCCACCGCATCCCACAAGTGATGCTGCTGATAAAACTGCTGTTAACAAAAGTGTTGCTGATTTAAATAACTTATTTTTCATATTCTCATATCCTCCTTAATTATGACATAACACTGACACAATTCTTTTGTATTTTTAATAATGCCGTGTTGTATCTGTTGTGATTATTGTTTTATCATAACATTTCCCGAAAGTAAAATATGAAAACCTTATATCTGGCTATAGCTTTTGCCTATACCTATCCATATTCATCCATGGTGTGCCTAAACAACACATATCATTGCCCTACTTAAAGTCATACCTCACTATCTCACAGTTCTTTACTCCAAATGCTGCATACTCCTCATTGGTCATGTCTGTGAAATATGACTGTACAACTCTTGCAATTCCATTGTGTGCCACAAGAATATATGTCTTAATGTCAGATTCCGCTTTGATATCATCCAGGAGGTTATATATTCTCTGTGCCAGCCTTAAAGTAGACTCTCCGCCCTCATGACTGCATGCAAAAAACTCCTTAGCTTTCTTAAAATCTGCTCCATCCCTTGGGGTAGATTCCCATTTGCCAAAATTCTGTTCAATAAGCCTTGGCTCCATTCTGGCTGGAATTCCTGTAATCTCAGAAATATGCCTTGCTGTTTCAGCCGCCCGTATCAAAGGAGAATACAGAATCTCATCTGCCTTAATTCCTTCCTCCATAATCTTCTTTCCTGTGTCTATGGCCTGCTGGTGTCCTAATTCAGTAAGTTCAATATCTGTGGCTCCACATATTTTATTTTCCACATTCCACACAGTCTGCCCATGCCTTACAAAATAAAAATGTCCCATAATATCCTCATTTCCAGTTATATATTACATTACTTTTAACAATTGTATTAAAGTATGTTCTTTTTCTGTTCCTGATTTTACTTCTTTCACATCGAATCTTTTAAATCCATTTTCACATTCATAAAAATGCAATAATTTATCATTATTTTCTGATTCAAGAAAAATAACCATACCACCCGCCATATACTGTAATTCTTTAATCTTATTAATAGCAAGTTCAAGTAGCTGTTCCCCCGTTATTTTATCATTAATTCCATCTCTGTAGTTTTTCCGGTAGTGTCAACTCTGACACCCCTTTTCTTTTTATAAACTATTATATTTCAAGGA
>CAMEWO010000015.1 GCA_945946665.1 uncultured Eubacterium sp.
AAAACAAGTAAAGTTAATTTAAGAATTGCTAAGTGTATAAGTGCAGAAACCGGAAGTAATAATATCACATTTGAGTCTATAGTTGATTACGTGATCCTTATAAGCTTTATAATGAAACTATTGGAGTGCCCAAAGAAGAAAATTCAAAGGTTCTATTGCATAAAAGCCATTAATATGGCATAATATATTATAGAATTGCGGCGGACGTCTGCGGACTATGCCTAAGGGAGTTGGATGCGTCCGGCTTCCTTTTTTAATGTTTAAGTAAAGACACACACGATAGCAACTTGTGTGTACTTATACTTTAATGTGTATCACACCACGTATCTGCTCATTCTTGTTCGTTATTCAAATTATTTTTATTCAAATTAATTTTAACAAAATCTCTCTGAATTAAATGTAACATGGATTAATATATATATCAATCGTTTTTTATACATATATTTCTTGTTTGAATATTTTTCTTTTAAGGATATGTTAACTGTAAAGTTTGAAACCGTACAAGGTGTAGAATATCTTGCCCTGACGCACAAAAACTAAGAACCTCCAACACCCACTATGGAATGTTGGAGGTTCTTATTCTTTTACTTATGATATCTATACCAAGTTCTTTAAGATACCATTTCAAATCAGTTAGGCTTTTTTCTTATCATTTGTTTTAGATGCCTGTATTCCGAAAAGAACCAGAACTGCTACACACATAAGCATCAGCCAGAATACTATTGCATTAGAGTCTGCTGTCTTAGGACTTCCTAATGTACTTGTTGTAATTGTTCCCTCTGCTGCAGATACATCAACTAATACATATTCTGAACAGTGGTCAATTGCAAATTCAGCAAATCCATTAGAAACAGTTGCTATCTGATACTGATTCTCAAGAACTCCCTTTTTGCTGTTATAGTAGTACAGCGCTACTCTTGTTCCATCATTAAACTTGCCAGAAACATTAACTGCTGCTTTCAGTGTTCCAGGAAGATTTCCTGAATACTCGAAATCAACTATTGTGTAACTAGAATCCTTGATTCCTGCTCTATCTGCAACTCTTTCAACCTTGTTATCCTTTGCATCTACTGTAATCTTAAGGTTAAAGTTCACAGATTTTCCAGTAAGTTGGCTTCCGTCAATTGTAACGATAGAATTTACCTTGCCATCTTTATCAACAACACCAATACTTAATGTCTTTCCTGTTTCCTTAAGCTTATCAAATACTTCCTTAGTGATTGAAGTATTCTCTTTTGCAAATGTAGTAACAATGCTTGATGCATCATTATATAACTTATTAACTACTGTGCTAGTTACATTTTCTGTAGTTTCCATTACTGGTGCATCTGTTGTAATCTTACCTTCTGCATTAATAGCTGCAATTACTTTTTCAGCACCCGCAGAAATCTCCCCAATTTCAGCAAAATTAGTTCCATCAATCTGAGTTACTGTAGCTCCTGGAATTTCCTCAGGCTTAAGAACATCATATCCTTCTGTTGAACTTGTATTAGATGAATCTGTATCTGATGAATCATCTGAACTGTCATAGTCGTCATCTGATGAATCAGAATCTGTATCATCTGAGCCAGGACTTGATGGATTTGATGGATTTGACTCATTACCTAATTCATCTGTAAAGTTAGATGTTGGCAGACCATCATTGGTATATGTAACATCACTTCCTGCTTCTACGGCATCAATATAAGAACTCTTTTCCCACTGGAGTACAGACATATTAACATTGCCAGCACCTGTATAAGGAACCACTGTACTGCTAAGTGTTGCTGCATCTCTTAATACATAAGAGTATCCAAGAGACGACTTGAATGATGAAGCATCTGTAATCTTCAGTGTTCTATCACTTGCTTCTAATGAGTTATTAACCTTTGGTTCAAGCTTATATCTTGTTCCATTAATATAATACAATGAATTAATTGCGTTAATGTAACCTGATGGGCTACTTCCGTTACCACTATTTAAAGCATTAATAATTCCGTTAAGATAACAGTTCTCAAGAAGAACGTTAGCATCACATGTTGACGAAGCACCATTACTTACAATATGCTTTGCAGCTTCTTTATTTGTAATAGACATTCTTGCATCAAACAACTCCTGAGCATCCATTACACAGTTATACATATGAGATGTACCAAATCTTACTCTTGGCATTCTATCCATTGAATCATAGTAATAGTTATTAGCAAATGTTACATGAAGATTTTCATTTGCTGTAGCCTCATCATTCTGACCAAGAAGATGTGTCTTCTTCTGTCCATATGCATAGATACGAATCTGTTCATCTGACATACCACTCTTTAGCAATGAATTGTAATATGGATAAGCATCAGGATTTGACTTCATCATATTCATCATTGCGTTAAAGAATACATTTCCCTTGCTTCCTGGCATGAACTTACACCATGATACTGTAATATCCATTCCAGTTGCATACTGACCAGTTGTTTTGATATCAACTACTCCATCATATGACTTATAGAATGTACAATGGTCAACCCATACTCTTGAGCTGCCATTTTCAATTGTCATATAGTCCCAGTCGTTCTCATCATAATCGCCCGCTGTCTTTTCGTCCCACTCCCAAAGCTCATCGAATTGCAAGTTTCTGATTATAATGTTCTTTGAGTCACTAATATCTAATGCAGCATGCTTAATTGAAGCACCATTCTTAGAAAAAATTGTAAGATTACTGATTCCTTTAATATAAATCTTTGATACACCACTTGCTTTCAATACCGGACTAAGCAATGCAGGATTATGTGGTGCAATAATATTGGTATCGCCAAATGCTTCACCGCCTGCCTCATTATATCCAAGATTTAAATCTGATGTAACCTCGATAACACTAGGTGTACCCTTTGTTGCACGAATTTTCTTCACTGCATTCAAAAACTCACTGGCAGTAGAAACCTTATAATAATTAGCATTATTTTCCTTTAACAGACCACCACCAGTTGTTGAAGAAGATGCTGCAAAACCTTCAAGATTATATTTAGCCAGACCTGTATCATCGCCTTCATACTGTGAATACTTATCTGTTGTATATGTTGATGTAACAAAACCTGTATTAGCAGGAAGAACCATATTTCCCTTATAATTAGCACTGATATCATTAATCAAACCTAAGGCAGTGGCTACCATGCTCTGTGCCTTACTTGCGCTAATTTGTCTTCTGTTAAAGTTTACATCATATCCAGCACCATATGTTCCGCTTTCATAATATTTAGCCCCCTCATAGGCTTCCTTATCAGATGAAAGTTCAGCACCGCCCCATGTAGCATAACCCCATTCCTTATTAAGTACGCTTCCCATGTAGCAGTTAACAAATGTCAATGAGCTGTTTGCCTTATATGGTCTTCCCAGATAATACTTCTGTCCGCCACAGCTGCCTTCAGAATAAAATCTGCTGTTATTAAACAATACATAGGCACTTGAATCTGGCGAATTTCCAAAAGCTGTATAATATCCAGAATTCTTTACTGAATTATATCTAAACACAAAATCACAGTCATTAAAGTAAATTGTTACATCCTGACCCCACATATAATCCACATTACCAGCAATATAACACTTGTAGTAATACTGACTAGATTTATTGGCTAATAATGTATCCTGATAGCCAAGTAATCTTACACCCACAATCTGCGCTCCAGGTGCATCACATCTAAGTGCTTCTGCTGATTCATTCGAACTACCATTGTAGCCTGTACCTGTGTACTGATATGAATTCTCTATTGTTATATTCTCCGCAGTAAATCCAGTTGCACTGCTTTTAACGTACATAGCACAACGCCACTCTGTGCCCTTATTGCCATCAGGACCAACATTATCTCCAATATGTCCGTCAATAGAAGTATCATAGTAAATACGTGTCTTTACACTATCCTCACCAATAATAGATACATTTGCCTTGTCAATCACAAGTCTCTCATTGTAATCACCATTGCGAACAAGAATTACTTTTGATCCACCAGCAACTGCAACCGCCTCAGTAATTGTTTTGTACTGAGGAGCACCATTGACATCTGGTGTGCCAGCTGTTCCTGAATATTCTGCATCTACAACAATATCGTATTTTGTAAGATACACATAATTCAATGATTTGCGAATCTTACCACCTGCATATTCAAGTGTTAGTACTACATCATTACGTCCCTGTGCCAGTGTAATATTATTATCAAAAGAGAAAGTTCCGTTTGCGCTAGCTACAGTTGCAGTCTGCTGTGTAACTCCATTTACAGCAACCGAAACTGTACCAGCAGCACCAGCAACACCCTCCAAAGTAATCTTATTCTCAAAAACAGTGTTAAATGAACGCTTTGTCAGTTCCAGTGCAACATTTTCATCGTACTCACCAGAATGACCATTTGTAGGTAATGTCCATACCTCATCACTGAAATTACCAAAATTGGTACTAGAAAATCCCTTTACATAGTAATAATATGGAACCTCTGCCTGAACAGTTTTATCTACATAAGATGTAGTGGTTACATCTGCAATCTTAGTCATATCCTCTTCATCAGAGCTTCTTCTATACACTTCATAACGTGTTGCCCCTGCTGAAGGTGTCCATGTAAGGCTAACCTGATTTGCAGGAGATGTGTATGGTAATGTAACTACTGGTTTAGGAAGTGCCGCAATAATATTGGCAACATTAGACTCTACAACCGCAGTCTTATTAGCTGATTTCTGGTCTACATCTCTTCCCAGAGTACCAAACACTCTGAACTGATAATCACCAGAAGCATTGCTGTCTACCATGTAATCAAAAGTCTTAGATTGAATGAAAGAATCCTTATCTACATCTTCCCATACGCTTGAGCCAGGTTTCTTAACCTGAATTACATAATTTGCATCATATTCAGCATCACCAGCCGTCCATGACAGAACAATCTTAGTTCTATCCTCAGCTGCTGTGGCTGTTACCCCTGTAACAACTGGCGCTGTTCCTAATGGAAGATAATACTTATTCTGGTCATACAACAGATTTCCAGCTGCATCGTAGTACTTCATATTAGTAACTGTAGCCATAACATTATTAAATAATATACCAAATCTTAATGCATCATCATAAGTAGACGCATTCGCTGTATACTGATAACCAGAAGAATACTTTTCTGTATAGGAGTATTCCTTATCTCCAGCTTTTACAATAAATTTAATCTGATCTGCTGCAACTCGCTCAACGGTATATGACAGCTTTGTTCCAGCTTCAAAACCTCCTGTTAAATGTCCTGATGTATTGATTGCAGAACCATTCTTTGTATTGGCAGTCTGTACATCGGTCTTTCTTGCTCGGATTGTTGAAAAATAATATCCAACACTAGAGGCACTATCTGCCTTAGCCACACCACCAAGTATATATCCAGAACCGCTGACTTCAATATCAAATGTTATCTTATTATTGGTCTTAACTTCTGGAAATACAAGCATGCTGCAATTTGCAGGATTTGAACCTCCAGAAACCTGTTCAATCTTCAGCTGCTGTCCAGATTCTGTCACATTGAGAGTATTCCCTGATCCAAGCTGAATCCACTCTGGTTCAGCAATTGCTGTATAATCAGGATTCCTCTCCCCAACAGGAGCATCATTGCATATATCAATAGCTCTAATATATGTTGTACCACCACCTATTTCAAATGTAAGCGTTGTTGCATCTCCCTCGTATTTAAATGTGGCTGTTCCTGGATTCTTATTAGCCATGCTGAATACTTTATTAGTTTTACTTTCATCATCAGCAAGGTAAATTGTCCCATCACCTGTTGCTGTTATACTACTAGACGCATTAAATGAAGAACCTGTAAATGTTATTGTAGCATTTCCAGCCACTTTAACGTCTATTGAATTACCATCATTGAATGCGTATCCATGTGTTGAATCATTAAAATATATACCAGACAAAACTGTTCCCTTTAATGTAACATATGAATCTGGTGTTGAAAGTGACTTTGTTAGCTTATTTGAATTTGTGTATAAATCTGAAAAATATTTGCCATCAGTCAGAGAATAACTATATACAACACCATCTTTCTTTGGTTCCTTTGCAAGACTATTATCTCGCACTTCCAAAACATAAGATTTTGGATTGCTTGTCTGGTCTGCATATTTCACCGTAATCTTATTGTCATCAACATCAATGTCACCTACTCCGTCACCTGCCGTAACCTTACTGCTTAATGCCTGACCGCCAAGATTTGCCCATACAACAGCCTTTGTTGTTCCGGCAATTTCTACATTTCCTGTACCTGACTCAACAGATACACCATATACTCCATCCTCTACATCTGGTGCATTAACAACAAATGTAGTATCACCTACTACAACTTTCCCACTCTTTGCTGCATCATAATATATTACTGGATAGTTCTGATTAGTTACATTTTCACCCGCTGAAGTCAATAACAAATCTAAAGACATTATTCCCTTCTTTGACTGTGAGCCTGTATCACCATCTAAACGATATCCGCTAGCATTATTCAATTCCACATCATATTTACAACCTGTATTTAAAGAAACTGAATAACTACCATCTGAACCGATGGTTGCTGTCTTTGTATTGCTGCTATCTGCAACATCTGTAAACTTTAATTCTGCACCACTTACCGCAGACGATGTCATACCAGAAACTGTTGCTTCACCAACAACAATATATTCAATCTCCTTTAATACCTCTTTATCATCTACTGCATCATTTGAATTCGCATCATTATATACAATAACCTTCTTATTAGCTGTATCTAATAAACACTTATAAGCTGAACCCGAAACTTCATCTGTTGATTCTTTAACAATGCTAAAGTTTTCTGCCGTAGGTTCTTCAGAAAACTGCAATTTTGATGTACCCGCTGTAATTGTAGCTGAAACGCTAAAATCTCCCTCATCAGACAGTGAACCATCTAAAGAAAAAATCTCTGATGTTTTATATAAAACCTTAAGGGCAACTGCTTGTCCTGAAGCCAATGGATATACGTCCTGACCATCAACAGTTACCTTGAGGTTTTCTAAAGTTGCAACTGTATCGTCAATAAGAATCATTGGATATAATGAATCACTTGACAAATCGATGTCAGTTGGTAAAAAACTTCCCGTATATTCTACGCCGCTTGAAACAACCTTACATGTTATTCCACTTGAAGTCTTTTTCACTTCGAATGAATACTTTGTACCAAGTAACGCACCCGAATTTAAATTTCCGCCTGAAGCATTCTTTACATTACCAGAACCATATGTTCCATCTGACTTCTTATATATTGGTCTTATATTTTTATTTCCCCTAAAAGCTAAGCAAGCATAGTTCGCTTTATCCTTATAAACACCAAATCCTATTCCTGATGAATTTGAAGCATATGTACTTGATACAGTAATATCACATACCAGAGTAATATCTTTACTGGTTGACTCCCCCAGCGTTAAAACCACTGAGTTTGACAAATCAGTAGTTGAAATTGGTCTCACAGCTTTAGTACAATTCAATTCAATTGAATCACTATTTTCCTTAACAACAATACCATCAGTATTATTTTTGTTAGTCCAACCAGCAATAGTTGTACTATCCGCCGCCTTAACTTCTATCATTCCAAAACCTGCGAAGTCCAACGGAACCACACCCACAACCATCAAGGCTGCAAGCACACATGCGATTATCCTTTCTGTAAATTTCCTACGCTTTTTCATAAAACCCTCCGAAAAAAACTATTATTTGTGAGCCACCTATGCACCCACAGTATCGAATTATAGCATACCCCCCCCCTTAATTTCTACTGATTTTTTGTTATAATACACAAAAAATACAATTATTATCTTGTATAATTCATTATATTCAACAAATCATATTAATATATCCAACATTTGTACAAGCAACCATTCACAAATCATTTTCGTCCACGCTCTTGCATCTGTATAAATCGCACAAAAAGACTGGCGTACTATCTGATATCACTTATTGATATCAAATCATACCGCCAGTCCTTCTAATTCACATATCATATAATATTATTCTAATAAACCTCATCTACAATCACTTTTGCATTATAATCCTTTATAGATGTACAGATAACATTGTCCTCTTAATTATTCTTTTACTTTTCCTTATTAGAAATTTTCGTCATAATCTTATCTATATCGTAATCTGGAGCAGCGGCTACAACCATATCGTACAATGGCTTTATAGTCTCGGGTTCCTCTTCAAGTTCAGATGCAATAGTATCAATATCTTTGAATTTCTGGACTTTCTTAGTAATTTGAGTAATCAACCTCCTCATATCTCCTTCTTCCCGTCCTTTTCCATGTCCATCAAGCCATCCTTCTTCCCGCTCAACCCTCATGCGTCCTTCTTCATCGTAATCATATACGCTCACGTCAATCACCTCATCCCTGTATTCAGAGAAGAAACCTGATAAGACACCACCGGCAATACATTCATCAACCGCCTCTGTAACTGCTGTTCGGATATTCTTATTCTCTGAATATTTCTTCTCATTGACCTTATTTACGAATGTCATATAATCCCGGAGAGTGTGACACTTATTCAGGATTGCAGGAACTTTTCTGCTTTTTGAATCAGCTGGAGTTCCGTCATCTGATTCTTTACCACAATTGGGATTAATATTGATAACCCTGACCTTAAGCTCAAGTTCCGGCTCAAATTCCGTATCAATCACAGATACACTATCATTATACATATCCGACAGCTTCAGAACCATCTCTTCTTCCTTCATTCCATCTCTTCCGTTATAGAATGTCACAAAATGTGGAACCGGAATTTTTAGCATGGTACGTCTGTGCAGCTCACTATTTGGATACATCTCTCTGTACACATCCGACACATAATGTAGAAATCTTAGTGGCATATTAGGATTCTTAGAAGCCTGCTGTTCAAACATATACAAATCCTGTCCAAACACAAATGAAGCATCATTCTTATACTTCATATATACGCCACCCTGAAGTGTGGTAACAGCAAGATCATCTACGTTAGTATAATCCGTGTCATTCAGCGCATTATACAGCTCAAGCAGATTCTTCTTGTCACGGAACAACATACAGAATACGTTGTCCTTAAATCTTATAGGTACATTTTCTTTATTACTCATAAGTCCTCCTGACTGGCAGGAGTGAAGATTATGTACCTGATAAAGAGGAACTGATTATATCAAAAAGGTTATCAACTGACACCATAATAACATTCCACATCCCACAAAACAAGCGCAAATCAACAATCCCCGGTGAATCTCTTCACCGGGGATAAAACCCTTCATATCACATCATATCATTCCTGCATTTCTGCAAGTTATATGTACTCTGCAATTAGAAGTCAACCTCTGTATCATAGTAGCAGCACTTAAGCAGCTTCTCCATCTCTTCCTGGCTAGGCTGTCTTGGGTTAGAGCCTGTGCAGGCATCAAGAATTGCGTTAGCTGCAATCTGTGGAAGTCTCTCAAGGAATACTTCTTCAGGAACGAAGCCCTGCTCTGCTGGATAGCTGTCTGGACCATACTTGCCGATGCAGTGTGGAATATTCAGGTCATCGTTCATCTTTCTTAAGTAATCAATAAGAAGTTTAACCTTCTCATCATCATTAGAGCCGCCTAACTTCATGAAGTCAGCAATCTCACCATATCTCTTCTTAGCAACCGGGTCTTTTGCGTTAAATGCAATAACCTTAGGAAGATACATAGCGTTAGCAGCACCATGGATAATATGTGCGCCATAATCAGCAAATGCAGCACCTGTCTTATGTGCCATTGAATGTACAATACCAAGTAATGCATTTGAGAATGCCATACCAGCAAGGCACTGTGCATTGTGCATGCTGTCTCTCTTTGCCATATCTCCATTATATGAATCAACAAGGTCTGCCTGAATCATCTTAATAGCATGCAATGCCAATGGATCTGTGAAATCACAGTTAGCTGTAGAAACATAAGCCTCAATAGCATGTGTCATGGCATCCATACCTGTGTGAGCAACAAGTTTCTTAGGCATTGTCTCAGCAAGATCTGGGTCTACGATAGCAACATCTGGTGTAATCTCGAAGTCAGCGATTGGATACTTAATACCCTTGTTATAATCTGTGATAATTGAGAATGCAGTAACCTCTGTAGCTGTTCCTGATGTAGATGAAATAGCACAGAAATGAGCCTTAGTACGAAGTCTTGGAAGACCGAATACTTTACACATATCCTCAAATGTTACCTCTGGATACTCATACTTAATCCACATAGCCTTTGCAGCATCTATTGGAGAACCACCACCCATAGCAATAATCCAGTCTGGCTGGAACTCCTGCATCTTGGCAGCACCCTTCATAACAGTATCAACAGATGGGTCTGGTTCAATACCTTCAATAAGGTCAACCTCCATGCCTGCTTCCTTCAGGTAGCCGATTGCACGGTCAAGGAATCCGAACTTCTTCATTGAACCGCCACCTACACAGATGATAGCTTTCTTTCCCTGGAATGTCTTAAGAGCTTCCAGAGAACCCTTTCCATGATACAAATCTCTTGGTAAAGTAAATCTTGCCATAACAAAATACCTCCATAAAAATAATAATCACGCCAGTTTGTTAAATCCATAACAAACTCTAGCTATATTATATTCTTATTTATGCAGAAATGCAAGTTAATATTTTGTCAAATTCAATTTAATTTTTTTTAATTCGATTTATCAAACAACATTTTTCGTTTAATATATATATAAATAGTATTGACAGTAAATAATCTGTAATGTAATATAATCAATATAGATTTTAATTAACCCTGGTTGTGCTATTTTGTGATATGTATATTATTTATCTTGTAGATAATAATATAATCCGCTATAATGTTCTCATTGAATTGAAAGGCGGTGGTAAGGATGGAAGATATGAGCGATAAAGAATTATTACAAAAGAATATAGAAGAATTTTCACGTCTTCAGAATTATATGTCACTGGCAGATAAATCATCTGAAGTTTACAAAGCTATGAAGATTAGATATATAGAATTAAAAGTTATTCTTACAGCTTCTAACGTGAATTTAACAGAGCTTGATTTAATAAAAGAATAGTGATTTTATAGAAACCAGCACCATCAGGTGCACCAAAGGAGCAGAACTTCAGATAACAGTTCTGCTCCTTTATCATATGTGTCGTATCATAAGTTTCTTAACTTCTGACTTTAGATGTTGTATATATCACCTTTTTCAGATACCCCTCTTTTCACCTGTCCTCCGGCAGCTTCCTTATGAAATTCACAATCACCGGAAGTGCCGTAGCGAAAGACAGAACATCTGATACAGGCTGGGCAAGCTGGATTCCCCTTGCTCCCATTGTATATGTAAGAATATATATCATTGGAATTAAATACAATCCACTCCTCATCATTGACAGGAATGTTGCCCACGCCCGTTGCCCCGTACTTTGCAACGTCATATTAGACAACACAATCAGTGGATTAAGAAACAACGCCATGCATTGATACCTAAGAGCAGGCGTTCCAAATGCAATAACCTCAGCATCATCCCTGAATACTGCTATTGCCTGATTTGAAAACAGAAGTCCGGCTACTGCAAACATTCCAAGCAATACTTCTCCTGCTACCAGAGTGAAGCTGAAAGCCTCCTTGACACGCGAGAACTTTTTGGCACCGTAATTGAAGCCACACACCGGCTGGAATCCCTGTCCAATACCCAGACCTACAGCAAATATGAAGAAGCTTATTCTTGATACGATACTCATGGCTGCCACAGCTGCATCTCCATATATCCTTGCCTGCTGGTTAAGAATCATAGTAGATACTGCCTGAAGCCCCTGTCTCACAAGACTTGGAAAACCAGTTGTCACAATATCGAACAGCACATTGAATTCCCTTGTGATTTTCCTTACAGACAGCTTGCTCTGTGTCTTTCCAGAAAGGAACATGGAAAGCAGCACGCAGAAGCTGACAAACTGTGATATAGCTGTAGACAGTCCCGCACCTGCAATTCCCATATCAAGTCCGAACATTAATATAGGGTCACCAACCATATTAAGAATTGCACCAGTCATAAGTCCGACCATTGACAGAGAAGCCTTCCCCTCAAATCTTAATATGTTATTCATTGTAAATGTACTTGTCATGAATGGCGCAGCTGCCAGAATAAACAGGCTGTATGTTTTCGCATAAGGCAAGATAGTATCCGTACTTCCCAGCAGATACACCATTTTTGTATTAAACACAGTTCCCAGAATCCCAATAAGAAGTCCCATAAACATAGATGAGAAAAATGCCGTGGATGCCACCACTGATGCACTTTCCTCATCTTTATTTCCAAGTCTTCTGGATATAATGCTTCCTGCTCCCTGTCCAAATAAGAATCCAAATGCCTGAAGTATTGACATGAACCCAAATACAATACCAACCGCACCACTGGCACTTGTCCCCAGCTTTCCCACAAACATGGTATCTACCATATTATATATATTGGTCACCAGCATACTTATTGTCGTTGGAATACCAAGCGTAATAACAAGACTTCCCACAGGCTGTTTTGTCATCTTGTCATATTGTGTAGTATATTTAACCTTTTCGCCCTCTGCACTGCGAAACCAGCTCATACGCCGCCTCCATGCAATCTACATAATCCCTTCAACTGCCTTTACAACAGTCTCAGTTGTGAAACCAAATTTCTCAAAAAGCTGAGCCGCAGGGCCAGAAGCTCCGAATCCCTTCATAGACACAACAGCTCCGTCAAGTCCCACATATCTGTACCATCCGAAATCAGAAAGGGCCTCGACTGCAACTCTCTTTCTTACTGCATTAGGAAGAACTGATTCCTTATACTCAGCGCTCTGCTCCTCAAAAAGCTCCATGCTTGGCATACTTACAACTCTCACATCTATATCCTTCTTTGCAAGTTCAGCCTTAGCTTCAACTGCAAGAGAAACCTCAGAACCACTTGCGATAATAATTGCATCTGGTACAGCCTTATAAGAATCATCAATTATATATCCACCCTTAAGGGCATCCTTAGATGAGCCTGGCATCTGTGGAAGATTCTGTCTTGTGAGAACAAGGGCTGTAGGAGTCTCCTTAGATGTAGCTGCGTACATCCATGCAGCACTTGTCTCAACCTTATCACATGGTCTGAACACTGTAAAGTTAGGAAGAGACCTGAGCGCAGCCAGCTGCTCAATTGGCTCATGTGTTGGGCCATCCTCTCCAACTCCGATTGAATCATGTGTAAATATATAAGTTACAGGCAGCTTCATAAGGGATGAAAGTCTTGCCATTGGCTTCGTATAATCGCTGAATACAAAGAATGTTGCTGCAAATGGTCTTAAACCTCCATGAAGGGCAATACCATTAGTAATTGCTGTCATAGCCTGCTCCCTTACACCAAAGTGAAGATTGCTTCCGGCATAATTATCCCTGGAGAAATCACCGGCATCCTTCATATTAGTCTTATTAGAAGGTGCAAGGTCTGCTGAACCCCCAATCATATTAGGCATATGCTGCTTAATGAGATTAAGAACTGTTCCTGATGTGCTTCTTGTAGCTTCAGGCTTGTCACCAGCTGCCCAGTACTCCTCAGAATTGAACAAATCGGACAAATCATATCCATTATAATAGTTATCCCATTTTTCCTTCATCTCAGGGAACTTGCTGCAATACTCTGCAAAAAGCTTATTCCATTCATCCTCTGCCTTAGCTCTGTCTGAAGCCAGCTCCTTATAATGGTCATATACTTCCTGTGGAACCTCAAATGCCTCTTTGCATGGCCAGCCAAGATTCTCCTTTAAAGCTGCAACATTATCTTCACCTAATGGCTCTCCATGTGCACTTGCCTTACCCTGCTTAGCAGGACAGCCATATCCTATAAGAGTGTTAATCTTAATAAGTGAAGGTCTGTTCTTATCAGCCTTAGCCTCTTCAATAGCAGCCCCGATTGCTCCAAGGTCATTGCCATCCTCAACCTCAATAGTCTGGAATCCAAATGCCTCAAATCTCTTCATTACATCCTCTGTAAATGCAATATCAGTACTGCCTTCAATTGATATATTATTAGAATCATATAAAACAATAAGCTTTGACAGTCCAAGTGTTCCTGCAAGAGAGAAGCTCTCTGATGATATACCCTCCATCATGCATCCATCGCCACCTAATACATAGGTGTAATGGTCAACCACATTGTAACCATCCTTGTTAAATACTGCTGCAAGATGAGCCTCTGCCATTGCCATTCCCACAGCCATTGCCATTCCCTGTCCAAGAGGACCTGTAGTTGCCTCAATACCTACTGTGTGACCATACTCGGGATGACCTGGTGTCTTAGAATCCAGCTGTCTGAAATTCTTAATATCATCGATGCTTAAATCACCATATCCAAATAAATGTAACAACGAATATAACAGCATTGAGCCGTGTCCACCTGAAAGAACAAATCTGTCTCTGTTTTTCCATTCAGGATTCTTAGGATTATGGTTCATATGTCTTGCCCATAACTCATATGCTGCTGGTGCAGCTCCCAAAGGAAGTCCTGGATGTCCTGATTTTGCTTTCTGAATTGCATCTGCTGATAAAACCCTGATGGCATTAACAGACAGTTCCTCAATATTACTCATTTTCTCCTCCAATCCCGCGTGTATTACCACACTGCTTTTCTGTCTTTATCTTTCAATCTCTGAAATTAAAGTAAATCTTGCTATAACAAAATACCTTCATAAAAATATTAATCACGCCGGTTCGTTAATTCTATAACAAACTCCAGCTACATTATATTCTTGTTTATGCAGAAATGCAAGTTGTATTTTTGATAATTATTAATATTAATTCGAAAACGTAAATCCCGTGTGTATTACCACACTGCTTTTCTGTCTTTATCTTTCAATCTCTGAAATCTGCTTCTGTGAGATAGATTAAATCTCCATTCTCAGTGTGCTTCTTCTTAATGCCCTTAAACAGCTTTCGTGAAGCTCTCTTCTCAGAATGGGCAATAGCCTGATTGATAATCTCCTTTACATCATCTAATCTGATATTGTCTGAAACTCCATGGAGTCTGTCAATCTTCAGATATAATTCAAGGAGGGCATCATCATCAACCTCGTATGAACGTCTTCTTGCGAACTTCTTAGCCATTTCAACCAGCTCATTAACTGTATACTGCTTCAACACAAATCTGTGGTCAAATACAGCGGAAAGCTGTGGATTGAAATTGAGAAGTACATTCATCTCTGAATCAGAATCAACAAGCACCACTATCATTCTGCCCGTATTCTGTGTCATACATTCAAGCATCTCTGAAATTCTGGTTGGCTGGATTACCCCAGCTCCCTCAACTACAAGAACTGAACCCATAAGCCTTGGAAGAGCCTTCTTAAGTCCCTTCTGGTTAATGCTTTCGCCTGTTGTTCTGGCAATCTTTCTTGGATTATCCTTATATATTGAGTTAATGGCTCTGACAAAGGCTTTTGCCAGATCATATTTATCAGAGCTTGAATTACCGGAGATAATAATATTACCTTTCATGGATGTGTTAGTTGACATATATTCCTGGATATGCTGGAAATAATCTGCCAGCTCGGTCTCCACACCCGGCATTTCCTTATATTTCTTAAAGAACTTGGAAAGCTCGTTATTAAGCTTAAGCTCCCTGGTTTCCTTGACAGGATTTGCTGCCTCAATCTTACTTGCTGCTGCCTTAGGCGAAATCTTTCTTGTTTCGCTCTTTTTAGAAGCTGCCATCTCCTCCTCAACATACTGGGCAAGTACATTGTCAGGAACCATGTCAAGCTGGGCTGTATCAAGGGAAATCTTCTCAACTTCACTTTCTGCTGCCGCTGTAAGCTCTCTCTCTACAGATTCAGCAACTTCATCGACTGCAATATCTTTATTAATCTCACCTGCTGCCCTTGCAGCCTCCTTAAGATTCGATACAGCTTCCTCCAGCTTCTGGGAAGCCTTGCCTGTTCTTACTGCCAGGTCAGTTTTTGCCTCCATCAGCATAAACTGTGTCTTATCCTTAATTGAGCCTTCAGATGCTGCTGCAGCTCCAACACTGCCAGCTCCACCAGCTTTTGCTGCCAGCTTTGCCTGCTTTCTCTCTTCAAGAATCTTCTCATAAGCAGCGCTGTTTTCTTCCTTCTCATCAAGAAGTCTGTCCAGCTCGCTCTTAGAATATTCTTTAGTGTTCTGGCTGCCATACTTTTCTTCCATGACTGATGTCATCCAGTCAGCTATGCTCATCTGACCTTCTATCTGGTCATCCTCTTCCTCTTCAGGCTGTTCTACAACCTTAGGAACTGGAACCGGATTAGGTCTGAATATCTCCACATCCTGTTCCTCATCCTCTTCATCAAGAACCTTGCTCAGATTCTTTGCAATCTCAGCCTGAAGGTTCTGTGTGTCATATATATTGTTAGTAGGTTCTGCTACGGCCTCAATCTCCATAGCATCCTCCCTGGCTTTCATCTGTCTTTCTGATTCAGCTCTTTCTTCAGCAAGAGCCTCCTCTTCACTTTCCTTTGTGATTTTGTCATAACTTGACTCAATCTTCTTCTTAGCATTTGCAATAAGGTCTTTTAATGACTCAGGCATCTCACCAATCTTTGCCTGTTCCTGCTCTGGCTCCCTGGCTGCTGCCACTTCTGCCTCTGCGGTTCCTGATATACCTGCTGTGGTATCCTCACCCACACCTGCACCAGCACCAGTTCCATCCTCTGTCCCGGTTGCAGCATCCATTCCATCTACAACCGTTCCATCTTCAGAAGTTCCCTCTGCGACAAATCCTGGCTGTGCAGCTTTTGCACTGTCAGCTTCCTGGCTTGATGTCTGCCCCTGCCCACTAACTGTGTTATCTGATGCAGCCTTCGCCTCCTCTGCGGCTTTGGCCTCTTCTGCTGCTTTGGCTTCTTCTGCTGCTTTGGCTTCTTCTGCTGCCTTTGCTTCAGCTGCCTTGGCTTCTTCTGCCGCCTTAACCTGCTCTAATATGAATCTCTTAAGCTTTCTGTTAACACCATTCTCATCAAACTCTGTCTCGAATTCAGTGTAATCAACATCATCATCCTGATTGACAGCATCCTTCACCATCTTGCTGATATTGATAGTATCCCCTGCTGCCGCAGAACCATCCAGCATCTCATCAATCTCAGCTTCCTTCTTGTCACTGAAATTACTGCTGTCCATCTGCTTCTGGAACAGGATTTCTCTTGTAATCTCCATGTCAGTCTTGCGGGCTCTTGCCTCATCCAGCTTCTTCTGCTGGGAATCAGTAAGCTTCGCTCCGTGGAACTGCTTCATCTTAAGAGCCTTAACAACATAGGCTCCATCCTGGAAAAGAAGTGCTATCTCATCACATGCCTTTACGCACTCCTTCTTCCTTCCTGTCTTGGAATAGAGCTTAGCCAGCTCGTACATGTACTTTTCATCAACTTCCTGAGACTTGTAATCTTCCAGAATCTCCACAAGTTCATTACTTTGGGCACCCTCTGCTTTTCTTAACTCATAGTAGAGGACATATTTGTTAACATCTCTGGATGCCATTTTCTCATATTCGAGGAAAAGCTGATCCGCATCATCAAACTGTTTCAGCTTTATCATAAGTGTTGTAAGCTCATATACCAGCTTCTTGCCTCCAAGATTCCTGTTATATGCAAGAATAGCCATATCTCTGGCCACTTCCAGCTCACCCACCTTTTCATGAGCAGTGATGGCTGCTGACAGTGATGGCCAGTCCTTGACCTTATGCCAGTCAAGTGTCTTTGCCAGGTCAGAAGCCTGCTTGTATTTCTTTTTCTCAACAAGAGTCTGGATTTGCTCCATGCTTATTTTCATGTCGTATTTATCCAATTTCCACGCCACCTTTTCCTTAAATATACTTATCAGGGTCAGAAATTCTCTGCCCATGTATCTAACTCTATCTCCCCAAGGACACAATTATCCTATTATTCACATACATCATAAGTCTAACATACCATTTTTGTGTTGTAAACCATAAATCGAATGTGAAACTTGACAACCATTAATCGAATGTGAAGCTTGCCTGCTCGTAATCCATCCTTGTGTATTCCATCTGGTCAGAATCAGTTTTACTGTAATAATCCACCACAACTGTCTGCTGTCTGCCATCTGTAAGCTTCTGTCCCAGAATGTAGTTAACATCAAACCTTCCTGTAATTGCCGGTGTGGCACCACGGGCAGGAACAATAAGCTGCACATGATTAGTTTTCAGCATTTTAAATATAGGCTCCCAGATGTATATATCCTTTGCTGCGCCAAATGGATTATCAATAAATATTGTCTTTCCAATCACGCTGGAATCCTGTGATGGTGCATTTATGCTGGAAATGTAATTAATAACCGCAATAAGGAACTGTATGTATATTCCCTGTGACTGTCCTGTTGAACCTACCGCCTCTTCATAGCGCAGATATCTGCTCTGATCCTTTATTCTCTCACGCTTGTACAGATTAACCCTTATAGAATTCATATCTGTAACAATAACGGAAAACAGCCTCTTCCATGTAAGCCTGTTCCTTATGTAATTAAGCCTCTCATCTGCTGTAGGGAAGCTTTCCGCTACTGCGATTGTCTCATCTATGTAAGCAGACATATTTTCCTTGAACATGTCCTCAGGTACGTATGGAATCTGGAGACCAATAACAGATATATTTTCCTCATCAAGATTAATGGTTGAAAGCTTAGGAAGACGGTCAAGGTCTGTCTTAATATTACAACAGGTCTGAATACACCTGTTCTCAAAGTTCTCCTTAATTCTCTCCATATCCTGGATACCTTTGGATACTCTGTCCTTTTCAAGCTGGATAAGTCCGTTAGTCTCACTAAGTCTTTCTGCCATATCCTCTGTCTGGACAGCGTCTGAAGGCATTGTCAGTGCATTTCTCACCTCTGTGGCAAGCTCGGATGCACCATAACCTGCAAGAAGGTCAGCAAGAGTATTCTTATGCTTTTCGAATTCATCCTTCTTCTTTGCCATAAGCTTCATGTGCTTATCATACTCTTTTGCCACAGCATCATAGCCCTTCACATCCTGCATGGTAATATTGGCATACACAGCTGGTGCAGCTTCACCGTCCCTGACTTCTATATCATCAGCTGCCCCATGTCCAGATACTCCGGCAGCCAGGCGGGCAATTTCCCTCTCATCAGGAATTGTCATTCCTGCATTAGATATAATTCTTTCCAGATCCTTGTTCCACACATAGATATCCTTCTGCTGGCGGCTAAGCTGGTCTGCTTCCTTCTTAACTTCCCTTATATCGGCGGCAATTTTTTCAGCCTGTTCTTTGTGTTGTTTTACGTAAACTTCCGGATTATCACATTCCACAGAACTGTATTCCCCGAATCTTTCAATGATCTGGTTGATTCCGTGAGAAACGCTTCCTTCAAGACGGTTCATCAAAGCATTCTGTGAATCCAGTTCCTCCCTCTGTTTAGAGGATTTTTCCAGATCTGCCTTAATAGATGCCTTTAATTCATACATGGCTGATGAGCCACCTGATTTAAGAGTACCATCTTCAACGCTTCTTTTAATTATTTCAACATCGCTTCCCCTGTATTCAATGGATTTAAGACATTTCTCCATAGATGTACGGTAGTGCTTAAGAAGAGCCTCTTTATCACTAAGATCACTGTTTTCCTTATCAATAATCTCCTTAAGTCCCAGGAATCTGCTTTCCAGACTCATATAGTCACCATCTGTACCAGCCTGAGTATCTTCCCCCTCAACGTAGTACTGGCTGTATGTATCATTCCAGCTCTCTTTAAGCCTTTCCTGTTCCTTTGCAAGTCTTCCCTTCTCTTCCAGGGCTTTCTTGTACCTGTCTTCTGCCAGAGACTTAGACTGCTGGCTGTCCCGCACATCCCCATAAATCTTCTCAAGCCCGGCCTTAATACTTACAAGCTGGCTCTGCTTATCCTCCAGTTCTGCGTTAATGTCTCTTACACGGGTTAATGCATCCCTTTTCTCCTCAAGGCTTAAGCGCTCACTGTTAAGGACATCCATTCTCTCAGACAGTCTGCCCTTTTCCTCCTTAAGTCCTGCAATCTGCTGTGATATTCTGTCAATTCCCCTGTTGTTTTCCACAATTTTATCCTGAATTGCATTTTTATCCACAGGAGAAGAATATTTTTCAACAATATCCCTTTCCAGAACATACACATAGTCGTCCCATATCATCTGTCTTCTGTCAGATAACTTGTTTATCTGGTTTTCATAATCAAAGAGTTCCTGGCCTGCTGTCTCAATTTCCACCTGTAAGCCGGCATCATCCCTTAAGAAATTCATATCCTTCATGGCAAATGCCACCAGTTCAGTATTGACCTCCAGCTTAGTGTCATACAGCACTGATTCGCTTATAATTGGAACGACGTAAGCTCCACGCTGGAAATTCTTTAAGGTCACATCCTCCTTGATTCTGTCAAAATCGTTCTTAATTACGAAGCTGTATTCCGCAAATGGCACACGTTTGAATACATCTCTTTTCTGTCCCGGATTAAGGTTTCTGAACCATTCATGCCCCTCAACCACATCTTCACCATAGGTGTCAGTGAGATATTTTTTCAATTTGTCCCTGTCAGCACTGTCACATTCGTAAGTACCTTTCTTTGCATTTTCAATAAATGTAACAAGCCTGTCTTTTTCTGTGGTAAGGGCAACTAATTCCCTTCCCATCTTGTCATATATATTATACAGTTCGTTCTTAAGTTCTTCTTTACCGGCAGCTCCATATATTGTCAGAAGCTTATCCAGTCTTACTGTATCCCCGGCACTTTCCGCAAGCTTTCTCGCTCCCTCCAGCTCCTGAGTCATAAGCTGGTTATTAACCACCAGCATATTGTAGCTGTTCTCACAGCTTACAAGCTTCTTGTCAATGTCCGATATGTCCAATCTGATTTTTTCACTTTCAGATACAGCTGCATCAAGTCTGTCCTTTGCCTCTTCAAGTTCCTGTACAGCGTTCTCAGCTACAATTAGTCCGGCATTCTCCATTGCCCTTCCCGACTTAATTTCCAGCTCCTTAAGCTCACTTCTGATATATGAAATCTGTGCATCAGAGCCTGCCTGTTTCTTAAGCATCTCAGTATATCTGTTATTCTCCTGGTCAAGGCTGTCCTTTGCCTGATTCAGTTCCTGGTCAGCAGATTCTGCCTCTCTGTTAATTTCCTGTAATTTGCTGTCAATATACTGCTTAATCTCTGCGGCAATAGACTTTAATTCTTTAATGATGTCCTCGCTGCCCCTGTTTTTATTATTAATGGTTTCTGTTATCTGCATAACCTGTTTTTTGTATTCCAGATAATCCTCATAATCCTGGGCAGATTCCATGTCCATTAACCTGTGTCTTTTTTCTTCAATTTCTTTATCAATAAGCTGGATAGCCCTGGAAGCCTCTTCAATAAGACCTTTTAATTCATTTAAAGATTTTTCCTCAAGAGCCACCTGACCACACTGGACATTCTTTAACTCCTGCTCTCTGTCAGCAGATAATCCTTCCAGTTTTTCCTCAATTTCCTTCTGTTCCTTTTCCTTTGCAAAAAGGACCTGTTTGCATGACAACAGAAGCTGGTACAGTTTCTCCTCCAGCCTTTCCTTCTCGATATACAGTTCCTTAAATCCTCTAACATAATCTGCGAAATTGCTGATTGCCGCCATCTGGCTGTCGTAGCTGTTAATCTGGGCATGTTTTTTTGACAATTCCAGCAGCTTGTCCTTAATGTCCAGAAGCGTCTGTGCCATGGTGCCTTCATCATTATTTACACCAAGTCTGTTATTGTAAGATTTCTGGATAATCTCCTCTATGAGAAGGTCTTCCACCACTTTCCTGCTGGACTTATAGCTGTTCTCGAAATAAGTTCTCACATGGCCTTCTGTTTTGTTAATTCCTCTTACAATCTCCCACTGGCTCTCAAATATTCCGTACTGGGTAAGGAAATTCTGGTAATCCCCCTTCCCCTCAAATATTTTTACAGAAACACCAAAGTCCTTTTTTTCCAAATCACGAAGGTACGCCTTCAATCCATTATATGTAATCTTCTCCCCATTACTTTCTAAAGGGAGGTTCTTAATATCGTTATCTCCGAATTCCCTGTAAAATATACAGTAATTAAAATATTCTATGGCAGAGGATGCATTTGCCTTAGTCTGTACTGCTGCTTCCTCCAGCTGATTCTCATCTTCCCCCTGGCTTCTTGCTTTTCTTGCACAGAAACCTGTTGTCATATATTTGTAATTGTCCTTCTGGTAACATGGGTCCAGCTTCCACTCAATAAGGGAATGAATTACAGTATTGCCGCCGCCCTGTCTGAACAGCTTTTCTATTGGCTGCTTGTCATCCAGTGTGCAGTTAGGAATCACATTCTGCATAAGAAGAAGCATAAGAAGACTCTTACCACCGCCATTTGCCAGGTCATACAATGTGTTATGGCAGTTAAAACGCATAACGAAATCATCATAACACTGGGTTCCGAAATTATATTTAACATTATTAATTCTTATCCTGTTAATCTGTGGCATCCCCGCTTCTTTCCTCCTTGTCTTTTAGTGCTTCACTCATAATTTTTGCAAATCTTCCGTGATAATCATCAAAATAATTCTCAATCATTGCCCTGAATCTGTCAGTTGCATAGAATCTCCCCTGATTTTCCACCAGCAGATTCTGTGATATACAGAAATTAAACACCATCTTTACGAATCCAGCCTTGGAATTCCTTGCAGCCCTTAATCCAATCTGTTCCGCCCCGGAGGTTGCAGGAAGTTCCTCCCAGCTAAGGGCAATCTGCTTGAAACTGTTGTCTTCCACCTCATCTAACACAATGCCTGTGCGGTTGTCCAGTATACCATTAATTGAATTGTCAACATTGTCAATTATATCTTCCACCCTGACATAGTCCACATATGTTGAAGTCGTAGTGTCATTATAAAATTCAGTGATAATGTTATATATTACAAAATATGCCAGATACAATTCTCTGTTTAATCTGATTCCCAGCGTCCTTTTAAGTTCTTCATTACTGTATCCAAATGCTGTGTTATTCTCTCCCCCGCTTATAAACAGCCCATTATTATATTCATACAGTTTAATATTCATCTTCTTTAATGCCATATGAACGAAATCATATACTTCTGCATTATTATTGTATTCCTGATAGTAAGACTGGTTGTTTCCTGTCTCTGACACCTGCTCCCCCGCCAAGAGCTTGGAAACTATATCCATGCCCTTCTCTAAATTTTTGTTCTCCATACTTTTATCCTCATTTCCGACCCTGTCCGGCAAGTATCTGCCCTATCTCCGATATACTCTGCTCATTCCTGCCTCACTATGGTCCGTTAAAACTGCCTTCTCTTAAGGTTTTATCCCCTGACGAATACCAGGTCACTTACCTCACATCCATCAAACAGCGCAAGCTTCCCATTACCATTAAATCCTATTGAAAATGTTACAGGCTCTTTATCTGCAAAGGCTTCCTTTACATATTCATCCAGAAAGCTTTCATTATTGCCGCCATCACCGCCAATGCAGTATTCCTTCTTCTGGCACAGATTTACAAAAAATGAGTAGTAATCCCCATTCTTTACAATATCCGGTGAATAAAGCTTCTTCATGGCATTATTGAATTCTTCCAGTGTAAATGTATTCCTGACCTCCAGTGCCGACAGAATATTGTCCATTAAGAATACATAATTATCCCGGATTCTCTTCTCCTCGACTTCATCCTCAAATACAATATCAGTAAGCTCCTGTCTGGAAACCTTCTCTGCCTCCTGATATTTTACCGGCTTGTTTTCCAGTGCATTATCAATGGCAGTAATATCAAATGTTTTCTTTACCTTAGGCATAAAAAGCGGACTGACAAGCTGTACCAGTATATCAGCCCTGTCTGTCTTAATCATGTCATTAAGCATGTTCTTAAAATCCACATGAGCCCGGAGTTTGCCAAGCTTGGCCTTTCTTACCGCCTCATCTGTAAGCTTCTGCATATCCGTGCACGCCTTTAACAGCTCACTGTGCCTGTTCATGGCAACCTTAAGCTGGCTTTCCAGTTCATATATTTCATTGACAGTCTTAAAATAGCTGTCGCCATGTCCTTTTTTATCAATTTTTTCCAGGGCAGCCTGAATCAGATCCCTGTTCTTTCGAAACAGCTTCTCTTCATCCTCAAACCACTTCATTCCTGTATCCACGAATTCCTCGTAGGCTTCAATTCCTGCATACACGTCAGAAGCGATGATTGACATCACTTCATTTTTCTTAAGCTGCAGGCGGTTCACTTCCTCGTTAATCCGCTCCACAACCTCTGTTCCGCCCTTAAAATTGTTGGCACGTATCATTTTCTCAAGAAGAAGCTGCTGTACGTTAATTCTGCTTTCGTCCTTGATTTCCTTAGTATCCAGATAGAATTCTATGGCATCCGGGCTTATGGAATACCATACTGTACTGTTACGCACCGTGCTTTCGATAATCCTTACCCTGGAAGTTCTCTTTTTCTTGTCTATAGGATCAAAATACTGGAAATCAAAGGGTTTTCCATCATTCTTAATCTTGTCAAATATGTAATCCCCAATCTCCCTGCTCTCTTCCTCACCAAGAACCAGTCCAAAATCCTTCTTAAGCACATCTGTAATGAATTCCAGATATTTCGGATATGTGACATCCTTCTCTTTAAAATTATTCTCTTCTATGAAAAATCTTAAAATGGCCATGAGAATATAACCCATGTCAAGGATTTCATATCTTCCATCCTTGAACTGGGAAAAGCTTATCTGTGTAAGCTTGAAGAAAGGATAATATTTTTTCAGGTTAAGCATTCTTTCCCGGTGATCAGATATAATATCACCATGCATTGTAACAGCCATATTTCCACCTTCCAATTAATTTACAGCTGGGTTCTTCCCTCCAGGGCACGAAGCAGTGTAACCTCATCTATATACTCCAGATCCCCGCCAACCGGCACTCCGCTGGCAATTCTTGTAACTTTAATTCCTGTAGGTTTAATCAGTCTGCTAAGATACATTGCTGTGGTCTCTCCCTCAAGGCTGGAATTAGTTGCAATAATAACCTCATCCACATCCTTTTCCAGTCTTAAGATAAGCTCCTTAATCTTAAGGTCTCCCGGCCCTATTCCCAGCATTGGACTGATTGCACCGTGAAGCACATGATAAACCCCCTCATACTTTCCTGTTTTCTCATATGCTGCCATATCCCTTGTATGTTCCACCACCATAATTGTTTTATGGTCTCTCGCATTATTTGCACAAATCGGACATAAATCCTTGTCTGTCAGTGTGAAGCATTCCTTGCAATACCTGATATTTGCCTTTGCATCAAGCATTGTCCGGGTCAGCTTCTCTACTTCCTCCTGTGGCATGTTAATAATGTGAAATGCCAGGCGCTGGGCGCTCTTCGCCCCAACCCCTGGTAATCTTGATAACTGTTCAATTAATTTATTAATGTGACCACTGTATATGTCCATTAGAAAAGGCCTCCGCCAAGTCCTCCAAGTCCACCGGTAAGCTTAGACATCTGTGCAGCCGATTCCTCTTCACACTTTCTTAAAGCCTCATTAGCTGCTGCCATGATAAGATCCTCAAGCATCTCTACATCCTCTGGGTCTACCGCTTCAGGGTCAATCTTAACCTTTGTTATCTCTCTCTTACCTGTAACTGTGACCTCAACAACACCGCCACCTGCTGCTGCAGTGAATTCCTTTGCTTCAAGCTCAGCCTGCTGTGTTTCCATCTGACGCTGCATTCTCTGTGCCTGCTTCATCAGGTTGTTCATGTTGCCAGGCATGCCGCCTGGAAATCCGCCTCTCTTTGCCATTATATATATTCCTCCTTATCATCTACCACAATGTCAATGTTAACCTGTTGTCTGATATCTGTAAAACGGTTCTGGAAATCATCTCCATCAGGCAGTTTTGTAACTATTATATTAACCTTTAGTCCGGTTCTTTCCTCAATTAAATCAATAAGCTGTTCTTTTACTTCTTCCCTTGATACCGAATTGTACGCCGATGTGGACTTAAGCACAATCTCAAGGCTTGCTCCGTCAGAAGCCAGTGCCACATTAGCCTGTCGTAAGAATGTCAGAAGAAGTGGATCGCTTATGGAACTTACTATGTCATCCCAGCTTAATGCAATCTGTTTAATATCTTCAGGGAGAGCCTGAACCACTTTCTTCTCAGGTTTTACGGCCTCCGTCATTCCACTCATGTGTCCTGCATCCCTGCCGCCATTATTTCCGGCGTAAGAACCATTCCCCGGTCCCTGATAGTCCCCTTCTCCATATCCTGCCGGAATAAATGTGCCATCGGAAAGCTTGTCCTCTGTCTCCTTAATATGCTTTATGGTCTCCTCCAGCTGCTGTTCAAGCTGACCTACCCTGCCTGACAGTTCTCCGATATCTGCTGCAGGCTCCATGGCTGGTTTACACAGCTTTATCAAAGATACCTCCAGCTTAATTCTCTTCTGGGTTGCCAGCTTTAATTCATTGGATAAATCGGACATAACTCTTATATATCTCATAAGCGTTTCTGCATCTGCAAGCTTTGCATCCTCTGCCAGTTGCTTTAGATTATCAGCAGACACATCAATAACATCCTCAAGGCTTGATATATCCTTTGTTGATGCAACTAAAAGAAGGTTCCTTAAATACCAGACAAAATCTGATGTAAACTGTGAAAGGTCTCTTCCCTGCATTACCACGTCCTCAACAATGTGAAGACAGGCAGAAACATCTCCTGAAACAACCGCTTTCAACGTATCTGCAAACACTGTTGTATCCACAGCTCCCAGCACATCTAAGACATTTTCATAGGTAAGCTCATCCTGACCCAGATGAAATGCAACACACTGGTCAATAAGGCTTAAGGCATCTCTCATGGAACCATCTGCCGCCTTGGCAACGTACCGCAGTGCTTTGTCTTCCACACGGATATTCTCATATTCCATAAGCTGTGAAAGTCTGCCTGCTATGGTATCAATGCTGATTCTGTGAAAATCGTACCGCTGGCATCTGGAAAGTATTGTAATAGGAATCTTGCTTGCCTCAGTAGTTGCAAGTATGAATATAACATATTCCGGTGGTTCCTCCAGTGTCTTTAACAATGCGTTAAATGCGCCAATGGAAAGCATATGGACCTCATCGATAATGTACACCTTCTTCTTTCCCTCAGTTGGAGAATACATTACCTCATCCCTGATTTCCCTTATGTTATCAACACCATTGTTTGATGCCGCATCTATCTCAACCACATTCATGGAAACCCCGGCCGCAATAGCCTTACATGTCGGACATTCACCACAGGGACTTCCATCCACCGGATTCTCACAGTTCACAGCCTTTGCAAAAATCTTGGCAACTGTTGTCTTACCGGTTCCTCTTGTTCCGCAGAAAAGGTAGGCATGTCCCACTCTGTCCAGCTTTATCTGATTCTTAAGAGTTGTAACTATATGGTCCTGTCCCTTTACATCTTCAAATGTTACAGGACGCCATTTTCTATATAAAGCCTGATAAGACATCTTACTCCTCCCTGCCAGTCCATTGTTCGCGTTGAGCTTACAGCTGTTGTCACAATATCAAAATGCACTTTCTACACAGATGTATTCAGCATATCTACAATAAAATAAAAAACCGCGCGTCTGACTTCGAACAATAATCCACAGACGTTACCGATACAGTTAGCTCGATCCAGGCTGCCTTCCGGCACACAGAAGGTTTCACTTAATGCTGCTTCATTCCTGACCTGACATGGTTCATGAATTTCTGTTGCGAAAGACCCAAATGTCAACACCACTTATATCGGGCTGCTCCATAAACAACTGCCCTCTGCCAAACATCACCCCTGCTATAGCGGATTTCAGGTACAAGGTGCCGCTACTACCCCGGCTGCGCGGTCTTAAATATTATACCCGTCCAGCCTGTTTGTGTCAATAGTTATGGGCATTTTAGCCCTCCTGCACGTCCCTGAAATTTTCGACTTTTTCTTATGTTTTTTACTGCATTTTTGTTAAAATGTGTTATACTAGCGTGAAAGCAAAACATTGAAAATTATTGAATTAATTATGTTGTTGGAGTCAAAAGATATTTTGCCCCCAACAGTTGTCTGCAGATTGGAGACTAGAATGAAGATTGATACCGATACAAACAGGCCGGCTGACGATACACCGTCTTTCAGAGAATCTGAAGGAACCCAGGAAAGCCTTGATATAAAGTACATGAAAGAAGCCATTAAGCTAGCCAGAAAGGCAGGAAAACACATGGAGGTGCCCATAGGCTGTGTCATAGTCCATGAGGGAAAAATTATTGGCAGGGGATACAACAGGAGAAACACTGATAAAACAACTCTTGGTCATGCCGAAATTACTGCTATTAAAAAGGCAAGCAAAGTTATAGGGGACTGGCGGCTTGAAGACTGCACAATATATATTACTCTTGAACCATGCCAGATGTGTGCCGGTGCTATTGTCCAGGCAAGAATTCCCAGAGTTGTCATTGGCTCCATGAATCCCAAAGCAGGCTGTGGCGGCTCCATACTTAATATTCTGGAAATGCCCCAGTTTAACCATGTCTGCCAGGTGACCAGAGGTGTTCTTGATTCAGAGTGCAGCACACTCCTGTCAACATTTTTTAAAAATCTAAGGGAATCCAAGAAAACACAGACCAGGGCAGATTAATACCAGCTTATACAGATTAGGCTCAGGCAGATTAACACCAGCTTATACAGATTAGGCTCAGGCAGATTAACACCAGCTTATACAGATTAGGCTCAGGCAGATTAACACCGTTTTACGAAAGGACAGCTTATATAATGCAGTTTGAGTACCAGAATAACAATCTTACACTTAAGATTCTTGATACAAGCCATATAGATAAAATTATCGACTTCTACACAAGTAACAGGTGTTATTTTGACCCTTATGAAGCAGATAAACCTGATAATTTCTACACCAGGGAATTCATCACTAACCTTGTTGATGCGGAATATAATTCCTTCATGCATCGCAAACACGCCAGATATTACCTGTTCTGCGACCTTTTTCCAGACAAAATCATCGGCAGTGTCTCATTTTCAAATATTAATAAGAGTATGAGTTCATGCATTATCGGATATAAGATAGACAGACAGCTGTGGAACCAGGGCTATGGAAGAAAAATGCTGACAATGGCTCTTAAGGCGGTTGTTAATGACTTACATATGCACAGAATCGAGGCATATATTCATCCGAAAAATCTATACTCCCTTAAACTATGCCGCTCCCTTGGCTTTATAAGTGAGGGTACAGCTTACGCCTATGCAAGAATTAACGACAGGTGGGAAGACCATCTAAGATATGTGTATATATCCCAGACATAATGCCTTGGTCCAGTATTTATATGCTATAAGAAAGAAGGTTTTATATGAATACAGATATTACAAAACAAATGGAAATGGTACTGTACAGAACTGAAGATGATAATGTAACTGTCAGCGCCTTAATAAAAGATGAAACTATCTGGCTGACACAAAAAGCTATGGCTGAATTATTCGGTGTTCAGACACCGGCAATCAGCAAGCATTTAAAAAATATTTTTGAGCAGGGAGAACTTCGTGAAGAAGTGGTAGTTTCCAAAATGGAAATACCCACTCCACACGGTGCGATTCCCGGAAAAACACAGCTTTCCCCTACCAATTATTACAATCTGGATGCCATTATTTCTGTAGGTTACAGAGTAAACTCCATTCAGGCAACCAGGTTCCGTATCTGGGCAACCGGTATTTTGAAGGAATATATGATTAAGGGTTTTGCTATGGATGATGAACGCCTGAAACAGGGTAAAACAGCTTTTGGAAAAGACTATTTCCGTGAATTGCTGGAAAGAGTTCGCTCCATCCGTGCCAGCGAACGCAGAATATGGCAACAGATAACCGATATCTTTGCAGAGTGCAGCATTGATTACGATAGAGATTCTGATACTGCATATCATTTTTATGCCACTATACAGAACAAATTCCACTATGCCATTACCGGTAAGACTGCGGCTGAAATTGTGTACAATCAGGCTGATCACACCAAAGAGAATATGGGATTAACTACATGGAAAAATGCTCCCGATGGTCGCATTCTCAAATCCGATACCCCGATTGCAAAAAACTATTTAGACGAAAAACAGATTCGTCAATTGGAACGTGCTGTTACAGGGTATTTTGATTACATAGAGGATTTGATTGAACGGGAGAATGTTTTTACAATGGAGGAATTCTCCAAAAGCGTGAACGAGTTCCTTGAGTTCCGCAGATACGATATTCTGAAGGATAACGGACGTATTTCCCATAAACAGGCAGTGGAGAAAGCTTATCAGGAATATGACATCTTTAATAAGACGCAACCAATCGAGTCTGATTTTGATAAGGTAGTGAAAGGATTGGCAAAAATTGAAATATAAAGGAAATGAAGGAGAAGGAAAACAATGAACAAGGATTTAACTGTGGGAAAAACAGACACAGTGTTGTGGAAGTTCTGTCTTCCACTGTTTGGAAGCATTGTATTCCAACAGATGTACAACATTGCAGACAGCCTTGTAGCTGGCAAATTTATTGGAGAAAATGCTCTGGCAGCTGTAGGCAACAGCTATGAGATAACTCTTATATTTATTGCATTTGCATTCGGATGCAACATGGGCTGTTCCATTATTGTCTCCCAGCTTTACGGGGCTAAGAAATACAGCAGGCTTAAAACAGCTGTTTCCACATCCTGCATCTCCAGTGGGATTGTGTGCGGATTACTTATGCTGATTGGGCTTCTTGGCTGCTCCCCTCTTCTTCATATGATTCACACACCAGAGAATGTATTTGCGGATTCCAAGCTGTATCTTGATATTTATGTGTGGGGACTGCCTTTTGTATTTTTCTATAATATATCAACAGGTATTTTCTCTGCATTGGGAGATTCCAAGACACCATTTTACTTCCTTGCTGTATCCTCAACTGCTAATATCGCTGTGGATATTCTTTTTGTCAAAGCATTTGACATGGGTGTTGCAGGTGTTGCCTGGGCTACATTCATATGCCAGGGTATAAGCTGTATCCTTGCTGTTATCACTGTTCTAAAGCGTCTTAACAATATTAAAGCTGATGAAAAATGTCCTCTTTTTGACTGGGAACTTGAAAAAAAGATTGCCAAGATTGCCATTCCAAGTATCCTTCAGCAAAGCTTCATATCAATTGGAAATATAATGATACAGAGTGTTATCAACAGCTTCGGTGCCTCTGTTATGGCTGGATACTCTGCTGCAATTAAGCTTAACAATCTTGTTATTACTTCATTCAGCACCATTGGAAATGGTATATCTAATTTCACAGCACAGAATCTGGGTGCAAAGCAGTTTGGCAGAATTAAGGAGGGCTTTAAAGCAGGACTTAAGATGGTCTGGCTATTCTGTATTCCATTCTGCCTGCTCTATATACTGTTGGGAAAGACTCTGCTGCTTCTTTTCATGGAGAAAGGCTCCACAGAAGCACTTCTGACAGGACAGCAGTTCCTGTGGATTGTAGCACCATTCTATTTTGTTGTTTCTGCCAAGCTGGTGGCAGACGGTATTCTCAGGGGAATAGGCGCAATGTGGCAGTTTATGGTTGCCACATTTACTGACCTTATTCTGCGTGTAGTATTAGCTTTTGTATTCTCAGGAATCACCGGCTCAGCTCTTGGCATCTGGTGTGCATGGCCTGTAGGCTGGTCTATCGCCATGGTTATTTCGGTATGCTTTTACCATAGGGAAAGCAGGAAACTTCTTTAGTCCATCCAAGATGTTAATCAACCGTAACATACACATTCTTTACAGGATAAATATCTGTACTCCATATGTCTTCAAATTGCTCATATGTTAATTTTCTGTTATATTGATTTTTATCATGTATATTTGAATTTTGTCTTGTTGAATCAGCAATATATATATATTCTTCATCGTACCCAACAACAGCAATATAGTGCAATCCATTAGGTCTGTCTATGCTGATGGTTACGAGTGCAACAACGGGTTTACCCTGGTTTAATCTGCATTTTAAGTTTTCTATATTTCCATGATAAGCATGGGCTTTTATGCCATAGTCTTTCAATTTATCAACAATATTGTGAACTGCAACGTACCCAAAAAACTTATCAAATTCCTTGTAAAGTTCCGGCCCTTCAACTTTGATTCCTTGATTTCTAAGTATGTATGCCGTTGCATAGCCGGAACAGTCTGACCCTGACTGATATGCATAATAATTATCTTCTGAATATACATATATCTGCTCTGGCAGGTTTTCCCGAGATATCCGGTCTTTTGCCGGAACAACCTTAACCAAAAATGTGATGAGGCAAACCATACTCATTAAAACAACTGCTATAATACTCACTTTTTTAGTTTTCTTATATCTTATAATTCTCTCTGGTTTGTCATTATCGGACCTGGTTATTTTACTTCCAAAGATTGTTCCCAGAAAAACAAATGGTCCAATAATATAAATTGCAGCATCAACCATTCTCCACAAAAATATATAAATCATTATGCCAAAAACTGCTCCCCATATCATTCCAAAGAATGCCAGACTTTTTCTCTCTATTCCGTCAGCTTCTTCTTTTTTCTGTCTCCTGCCTATATCTATTCTTAAATATATTAATGATACAATTATCAGAATAACAGTACTTGCTTTCATAATACCTCCCTTTGGCAAATTACTAACTATTCTGATAATAGTACGTATTATCTTAAATTTCTTACAATTTGGTACTATTTAGCCTTGTTTTTTAAGAAAATATGACATATCATATTGGGGAGGCATTATTTGTTTATGATTTCCAATAGTTCATTTGGGGTAACAATAAAAGGCTTTGAAGGAAAATGTTTCATATTTCCAGTGACAAGCATGGCATGTTTGTCTTGCTTTGACATGCATACTTCGTAAAAGACGAGATCCTTGGGGTCAGGTAAATCTTCTCCCGTTGAAATGCGGTCTGTACAGATGCCATACTTGAGGAAGTAGTTAATAATAGCCTGAATCGTAGTTTCAGGAAAATGAAATTTTGTACGATGAAGAACATCACTATATTCGGTAAGAATTTCATCATTATATACCGGAGTAATTCTGTCAGTAAGCAACGCTTGGAATACTTGTACTGTTGATGCATCTGGGTGTTTGGATAATAAAGCTGAAACAATTACATTGGTGTCTATGACAACAAGATATTGCATTGTATCACCTACTTTCCGGACCGAACGGCTTCAATTTCAGCGTTGATGTCATCTAGAGTCATATCCTGTAAACCATTTTCTTCTGCAATTTTACGCATTTCCCAGAATGCTGCTATAGCATCATCTCTTGTGGTATCAGCTGGAGCAGAGATTTCAAAGGGAATTCTTCTTTCTCGAACCACAGCCTTTGCAAAGATGTTAAATGCTGTGGTTGCGTTCATTCCAAAATCAGAACAAAGAGAATCAAATTGTTTTTTTAATGCTTCATCCATTCGGATACTAAAAGTTGCCTGTGCCATAAAAATGTACCTCCTTGCAAAAATCTATTTTATGTTCTAATTTATTTAATTTTATATCTATATTATACAATAATTTATAAAATATGCAATAAACTATTTAAAAATGAACCAAAGGCTGAATTGGATTATTTACATAACAGAAAGGCGTATATCATTATGGAACCATTTTCTCAATCAGAAGTTATAAGAGTCTCCCGCAATTACCGTCCTGCCGGTTTTTCTATGAACACCATGGAAGCTTATCACTCTTATTATGGTATTGGCTTCCGTATCAAAGGGGAATCTATCATTTCATCTTTAGATAAAAATTTTTTCGTTCACGCTGGGGATGTAATTCTCATAAGCAATGAACTATACCACAAAAGCACCTATACTTCACAGTCAGATGTGGAAGGCATCAGAATTCAATTTACTAATGATTTGATGGAAAAATTATTTACCTGCTTTGACAAGCAAACAATTCTTAACCTTTTCGACCGTGTTGTAATACATATATCAGACCAGGGAAAAGATATATTCCAGCCTGTTCTTACCCAGGCTTTAGCATATTTAGAACAGAATTACAGTAATGACCCATCTCTTAAAGATACAGCTGATGCTGTGTCTGTTTCTTCAGGGTACCTTTCGCGTTTATTCACAAAAACATTTGGAATCAGCTATTCCTGCTACCTCAATAAGATAAAGATTAACCAGGCAAAATATCTTCTTATAAGAACGAATATGCCCATAATTGACATAAGTCTGGAATGTGGATTTTCCAGCCAGAACTATTTCTGCTACGCCTTTAAAAATGAAACAGGCTGCTCCCCATTGCAATACAGGAAGCAGCACATGTAATATATATTATTTATTCACTTCTTAAAGCCACAACTGGGTCTTTCTTTGCAGCACTTCTTGATGGAATAATACCTGCAATCAGTGTAAGAATTATGCTGATGCATACAAGCACTACAGCAACAGACAAAGGAAGGTATGCCTTAAGTCCTGCAATTCCTGTGACGTGCTGTATCACCTTATTAATTGGAATGCATAAGAGTACTGTCACAATTACTCCCAACACACCTGAAGTAAAACCAATAATTACAGTTTCTGCATTGAACATGCTTGATACATTGTGTTTTGATGCACCTATTGCACGAAGTATACCAATCTCCTTTGTACGCTCCTGAACTGATATAAGAGTAATTACTCCAATCATAATTGATGATACAATAAGTGATATTGCCACAAATGCAATCAATACATAGGTTACAGCATTAATGATTGATGTTATTGAAGACATCATAAGTCCTACGTAATCTGTGTATTTAATCTGCTTTAACTCATCAACGTCTTTGTTATAATCAGCTATGGCATCCTCTATTACATCCTTTGATTCAAATGTAGCTGCATAGAGATTAATTGAAGATGGTTTATCTATATCCACACATCCTAATTCACTCATATTATTGTCATATGACGAATCAGAGAATTCCAGCACCTCATCATAATACTGGGCTTTCTGGCTCTGTGTATATTCCGTCATAGCCGCATCAAGAGCCATTGCGAGCTGCATTGGATTAACACTGCTCATCTGCTGTTTTGTCTGCTCAGCATACTGGTTCTTTACCTGCTCTTCTATCATCTGACTGAACAAATCGGACATTTCCTCATCTGTCATAGATGAAATATAGGATTTAACATCACCTTCACTCATTCCCATCTGTTCAGTAAGAACCTGAATCATGGTATTATCCATATCATCCCTTGTCATATTTCCCATAGTTTGTGATACTGACTGTTCAAGGAAATCGTCGGAAGGAATACTCATAATATCTATATAAGCGGCAGCTTTCTCGCTCTCGCTCAAATCTGATATATACTTGTCAAATTCTTTTGCTTTCTCACTCTCTGACAGATTACCTGTATTTTCCCTGAAAGGAAGACCTGTAAATATATCAATTTCCGGTTTATCCTGCTGGGCTTTAACAGCTGGTGAATCCTTTGACTTGTCTATCACATACTCTGTAAGCTTACTTGTGTATGCAATTGAACCTGAAAGCATTCCTGCCACTGCCTCTTCATCAGGCTTTATAATTCCGGACACTTTAATTGGTGTTCCATTGTCATACAGATAACGCAAGCCTGCATCTGTATCTCTTAAATCAGTGTATATATCCTTCTTCTCATCATAGGTATAACAGTTGGAATTAAGAATAGCCCTGAATTCCATATTGCATATATCTTCATATGACCAGCTACCTGTATCTCTTTCCAGTTCGGTTTTCTTTAATGCCGCATCGGTCATCTTATCCATATCTTCCTGGGATTTAAGACCTAATGCATACAGAGTCAGGTCATCCAGCTCATTATTCTCATCAAGGACAAGCACTACTTCGTTATATTCTGTTGGCCATGAGCCATACACAAGATTATACTGCTTCTCAAGAATATCATTTACAAGCCTTCCATTATCTCCTGGAAGCATCTCCTGCCACAGCTTAATGTTTCCTCCACCCATTGATGACATCATGGAATCCGGCATTCCTAACTGTGCACCAACATTAGACATTGCATTAAGGTCAACTCCCAGATTCTCAATTACCATCTTGTTAAGAAGTTCCTGTGTGTCGGAGTGGATAATTGTTCCATCTACATTTTTAGTGTACAGAAGAAGGTCAAAGTCATATGTATACTGGACACCATTTACTGCATCATAGAGTCCTGACTTGCCATTCTCATCAGCTCTCTCATTCTCAATGTACTCTTTAAACGCCTTAAGGTCATTCTCCTTAGTTTCCATGTTGTTAAGAGCATTTATCATATTATAGAGCACCTGCTTTGTGTACACCGCATCATTCTCATGCTGTACTTCACTGTCATCATGCACCCCCATAAATGACTTCATAAGTGTAGACATATCCACATTAGTCTCTTCAATTGTAAGGGGATACGACGACAGGGTATCCTCCTGCATCTTGTCAATATATCCTGAAAGTCCATTTGAAACAGAAAATATAAGGGCAATGCCGATGATTCCTATGCTTCCTGCAAATGAAGTAAGAGCTGTTCTCCCTTTCTTGGTAAACAGATTCTTAAGTGACAGGCTAAATGCTGTTGTAAGAGACATTGATGGTTTCTTCTCTTTGCGTCTCTTCTTTCTCTTACTTTCTTCAGCCTGTTTTTCTTCTTCGGCTTTTTTACAGGCTTTAATCTCCTCCTCTGTCAAAGGCTTAGTATCCCCTGTAATCTCACCATCAAGGACATTAATAATTCTTGTGGAATATTTTGCTGCAAGGTCAGGGTTATGGGTAACCATTATAATAAGACGATCCTTGGAAATCTCTTTTAAAATATCCATAACCTGTACGCTTGTCTCTGTATCAAGGGCTCCTGTTGGCTCATCTGCCAGTATAATGTCAGGATTATTCACTAATGCTCTGGCTATTGCCACACGCTGCATCTGTCCACCTGACATTTCACTTGGTTTCTTGTTAATCTGGTTTCCCAGGCCTACTTTCTCAAGGGCTTCCTTAGCTCTCTGCCTTCTCTCTGATTTGCTTACGCCAGAAAGGGTAAGGGCTAACTCGACATTTTGAAGAACTGTCTGATGCGGAATCAGATTGTAACTCTGGAACACAAATCCAATTGAATGGTTACGGTATGCATCCCAGTCACTGTCCTTGAAATCCTTAGTAGACTTCCCATTGATAATAAGGTCTCCATCTGTGTACTGATCCAGTCCTCCAATGATGTTGAGCATAGAAGTCTTACCGCAGCCGGATGGACCCAGTATGGAAACAAATTCACTTTCCCTGAACTTAAGATTAATGCCTTTTAATGCATGTACTGTTCCATCTCCTGCAGGATAATCTTTAGTTATGTTAATTAATTGCAGCATCGCTTTTTCCCTTTCATTATACTTTCCCCTCTGTTTTGCTGGGGCAAACCTTACTTTAATTGTTATTTAGCTGGGTTCGATTATGCGCCTTATGAAATAGTAATGTCAATTAAAAATGTATTAAATATAGTTATATCTTCCTTTTTTTGTGCATAGTCTGCAATAGATGTTTTGTACAAAATCATTGAAAGGAAGGATTGAAATGAAGGAGTTTAAAAGGCTGGTATCATATATTTATTCTTACCCGGGAGGTGTAAAAGATAAAAACGTAGGATTTGCAAAAGCAGAGGTACGTAATGGTATCTTTGGTCTGTCTGTTAACCTGATGGGAGTGTACCGTGACACCCCTGAAGGTTTTTCCATATATCTGATATTTGACAGGACAAAGAAACAGGGGACATACAATCTTCTGCCTGTAGGCAGTGTAATAATTAATGGTGGCAAAGGCAGGTATCAGGATATATTTAATCCGGACAACATTGCCTCTTCCGGCTACACCTTTTCCCAGATAAAGGGAATTGGTGTCCTTAAGCCTGATGATAATTACTACAGCTGTTTCAGCTTGTGGGAAGCAGATGAAATAAACCCTTCCAAGTGCGTATATCTTCCAAAGGATTATGTAATTAAAGAGGAAAATTCCGAAGTGACCGAGGAGCCTGAAAAGCCCAAAGTTCATGAAGAGCCTGAAGTTCATGATGCACCTGTGATGACTGAAAAACCTGAAGCCCATGAGGCACCTGTGGTTACTGAAGGCTCTGACATGCCGGGAGCATCTGATATGCCTGTGTCTCCTTCACAATCTGGTCCTGTATTTGTTCCGGTATCAAACTTCGAGAAAAAAAAAGAAACAATACAACAACCTGAAAACCAGAATTTACATGACGTATCTGATGTTGATTTCAAGATTGATTTTGCAGAGAAACTCTTCTTACATGCTGATTATATTAATGCCTTTGATGATGATTATTACTACGATTGTATAGAAGTAACCCCTGAGATGCTTAAAAGATTTGTTCCAGGTGAACTGACAGACAATAATTCATTTATGATGCATGGATTCTATACATACAGGCATCTTCTATTTGGAAGAGTTGCCGCAAACACCAACGGAACACGGTATTTTATTGGTATTCCGGGAATGTACTCTAACAAAGAACGCTACCTTGCCACTATGTTTGGCTTTAACAGTTTCAAGAAAAGCCACAGAAGCGACTACCCAAATCCTTACTTCGGATACTGGTATGCGGAGATATGATTACTCAGCATTGCAAACTGCTCCAGTGTCAGTGCTTCACCCCTTACAGTTGCAGGAAGGCCAACAGCTTCCAATGCTGCAAGAAGCTTCTCCCTGGTTATTCCAAGGCCAGCATTGACCACACTGTTAGTCATAGTCTTTCTGCGCTGGTTAAATGAAGCCCTTATTATATTGAACATAAGATGCTGGTCAGTTACATCCACTGGAGGTTCCTTAAACCTTTCAAGGCGTATTACTGCTGAATCCACATTAGGGCGAGGCATGAAACAGCTGGCAGGAACAGTAAGGACAATCTGCGGTCTGGCATAGAACTGGACAGCTAAAGATAAGGCTCCATAGTCTTTCGTTCCAGGTCCAACCTGCATCCTGTCTGCCACTTCCTTCTGAACCATAATTGTAATGCTGTCCAGTGGAACCTGGCTTTCAAATAATCCCATAATTATAGGAGTAGTTATATAATATGGCAGATTAGCCACAACCTTTATAGGCTTTCCACCATTCTTTTCATTAGCCAGCTTGACAATATCAAGCTTAAGTATATCTTCGTTGATTACTGTTACATTGTCATAATAGCTTAAGGTATCCTGTGTAAGAATTGGGATAAGCTTCTTATCAATCTCTACAGCCACAACTTCCCTTGCTTCCTCGCAGAGAATCTGGGTCATAGTTCCTATTCCCGGGCCAATCTCCAACACAAAATCATCCTTGGAAACTCCTGCTTCCCTTACAATTTTCCTTACAACGTTCTCATCAATAAGAAAATTCTGTCCAAACTTTTTCTGAAATGAGAATCCATATTTATCAAGGATTTCTATTGTATTAGTGGGATTCCCCAAATGTTTAACATTGCTAAAATCAGACATAACACTCCTATTACTGTTTCTAAGCCCTGACACATGCAGCACATTATTAATTCTAATATTATAACCCTAACATTATAATCCAAATAATACCCTTGCATTATTATTAGTAATATCAATTACTTCCTGGGCTGTAATCCCTTTAATCTGCGCTATTTTCTCTGCTACATAGACTATATTCCTGCTGTCGTTTCTTGTTCCCCGGTGAGGCTCCGGTGCCATATATGGACAGTCAGTTTCAAGCAGAATCCTGTCCATTGGAATATACTCCACTGCTTCAACCAGCTTCTTTGCATTCTTAAATGTAACAACACCGCCTATACCAAAATAAAATCCCATGTTAAGAAAATCCCTGGCAGCTTCCTTAGTATAAGAATAACAGTGAATAATTCCACCACACTCCCCGGCATGTTCCTGTTTCATACATTCTAAAGTGTCTGCGCAAGCCTCTCTTGAGTGAATAATTACAGGTTTATTAATCTTTCTGGCAATGCTCATCTGCTGCCTGAACCAGTATTTCTGGATATCTTTTCCAGGCTCGGGATAATGGTAGTCAAGTCCGATTTCCCCAATGGCAACAACCTTTTTATCAGATACAGCTGTTTCTTCAATCCATTTTAATTTGTCTGAATTAAGACTTTCCACTTCTTCTGGGTGAACGCCAACAGCTGCATATACCTTTTCATAGCGAGAGGCCAGGGATAAGCTGTCCTCGCATCCTTTAAGGCTGGCTCCCACGTTAACAATAACGTCCAAAGCCCCCTCCTCTGATAACATGGTACTAATCAGCTGGTCCCTGTCCTCATCAAAATCCGAATCATCATAATGAGCATGTGTTTCAAATATTTTCATATTATCCAATCTCACTTCCGGCAATGATGTCCTTATCTACAGTCATAACTGAAAGGTTGTCCTTATCATCCATAGCTGCAAGAATCATTCCCTGAGATTCTACTCCACAGATTTTACGTGGTGCAAGATTAGTAATAACAGCAACTTTCTTGCCAACCATCTCTTCTGGCTTATAGTACTGGGCAATACCTGATACAATCTGGCGTACCTCATCACCAATTCTTATCTGTGAACACAGAAGCTTCTTGGCTTTCTTAACAGGCTCACATGCAAGAACTTCACCTACTCGTATCTGAATCTTCTCGAAATCCTCGAAGCTAATCTCTGGCTTTGCTTCAACCTGTGGATACTCCACTGCACCAGAAGCCTTCTTCTGTGCTGCCTGAATCTCTTCAACCTTCTTTAGTACTTCCTCTAAATCAAGTCTGGCAAAGAGAATCTCTGGTTTATCTGTAACCTTAAGACCACTCTCACGAAGTCCGAATTTATCAAGGTCATCAAAATCTCTTACCCCAGCTTTACTGTTTTCAGGATATAACTGGGCAAATATCTTCTCTGCTGTTTCAGGCATATATGGCATCAGCAGATTAGCACCTATTGTGATACTCTCTGTAAGGTTATATAAAACCTCTGCCAGTCTGTCTTTATCTTCCTCATTCTTGGCGAGAGCCCAAGGCATTGTTTCATCAATATATTTGTTGCATCTCTTAAATAATGCAAATACTTCTGTAATAGCATCCGCAACGTGAAGTGTCTTCATCTTGTTCTCAATACGGCTCTTTGCTCCTGTGACAAATGCTTTAAGGTCAGAATCAAAATCAAGGCTGTTGCCCTTATCATCTGTTCCGGCACCCTCTGAAGTTACACCTGTATGGTTCACAACTCCGCCGAAATATTTATTAGTCATGGCAACTGTTCTGTTAACAAGATTACCCAGAGTATTTGCCAGCTCTGAATTAAGTCTCTCAACTAACAGCTCCCATGTGATAACACCATCATTTTCAAATGGCATCTCATGAAGAACGAAGTATCTTACTGCGTCAACTCCAAACAGGTCTACAAGGTCATCAGCATAGATAACATTTCCCTTTGACTTACTCATCTTGCCATCGCCCTGTAAGAGCCATGGATGACCAAATATCTGCTTAGGCAGCGGTAAATCCAGTGCCATAAGAATAATTGGCCAGTATATTGTGTGGAATCTTAAGATATCCTTACCAATAAGGTGAAGGTCAGCAGGCCAGTATTTCTTAAACTGCTCTGAGCTGTTGCCGTCTGCGTCATAACCAATTCCAGTAATATAGTTTGTCAGTGCATCTATCCATACATAAACTACATGTCTGTCATCAAAATCAACAGGAATTCCCCATTTAAATGAAGTACGTGACACGCACAGATCCTGAAGTCCAGCCTTAAGGAAGTTGTTCATCATCTCATTTTTTCTTGACTCCGGCTGTATAAACTCTGGATGCTCCTCAATGTGCTTAATAAGCCTGTCCGCATATTTGCTCATTCTGAAGAAATATGCCTCCTCCTTGGCAGGCTGGCAAGGTCTTCCACAATCAGGACATTTGCCGTCTACAAGCTGTGAAGGTGTGAAGAAGGATTCGCAAGGTGTACAGTACATTCCCTCGTACTCACCCTTATATATGTCACCTTTATCATACAGCTTCTTGAAAATCTTCTGAACCTGCTTCTCATGGTCTGCATCCGTTGTTCTTATAAATTTATCATAAGATGTATTCATAAGGTCCCAGATAGACTTAATCTGCCCTGCAACACCGTCAACGAATTCCTTAGGTGTAACTCCAGCCTCTTCGGCCTTAATCTCTATCTTCTGCCCATGCTCATCTGTTCCTGTCTGAAAGAATACATCATACCCTTCCTGTCTCTTATATCTGGCAATACTGTCTGCCAGCACAATTTCATAGGTATTGCCTATATGAGGCTTTCCTGATGTATAAGCAATAGCTGTTGTAATATAATATGGTCCTTTATTCTGTGGCATATTCTCCACCCGCTTTCCGAAAGCACCACCCTCTGATGATAAGGGCACCACTTTCAATATTTTTCTAGCAATAAACTATAACATAAATCCTTTCGTTATTCAACAATGCCAATATAATATTTCCACACATAAATGCATATTTTGTTATTATAAATGTTAATTAATATGAGAGTATCCATGATTCAGCGAATCTTTCTATGTATCCGTAAATTTACCGCCTTAAGCATTTCCCTTGTATTTGTTGCCACACTGCTTGTGTCAGGGTGTACAGGGTGTGAAGCTGGCATCAGGGCATACAACCGGGCTGGAAGCATGGCAGGCAGTGAAGCAGACAACCGGGCTAGCAGCAACACACGCAGCGTGGCAGATAGTGGGATAGCGTCTCAAACCCCTGAGGACACTGCATTCGAAGAATTCTGCAATGAACTTTTCCGGGAAAGCCTGTCCGAAAGCGGACTTTCCACCCACATTTATCTTGAACATCCTGAAAATTACGGAATTACTGATTATCCTCTGACAATTGGCGGATATGATATTGACGGTATTGGAGATACAACACATATAACAGATGCTCTCGCCAGACTTAAATCCTTTCCAGAAGAACAGCTTTCCTACAAAAATAAACTAACATATGATGAACTTAAAATATATCTTGAAACAGAGCTTGAATACAGCGATGTCTGCCTATATGACACTTCCCTGTCCATAAACATAGGCAGCCAGCTGCAGCTTCCACTAATATTCTCCGAATATCCCATCCGTGAAGAAAAGGACGTGGAGGAATATTTATGCATACTTAAGGATACAGATGAGTATTTTGCCAATATTATTGAATTTGAAAAAATGCGTGCCAAAGCAGGTATATTTATGGAAGATGCAATTGCTGACGAAATAATCCACCAGTGCCGTTCATTTCTTGAAAACATAGATGACGGATTCCTTGTCACAACATTTAATAACCGGATTAAAGCGCTGAATCTTCAAGATAAATCAAAGGAAACGGACTACATCCAGAAGAACGAAGAAATCCTCTCAGAACATGTTGCAAAAGGATATGAAATTCTTATTGAGGGCATTGCTTCCCTTAAGGGTTCCTGCCAGTATTCTGGTGGAATCGGCAACTCTCCTGAGGGAAGACGTTTCTATGAGTATTATCTTAAATCAAATGTAGGATGGATAAGGTCTGTTGAAGATTTTAACAGCCTGATTAAGGAATACATTGTAAGAACCTGTAACGAAATCCGTAATATAGCTGCTGCCCACCCTGAATCCTACAGGAAAATCAATACATTTGAATTTCAGAAGCTGTCCAATGAAGAAACTCTGGCACAGCTGAAGAAAATGAGTAAAAAAGACTATCCTGAAGGTACTGACATCGATTACAATGTGTGTTTTGTAGATAAATCTCTCTCTGAATTTACCAGTCCTGCCATGTATTTCACGCCACAGATTGACAATATAAAAGACAATACCATCTACATCAATCCTGACTCAGAAACTGACAGATTATATGCCACTCTGGCACATGAAGGATTTCCCGGACATATGTACCAGCACACATATTTTGCTTCCACTAATCCCAATCCACTTCGCTACATCCTTTCTCCAACCGGATATATTGAGGGCTGGGCAACATACACCGAAATAGACTCCTATAATTATGCAGATACTGGTGATGAATACCTGAATAGACTTAATGGACTTAATTATGCCCTGATTCTTATGATATACGCCAGTGTGGATATGGGTGTAAGCTACTATGGCTGGACACCTGATGATGTGGAAAAATATTTATCAGGCTATGGATTTGGCGGAAAAGAAACTGCCCTTGACATGTATACTACCATGGTCAGCGAACCGGGAAATTACTGCCGGTATGTCCTGGGATATATCGGAATCATGGAGCTTAAGCAGAAAGCAGAAGAACTCCTTGGTGATAATTTCAACACCAAAGAGTTCAATACATTCATTCTTGAAACTGGTCCAATCCAGTTTGATATTCTGTTTGACAGAATTGAAGACTGGGCAGTGGGTCAACAACATGACACATCCCAGAAATGACAACAGCAAAACCAGTACATAATTCATTTAACAACAGTAGAATCCGCCACCACATGCCAGATTGCAGCAGGCATTAAGCATGCACAGCTTAATGCACAAATCACCACTTCCTGCGCTGGATCTGCCATAGGCAGTTCCTCTGTCTGAATACCACTGGCCACCGCTTCGAAGCTGATTATAAAGCATCTGGTACACCTGATTATCAGGATTTAATTCAACTGCGTGCTTTGCATGCTCCAGGGCTGTGGCTGTGTTTCCCACAGCAGAATTAGCCTGGGCACTGTAGTAATACCATCTTGCATCCCTGTCCTGCATGCTGTTTAACAGATTCAATGCCTCCTGGTATGAACCGCTCTTAATATAGTTATAAGCAGCTTTCAAGTATCTGCTTGTCTCATCATCACCAAATGGTTCTTCCCTTCCGGCATATCCGCCGCCTCCGGTACTGTATCCAAATCCAAATGGACCAAAACCCCAGAAAGTACCGTAATCGCCATACGGATTATCCTGCTGTCCATTCTGTCTGTCTCCATCGTAGCCATAACCACTGGAAGAGCTGCCATAGCCACCGGCTCCACCGTATCCTGAACTACCGCTTCCATAGCCCTGGTTTCCATAGGCACCATATCCAGAACCTGCTTCTCTTTCTTTCATTATCTGGCTGTACGCCTGCTGAACCTGCTTAAACATTTCCTCAGCTCTATCCTTATTAGGATTGTTAATATTAGCATCCGGATGATACTTACGGCTAAGTGTTCTATATGCTTTTTTTATCTCTTCGTCAGATGCACTCCTTGGCACTCCTAACACACTATAGGGATCTGTCACTTTTTAACCTCCATCCGGCGCTTTTTCGCCTGTTCATATCTGGTCCAGACACCAGAGTATATTATATTCTTAAGTATTTCTGCATCCTGTATTATAGGCAGGAATTCAAACTGTCTGGCACACTGTGCCATAACACTGTTTAGAATTTCAAGAATCATATCCTCGAAACCTTCTTTGTCACAATATCCCTTAAGCACATTGAAACGTTTATTTTTAATATCTCCATCCAGATCGTCATATGCATCAAGTATATATATGAATTTTCCCAGGAAAAACCCGAGATTATACAGTGTATCTTCCCACTCATCCTGCTTCATGGCTGTTATCTTTCCCAGAATCCGTCCAAAACATGCAGAAACCGTATCAATATTGTTCTCTCCTGCGCCTTCAAGCTGTGAAAGCCTTGTAAGCTCCTCACTTATAATCCGGGCTTTTTCAGGATATTTTTCAGCAATTTCCTTCGTCTTTCCCTTAAAATATACCGCCTCTGCCCTTGCAGCCAGCTTTCTGTCATCCTTCCAGTCATCCTCACATTTGTAATAAGCCATAAGAAGGTTCATATCAGCCACATAATCTGTTATCTCACTTTTACGGAATCCATGCTTCTTTACAGGATGAACCATGCATCTTTTCTCACACACCGTAAGTTCAGGCTCATACAGACCTGTAAGCAGCATTACAAGAAATGTAAAATCATAGCTTAAAGTCATTCTGGATATAAGCCCATGTTCACTGCCCAGAGTGTCACACAGACCACAATAATATGACCTGTACACATCAAATTCCCGGAATCTTAATTCAGGTTTATTAACAACCACATATCCATACATACAAAACCTCATTTACACCGGCGGCCTTATGACTACTTCTGCTTCAATAACTACTGCACTTTAATAAATATTAGCCAGCTACTGCCATAATATATAACAAACACTGCTTTTTAAGTCAATTCACATGAGTAATTAATAATAAAAATTTAATATTTATTAACACCTATTGTATTTTTAAGACCATTTCTTATAAGGTCACCAATATTCTTGCTTGATTTCTTTGCCTTTTCCATATATTCAGGGGATTTCATTCTTGTGCGCAGATTCTCCATTCTTCTGTCGATGGAAGCTATTATTTCAGCACAATCTGCCAGCTCTGCTGATATATTTTCCTGCTCATCCTCCGGAATATTCTTCTTATATCTAAGCTTATGCTCCTGGCTTGCCCACAAATCCATGGCAAGTGTCCTTATCTGGACTTCCACCTTCATTGGTCTTTTTTCGTTATGAAGAAATATAGGCACTTCCACAATCAGATGAAGACTTCTGTACCCACTTGGCTTAGGATTCTTGATATAATCCTTAATCTCAATCAGCGTTATGTCATCCTGTGCAAGGAAGCAGTCTGCCAGCATGTATATATCCTCAATAAATGAGCATATTACCCTTACACCGGCTATATCCCTGATTTCATTCTCAATAGCCTCAAATGAAAGAGGTATATTCTTACGTCTGATTTTCTTTAATATGCTGTCCAGGGACTTAATTCTTGTCTTAATGGATTCAATTGGGTTACAGTCGTATGCCAGGGAAAACTGCTCATTAAGCACCTTGAATTTCGTCTCTACCTCCATTGATGCACATTTGTAATAAGACATAAGTGTATCGATAGGGCGCATATTCTCTGATATCATATCCAGAACTTCATCAGAAAACAGGCTGTCTTTAATAAACTTTTCTGTACGCTGTTCTAATAACTGTTCTGTCTGCTGCTCCAGGTAATTCATGTTAATCCTCTTTTCTGTACTTTTTATTAGTAGATTATTGTTCCCAATTACTATTTAATTCTATATCTTTCATCATGGAAACACAATAGAATTTCTTCCCTCCCAGACTACATATAAAATGATAATGCTTTAAAAAATTCATTGCCATTTTTCGACAATAATATTACTATAAATTTATCGGGTATGATAAATAAGAATTGGAATTTTACGTAAGAAAGGATGAGTAAATATGCACATACAATTTCAGCTTTGTGGATTATGTATTCTGGGTTTGTTAATTGTTTTTTATAAAAGCCATAAGAATCTAAAGCTTTACAAGGAAAAACTGTTCTTTTTCGTGTTATGCATGATTACTGTAAGCCTTATTGGAGATGTTGCATCTCTTTTTGCTATCAGATACCAGCTATGGCTTACACCATGGTTTGTCAAAGCAGTATGCAAAACTTACCTCGTATGTCTGGTTTGTGGATCATGGTCTACTTTGATATACATCCTTGCAGACTTATTACCACAAAACAAGCATAAAAAAATAGGTGTACCCATGATTTTACTCATAATTCTTGAAAGTGCCCTGATTTTACTTACTCCGATTTGCATCTACGACCAGGCAGACCAGGTATATACCTATGGTCCATCAGTCATGGTTAACTATTTGTTTAATGTAGTTCACATTATATCAATTTTGACAGTTACATACGTATTCCGTAAGAAGCTTAATCCACGACGCCGCTTTTCTATTACTTTATGGATGTTAATCTGGATTGTGGCTGCTGGCATACAGTTCATGAACAATGAACTATTACTTGTTGGTTTTGCCAGTGCACTGGGTGTTCTCATTTTGTTTACAGTCATCGAGAATCCTGAATCCAACCTGGATCGCAGACTGGGCTGTTTTAATTCCTATGCACTGAATGAATATCTTATAGAAATGTATGAAACCGGGAAAGATTTCTCTCTTCTGGAAATTTCACTGGACAACCTGAAGGCATTTGAAGAACGTGGCATAGATACCAATGAAATTATGAAGAAACTGGTCAGCCTGTGCAAAAAGGATGTCCTGCTGTTTAAAAATATTCAGTTAAGCCTTGTTCTAACCAGCCCGGATAAAGAGTCACTGACAGCTTCTGCCGAGGCTGTTATGAATGAATTCTCTGACTCTGATATATTTTTAGAATCTGCAACACTTACTCTGATACCGCATGCCAACAGCTTCGGAAATCCTGATGAGTTGTTCCGTTTTCTTGCATTTGTACAGAATGAATGTATTGATAAGAGAGGCACTCTGATTCATGCAACTGATGCACTAATCTCCAAATTCAGAGACCAGTACCTAATTGAGCAGGAAATCAGGGATGCTCTGGCAGAGGACCGGGCGGAATTATTTCTGCAGCCTATATATTCCAACAATGAAAGGTGTTTTACATCTGCCGAAGCCCTGATGAGAATCCGTAAGCGTGATAATGAACTTCTGTCACCGGGATTATTTATTCCTATTGCTGAAAAAAATGGTCAGATTGTTGAACTTGGTGAACGTAGCTGAATTGGAATCCGAGGTTCCAGTTTGCAAAAGTAAATCCCTGCTCCGGA
>CAMEWO010000016.1 GCA_945946665.1 uncultured Eubacterium sp.
AGTAAGTTCAAGTCAGAGGTATGGGACAACTGGAATTTAATTTTCCAATTGACCTGATTACAGGGCGTTTCGCTTTATCAGCCTAAACATGTATTACGTATTAAGTTTTATATATATCTAACTACGACAGTTAATACTTCTCATCACAAAAATCGATAGTAATATCACGATGTGCAACTACTAATGCTGTTTTCCCATTAATCAATTTTTTAATTGCTGCTTGTATCTCTGTTTCATTATTATTGTCTAAGGCTGATGTGGCTTCATCCATTAAAAGTATGGGAGCATTTTTCACAAATGCTCTGGCGAGTGCAATTCGTTGCCTTTCACCACCAGACAAATTGTTTCCTCCATCTTGAACAACTGTATCATATCCGTCCGGTAATCCTAAGATAAAATCATGTGCATTTGCCAACTTTGCTGCCTCTTCCACATCTGTGTCTGTGGATTTCAAATTACCTAATCTTATATTTTCTCTTATGGTATCTTGAAAAAAATAGGTTTCTTTGAGGAACATAAGCGATATTGTCTCTTAATAGTTTTATATCTATGGAATTTATATCTCTGCCTCCAATATAAATCTTTTTCTCTAATACTGGATAAAGTCGAATTAGTAATTTTATCAGAGTACTTTTACCACATCCCGTCTGTCCAATAATAGCAGTACTCTTATTCTTCTCAAATTCTGCACTTACATTATTTATTACTTCTTTTCCACCATACCCAAATGATACATTTCTCAGTTCTATCTTTCCTGGAGAAAACTCTAAATCTCCTTGCATTTGCTCTTCGTTTTCTTCCATATAATCAAATACTATTTGTGCTCTGGCAATACAGTTTATTAATTCTGGTATATATCTCCCAAGCTCTAAAAAATTATAGCTAAATGTTCCATATAATGTATATATTCCCGCTACTTCTCCAATGCTGCACCACTCTCTTTCAACAAATAAAACTGCAATCAATAAAAAACCTAATGAAAACACCATGTCAAAAAAGGTATTCCAACAATTCAGTCTTGCGATATTATTCCAATATTTTTTCGCCACATTTGCACTCTTTTCGTTTTCTTCATTATACTGATCTAATAAAAGTCTTGCACCCGGATAGATTCTAATGTAATCCCGTCCATTAACCGTATCCATAAATTTTTGCACTAATTTACTCTTTGATATTGATGTTTCTTTAGCAGATTTTTTCATTTTCGGAATATATCTATTATTAATAATCAATGATACAATATTGATTATTACCATACAAATAGCTAATGCCGGACACATAATTATCATCGGTATGATATAAACAATTACTGACATCAATGGTGTTGTTACTCGTCTTAATCTTGAAGTGAATATTTGACTTGCAGTATCTGCGTCATTCATAAGTTTTGAAACAATTTCTCCTGTATGATGCTTATCAAAATAATCCATAGGTAGTTTCAACAATTTCTCAATCATCATTCTCTGTACTACGGCATTTCCCCTTTTAGCATAAATATCATACAACGCACCGAATACAAAAAATATGGCTAATGCTATTACATTTGCAGCAATACAAGTAATCAACAATTCAATAATGCCTTCCATACTCCCTATTTGTGCCATATCCATAAGTTTGTTTACAAAATAAGATAAGGTCAAATATAAAAAGTTATCTCCAACCATATGTATTATCATTGCAAATAGAAATAGCGGTAATGCCCGACCCATTATTTTTAAAAACCGAAAAAATATTTTGCTATATCTCATCACACACCTCCATCTTCCATAACTTTTTGTACACACCATCTAACACAACAAGATTCTTATGCTGCCCCTGTTCTATAATTTTCCCACTATCTACTACAAAAATTTTATCAACATTTTGTATCAATGATAGTTTGTGTGATATCAATATTATCGTTTTCTTTCCTCTCAACTGTTCAAGAGTATTTAATATTATTTTTTCGGTTTCAGAATCTACAGATGCTGTTGGTTCATCAAATAACAATACTTCTGCTCCGGATACTAAAGCCCTGGCTATACATATTCGTTGTTTCTCGCCACCAGATAATCCTACGCCATTTTCTCCAACAATCGTATTATACTTATCTTCCAGATTTACTATCTTGTCATGAATTCCTGCAGCTATTGCTGCGTTAACAATATCATCCTCCGTTGCCCCAAAACGACCTATACCAATGTTTTCTGCAATTGTTCCTGCGAAGATAAACGGATTCCGAGGTACAATTGCACAATTTTTATTTATACTGCACTTACCATCGTATTCGTCTTCCAATCCAGATAGCAGCTTAAATATTGTTGACTTACCCTGTCCAGACATGCCAACAAAGGCATATGTTTTATTGTTCTCTAAACTGAAACTTATATTTTTTAATACTTCTTTTTCTTCTGTATATCTAAAACTTACATCCTTCAATACAATTTTATTTTTAATTAATTCTTTGGTAGATTTCTCTTTTCTAATTGGTGCATTCAATATCTGGTTTATTCTATCAATAGATACCTTTTTTTCTTTTGCATCTGTAATTAAAAACGGGAGTTGCTTCATATTCGATATTATTTTGTTAATAAGAACAATATATGCTGTCATCTCACCAATAGATATTTTGCTTCTCAAAACCAGTATTAATGCTATCAATGGACATATCATATTGGGAATACAAAAAAGTATTCTTTGCAAAGTTTGTGAAAAGTGCATAATCCATGCTCTTTTATATTCATTGTCCAATATCTCATTTATTTTATTTTCAATTTTTGCCATAAAAACCGAAGATAAATTGTAACTTTTTATAACTTCAATTCCATTAACACAATCTACCGTCTGCTCTACCAATTTATCTATTTTCCCACGTCTCTTTTGTGCAAGACGCTTCAAAATATTACCCCAAAATGTCATAATAACGATAATAACAGGGTATAAGCTGGCAGTTATTAATAACATGTATATATTCTTAGTGCCAACATAAATTGCTACAAAAACAATTGAAATCACAGCATTAGTGAGATCATGTATAGTATTGGACGTATATTTTTCTATCTCACTAATATCTGAAGTTATTTTAGCAAGTAGCTTACCAGTACTTTCTTTTAACCAAAACTCATTCTTTACTTTAAGCACATGCTGTACAATTGCATACTGCGTTTCCTTTACTACACTTACACTATACTTTCCAATACACTTACTTCTCACAAAAGATGCTATTGTAGCAATTAAAATAGCCGGTACCACACAATAAATAGTTTTATCAACATCTGTAGTAGAATATGTTATGAATATATCTATTTGCTCTGCTACAACACCAGTACCAAAAACTACACTGCATGATATAATTACCGAACACACGCTGCCTACAATAAGCCAAAAAACATTTTTTCTAAATATTTCCTCTACCTTCATCTTTTTTTCTCCCGTTTTTATAGACAAATTATCACATTTTCTCTCCGTATTCTTGTAATTATTTGATAAAATGTTATATTATCTATAAAAATATGCTCAAAAGAGGAATTCTCATGCCACTACCATTAAAACCAGGATATAATTTTTATATAGACCGTCAAAGTAAACCTTCAGACTATGAAATGAAACAATTAGAGGTTTATAGAGACTATTATGGCATAAGCTACACCGTAAGTGGACACCGTAAATTCATTATGCCTCATATGATAGGTTTTCTTAACAATGGAAGTGTTGGTATGACTCCAAAAAACATATACCACCGTACTTCTTTTGTGGATAATACACCATATGAACGATTTGTTCTTAAATTTACGGATAACGCCGTAAACCCATTATTAGATATTATAGGTATTAAGCAATTTGAAGAACTGTACAGCTATCCTGTCTATAATTTTACCCCTGATATACAAATGAAAATTTACAGTATTTTTTGTGATATGCTTTATGAATATGAACATTATAAGAAAGAATCCGACTTAATTTTAAGAGGGATGCTATATAACCTAATTATGACAATAATAAGGTTTCATCAACCATCCAATCCAACCGATATTGAATTATCAAAAGCAGATACTTCAATTTTAAAAGCAATAAAATATATGGAAAATAACTTTTTAAATGACCCATCGCTAACAGAAACCGCTGCATATATTAATTTTTCCCCTGCTCATTTTTCAAGATTGTTTAAAAAAGTAATAGGCGTTTCATATTCTGAGTATTTAAACTATATCCGAGTGGAGATGGGACGTAATTTATTATTAACTACCAACCTGTCAATTGGAGAAATCGCACAACTATCTGGCTTTAATAACAGTAATTACTTCTGCAATGTTATGAAAAAGATTCTTGGCGACAACCCTAGTAAAATTCGTAGGCTCAAATAAACTTTATATATAATTGACTCTTTGTAACTTGCACTTGCGTTCGCATAAAAATAAGCCCCAGAAATTCAGCATTTCCGGAGCCTGCCCTTATTAATTATTCACTTAAAATATGCTATTTATCCGTTAATCAAAAATTAGCATACATCCAGAGCTAACATAGTAGCTTCTAAGGTGTCCGCAGATTTGCCGGAGTTTTGAGGGCGTTTGTATATCACGTGTATAGAATGATTGTCGGAGAATTTCGGTTATTATCAAATTTAAATCATACTTCAAAAATATCTGATTCATTTTCTTTTTTCTGTTCAACAGAATAATTAGGATGTTGATATATCGTAATTCTATTCCCAGAAACAATCTTATCTTTTAACATCCAATACAAATTCTGCCCTCCATATGCAGTATTTTTCTTAACTCCAAATGAAACAATACAACAGGGAGACTGCAATCCCTTCCTATGCTTTAAGAAAATATACACAATTTTACTAGAATGTTTTAATTTGCTTTCAATTATGTAATCACATCGAATCATGGAATTATTTTGAGGGCCGTCTTTGGGTGAATATATTCGAATAAAATTATCTACATCCAAATATTGTTCTATATGTCTAAATTCAGAAATACGTTCCTCGATATCCTTCTCATCATTATCTTTGCCCTTATAATGTTCACTGCCAGCCAAATACGCATCCGTAATAGGATGTTTTTCTGAAAGAATCCAATCAATCGTTTTCTTCTTATTTTTCGGAATATTTATATCATCTAAATATTGTAATCCAACCAAATGATGAAAATCTTTCAAATCAAAATCCAGGGTCAAAACTTTCACACCACGTTTCGCAACATGAAATACATATTTAGTTGTAGAAACCAAGTGAAGAAAATTTTGTGCACATTGTTGAATTTTATCCATACGTATCCCCATTACATCCATATAGTAAAAAGCCTTGCAAAACTGCAAGGCTTAATAATCAAATATACAACTTTCTTTCACTTTCGCTAGATGGATTATGGTAAGTTGCCACCTTTGTGAGCCTCCATGTTCACCGCTTTCCATCACGGCTCGCACTTCACAGACGAAAACATTTTTACGAGTCTGCTTCTCGAGAAGTTACCTTCTAATAGTATATTATACACTTCTATTAAAATTGTCAATCTGGAATTTTTTTCAAGCCACCCACAACAAACTATTTCATCATAGGCTATACCTCGACAGATTTCTTCAGTTCATACAAACTCATCCAAGCACTTTCATCCCTAACTGCCTCTTCTGCTTCCTGTAGTTTCATGAGTAGCTTCTTTTCGGCTTTTTCACGCTCATAGTCCTCAATAACCATAACCACAAACTTGCCCCTACCATTTTGGGTCAAAAACACAGGTTCTCCAACCTGACAATTTTTCAGTACTTCATTATAATTTCGTAAATCTGATACAGGTAATATATTCGGCATAAAATCAACTTTCTTTCCTTGATATAGTTTCTTCATTTATATATATTGTACGCAAGAAAGCTGTAAAACTCAACGTGTAATTTTACAGCTTTCTTTAATATACCTTCTATTTATGAATAATCTGACAATTCATGTTCATTATCAAATGATGAATTGGTCTTCATCAACATATAAAGAAAAGCCCCGGAAATTCAACATTTCCAGGACTTCTCCATATTATCTTTATCTTAGATTTCTATTAATTAGCTGTTAATCGCAGATTAACATACACCCTGAGCGAGCATAGCATTAACAACCTTCTCAAATCCAGCGATGTTAGCACCTGCAACATAGTTGCCTTCCATATTGTATCTCTTGGCAGCATCATCAATGTTGTGATAGATGTTAACCATGATGTTCTTAAGCTTAGCATCAACCTCTTCAAATGTCCAGCTAAGTCTCTCAGAGTTCTGGCTCATCTCAAGGGCTGATGTAGCAACACCACCTGCATTGGCAGCCTTACCACATATGAACCATACACCATTATCCTGTAAGTACTTAGTAGCATCAAGAGTTGTAGGCATGTTAGCGCCCTCACATACAGCCTTGCATCCGTTAGCAACTAACTGCTTAGCGTCATCAAGAAGTAACTCATTCTGTGTAGCACATGGAAGAGCAACATCACACTTAACCTGCCATACTCCACGACCCTCATGGTATTCAGCGCTCTTTCTTGCAGCTGCATACTCTGTAAGTCTTGCTCTCTTAACTTCCTTGATCTCCTTAAGAAGTTCAACATCAATTCCTTCTGGATCATATATCCAGCCTGTAGAATCTGAACATGTAACAACCTTAGCACCAAGCTGCTGAGCCTTCTGAATTGCATATATAGCAACGTTACCAGCACCTGAAACAACTACTGTCTTACCAGCAAGTGATTCTCCGTGGCACTTGAATAACTCCTCTGTAATGTAAAGAAGACCGTATCCTGTAGCTTCTGTTCTTGCAAGGGAACCACCATATGTAAGTCCCTTACCTGTAAGAACGCCTTCGAACATTCCTCTGATTCTCTTGTACTGTCCAAACATGTAACCGATTTCTCTTGCGCCTGTTCCAATATCACCAGCAGGAACATCCACATCAGCACCGATGTACTTGCAAAGCTCTGTCATAAAGCTCTGGCAGAATGCCATAATCTCTCTGTCTGACTTGCCCTTAGGATCAAAATCAGAACCACCCTTACCACCGCCGATTGGTAAGCCTGTAAGTGAGTTCTTAAAAATCTGCTCAAAACCTAAGAACTTAATAATACCAAGGTTTACAGAAGGATGTAATCTTAATCCTCCCTTGTATGGTCCAATAGCATTATTGAACTGAACACGGAATCCTCTGTTAACCTGTACCTGACCCTTATCATCTACCCAAGGAACACGGAACATAAGAACCCTGTCTGGCTCTGTGATTCTCTCAAGTATAGCGTTCTCTCTGTAGAGCTTCTCATTAGCATCTACAACTGGTCTTAATGACTCTAATACCTCGCTTACAGCCTGTAAAAATTCTGGCTGGTCAGCATTCTTCTTTGAAACTACTTCAAGGACTTCATCTACGTAACCCATTTTTTGTATCCTTTCTTTTTAACGCCTTTAGCGATTTAATATGCTAATATTATAAAGTCATGCATTAATAATATCAAGATTTTTTTAGTATTTTTTAATATTTCCCAATTCCATTATTAACTTGTTATTTCCATAAAATGTAGTATAATAAGTTGTACTATTTTCTCAGTAATGAGAATGAACGTGAATGGAGATTGATATGTCTAATTTTTTTTCAAAAACTAATAGAGACATTTCCTTAGTATTCAAAAAAAAGTCTACTCTCAACAAGAAGATGCAGAAACGAAGAAGACGCGGATTCGGAGCAATATTTGGACTGATTCTTGTGCTTATTCAGCTTGTTGCCACAGTCCTGTTCTCTATGGAGCTGATAAAGCTCAATGTTCTTCCAATGAATTATCTCATTGGTGTCATTGTAATACTTGGGCTTCTTGTTCTGTATGATTTTACCGCCCAGTTTAACAGGGCTCACATCCTGGGTAAATTTCTGTCTGTATTTCTGACGATCGTTATGGTTTTCGGATTTTTGGCAGGGGGAAAGATTAATTCAACATTTAACAAGATTACAGGTGAGACAATTACATCTTCCGAAGTAATTGAAATTGTTGTTCTTGCAGAGGATAAGGCAGCATCTGTTGGAGATACTCTTAACTATTCTTACGGATATAACAGCAATATTGAAGGAAGCTCTGTCAAGAAAGCATTATCACAGATAGAGAGTTCATATTCATGTACGCTGGCATCCCATGGTTACAGCAACTGGGATGATGTAATCAATAAACTGTACGAGAATAAGGAAATTAAAGCCATTGCAGTAAGCTCCAGCATTAAGACATCTCTTAATGAGGATTATGAATCATTTGGCGAGAAAACCAAGGTTATAGATTCAATAAGGATTACTAAGCAGATAAGTGTTCCAAAGGGTACTGCAGTTGCCAAGAATGCTCCGTTTATAGTATATGTTTCTGGTAATGACGGATACGGAAGTATATCTGATATGGGCAAGAGCGATGTTAACCTTCTTGCTGTAATCAATCCTGAAACAAGACAGGTACTTCTCATATCTACTCCTAGAGACTATAGGATTACTATTTCAAAAGTACTTGATGATGGCACAGTTATCTCCGGCAAGGATAAACTTACCCACGCCGGTAATTCAGGCGTACAATACTCTATGAAGGCCTTATCAGACCTTTATGGCATTGATATTGACTATTACTTCAAGATCAACTTTACCGGATGCGTTAAGCTTGTAGATGCCCTTGGTGGAATTACAATTAATTCATCTGTTGAATTCACCAACGGATGGGAAGCATCTGAGAATACCTATCACTTCGTTGTAGGACCTAATGAATGTGACGGTGAGAAAACCCTTGCATTTGTAAGAGAAAGAAAAGCATTTTCAGCCGGCGATATACAGCGAGGCAAGAACCAGCAGGCAGCCATAACAGGAATGATTGAGAAAGCTACATCTCCAGCCATTCTTGCAAGCTACACATCAGTTCTTGATGCTGTAAGCAATATGATGATAACCAACATGCCAACTGAAACAATAACAGGTCTGATAAAGAGTCAGATTGCCGATTCCACCCCATGGAATGTCCAGTCATACTCAGTAGGGGCCACCGCTTCCGGAACAATGTATCTTGAGCTGTACGATTTCTATGCATCATGCCTTACACCTAACTATGATGATATCAATATAGCCATCAAGCTTATCAACAAGATACAGAACGATGAGGTCTTCAATGTAGATGAATACGTAGAAAGCTGCAAGACCCCAGAGACAACAACAACTACTTCTTCAACCAATACAACAACCGGAGCCACAACCCACTAGCCCCAGGTATGTATTAGAAAGATTTTTTATTTTTATAATGAGTTGTTTAAGAAGAAACCACGTAAACTTGCGATTTGGAGTATAAACAGCCTACACTATGGCGGCCCTGGCTGCACACTCAAACAAAAAAGTCACATTAGAAGAAATCTTAGCGCTGCGGCGTGTATGGATTACACTTCGCAAGCAACAGACTACACTATGGCGGCTTGGGTTGCACACTCAAACAAAAAAGTCACATTAGAAGAAATCTTAGCGCTGTGGCGTGTATGGATTACACTTCGCCAACAACTGCACGAATGTCTGAGCCCCGGTCAGGGGCGAGTTGTCGGGCAGTTGTTGAAATAAGCGAGTGTAATTCATATACGCCACAACGCTTAGATTCTCTTCGTAGTGACTTTTTTTGTTTGAGTGTGCAACCCAAGCCACCATAGTGTAGGCTGTTGCTTTAATAAGCGAGTGTAATTCATATACGTCACAACGCTTAGATTCTCTTCGTAGTGACTTTTTTTGTTTGAGCGTGCAGTCAGGACCACTATAGTGTAGGCTGTTTATACGCCAAATCGCCACACTCCACGTCTTTCTTATATTCTATAAAAAATATTTCTCCAATACATACGCCACTCCATTAGCATCGTTAGAAGGCACTATTACATCCGCCGCCTCTTTAACCTCCGGATAGGCATTCTCCATTGCTACTCCAAGTCCTGCATACTTAATCATGGATATATCATTCATGCCGTCACCACAGGCAACCAGTTCTTCCCTCTGTATTCCAATAATTTTCAACAGTTCATCAAGAGAAGAATCCTTCCCCACATTCTTAGGAACAACCTCAAGGAAGAAATCCATTGAGAAAAACAGATCCAGCACATCTGAATACATCCCTTCCAGTTCTTCCTTTGCAGGAAGAAGCTTCTCATGAGGTCCTACAAGAAGTACCTTTGCCTCAGGGAAATCTACAAATGAAGGAATATCATCCACCTGCATTATCTTTGCACTGTTGCAGAAAGCCTCTCTCTTAACATACTCATCCTCTGCTCTCTCTGATATTACCAGATCATTGTAATATGTCAGAGGAGACACATCGTACTTCCTTGCCACCTTACATATATCTTCCATACATTCCATAGGAACATTCTTAGAGTAAACCAGTTTCTCTTCTTTGCAATCCCAGATATTACCACCATTATAGGCAAGGACATATCCTCCACGCTCTTTTAATTCAAGCTTTTCTGCCACTGGAAGCACCCCAAATAATGGACGGCCCGAAGCAAGTATTACTGCCACACCCTTATCAATTGCCTTCCAGACAGCTTCCCTGTTAGCTTCAGGAATCTCCTTGTTGCTGTCCACCAGTGTACCATCAAGATCAAGGGATATCGCCTTGTATTTTTTCATATTAATCTCCATTCTGCTTCAAATTTTTATGTAATTATACTTATATTTTTCATTTTAAGCAACTGCAAGTACACCAATTTCTAAATAACTACACCAAATAACTTGACTATTTTGGGGTTTCACATGACAAAAAGCCTAGTTAATCCTTAATTGTATAAATGAATCCATGATATTAGCCTTTCCGTAGCCTGATACAGGGTCTGGATAAGTCACACCCTCCTGAAGAGCATTAACATTTCTGACGGCACCCCTGGCTAATATTGATTTAACCTGGTTATTTCCCATCAGCCTGTCATTTCCGTCTGTTACTCCCCACTGAAGGAGCAGGGCTGCCATTCCGGCAACATGGGCTGCTGCAACACTTGTTCCGCTCATCACTCTTATGGGGCCTTCTGCAGACTGGACACTTTCCCCTTCTACAGGCCATGATACATTTACCCCAGGTGCAACCACATCAGGCTTTACTGACCCATTGGCACTGTAACCTCTTCCCGAATCAATGTCAGGGCCTCCTGTCACATGATTGTAACTGCCTATACTTATCACCCTTTCATCCGCAGCAGGCTCCAGAAGTGTCGTAAATGGGTCGGAGTCCAGAAAAAATGTCTCTGAGTTCATAAGTTTTTTGATTGGAAGCCACATATTAAATGAACCCTGTATTGTCGTAAGGCTGTAAACATTTATTCTCCATATTCCCTGGGCAGGAGAGATGAATTTAATAAAAATTAGTTCAAATCCCGATAATTCCTCAACAACCTGATAATCCACTGTTACTGTTGTCTTTTCCAGCAAAAATCTATATGAAAAATCCGTCCTGTTTTTAGCAGGAATTCTTGGAACGCTCTCCCCTGATGGAGATAAGAATGAGACTGACAAAACATCTATTGTACTGGCCCACAGCTCCACCACAAATCCCAGCTCACCCTTGCCCACATTTACCTCACAGACGTATGGATTAACATTTGAAACAGCTGTGCCAGATATATGTGTTCTGCTATTTGCTTCATTTCCCATTGCAGTAACCACCACCACATTAGTTCTTAAAGCAGCATCAGACAGCACACTTGCAAATGGCGTAGCCCCTGTTCTCGGTCCGCTTCCCGTACACTGACTAACCAGAATAACAAGAGGCTTGTTATTTTTAATGGCATAATCTAAAAGGAAACGGACACCAAGCATCATGTCCGTCTCCTCATATACATTATTTTTATCATCCACCAGAAAGAAATTCTTAAGATACTTCTTGGCAGGCTTTAACTTTACCACAGCCAGCTCCGATTCTGGTGCTGCTGCCGCTGCAATTCCTGCCACAAATGTGCCATGTCCTGTCTCATCCACCTCAGGCACTATTGCCCTGTAGTCCTCTCCTTCTTCGAAGGCTGCCAGAGCCTTATTAATAGTCTCCCTTGTATATACCTTTCCAAATAATGCTGAATTGTCCCCTGTCTGGTTTTCCCAAGCACTCTGATCCCACAAAGTTCCAATTCTGGTACTTACTGGATTTTCCTTAAATACACTGTTCGTGTAGTCTATACCAGTATCAATAATCCCAATTACAATCCCTCTGCCCTTAACATCTAAAAAAGGCTGGCTTAAAGCAGCACTTATTCCAGAACTGTCAAAGCTTGAGGAGTCTACAGTAGTATACAGCTTGGGAATAGAGTGGTATTTCAAATCAGCTACCGACAAGGTTCTTCCAGGTGGCAGCATTCCATATCCCACAGACCAGTTTTCATCTATTCTGACAGTACATCCTCCTATATTTTCATCCTCAAATGAAAGATTATTCCCGAATATGAAATCCATGAAGGATTCATCTATTGCCATCTGCCCACAATCCATATGATACCTGCAATATATACATTTAGTTTATTATATGATTAGAATGGCTGTTGAAAGACCACATTTTAAGCACCTGCTGAACCAATCAGCGGAACCTCTAGTCCACGCATCTCAATCCTTGGGGCACCTTTTCCGTTAATATAATCTGCTGTAATTGTAACCTTGCCTATGTTGCCATCCTTAGGAATCTCATACATAATATCCAGCATATATTCCTCAAGGATTGACCTTAATGCTCTTGCACCTGTATCCTTTTCCATAGCCTTCTCTGCTATAATTCCAAGTGCATCATCGTCGAATTCCAGATTAACCTCATCCATGGCAAGAAGCTTCTTGTACTGCTTTAATATGGCATTCTTAGGTTCCTTAAGAATAGATACAAGCATTTCCTTAGTCAGCCTCTGCAATGAGCATACTACAGGCAGTCTTCCTAAGAATTCCGGTATCATTCCAAAGTTTCTTAAATCCTCCATGGTTACCTTATCGCACAGATTCTTATCCTCATCATACTTATCCTTAAGGTCAGCATTGAATCCGATAGAGCTCTGCTTATTAAGCCTCTCCTTAATGATATCATCAAGCCCAGGAAATGCACCTCCACATATAAACAGAATATTCTTGGTATTCACAGTGACAAGGGGAACCATTGCATTCTTACTGTTTGCTCCAACCGGAACCTCTACATTACTTCCCTCAAGAAGCTTAAGCATTCCCTGCTGAACAGATTCACCACTGACATCACGGCTTCTGGTTTCCTTCTTCTTAGCAATCTTGTCAATTTCATCAACAAATATAATTCCATGCTCCGCCTTCTCAACATCATTATCTGCTGCTGCTAAAAGCTTGGAAACAACACTTTCAATATCATCACCAATATAACCTGCCTCTGTAAGCGAAGTTGCATCAGCTATAGCCAGAGGAACCTGAAGAATTCTTGCAAGAGTCTTAACGAGATATGTCTTACCGCTTCCTGTTGGGCCAATCATAAGAATATTAGATTTTTCAATCTCAACATCATCTACATTCTCAGCCACTCTCTTGTAATGGTTATACACTGCAACAGAAAGAACCTTCTTTGCCTTATCCTGTCCAACAACAAACTCATCAAGCTTCTCTTTAATGTGATGAGGTGCCGGTATCGATTTCAAATCAATGACAGGCTCTGACTTTTCCTTTTTCTTCTTAACCTTCTGCCTGTCTGGTGTTCCATAATTATCCATGAAATCCCCAAACATCATTCCATTAAGGTTATTCATATTAGGCATGTTTGGCATGTTAGGAATGTTCATATTCTTAATCATGTCATCATAACTCATGCCACTTCCATTAATAGAATCCAGGGTTCTCTGCATACAGTCAGTACACACATATATATTCCCCGGCATGCTTATCATCTTGCCAGCCTTACTCTCTGTCCTGCGGCAAATGTAACACACCTTCTCATATTCATCACAATCATGCTTACTGTTCTCAGCCTTGCTGCTATTCTGTGTATTTCCTGTCTTACTGTCCCCAGAAGCATTAGCTCCGCTATTATCACTGCCACCTGTTATTTCATTGTCATCCACTTCTCTATAATCAGACATAATCCATCCTCATTTCCGGGAATCAATTTAGAAAGAGCTATACAACACTTTCAATTCCCTTTATCCTAAACTAAAACATCAAAAAAGATATCTATTAGTATAACTATTTCACACTAATAAGGCAATTAAAATATTATAAACATTTACACAACACTCCATTTCGCCAGTCAGATGTCATAAACCACATGCGCCTGCGTAACTAAATAAAAAAATCACGACAAAGAATCTTAATGCTGTTGCAAATATGAATTACACTTCTCTAGCAACTGCCTTCACTATGGCGGCCCTAGGCTGCACACTTAAATAGAAAAAGTCACGACGAAGAGAATCTAAGCGTTGCGACGCATATGAATTACACTCGCTTATTTCAACAACTGCCCGACAACTCGCCCTTAGCAGGGCTCAGACATTCGTGCAGTTGTTGGCGAAGTGTAATCCATACACGCCGCAGCGCTAAGATTTCTTCTAATGTGACCTTTTTCTATTTAAGTGTGCAGCCTAGGGCCGCCATAGTGAAGGCAGTTGCTAGAGAAGCGTAATTCATATATGCCCCAATTCGTAGATTCACTTCGTCGTGACCTTTTACTTAGATACACAGGTGCATACGACTTATTGTAGCCTCAGGTTTATGTGGCGGTGGATTTAAATAGAAAATTAATTAAGAAGAAATCTAAGTGTTGCGGTATATGTGTGTTACACTAGCCTGCTACAGCAACTGTCTTCGCTATAGTGGCCCTGACTGTACGCTCAAACAAAAAAGTCACATTAGAAGAAATCTTAGCGGTGAGGCGTGTATGGATTACACTTCGCCACCAATGGGGCAACTGTCCGAGCCCCGAGCAGGGGCGAGTTTTGACCCATTGGTGAAATAAGCGAGTGTAATTCATATGCGTCACAGCGCTTAGATTCTCTTCGTCGTGACTTTTTTGTTTGAGCGTACAGTCAGGGCCACTATAGCGAAGACAGTTGCTGTAGCAGGCTAGTGTAACACACATATACCGCAACGCTTAGATTCTCTTCGTCGTGACTTTTTTATTTAGATACACAGGCAAATTTAATTACCGTCTAGTTTCTCTTGCCAAGAGTTACATCGACTGATTTCAGAACATACTGGTTGCCTTCCAGATGATAATACTCAACAGCTACAGTCTCTCCTGTCTTATAATAAGTAAGCAGGCTCTGCAGACTTGACATTGATGTAATTGACTGGTCATCAAAGCTTACAATAATATCATATTTACCAAGTCCGGCTTTATCTGCTGCTGAACCTTCCTCAACTGTCCTTATCTGGATTCCCTGTGGATATCCATAGTAAGATGACATCTGGCTTGTAATATCAATAGCAGCTATTCCAAGAAATCCCTGTTCTTCAGTTGCAACCTTAGTTCTTGTCTTTCTGTTCATAAGCGAATCAATAAGATCCCTTACATTAGAGATAGGAATAGAATAAGCCATTCCCTCTACTCCATCTTCAGATGTCTTGGCAAAATTAATACCAATTACCTTGCCGTCAGCATCCAGAAGCGCTCCACCACTGTTTCCAGAATTGATGGCTGCATTTGTCATAAATAATCCGTCAAATGTTACGTTATTCACAGTAATCGACCTGTCAAGGGCACTGATTATACCATTAGTCACAGACTGTCCTTCTCCAAGTGCATTACCAATAGCAACTACATCCTGTCCTACAACCACATCCTCTGAATCTCCAAGCTCTGCTATTGCTATTGAAGATAAGGTTGAAGAAGAAATATCATTTAAAGCTACTGCAACCACTGCTACATCCTTATCTGACTTTGAGCCCTTCACTGTAGCACCTACTGACTGGTTATCCACAAATGTGCAGCTTAAGTTTTCAACTGATTCTATTACATGGGCATTAGTAAGAATTAATAACTCTGTATCATTCTTTCCTACAATTATTCCCGTTCCGCTTGTATTTGCCTTATAGCTCTGTCCATACCCGAATATTGACTGTTGTGTTACAGTTGTTTCACCTGAAAGCTGAACCATTGCAGGTATGGCAGCCTTTGCAACTGAGGTCACATTCATGGTTCCTGTTGAAGCTGCTTTATCATACTCTGTTATGCCATAAGAATTACCTGTTGAAACTGTAGGAATCTCAATGTTACCATTTTCTGATGATGTAACTGGATTAATCTTATTAGCCGCGTAATTCACACCATACATTGTTCCGCCTGCAACCACACCGAAAAGAACTGCCGCAAGAACAAGTGAAAGGATTTTCTTTCCCTTTCCAGAAGACTTCTTATCCCCTTGTTCTCTGTTCTTATTTGCCTTGTATTCTTCATATCCAGCTCTGCTTCCTACATTGTTATATGAATATCTGTACTGTCCGTTCTGATTATACCCATACTGGTTGTTACCATACTGATTGTTACCGTACTGGTTATTTCCATACTGGTTATTTCCATACTGGCCATAGCCTGTATTTTGTTCACCATAATTATTATTGGCGTTATAGCCATTGTTGTCGAAATTACCGCTGCCATTATTATCAGCGCCATTATCATTACTGTAATACTGATTTGATGAGGAGCCCTCATATCCGTCCTCTGAATTGTTATATGGATTCTCGTCGTACATTGTAAAATTCTCCTTTCCACTTTCTCTAATTGTTATTATGTCATTTCCTTAATCTGATATATTCAAAGAAGTGTATTTTCAAAAAAATGAACACACTTCATTGCTATGACTGTATGTTAACAATGAAATGTGTTCACATTGTGTTCTATTTGTTAAAAAAGACTGAACTGACTACTGTCCTACAATCTCCATAACAGCTTTCTTTAATGCCTCTTCCTTAACAGCCGCATCCTCAAGGCTTGTTCCCTTAACTCCCATATAGAACTTAATCTTAGGCTCAGTTCCAGATGGTCTAGCGCAACACCATGCGTTATCTGAAAGCTCATAATACAGAACGTTAGATGAAGGAAGACCAGTAGGATGTTTCTCGCCAGTTGCCATAACCACAGTTTCATCCTTCTTGTAATCTCTTGCCTCAATAACATCCCAGTCACCAAACTTTTTAGGAGTGTTATTTCTTAAATCATCCATCATCTGGGCAATCTTTCCTGCGCCTTCAGCGCCCTTCATGGTAATTGCAACCTGTCCTTCCTTGTAATAACCATATTTCTCATAAATGTTAATCATCTGATCCCATAATGTGATGCCCTTTGATTTGTAATATGCAGCAGCCTCACACAGAGCCATAACAGCAACAGGAGCATCCTTATCTCTTGCATGAGTACCAACAAGACATCCGTAGCTCTCCTCAAATCCGAACTCATACTCATATGTGTTCTGCTGTTCAAATAACTTAATCTGCTCACCAATAAACTTAAATCCTGTGAGAACCTCTATCAGCTTAAGATTGTACTCCTTGGCAATAGCCTTTGCCATATCTGTTGATACAATTGTAGTAACAAATGCACCATTAGAGTGAAGCAGTCCCTTCTCCTTACGCTGTGATAAAATGTACTCTGCAATAAGCATGGCAGACATGTTACCTGTAAATGAAACATACTCTCCTGTCTTAGTATCCTTTGCATAGATACCAAGTCTGTCTGCATCAGGGTCTGTTGCAAGGATGATATCTGCATCAACCTCCTTGGCCAGCTTCAGAGCCAGTGTGAATGCCTTTGGATCTTCAGGGTTAGGATAGTCAAGAGTTGTGAAATCTGGATCTGGCTTCTCCTGCTCAGGTACAACATACACATGTTTAAATCCTAATTCCTTTAACACTCTTCTTACAGGAACGTTACCTGTTCCGTGGAAAGGAGTATATACAATCTTAATATCGTCAGCAACTGATTTGATTACATCTCCGTTAATGCTCATCTTCTTCAAAGCTGCAATATACTTATCATCCATATCATATCCGATGACATTATACAATCCGCATGCCCTGGCCTCATCAATATCCATTGTCTTAACAGTATTGTAATCTGTTACAGCCTTAACCTCAGAAATAATCTGTGTATCCTTAGGAGCAGTAATCTGTGCGCCATCCTCCCAATATACCTTATATCCATTATATTCTGGTGGATTGTGGCTTGCTGTTACCACGATACCTGCTATACAGTGAAGTTCTCTTAAAGCAAATGAAAGCTCTGGTGTTGGCCGAAGTGATGGGAAGATATATGCCTTAATACCATTTGCAGCCAGGCAAAGTGCAGCCTCATTGGCAAATTCAGGAGACATTCTTCTTGAATCGTAAGCGATAGCAACTCCCCTGTCAGCCCCATTCTCTTTAATAATAAAGTTAGCCAGACCCTGGGTAGCCTTCCTTACAGTATAGATGTTCATTCTATTAGTTCCATTGCCTATTACGCCTCTGAGACCACCTGTACCGAATTCCAGATCCTTATAAAATCTGTCTTCAATCTCTTTCTCATCTGAAGCGATAGACTTTAACTCGGCTCTTGTTGCTTCATCAAAATATTCGTTGTCGCACCAGGCCTTATAAGTTTCCATATAACCCATATCCTATACCTCTTTTCTGTTATTTTAATCACTAAACTTGATACAATAATTATAATATATTAATCTGTTTAAATCAATCATCCTTTAGGGCGTTAATAAAGGCCTGTGCCACCGCCTCAAGCGCTTCCTTCTCATCCTCACCATCAGCCCTTAAATTAATCGTTTCACCACATTTAACACCAGATGCCAGAATTGAAATAATACTTTTTCCATTGGCAGACTTTCCCTCGCCATAACCAAAAGTGACTGTACTCTTATACTTAACTGCCTCTTCACACATGGCACCAGCTGGTCTTAAATGTATTCCCAGCAAGCTGTCTATTGTAATATTCCTGCTTACCATGATATCCTCCTTTTCACTTTCGATTTTACTGTTACCATTCCGTCATTCTATGGTGCCGTTGTACCTGAAACCCCTGCACCTGCCTGAATTGATGAATCTCCTGCTGCACCGGTAGTTGCCTGCTGGCCTGACGAATTATCTGTTCCACCATTCACTACCTGTCCTGATGTACTGCCTGCTGTACCACTAGTTGCCTGCTGGTCCCTCTCAATTATGACCTTAACTCTGTAGACTCCGTCAACACTATACCCTTCCGGAACAACAACATTTACTGTAACAATATGCTCTCCTACTGACAGAGTTGCCAGATTAACAGACAAACTTATGTCGTTGCTGTCAATCTCCCTGCTCTCTCCCTCGTTGTTCTTAACTGATATATTAAGAGTTCTCACTGAGGTATCCAGCGCAGCCTTTAACCCTGCTGCCAGATTGTTAAGCCTTATCTGGGATACAGGCACCTCAATCTCTTTGCTGTTCTCACTTACTATCCTTGCAGTAACTGTTATAGATGAATCTGAAGAAAATGAAACCGACGCATCAACATAATCCGCCAGATTAACAGACACAACCTTGTCTGATGCCAAACCTGTAACATCTATAGCACTGGATGGAATAGTGATTTCATTAATTCCTTCCACCACACTAACAGGTCCGGTTATTTCAATTTCATTTTCAGAAAGTTCAATACCCCTTACCAGATAATTCACCGAAGGATTTCCATTATAACCAGCAGATACTATTCTGACGGTCTTCTGCTTACTGATACTTACTGTACAATCTGCATCTCCTCTTGACAGGACAAGAGTATCATCCTCAATTACAGAGCCATCATTGGCTAATAGTCTTATAGGAACATTTTCTGAAAAATCCTTATTCCGTCCCGAAGTATTAAGAGTAACCCTTGCACTGGCAATTTTGCCAACAGCTGACGATGAACCAGTCACTTTAACTACATCAGGAAAAATGCTGACATTGCTAATAATACATCCATCTTCAGGATTGCCATCTGTATCATATTTTACAGTGAACTCCTTAGTAAGCCTGTTCTCAATCTGAAGCCTTACAGCTGTAGTTCTTGGGATAACTTCTACGTTATTCAGTTCCCGTCCATCCTTAACTACTTTAACATTAATATCTACATAATCGGCAAATGCTGTTATCTTGCTTAAATCTGCTGTAGCCACAATATCACTGGACTTCAATTCAGTGATAATACTCTTAGGGCCTCTTATATACACGTTAATTCTGCTTCCGTCCACAACCTCATAGGTATAATCATTATCAGTAAGGCTTTCCGTGTTTTGAAGTTCAACAGCCACATTACTGATAGTCACACTTGTAGTGGGGTCATAGATATTTACAATAACTGTCCACAGAACAAGGGCACCTACTGCAGAAAGAATCTTCAGAGAAAAATTTTTAAATATTTTTTCCTTCATTCTTAAATCTTCCTCTCCATATCTTGAATGACTTAACATCAATATTCTTCATTCTTAAGTACTCCAGCTTGTTGCGGAGAGATTCTTCATCAATATCCCTGATGAGTTCTCCTCCAACTGCCACTGAAACAGCTCCTGTCTCCTCTGACACAATAATTGTCAGACTGTCAGTCACCTCACTTATACCAACACCGGCACGATGTCTTGTTCCCAGTTCCTTACTTAAATTGTTATCAGTAAGGGGGAGATAACATGTTGCTGAAACAACTCTGTTTCCACGTATAATAACTGCACCATCATGCAGAGGTGTGTTATGTTCAAATATATTAATCAATAACTGGCTTGTCACAACACCATCAACTTCTATACCAGTTTTTATATACTCCTCAAGCATCATATCCTGCTCAATTACAATAAGAGCACCTGTTTTAACAGCTCCCATCTCATACACAGCACGCAGAATTTCATTAATGGTCCTGGTACTGTATCTCTCTCCCCTGTGGGAATCTCCAACACTTAAGAAGCCGAACCACACTCTCTTTCTTCCCAGCTGTTCCAGAGCTCTTCTAAGTTCTGGCTGGAAGATAATAACCAGTGCAATAATGCCCACACTGATAGTTTTACCCGCAATCCAGAGTATTGTTCTAAGATTAAGAAGATAAGCTACGATAGCAAATCCGACAATTACAACAATACCTTTAAGCAACGCCCATGCCTTAGTATCCTTAATCCATACCAGTACATTATATATAACTACTGCCATTAGGAGTATTTCAATTATATCTGTCCAGGCAATGCTGGGCATATAAAACTTTGTCAGGTATTCCTGGGCAAAGTTGCTTACTGTACTCATATTACCTGCTACCTCCTGTTAATAATTACAACCTACCCTCAATTATTTGTCAAATGTTATGGAATCATCATCATCGTCATCAAATTCCATAGGTCTTGGAGACCTTCTTACCGGCTGGGTTTCCGCTTTCTTTGTCTTCTTTCCGTTAATCTGCTTAACTCTCACATCTTCATTGACAACTGTAACTTTAGGTACAGCTTTCACATAATAATAATACTCATCATCCTCAAACTGGACATACTCCGTTCTCTTATAATCCACACTGAACAGAAGAACCTTGCATACATATCCACCCACAATACCGATAATAAGTCCAAGAATCAGTGACACAATTCCGAACTTTGCGTGGAGAGCAAGAATTCCAACAATATATATCAGGAATTCCACAACAGCTCCAGCTATAAGAGCATAAGTCCAGGCATTGTCAATTGTCATTTTCTTAATGCAGGCTATCACAATAATTGTAACTACAGCCGCAAGAACCATTACAATAAACGCCCTGTCATTAACAAAGCTTTCTGCCAGATAGGAAATATGCTGCACAGTGTCTGTAACAGAGGAATTAGTAAGAGCCGCCTCATATTCACTGGCAGTCTTAACAATTACATACACCAGCATTCCAAATGATACAGGAACAATTGATGATGCACCCAAGCCTATTCCGATAATAATTGGAACAGCCGCATATAATTTAAGTCCACACATCATTACTGTTATAATAATTATATATCCCATCTTAGGTGCAAATCTTAAATACAGAAGGTACATGACCACCAGCACGCACAGTGCTATCACCGCCAATTCCGCAGATATTGCATACAAATGAGCCATCATAAACAATGAAATCACCAGAATCATAAGCTGTCCAGGCAAAAATGCACACAGAACAGACAACAGAATTGATAAAAATGGGTTGTTGAGCTTTGACATATATCCAATGCTTGCATTAAGCAGAATGAACGAAAGCAAAGCCAGTAAAAATTTAACTGCCGGTCTTATATACACGTTGTAACTGGCATAGACCTTTTTCATCTTTTCTCTAAGCTCTAATAAATAATACATACTTCCTCCAACTATTACTTCTTTTTTCTCTGAAGATTATAGAAGCGTTCCAGCTTATTAAGCCTCATTACATATTTCTTAATTCCGCTTCTGGTCTTATCATACTGATAAGCACTGTATATTCCTGAAATAACCGCATATACAATCAGTGCCAGCACATAATACACAATTATTTTCTTTCCCAATGCTGCATAATCCATGCTGTTTATCTGCCTGATTATACTCTCTGTATTACACAACACAACCATTAATGCAACAATGATAAATGCAAAAGTTGTGGCAATTGTACTCTTCAAAACAGCCAGTGAAACGTAATCACCCTTAAAATATTTGGCGGTACGAAGCATTTTCTTACCTTCATTCTTCTCGTATATAGCCATCTTGGTCATCATCTTGACCTTATTCTCATTAAGCACTGTTTTCACCTCACATATATTGGCAGCTGCAAAAAGCCTCTGTAAATGCCTGCAAAATGCCATGATTACTATAGTTAAAGATAATTATACCACACATAGTATTAATTGTATATTACAATTTGTGAATGGCCTCCATTAGAAGCCGCTACAACCCTGACTTTCTTATTATCTACCACAAATGTCTTATCCGTATTTGCTGTTACATATGTGTTCCAAACCGTAGAAGGATTGTCCGGTATCATGCTTGCAATAACAGACTGGACATGGGAATCAAAATCCCGGCTTCTCTGCTTTATGTATATTATTGTCACATTAGGCTGTGTTACAACTTCCCCGTAGTACTGTCCATCTTTTTCATATGCATATACATTGGAAGTAACCTGTGAAAATCCCTGTCCAGGCAGTATTTCACCAACACTGCTGCTGTCAAGTCCACCATTGCCACCTGAAGGATTAAGGTTAGACGAACTACCATTGTCAACTGTGCCCATACTGCCCCCTGAGCTGCTTCCGCCACTATTGCTGCTACCGCCCTGGTTTCCAGAATTTCCGGTATTACCGGTATTAGCATTACCGCTGTCATTGCCTGAAGAATTACTTCCTGAACCATTATTTCCTGTTCCAGATGAAGAATTATTTCCGCTATTGCCTTGACCTGCAAGGTTTCCAGAATTCCCCTGGCTAACTGGATTACTTCCATCAACGGAATTCTCTCCGTAACCAGCATTGCCTTCAAGACCAGCATTGCCATCCAATCCAGTCTGGACACCATTTTCATCTAAACCTTCTCCACCATTTTGGTTATATATATCTGAATCAACTGCAGTTCCCTGAACAGATGTAACTCCTTCCACGTTCTCCAGTCCTGACAGATTTCCTGCTGTCTGTGTCTGAACCTGCTTATCAATTATTGAACCAGCATTGCTTATGCTGACGTTCTTACTATCAGTTTCCTTCTTGCCGGTGCTGTTATTTAAAACCATAGCTATCACGCCTGCTGCCGCTAAAAGTACTACCACGCCTGCAATAAGAACCCATTTAGTTTTAATCTTCATTAATCCTCTCCATTGCCTGTATTTACAATAATAAAAAGCGCCTGGCTGTGAACCTTCCGCATCATTAGTAAGGGCATTTCACACAGCCAGGTGCTTAAAAATATCATTAATCGTTCTTAGTACTCTTAATATTGATATTGTTAAGATTATTAATTGTCTCAGTAACCTCTCCCAATACCTTCTTAATGTTAACGCTTGTTGTTGCCATACCCTGGGCAAGCTTCTGTACCTCTTCAGCTACAACAGCAAAACCTCGTCCTGCTTCACCAGCTCTTGCAGCCTCAATACTTGCGTTAAGAGCAAGTATTCTCTGTCTGCTGCTATATGTCTCAATCTGCTTGGTGTTCTGGTTTGCAATAACAATCTGGTCAGCAGCAAGATTAATACCATCTTTAAGAGAATCCATAATCTCCTGATTCATCTTCGTAGCATAGCTTGCTCTTACATACATATTGATAACATCGCCAAGAAGTGTAGCAGATGCCTCAATCTCTTCCCTTGTTTTCTTATTTACCTTGTGAAGAGCCTCTATATACTTATCCTCATCAATTCCCAGCTCTCTGGCAATCTGTCTGAACTTTTCTTCATCCGGTTCCTCTGGAAGAACCTGTCCACCAATAACACTTCCCAGAACAGTTCCATCATCCAGCGTAATTGGAATACCAAAATCCATAAGACCAGCATGACATGGATAAATGCCTTTTCCTTCACGGTCACACTTCTCACATCTTCTGCAGCCTTCTGCGCTTCCTCTTGTAAGATCAATACAAAACTCGGTAAAGTTATAACAGCCACTGATGTACTTTCCGTCTGCTCCCACAGCAACAGTGGCAAGTCCTGTACTCAATGCCCAGTTTCTCATAATCTCTTCAAATTTACTCATATCACAAAAATCTTCTATCTTCATGGTACTTCTCCCTCCAGTAACAATGTATTTTCACATAAATTAATCTACGCAAATTATAGCAATATACAGTACAAAAGTCAAACAAAATGGGCATATCCCACAAAATTTTCTAATATATTTTCAGGCAGTAAAAAAGCCATCCCACTATCCCTAGTGAGATGGCTCCATATCAATCATGCAGTCTGACTCCTGCCCGACTACTATTGTCTAATTATGCTGCACCATTACCGCTTTTTTTCTTCTTTGTGTAGAAGACTGCACCAGCTCCGGCTGCAACAACAACAAGAATTACTACAACAATTATTCCTACTGGTGAACTGCCACCCTTAACTGCTGTAAGCTCCCCAGCTTCAGGAATGTCTCTTGATACATTAAACTCTGCAAGGACTGTCTCCATTGCATACTTGCTGTTATCAAAATCAGCACCAACATTCTTTGGAGCAGTTGCAGAAAGCTTAAGGAGAGTTCCCATTTTAATTGTTCCGTCATCATTACGTGCTGGAAGTGAACCAGTCTTTAAGTTTCTGAACCAGTCAGCGTTAGGAGTATTACCCTTCTTTGCCTGTGCGTTGGCTGCGGCAATCTCGTTCCAGAAGTGATTATCCTTGAGATCCTTTTCATTGCTGCCTGTAAGCTTAAGCTGCTCGACTACATCAGCCTTAGTATCCTTGAAGGAAATGTTTCTCTCAGCCTTGAATGCAGTATCAATTCCATTGTTTGAATAGAGTGCATAGTTATATGAACCGTTATTGTATGCTGTACAGTCGTATACTTCAATATCAGGACATGAGTTAGAATCAAATCCCTTAGCCTTATTGTCATATGCAAAGCTGTTCATAACAACATGGTGTCCTGAAAGAGCAGAACCACCCATCTTAAATCCATTACCATTACCTGCTTCCTTACCATTAGAGAGGTAACCATTCTTGTATGCAATAGAATTAATAACCTTTACAGCACCAATTGGTCCTGTTGCTGTCTTGGCGAAGCAGTCCCATCCATCATCCGCATTGTTGTATGCAATACATCCATAGAATACATTGCCTTCACCAGTTGTAAGCTTGGCTGCAAAACCATCTGCATCCTCCATTGCCGCATCTGAATTATCGAATGATGTACAGTTAAGAATCAGATTGTTCTTAGGCCACTTACTTGATGGGTCTGTTGACTGTCCGCTAATCTGGATACCAGTATTACCATTCTTATAAGTCTTAACAAGCTCTAATACATTGTTATTACCGGCTACCTGAATACCTTTCTGTCCATCAGCAGTGTTAGTTACACTAATTCCCTTGATATACCAGTAATCTCCCCAGAGAACTAATCCTCTTCCCTCTCCCTTAAAATCAAATACAGCCGAATTCTTGGTATCAGAAGGATCTGACAGAAGATAAATTCTGTTCTCGCTTGTACCATCAATACCATTCTCAATGGTAATTCTCTCTCTTAATTCGTATGTACCTGCCTTACAGATAATCTGCTGGCCTGGCTGAACGTAAGCAACCGCTGTCTTAAGGTCAAGAGGGCTTGCCTCTGTACCTTTACCCTCAGCAGTTCCCTCTGGTGAAACAATAATCTTCTCACCTGGGTTGCCATATGATTTACATGTTACTGTCTTCTCTATAGTAGCCTTATCGTATGACTCCATCTCCATGTTGTCACCAGGCTTATAATTTGCATCTGGTGTGAATACAGCCTTAATCTTATTCTCACCTGCAGAAAGCTTAACTGCAGTTACAAGATCCTCACCAGCCTTTACAGCTGCATCCTTAACTACTGTCTTGCTGCCCTTCTTTATTGTAACCTTACCATCTGCGTTGGCAGAGAATGTAAGATTATAGTTTTTGCTTCCTGATGTAGAAGCAGATGAAATCCTATAGTTAGCTGCAACCTTCTCAACAGGCTTACCTTCATCAGGAGCATCTGTTGCAGGATCAGATGTTGTAAACTTGATATCTTTAACTGTTACGTTACAACCTCTTGCTGCTGCAAAACCTACATATACATTGTCCTTATCAATCTTTAAAAGTTCATCCTTGCCATAGAGTGTCTGGATATTCTCATTGCCATCAGCATCCTTGTAGATTACACGGTATCCTGTGTTATCCATCTTAACCCTGAATGTGTAAGAATCACCTTTCTTAATCTGAAGCTTTGTATCGAAAGCTCCACTGCTCATGTTAACCTGACCTGTCTTAGGTGTCTCTGTTGTGGATGTTACACCTGAGAAGAATCTGTATCCGATACCATCCTTAATACTCTTTGTTGCTCCGTCATCATTAGTATACTGTACCTTTGAAGCAATAAATGTAGCTGAATTAGTATAGAAAGCGCTTGAATTAACGCCATTCTCACCAACACTGTCTCGTACTATAATAGCGAAACCTTCCTGCCCATCTGGAGTAGGATTCAAATAATCGATTGTAAACGTTCCTGAAATCTCAAAGTTTTCCTTCTTAGGCTCAATCTTTGTATAGTAATAAGAAATACCATCATATGGGTCACTGGCATTGAGCTTACCACCCTTCTTATCTATACTTCCATCCGCTTTAGATGTACAAGAAAAAATCTTTAATCCGTCGTAGATGTTGCCCTCGATTCTGTTAGCTTCATCACTTGTTGATGTACCAAATCTCGCTGCAACCCAGTCACGCTCTGCCTCATTTCTTACAAGGCATCCTAAAGCTTCACCTGGCTCAGACTCATCATCTCCACGCTTTGCAACAACCTTGAAATCATACTTAGTTCCCTTAGTAAGAGGTGTGCTGTATGATAACTCCTTACCTGTTGAATCAGCCTTAACATTAGTAAGCAGCTTGTATTCCTCACTGCCTGTTTTGCTGTATACATCATAGCTTTCTGCCTCTGGAACACTTGACCATATAACCTTCATCTGGCCATTGCTGTTCTCAGTCATGGCACGTACATCAGGTGTTGCCAGTGGAAGAGTGAAATCTGCCGAAATCTCATTAGACTTCTTAACTTCCTGCTCATCCTTACGTGATGCCTCTGATGTAAATGTATATGTTCCTGAAGCTGTAGGAGTAAACACTGCTGTTGCTGTATCACCCTTCTTTGCAATGCTCTCTCTTGCAACTTCTTTACCATTCCTGTCAGACATAATGATATCTAACTTATCACATGCGTCGGCTAATCTTGAACCAATCTTCATATTAGCTGAAACTGTAATTGTACCATCCTCAGCCACTGCTGATGTAAGTGAAGGTGTCATGACAGAACTCCATGGATTCCTGACAATCTGCTCTAACTCACCTTCAGCTACTGATACATAATAAATATTAATACCAGCTCTTGTTGAAGCAAGGTAGTATGTACCAGCTTCCTCAATCTCGTAAACCTGCTCTTCAAGGATGCTTCCACCAACCTTAGCTGGCTGCTCTGATACTAATGTACCGTCATCCTTATACAAACCCAGTGAACGTACCTCATCACCAGAACTCATAAAATAAGCAGATACTTTAGCTGCATCTGTTGTCTTGAATACCACACTTCTGGAAGTATATGAACCAGCTCCATTAAGCTTAAGTCTTCTCGTTACTTCAATACCGCTTTCCAGTGTCTTGGTATTGGCATCAACGGTAGAACCTGCTGTCAGTGTGAATCCATTGACCTCCTTATTCGCAGAGATATTACCCTCTGAGAGATCGGTGGCATTAAGTTTAATCTCTGTAGCTGCCTTTGCAACAGTTAACCCTCCCAGATTAACAGGCAAAATTCCTGCCACCATGATTATTGCAGCAAACACTGCAAAAAATCGTTTAGCGTTTCGTTTCATCTTGAAAACCCTCCTATATTGTTCACATCATTAACCATACCCATAGTTAATGTCGCATAAAGGAATTATAAAACATCTATAGAAATTATGCAACCTGCACAACCTTTATATTATAATTGTGCAAAGAAATCCTTTGTTTATTTAACAACCTTCCACCCGTAAAAAACAATGGGGCTGCCACCTCACGAATTTTCATTCGTTAAAGCGACAGCCCCATTGTTTTTCATTAAATAATTACATTTTCTTATTACAGTCAATATTAATCTCCGGCATAAGCTCTTTGTCTATTATCTCAAGAACCCTGTCCAGAGTTTCTAGTTCTTCCTTATCAAACCTCTCCCGGATTCTGTCCATTACAACCTGCATATAACCATAGCTTATATTGTAATAATTGATATATTTTTCCGTAGCCTCAAGATGGTATTCCCTCTTGTCATCCTTTGACTGCACTTTCCTAAGATATCCTTTTTTCACAAGGCTGTTAACCTTATAAGCCGCATTAGGCGAAGATATATTAGCCAGATTGGCAAATTCGGCCACAGTGGGATTATCAAGGGCATATATCATTTCCATGCAGAAGGTCTCAACGGTAGTCAGGGTTGCCTCCCTATCCTGAAATCTTTCAAATACCTTCTGATAAAAATGCATTTTAAATTTAGTATATATATTGACAAATGACTGCTGAAACATAACCGTGCCTCCTTAATTATGTAAGCCAGTATATCAAGTTTATTTTTCAAATGCAAATATTACTGGATTGCAAATGTAAGCTCGGCTGTTACAGCAAGCTGGTCACCCACATAAGCCTCTGCCTTTCCAATGCCCACAGGTCCCTTTGATGATATAATCTCACATTTAAGTGTAAGCACATCACCTGGAATTACCTGACGCTTAAAACGTGCCTGTTTGATTCCGCCAAAATATGCAATCTTACCCTTATTTTTCTCTTCGGCAAGAAGGGCAACAGCCCCTGTCTGGGCAAGTGCCTCAATTATAAGTACTCCAGGCATTACATGCTTCTGTGGAAAATGTCCCATAAACTGGCTTTCATTGGCAGAAACACATTTTATTCCTGTTGCGCTTTTTCCCGGCTCACACTCTGTTATTCTGTCCACTAGAAGAAAAGGATAACGGTGAGGGAGAATCTCCTGTATCTGATTAGAATTAAGTTCCATAATTACTCCGCCTTTCTGAAAAGAATTGTTGCGTTATGTCCGCCAAAGCCAAGGGAATTAGACATTGCACAGTTTATTTCAGCATTTCTTGCCTTATTTGGCACAATGTCAAGGTCACACTCCTCATCCTTAACCTGGTAATTAACTGTTGGAGGTACTATATTATTCTTTACAGCCAGTGTAGTTATAACTGCCTCAACTGCACCACTTGCGCCAAGCATATGTCCTGTCATTGATTTGGTTGAGCTTACCATAAGTTTATATGCATGTTCTCCAAATGCGCGCTTAATGGCTCTTGTCTCTCCCTTATCATTTAATACAGTACTTGTTCCATGGGCATTAATATAATTAACTTCCTCTGGCTTAACACCTGCATCCTTCATGGCATTTTCCATACATGCTGCTGCCATGCTGCCATCCTCAAGTGGAGCTGTTACATGGTTTGCATCACAGGTTGCACCATATCCTGCTATTTCACAGTATATCTTTGCGCCTCTTTTCTTAGCATGCTCATACTCTTCCAGAATAAGTATTCCTGCACCCTCGCCCATTACGAATCCGCCTCTTTCGGCGTCAAATGGGATTGAAGCCCTGGATGGGTCTGTTGCTGTACTTAACGCTTTCATGGCTGAAAATCCGCCAATTCCAAATGGAGTAATGCTTGCCTCAGAGCCTCCGCATACACATATATCACTGTATCCGTCTCTTATATGTCTGAAGCCGTCACCAATGGCATTAGTAGCACTGGCACAGGCTGTAACAACGCTTGTACACATTCCATGAAGTCCGAACCTGATAGCAATATGTCCTGCTGCCATATTAGATATTGACATTGGGATAAAGTGAGGTGATACCTTATCATATCCCTTCTCCTCACCCCTTAAGCACTCTCTCTGGATTGTAGTAAGACCACCGATACCACTGGATACTATACAGCTGCATCTCATTGTGTCTTCCTTACTGAAATCAATTCCTGAATCATTAACTGCTTCTGTGGCTGCTCCCAGTGCATATACTGTGTAGTCATCCATTTTTCTTAATTCTGGCTTAGAGGCAACTGTCTCCTTATCAAAATTCTTAACCTCTCCTGCCAGGGTAACAAGCCTGTCTGTTGTGTCATAATGTGTTATCTTGTCAATTCCACATTTACCAGCTTTAACAGACTCCCACATTTCCTCTGTGCTGTTACCAATTGGTGTGATTGCTCCAAGTCCTGTAATTACAACTCTTCTCATATTGCCATTCCTCCATCAACACATAAAACCTGTCCTGTAATATATTTTGCGCCATCTCCTGCAAGAAATGCTACTGTTTCAGCTATATCCTCCGGCTTTCCCATCTCTTTGAATGGTATGCTTTCCATAATCTTTTCTCTGGCTGCATCATTAATTACTGCTGTCATATCAGTTTCAATCATTCCCGGTGCCACAGCATTTACTGTAATATGTCTTGATGCCACCTCTCTTGCAAGGGATTTAGTCATTCCTATTACAGCCGCCTTGCTGGCAGAGTAGTTTACCTGTCCTGCATTACCCATAACACCTACAACAGAACTCATGTTAATTATTCTGCCGTACCTGTTTTTAAGCATGTATTTTGACACACCTCTCATCATGTAAAATGTTCCTTTAAGGTTAACATCTAAGACAGCGTCCAGGTCCTCATCCTTCATTCTTCCAAGAAGATTGTCTCTTGTAATTCCTGCGTTATTCACAAGAACATCAATTCTTCCTCCAAAGAATTCTACAGCTTTTTCAATCAGCATCTGGCACTCATCTGATTTGCTTATGTCAGCCTTGACAGCCAGAACCCTCACATTCTTTGCTTCACACAGCTTAACTGTCTCCTCTGCTGCCTCACTGCCTGACTGGTAGTTAAACACAATATCCATGCCACAACTTGCCAGCTTCACACATATTGCCCTTCCAATTCCACGGCTTCCTCCCGTTACAAGGGCGAATCTTTTTTCACTCATACTATTCTCCATTCCACATTAACCAATAAGCTTTTTGAAATCTTCCACAGAGTCAATACTTGCCACAGAAACTTCCACTCCCATAGCCTTGGCTGTTTTTCTTAAGAATCCAGATACAGCATTGCCTGGACCTATTTCAATGAATCTGTCCCCGCCTGCATTAATCAATGCCCTCAAATCAGATTCAAGCTGTACACTGTTACATACCTGCTTCTCCAGATTATCCACCAGATTCTCACCATTATAGAGACTTCCTGTGACATTTAATGCTACAGGAATCTGTGGCTTGTTAAGTTCTGTTTTTTCGAGATACTCTCTTAATGCTGCCCCTGCTGGCTCCATGTATTTCGTATGGAAAGGACCGCTGACATTAAGGCGGACACATCTCTTTGCTCCTCTTGCCTTAAGCCTTTCTTCTGTATCTGTCACTGCATTCTCATCACCACATATTACATACTGTCCTGGACAGTTGTAATTTGCCACTGTTACGAATCCATTGCTGCATGCATCGCACTCTTCTTTAACAACACCCGGTTCCAGTCCAAGGATTGCACTCATGCTGCACTGACAGCCCTTTGCAGCCTCCATCATCACTCTGCCTCTGAAAGCTGTTATATTCACATATGTATCTGCATCAAATACCCCTGCTGCATATAATGCGCCATATTCTCCCAGGCTTAAGCCACAGGCAGCATCAGGTTTGATACCATTTTCAAGAAGAAGCTTTGTAACACCTGCTGCATGAACTGCCATGCACCCCTGGGTGTACTCAGTCTGTGAAAGCTTCTCTAATGGTCCGTTAAACATAAGCTCCTTGAAATCGAAGTCCAGTTTTACTGAATCTACAAAATCTCTGTAGGTTTCATAGTTGTCGTAGAAATCTTTGCCCATTCCTACCTTCTGGCTTCCCTGTCCTGCATATAAAAATACTGTACTCATGCCATTGCCTCCTTGTACTCTCCTAGAATCTCTGATATAAGTTCTTTAACTGAAACCTTTTCTTTAATCCTGTATGCATTGCTTCCTGTAAAGAACAGACCATTTTCCCAGTCTCCCTTCACTGCTGCGATTAACGCCCTGCTGATACAGTAAGGAATTGAATCATCCTTCGGACATGCTGTAAGACACCCGTTACATTTCAATGCTGTAAACTTAAGTCCCTGTTTTAATGCTTTAAGAAGTGGACTGTTGATTGCCCTTGCCGGCATTCCTACAGGACTTTTAATAATAAGAATATCTTCTTTTCCAGCATTAATTATTGCATCCTTGAATACATCGCTGGCATCGCATTCATCAGTTGCTATAAAACGTGTTCCAATCTGAACTCCACTGGCACCCAGCTTCATGTAATGTGCCATATCTTTTCCATCAAATACGCCTCCGGCAACAAATACCGGAATATCCCCTGCTTCCTTAAGCACGTCACTTAATATGTCATCATTGCTCTGGGCAGTTCCATTAAGCAGTTCCTCCTCTGAAAATCCCAGATGGCCTCCTGCCATATTGCCTTCAATAACAATCATATCAGGCTTAACCTGATAATGTCTCATATAATGCTTAATCAGTATTCTTGCTGCCCTTCCGCTGGAAACGATTGGGGCACAGAGCGTATCTGTTCCCTTGGTGTAAGCAGGAAGATCCAGTGGAAGTCCCGCTCCTGATATGATAATATCCGCACCGGCATCTACAGCACACCGGCATGTCTTCTCATAATTCGACACTGCAGTCATAATGTTCACAGCCACAAGTCCGTTGCCCTCTGATATGATTTTTGCTTTCTTTATCTCATTCTCAAGGGCACGCAGATTGGCATTAAGAGGGTTTGTTTCAAAATCCTTCTCCCGGTATCCTGCATTTACAGAGCTTATAACACCTACGCCTCCGCATTTTGCTACAGCTCCTGCAAGCCCTGACAGAGAAACTCCTACACCCATTCCTCCCTGAATTATGGGAACAGAAAAATGTTTATTCTTAATATTCATAAATATCCTCATTTCTCACATGGAAGTTTCCATTATTCTGCGTCAGCAAGCTGCTTTCTTAACTTATCATAGCCTTCATACATACTCTTAAATATCTCAGCAACAGGCTTTATCTCATCAATCTGACCTACAACCTGGCCTGCCATAAGAGAACCTGTCTTCACATCTCCCTCGAATACAGCTCTTCTAAGTGAACCTAAAGTGAATTTCTCAAGTTCCATCTTGTCAGCCCCGGCCTTTTCCTGCTTAACATATTCTCTTGCCATAGTATTCTTAATAATTCTTACAGGTGTACCTGCTATTCTTCCTGTTACAACTGTGTCATTATCCTTAGCCTTAAGAACCGCTTCTTTATAAGCAGGATGAATCGGACATTCTGTACTGGCAAGAAGGCATGTTCCCAGCTGTACACCAACTGCTCCTAATGCAAATGCAGCAAGAAGCTGTCTTCCGTCTGCGATTCCACCGGCAGCAATTACAGGAATTGATACTGAGTCTACAACCTTAGGGACAAGAGCCATAGTAGTCATCTCTCCAACATGTCCGCCGCTTTCAGTACCTTCAGCAACTACTGCATCAGCTCCACACTGTTCCATTCTCTTTGCAAGAATTGAACTTGAGACAACAGGAATTACCATAAGTCCATGTTCTTTCCACAAAGGCATGAACTGTGCCGGATTACCTGCTCCTGTAGTTACAATCTTAACTCCCTCTTCCACAATCATCTCTGCCATCTGTGGGGCATCAGGATTCATAAGCATAAGATTTACACCAAATGGCTTATCTGTTAAGGTCTTGCATTTTCTTATATTCTCCCTTAGCATCTCTGTGTTCATTCCGCCGGCACCAATAAGTCCTAATCCTCCGGCGTTACTTACTGCTGCTGCAAATTCTCCTGTGGCAATATTTGCCATACCACCCTGTATAAATGGATACTTAATACCCAGCATTTTATCAAGTCTCATTTTAATCTCCTATTCTAATGAAAGTTAAACCTGCGTTATACCTGGAACAATGCGCTGCTCCATGTAAGTCCTGCCCCGAAGCCAACACATATTATTTTCATGCCTTTTTTCAATTTACCTTCCTGCCACAGTTCATCCAGTGCTATAGGAATACTTGCAGCAGATGTGTTGCCATAACGGTCAATATTGACATAAAACTTATCCTCATGGCCTTTAAAATGTTTTGTCACATGCTGGATAATACGGCTGTTTGCCTGATGGCACACGCAGTAATCAATATCATCCATAGTAAGCCCTGCATCTTCAAGTATCTGGTTTACTGCCTGATTAAGCACTGTGACTGCAAACCTGAATACCTCCTGTCCGTTCATGGTTATATATGAACTTTCTTCCCCTACGCCTTTGCAGGCTATAAGTTCATTGTTACCCCGTGACCAGCATCTCTGATAATAAATATTATCGCTCTCAGCAAGTATTGCTGCTCCTGCTCCGTCTCCAAACAGGATACATGTGGAGCGGTCACTATAATCCATTATTTTTGACATTTTCTCACTGCCTACAAGAAGTATGTATTTCTTGCCAAGAGTTGGAAGAAGTCCTCTTGCCACGCTTAATCCGTGAAGAAATCCTGTGCAGGCAGAACTTAAGTCAAATGCCGTTATTTCCTGGTCAAGTCCCAATTCTTTCTGTACCATGCACGCAACTGACGGAAACACATAATCTCCTGTAGATGTAGCGACAATAACTGCTCCAATTTCATTTTTATCAATTCCTGCATTCTCCAATGCTTTTGATGATGCCTCTACAGCCAGTGAAACACAGGTTTCTTCCTCACATTTGTATCTGTTCTTTATTCCTGTTCTGGCAGTAATCCATTCATCATTGGTATCAACTATTCTGCTTAAGTCATCATTGCTTACAACCTGCTTTGGCAGTGCCCTTCCTGTGGATACAATCTGAATGCCATTCACTTTTTAATCTCTCCTGTTAAATTATTATTTTCCCTTTGTTTTAGGAACATCTATGGTCCTGTATTTTTCATATCTTAATTTTACAAGGTCATCAGGTTTAATCTTTGAAAGCCTTCCCAGTTCTCTGGTAAGCATTCTGTCTATCGCTGCAAAACATCTGCTTCCCTCTGGAATAATTCCATCAATCAGACCATATCCTTTAAGTTCCTGGGCTGTAATCTTCATTATCTTACATGCCTCCGGAGCTTTCTTCGGGTCCTTGTACATAATAGATGCAAATCCTTCTGGAGAAAGGATGGAATACACTGCATTTTCCAGCATCCACACTCTGTCAGCTACTGCTATTGCCAGAGCTCCTCCGCTGCTTCCTTCTCCTGTTATAATTGTAATTGAAGGAACTGTAAGCCTGCTCATATATGCAATGCTTTCTGCTATTGCATTGCTCTGACCGTTGCTTTCCGCCTCCATTCCCGGATATGCACCAGGTGTATCAACCAGCGTAATTACAGGTCTGCCGAATTTTTCTGCCTGCTCCATAAGACGTACCGCTTTCCTGTATCCTTCTGGTGATGTCATTCCAAAATTGTATAATATGTTATCTTCTGTATTCTTGCCTTTTCTGTGTCCTATTACTGTCACAGGCATTCCGTGAAACAGACCAATTCCCCCTACAATGCTCTTGTCATCTTTGTAAAGCCTGTCACCATGCATTTCAATAAAATCATCAAACAGAGCCTCTATATATTCTGTGATATTAGGTCTGTCCTGTTTTCTTGCTGTAAGCACCTTCTCATATGGTGTCAGTGTATTCTTATCCATCGACCTGTATACCTCCTGACTCCTTGTGCATACCCAGTAATAATCCCAGTGTTTTCTTCATATCTTTTCGCTCTATAATCATATCTATCATTCCATGTTCAAGCAGGAATTCTGAATGCTGGAAATCTGGCGGAAGCTTCTGTCCAATAGTCTGCTCAATTACCCTCGGTCCGGCAAAGCATATTAATGCGTCCGGTTCTGCAATTATTATATCTCCAAGGCTGGCAAAGCTGGCGCTTACGCCTCCTGTGGTAGGATTGGTAAGATAGGATATGAACAATCCTCCATTGTCCTTAAACTTCTGGATTGCAGCTGAAGTTTTAGCCATCTGCATAAGAGAAAACAATCCTTCCTGCATTCTGGCACCGCCACTGGCTGAGAATATTATCAGAGGCAGTTTTCTCTTCATGGCATATTCTGCCAGTCTTGCAATCTTCTCCCCTACAACAGTACCCATGCTTCCCATAAGAAATCTGCTGTCAAGAACAGCCACAGCTGCTTTATAATTATTAATCCTGCATGTACCTGTCACTACAGCATCCCGCTGTCCTGTCTTTCTTCTGTTAATCTCCAGCTTTTTCTCATATTCAGGAAAATCTATGGGATTCCGGCTTTTTAAGGATGCATACATCTCCTTAAAGCTGTCCTCATCACTAATCATATTTATCCTGTCCATTGGCGGAATACTTATGTAATATCCACATTTCGGACATATGAATCTGTTGTTTTTCAGTTCATCATAATCAAGCTGGCTGTCACACTCAGGGCATTTACTTTTCTTTACTGGCTCTTTCCCACTTCTTAAATTCATTAGTGAGTTCCATCTGAGCTTTCTCCGTACAAATACATCACTGATTGTCATGCTTCTTTAATCCCTTCCTCCATCCACTTGTCTATGGTCTCATGATTCTTTTCCCAGAATCCTGTATTGTAACTTCCTTTAATAAAATCAGGGTGATATGTAAGAAGATGCATGAACTCAAGGTTTGTATTAATTCCTTCAATAATCAGTTCCTCAAGAGCCCGGCGCATTCTCCTCACCGCCTCAAGTCTTGTTGAACCTGTGACTATTATCTTTGCAATCATTGAATCATAGTAAGGGCTTACCTCATATCCGTCATATATATGGCTTTCCACTCTCACTCCGAATCCACCTGGAAAATGCACGAAGTTGATTACTCCTGGTGTCATTGCATTAATCCTGCACTCTATAGCATGTTTTTTAATTTCAATATCACTCTGTTCAATACCTGTTTTCATTCCTGCCGCAATTCTTATCTGCTGTCTTATCAGGTCAATTCCTGTAATTTCTTCAGTTACAGGATGTTCAACCTGTATACGGGTGTTCATTTCAATAAAATAGAAATTACCCTCTGCATCCACAACAAATTCGATTGTTCCAGCACTGTAATATCCTGCTGCCTCTGCAGCTTTAACAGCAATGTGCCCCATCTTTTCTCTTGTCTCATCGTTAAGAAATGGTGATGGAGCCTCCTCTAAAAGCTTCTGGTTGTTCCTCTGGATTGAGCAGTCACGCTCTCCAAGATATACTGTATTCCCCTGTTTATCAGCCAGAATCTGGAATTCGATATGTCTTGGATTTAATATAAGCTTTTCCATGTACATGTCATCATTGCCAAATGCAGCCTTAGCCTCAGCTTTGGCTGTCTCAAAGGCATTGACGATTTCATCTTTACTGAAAGCTTTTCTCATTCCCTTGCCTCCACCGCCGGCTGAAGCTTTAATAAGAACGGGATATCCGATTCTGTCAGCTTCTTCCACCGCTTCTTTAGCTGTTTTCACAATTCCTTTGGAACCAGGCACAACAGGAATATCATTCTCTATCATCAATTTTCTTGCCGCCTGCTTATCACCCATTTTTCTAATTATTTCAGAGGATGGGCCTATGAAGCAGATATTGTTTTCCTCACATTTCTTCACGAAATCAGGGTTTTCTGACAAAAATCCAAATCCAGGATGAATAGCATCACAGTTCATCTTAATAGCTGTCTCAATTATGGCATCCTGGTTAAGATAACTGTCTGCTGCCTTTGCAGGGCCTATACATACTGCATAATTTGCCACCATAACAGGAAGAGACTGGGCATCTGCCCCTGAATATACAATAACAGTTTCTATATCCATCTCTCTGCAGCATCTTATAATACGCACTGCAATCTCGCCCCTGTTGGCAACTAATATCCTTTTAAACATATACTCCTCATTCCGCAGACGCTTTTTCGTCGGAGGAATCGCGAGTCAAATTTCAGATTTGGCTCTGCGATAAGTGCTACTTTGTGGCGCCTGCGGCACAAATAGCCGTGTGAAAAATATGCTATCAGGCATCTTTTTCACACTATCCTCATTCCTTACTTCATGGTAAATAGAACCTGACCATACTGAACCATATTTCCATCTGTGGCATCAATGCTTAATATAACGCCATCCTGTGGAGCAACTACTTCGTTCATCAGTTTCATTGCCTCAATTATTCCAACTACATCACCCTTTTTAACCTGCTGTCCAACCTTTACATAAGGCTGTTCATCAGGACCTGGTGCCTGATAGAATGTACCAACAAGAGGTGCCTTAATCTGAATAGCATCCCCAGCAGATGCATTATCTGTTACCTGTTCAGCCTGAGTCTGTGTGTTTCCTGCCACAACATTATTTAATCCTGAATCATTATTTAATCCTGAAGGAACAGCAATGCTGCTGTACTTTTTCAGGCTGAGCTGCGTTCCATTCAGATTAAGCACCATCTCACAGCATGCTGATGCGTCAAATTTATCCAGAAGTTCGTAAACATCTTTTAAATCCATATTAATCCTCATTCTGCAGACGCTTTTGCATGATAAAGGCTATTTGTGGCGTCTGCAGCACAAATAGCCTGATTTTTTTCTTTATTAATGTATGATTCTAAGCTACATGGCTGTCAATGTATTCAACAATATTCTTTACAGACTCAAAGCTGCCAAGAGCTGACTCCTCGATTGTGATTCCATAAGCTTCCTCAAGAGCCATAACAAGCTCCATAGAGTCAAGAGAATCAATATTTAAATCCTCCTTAAGCTTAGCATCCATTGTAATCTCGCTCTCGTCGCAGTTGATTGTGTCCACAATGATTTCTTTTACCTTTTCAAATGTCATGATAATCCTCCATTCAGTGTGGGGTCCTCATTCTTCTTCTGAATCTCAATGCATTTCAGCTCTCAAAGCTTTTCAGCATTTTATAAATGTGAATCCCACGCCATCTTTCTTGTTTTTAAAATTATTTACTTAAATATATTTAACTAAATATATTTGAACCAATTATATCAAAACCTTTACACTTGTCAACATTTTTATTTGAATTTATTTTTTTTTTTTTATTTGCAAGTAGTCCTTTGAAGATGCCCCAAAATCACTACTTGCAGAATCAAGATAACATAAGAAAAGCACGTAACATCGGAGAACAACCCCGAAACGCTACGTGCAAAACAATCAACACTTTAGATGAATCACAAACAAAAACAGTTACAATGCTAAATCACTCACCCAATCAGATTAATCACTGTATATACAATGGTTCCTACAACACCACTGCCAAGAATTATGGTTATGGCGTTCATCTTGAATTTCCTTAAAAGAAACAGAGCCACAGCAAATATTACAAATTCCACTATCCTGAAGTTCTCTACCACAAGATTCTGGATTTCTGACTGAAAGAGAGCAAGCATAAGAATAGATGCTCCGGCAGAAGCTATCAGGGCAACTACTGCTGGTCTCATAGCTGAGAGCACCACCTGGACTCCTTTTACAGACCTGTATTTGTAGTAGAAGTGGGCAAGGATAAGACAGATACAGAAAGATGGAATTATGCATCCCACAGAGCATATAATCACTCCAGGAATCCCTGCCACTCTCATCCCCACAAATGTTGCAGAATTAATGGAAATTGGTCCCGGCGTCATCTCTGCCACCGTAATTAAATCAGAGAATTCCTCCAGGGTCATCATTCCATATATATCTACAATCTGTTCCTGAATCAGTGGAATTGCCGCATATCCTCCGCCTACACTGAACAATCCCACCTGGATAAATGCAAAAAACAACTTAAGAAGAATCATCTGTCAAGCCTTCCTTTCTTCCCCATAGTGAAAGCTAAATCAATAAGTCCTATGCAAAGGCACACAATAATAACTACCATGGCACTGACATCAAGAAAATATGTGGCAACAAATGCAATTACCATCATGGCAATATAGAGTATCCTTTTTGTTTTTATAACATTCCCTGCCAGATTAATAACTACATCAAATATAACCGCAGCAACACCGGCACGCATAACCTGCAATGCTGTAGCAATATATGGATTGGTGCGGAACTGGTTATAAAATAAAGAAATAATTGAAATAATTACCATTGGAGGAATAATTGTTCCAAGAATTGCTGTCAGTGAACCAACAACACCTGCCATTCTGTATCCTATTATTACTGATGCATTAACAGGAAGAGGTCCTGGGCAGGACTGTGTAATAGCAGTTACATCAAGCATCTCATCTTCATCCAGCCATTTCAGTTCCTCCACATATCTTTTTTTCATAAGTGATACAATAACGAATCCTCCCCCAAATGTACATGCACTTAATACAAACATGGACTTAAACAATGTCCACAGCTTACTGTAATCTTTTTTCATATTAGCTCCTCATTTTATATTACATTTTTAATCCATAACCATATTACAAAAATATATTGCAAATTATATTGCCTAATAATATTGCATATTTTTTGCTTATTGCTTAATCACAAACTCTATCCCAAAATCTATTGTTTGTAAATATTTTTTCTTTATTCTTTCATTCCTCATTTTAATCAAAAAATAAATGTCGAAAAATGTAAAAATTTGAAAGTTTTACTTGTTATTAGATTAGTGTGAATGTAAAATATATGTATTGCGAGATATGCGAAATGACTGTGAAACATTCCTGCATTCTTTATTATTAATTACTTAAATCGTATCGCGATTAACGTTACGGAATGGAGGTTTTTATGACAAAAGATCAACTTAAACGGGCAAACAGTGTTGTCTTTCCAGCACTTATGCTTATCACAGGCTATATGGCCTTTTCTGAAGGAGCTGTCCTTCTTGCAGGAAAGGGAAATGTATACACCCTTATCCAGCTTATTTTTTCCCTTCTTGGAATTGCAGTTTCTATTTTCATATTCACAACCTGTAAGGACAAAAGATTCTGCCCTGTTGTAATGCTTCTTTCGGCTGTTATTCCATATGTTGCAACCTGTCTGTTTGGAGATTTAAGCGTTACATATGCCTATGGCTTTGTAATCCTGCTTGTTTCCATGGCTTACCTTAACATGAGGATTGCCGTTATGGAGAATATTATCATATTTATAAGCAACCTGCTCCGTGTACTTTTCAGAATAAACACAATGACTCTTGAAAATGCACAGGAGAGACTTATACCACTGTTTATCATAGGTCTTGGTGCTTATTCAACTGTTATGATTACAAGACTTCTTATCCGCATCAACTCAGAGAACATGACTAAGATAACCTCTGATGCAGAATTGAAAACAGAAATCTCCAACAAAATGAGCAAGATTGCAGATAATATCACAAAAGACTTTGACAAGACAATGAATATGTTCACTGAACTAAAGAAGAGCATAGACACATGCAACTTTGCCATGAAAAACATTGCTGACAGCACAGAGAATACAGCGGAAGCTATTCAGAGACAGGCTGATATGTGTATTAACATCCAGACCAGCACAGACATTGCAAGCAGGAAATCTAATGACATGATTGATTCTTCAGCTAATGCCCAGGCAATGGTATCTGAGGGTTCTAATGTCGTTAAAGCTCTTAAAGAGCAGGCAAACAGCGTTCAGGAAGCAAGCCGGATTACTGTTGATGTCATCCAGAAGCTTACTAACAGAGTTTCTGAGGTTGGCAGCTTTGCCGGAAGTATTCTTAATATTTCAAGCCAGACTAATCTTCTTGCACTTAACGCTTCCATCGAAGCTGCAAGAGCCGGTGAGGCAGGTAAAGGTTTTGCTGTGGTAGCCGAAGAAATCAGACAACTCTCAGAGCAGACCAAGGATGCTTCAACACACATTACAAGTATTATTGATGAATTAAATCTTGACACCCAGCGTGCCAATGACAGCGTTTCATTATCTGTTGAATCAGTGAAGAAACAGAGCGAACTTATTGAAGCTACTAAAGAAAAGTTTGAACAGGTTAATATTGAAGTTAATACTCTCTCTGAAAACATCAAAGCCACAGAGAAAGTATTCTCAGAGATTCTTAAAGCAACATCAACTATCTCTGAAAATATTACTAATCTGTCAGCTACCAGTGAAGAAGTTGCTTCCACATCTTCTGAGGGAATGAAGCTTACAGAAACAACAGTTAAGGATATGGAAAACTGTGAGACAACTCTTAAGACAATTTACGATTTAACCCAGGAGTTAGGACATATAATCCAGTAACATGCTGAATGCTAATTACTGATTACCAGATTTGATTACAGGTAAAAAAGAAGGATGATGGCAATATCAAGCCATCATCCTTTTTTTACACTATAATGTGTTAATACCAAATGCATTCAGAATTGAACTGATAAGAATGAGAATTATAAGTATTGGAGAAACGTACTTGATAAGAATCTCATATACTTTCTTACTCTTAAAACTATGTGATGATCTTTCAACTTCATCAATAACTGTCTTAGGTTTAACAACAAATCCTACAAACAGGCATGTGAGCAGTGCAACTACTGGCATAAGGATACTGTTAGATACAAAGTCAAACATATCAAGAATTGACATTCCCTTAATACTGATGCCGCTTAATACGCCAAATCCCAGTGATGATGGAATAGCCATAACAATTGTATATATGGTTACACATATCGTAATAAATCTTCTGCTCTTATTAGTCTTGTCCACGAAAATGGAAACAACTGTCTCCATAAGTGAGATGGCAGATGTGAGGGCTGCAAACAATACCAGAATGAAGAATACTGCTCCAATTATATGACCTCCTGCCATACCGTCAAACACCTTTGGAAGTGTAATAAACATAAGTGTTGGTCCAGCCTTAAGTGATGCCTCATTGCCACCTGAAAATACGAATACAGCAGGAACAATCATAAGTCCTGCAAGAAATGCTATTCCTGTATCAAATATTTCAATATTACGGACACTGTGCTCAATGTTGGCATCCTTTTTAAGGTATGAGCCATATGTGATCATAATGCCCATAGCCAGGGACATTGAGTAAAACAGCTGTCCCAATGCTGCCAGAAATGCATTGGCACTTATCTTTGACAAATCAGGCTTAAGATAATAAGCAATTCCTGCCCCCGCTCCCGGTCTTGTCACGACAAATACTGCAATAACCACTGAAAGAATAACAAGAAGCGGCATAAGAACCTTGCTTATATTCTCGATTCCCTTGTTAACCCCAAGAAGAATTACAACCATGGTTGCAAGAATAAATATACCAAGCCAGAGAATCGGCTCTCCTGTCTGTGATATAAATCCTCCAAAATACTCGTCAGCAGCAGCTGCACTTCCGCTTCCTGTAACAAATGCCCACGCATACTTTACTACCCAGCCACCAATTACACAGTAATACGGAAGAATAATAATTGGCACCGCACTTGCCAGCACACCGATAAATCCTGATTTCCTGTCAAGGTCAGAAAAAGCATAGAGAGCACTCTTTCCCGTTTTACGTCCAATAGCAATCTCCGTAATCATCAGTGCAAAACCAAATGTTATTGTAAGTATAAGATATATAAGCAGGAAACTCCCCCCACCGTATTTAGCTGCCAGATATGGAAAACGCCACAGGTTTCCCAGACCTACCGCTGATCCGGCTGCTGCAAGCACAAATCCGATTCTGCTTGAGAAACCACTTTTCTGTTTCTTTTCATTCATCAAATAATCCTCCCAAAAAATAATCATGCCCATGGCAAAAAACAACTACCAGACTGAAAAATAATCTGGTAGCTAATTAAACTTAAGTATAGTAATCATTCTGGTGTAAAAAATAATAAATAAATGCAATGAAGCTATTATATATTATTATTTTCTTATAATCAACTTATTTTATTGTTAATTTGTTGAATTTGAGGATTTAAAATATTACAATAACCTTAATTACAAAGAAGTGAGGTGCTGACTATGAATTCAGAACAGTTATTACAGGAGGCAGAAAGCCTTAAAGAAACAATCATATCTGACAGACGTTTCCTTCACACCCATGCTGAAACAGGATTTGATTTAACGGAAACCAAAGCATATGTTAAGAAAAAGCTTGAAGAAATGGGCTACGAGCCAAAGGATTGTGGAAAGGCAGGTCTGATTGCACTTGCAGGTGGCAAGAAAGAAGGAAAAGTTTTCCTTATCCGTGGCGATATGGATGCTCTTCCCTTTAAAGAAGAAGCTGATATTGATTTTCCATGTACAAACGGCAAGATGCATGCCTGCGGACACGATATGCATACTTCAATGATGCTGGGTGCTGCAAGATTATTAAAACAGCATGAAGACGAAATAAATGGAACAATTAAACTTATGTTCCAGCCTGCTGAGGAGATATTTGAAGGTTCCCACGACATGATTGAAGCAGGTCTTCTTGAGAATCCACATGTTGATGGCGCCCTTATGATTCATGTAATGGCAGGAATGCCATTTGAAGCAGGAACAGTAATTGTATCTGCCCCTGGAGTCAGCGCTCCTGCAGCAGATTATTTTGAAATAAAGGTTCAGGGAACAGGATGCCATGGTTCAATGCCTAATGCCGGTGTAGACCCACTTAACGCAGCAGCCCATATTCTTATTGCCCTTGAGGAAATCAATGCAAGGGAACTTGCCATGAACGAGAAGGCTGTGCTGACAATCGGCACATTCCATGGCGGTGCCGCTGCAAATGTAATTCCTGACAATGCAGTTCTTGGCGGAAGCATCCGTACATTTGACGAAGAAACAAGAAGCTTCATCAAGAAACGTATGGAGGAGATTGCAGAAAGCATTGCAACAGCATTCCGTGCCAAAGCTGATGTTGTCTTCGGAAGCGGCTGCCCTACTCTTGTAAACAACAAGGAACTGTCTGGATGTGCTGATAAATATGTGAAAGAGCTTTTAGGACCAGCCCATGCATTTTCCGTTGCCCAGCTTGCTGCCATGGGTGGTGGTTCATCAAAATCAGCAGGCTCTGAAGATTTTGCTTACGTCAGCCAGGAGGTTCCTTCAGTTATGCTTGCACTTGCAGCAGGAAGTCCTGAAAATGGATACAAGTATCCACAACATCATCCAAAGGTTAAATTTGACGAAGCAGCACTTACGAAGGGAAGTGCCGTTTATGCATACACAGCAATGCGCTGGCTTGAAGAACATTAAAAACCGTCAGAAAGTTTTATAGGTCAATTGGAAAATTAAATTCCAGTTGTCCCATACCTCTGACTTGAACTTACT
>CAMEWO010000017.1 GCA_945946665.1 uncultured Eubacterium sp.
ACAGGATGACATATATCGGATGAAGATACTTTGGTATGAAGTTTTGAAGGAATCAATATTATTGGTTTAATCAATATTTGTTTATAGGGGTGTGGTGAAATGGTATCATAGGGGTCTCCAAAACCTTTGCCGCGGGTTCGATTCCTGCCACCCCTGTTTTTTATATAACGCAAGGACAGTTTTAAGCTGTTTCTTGTGATTTTTTTTATATAGAAATATCAGTAAAGAAAATAAACACAGATTTGCAGAAAAAGAGGTGATAGAGATTATGACTAATGCACTTATGAGGTTAAAAATAAGCCTGAAAAAAGATATTGTTCTTACTATAGCAATATTTCTTGCTTTGTTATCATCCCTGTTTATTCGCCCGGATAAACAATATATAAATTACATAGATTACCGTACTCTTGTTTTACTTTTCTGCCTTATGTCTGTAATGGCTGGTCTTAGAAAGATAAAGCTGTTTGACCATATTGCAGCAACACTTGTTTCAAGATGTAATAATGAGGGGCAGCTTATTATTCTTCTTGTGGTTGTAGTATTTTTTACAAGTATGATTATTACCAACGATGTAGCTTTAATTACATTCGTCCCTTTTACAATTTCTGTACTTAATATTCTCCCTTCAAATGTGAAAAACAGATGGATGATTACACTGATTGTTATGGAGACTATATCTGCCAATCTTGGAAGTATGCTGACACCGGTTGGAAATCCACAGAATCTGTATCTATATAATGTATCAGGTATGTCTATTGGCGAATTTCTGCTTATAATGCTTCCGTACAGTGCTCTTTCCCTTGTTATGCTGATTATATGGATTATTATAAGATGTAACAGTAAAAGTAGTAATATGGACAGAAATATAAAACTTGATAATATAAGAAAGACTAATTCGGAGATAGCATATAATTCCAGAGACAAGAGAATAATAGGAATGTATTTTCTTATCTTTATCCTTTGCCTTTTGACTGTAGTAAAAATAATTCCTTTTTATATAACACTTGTAATACTGCTTGTATGTATAATTATTTTTGACAGGGACACTATAAAAAATGTAGATTATTCCCTTATATTTACATTTACCGGGTTCTTCATATTTATAGGAAATGTGGGAAGAATTCCTGTATTCAGAGATTTTTTGCAGGCTTTTATCAGCGGTAAAGAAATGATTACAGCAGTGCTCTGTAGCCAGATTATGAGCAATGTTCCGGCAGCTCTTCTTCTTACTGGATTTACAGATAATATAAGGATGCTGATTATAGGAACTAATCTGGGTGGTTTAGGAACCCTGATTGCTTCAATGGCCAGCCTTATTTCATTTAAATTTATCCAGCGTGAAGACAAAAATGTCAATGGAAAATATATTGCCACATTTACGGCAGCTAATGTTGTATTTCTTATATGCCTTCTGGTGTTGTATCAAATAATAAAACTTTTATAATATATCATGTATTTCTCTTTATAAAAAGCAGAATTTAATATATAATGAGCGAATGAAATGTATAGAAATTAATAACAGCAAGGTACTTAAGCTTGCAGAAAAGAGGAAATATGAATCCAGCATCATTATTAAAGATAAGTCAGGCTATGAGCCAGTTTCAGGGGACACACCCTAAATTTGTTGCATTTTTAAAGGATGTATTTTCTTCAGGGATTCCGGAAGGTTCTATTGTGGAGATAAGTGTTACAAAACCTGGAATGGAAAAGGTTACAACTAATATCAGAGTTCAGCAGTCAGATCTGGAGCTTTTTAACAGCATGAAGGATTTGAAATAAGGAGGAAGACTATGTCACCTATGGTAAACAGCAGTAATTTCAAGAATGATGTCAATAAGCCTGGCAAGAGAAAGGTTCATCCGGTTGTGCCACTTCTTTTTGTAATGATTCTTGCATCTTTGCTTATATTAATATCATCATTTGTAGCTGACGTTAATTCTGCCATGTATCAGCAGCAAAAGGAGATGCAGTCAATATATGATGAGCAGAACAGCACTCAGGAGCAGAAGTAAATCAGGGATTGGAAAGTGAACCGTTTAGAATTAAAAAATAAAAAGAGGGTGAAGTCTAATGGCTTCATCCTCTTATTTTAATATAAATTGAACCAGTTATTCTGTGGTTATGCTGTAATAGTTGTTCCACTCTTGCCCTCAAGACTTATCAGGGCTTTGTCAAGGTTGGAAATTACTGCTTTTCTTTCAGGGTCTGCAGTTACGAACCTGATTGAGGCATCAACCTTAGGGAATGTAGTAACGGCTGGGAAATGGCCATCCTTAATATACTTGTGGAGTTCTGATGCAGATACCTTGTCAAATGCCTTCTCATTGGCTGTTCCCTTTTCGATAGTAAGCTTATCATATCCTGTAAGGAAGAGAAGAGTGCTTGCATCTACAAGCTCAGCCATCTTTGCAGCTGTATAGTCCTTCTCAATAATAGCACTTGCCCCTTTAAGATGAGAACCCTGCTGTAAAACAGGAATTCCGCCGCCACCTGCAGCGATAACAACCTGGTCTGCATCAAGAAGAGTTTTAACTGCGTCAATCTCATATATATCTATTGGCATTGGTGATGCAATAATTCTTCTGAATTTGCCTGGTTCTTCCTCAACAACATAATTACCTTTCTCTTCTTCCGCTTCAGCCTCTTCCTTTGTCATATATCTTCCGATAATTTTAGATGGTTCGCTGAAAGCAATATCAAAAGGATCAACTCTTACCTGTGTAATAATAGTTGAGACAGTTTTAAATATTCCTCTGTTCAAAAGTTCTTCTCTGATTGCATTCTGAAGGTCATATCCAATGTAGCCTTCACTCATGGCTCCACATACTGACATAGGTGCAACGGTGCGGTTATCAGGATTAAGTCTGGCAAACTCAGTCATAGCTGTCTGAATCATACCAACCTGAGGTCCGTTACTGTGGGTTATAACAACGTGGTACTTTGCTTCCACTAAATCAGCTACAGCAAGTGCAGCTTTTTTAACATTAGCCTGCTGTTCAGGGAATGTCTCGCCAAATGCATTTCTTCCAAGAGCAACAACAATTCTTTTATTATCCATAGAAAACTCCATTCCGCCTGTTAATAGACAAATTTGTTAACGGTTACGTTTATGATTCCGCCACATATAATATACTACATTATAAAGTATTGAATCAGGAAAATCAATGTAAGGAATAAAAATATGGCAAATGGGATTAAAGCAAATAATAGATTTTTTCGGGAATCATATAGTTCTCAAATAAATGTTGCAGTCCTTGATACCGGAATCTTCAGACACAGGGATTTTGATAACAGGATTGTGGCATTTAAAGATTTTGTCAATGGAAAGAATGTTGTATATGATGATAGTGGTCATGGAACCCATGTGTCTGGAATTATTGCAGGAAATGGTTTTTCTTCCAGGGGAAAGTATCGTGGAATTGCTCCCATGGCAGGGATTGTGTCTGTAAAGGTTTTGGACGAGAGAGGAAATGGAAAAATTGAGGATGTTGTGAATGGAATCAACTGGATCCTTGAAAATAAGAATAGATTAAGTATAAAAGTGGTGAATGTATCATTTGGGTCAGTTAAGAATCTTAATAAAGGAAGCCACGCAGGCTACGATGTGCTTGTCAGTGGAATAGACAGCCTGTGGGATAACGGCATGGTAGTTGTAGCGGCAGCAGGAAATAATGGTCCACGGCCTGGTACAATAACCATTCCTGGTGTAAGCAGAAAGGTAATAACAGTGGGAGCATTTGATGATGTGAAATTCAAATCAGGAAGAGGTCCTACAGAAGAATGTGTTAATAAACCGGAGATACTTGTGACGGGAACTAATATTGTGGCATGCAGCAATAAACAGGGACAGTACACAACAAAAAGCGGAACATCAATGGCAGCTCCCATTGTGAGTGGTGCTGTGGCAAGGCTTCTGTACAGAAATCCAGGCATGACCCCTGGACAGGTTAAACTGAAAATCCATGATAGTGCAGTGTTTCATAAGGAATACCGGCATATGTGTGCATGGGGAGTACTTAATATGGCTAAATTTGTAAGGTGATTTTTTTAGTTTTGGTGGAAGTTATCCGATTTTCTGTAGTTTACACATCTGTTTACATTAATATGAAGGTTTACATTTCCTGTAAGAATGTTGTATAATAACATAGATTACGTGTAAATATCAAATACACTATTTTATTGGAGGAATAATTAATGATTAGTGCGAATAATGTAACACTTAGAATTGGCAAGAAAGCTTTATTCGAGGATGTTAATATTAAATTCACAGAAGGAAATTGTTATGGTCTTATTGGCGCTAATGGTGCTGGTAAATCAACATTTTTAAAGATACTTGCAGGACAGATTGAGCCAAGCAAAGGTGATGTTTCTATAACACCTGGACAGAGACTTTCATTCCTTGAACAGGATCATTTTAAATATGACGATTGTGTCGTACTGGATACAGTAATCCGTGGAAATGAGCGTCTTTACAAGATTATGAAGGAGAAGGATGCCATATACGCAAAGGAAGATTTCACAGATGAAGATGGAATCAGAGCCAGCGAACTTGAGGCAGAATTTGCAGATATGAACGGATGGGAGGCTGAGTCAGATGCTGCACAGCTCTTAAACGGACTTGGTATTGAGACAGACCTTCATTATAAGATGATGGCAGAGCTTAACGGTAGTGAGAAGGTTAAGGTTCTTCTTGCCAAGGCTCTGTTTGGTAACCCTGATATTCTTCTTCTGGATGAGCCTACTAACCACCTTGATTTAGATGCTATAGCATGGCTTGAGGAGTTCCTTATTAATTTTGAGAATACTGTTATTGTGGTGTCTCATGACAGATATTTCCTTAACAAAGTATGTACCCAGATTGCAGATATTGATTATTCCAAGATTCAGCTCTATGCAGGTAATTACGATTTCTGGTATGAGTCAAGCCAGCTTCTTATCAAGCAGATGAAGGAGGCTAATAAGAAGAAGGAAGAGAAGATTAAGGAGTTACAGGAATTCATTCAGAGATTCTCTGCTAATGCTTCTAAGTCAAAGCAGGCAACTTCAAGAAAGAGAGCACTGGAGAAAATTGAACTGGATGAAATCCGTCCATCAAGCAGAAAGTATCCATATATTGATTTCAGACCATCAAGAGAGATTGGCAATGAAGTTTTAACAGTTTCAGGTATTTCAAAGACAATTGATGGAGTTAAGGTTCTTGATAATATTTCATTTATAGTGAACCATGATGATAAAATTGCATTTGTTGGTTCCAACGAGCTGGCAACTACGACATTATTCAGAATTCTAGCAGGTGAGCTTGAACCTGATGAGGGAGAATTTAAGTGGGGAGTAACTACATCTATGGCTTATTTTCCTAAGGATAGTGCTGCTGAGTTTAACAGAGAGGATACAATTGTTGAGTGGCTTACACAGTATTCACCAGATCCGGACCCAACATATGTAAGAGGATTCCTTGGAAGAATGCTTTTTGCAGGAGAGGATGGAGTTAAGAAGGTTAAGGTTCTGTCCGGTGGCGAGAAGGTTAGATGTCTTATATCAAAGATGATGATTATGGGAGCTAATGTCCTGGTATTTGATGACCCTACCAACCACCTTGATATGGAGTCTATTACAGCACTTAACAATGGTCTTATTAAGTTCCCTGGTGTTGTATTATTCACATCTCATGACCATCAGTTTATACAGACAACAGCTAACCGTATTATGGAGATAGTTCCAAGTGGTCAGCTGATAGATAAAATTACAACCTATGACGAGTATCTTGAGAGTGATGAGATGGCTAGAAAACGTCAGGGTTATGCAGAACAGGCATCAGATGATGAGGATTAATCCTTTAAATATTAATCTGATGGAATATTTTTTGACGCAATGAAATGGAGGAGTTAGTTTTGGCAGGAAGCGGAAATTCTACTAAAGCCAATAGTAATAAATCTAAAACTGGAAGTGGACGCAAGAGCAGTACGACAGCTAAAGCTTCTGCTTCAAAATCTGGCACAGGAAGAAGTACTGGAGCAAGAAAGACTTCTACTGCCAGAAAAAGTACGAAAAGAACATCAAAGAAGGGTGTAGTGGCTAATCCTCTTAAGGATGAAATCGTAATTCTTATTGCCCTTGCCTGTTCTTTAATACTTCTTTTAAGTAATTTTAATCTGGCAGGAAGTGTGGGAGCATGGATTAAATGGTTCATGTTCGGGCTTATCGGTATTATGGAGTATCTGTTTCCAATAATACTTGCTGCAACACTTATATTTATGGTTTCCAACAAGGACATGCTGGCTGTGGCAAAGGTTAAGTCAGCGGCTGTGTATGCCCTTGTAATAGTTCTTTCTGCATTTGTTATGAGGATTACAGACAATCCACCAATCACAGATACTTCTATGGGAGAGTTCTTTGAAATATGTGCAGATGAGAAGATAGGAGGAGGACTGTTCGGAGGACTTCTGTGTAAGATAATGTCACCTATGGGAACTGTGGGAACATTTGTTGTATTACTGATTCTGGCTATTATATGTATTATTATCATAACTGAAAGGTCATTCATCAGCGGCATAATGGATATGAAATCTGGTGGTCAGAGGATGATTAAGGCTGCAAGGCAGGATTATGATATGTATATGGAACATGCCAGTGACAGGGCAGCTTTAAGACAAGCCATACAGGATGAATATGACACTGAATCTGATGAGGAGTATCTTGCAAGACGTAAGAGGGAAAAGGAATTAAAGAATCAGGAAAGATTAAAGCGCGAACAGGAAATCCTTGAGAAGAAGGAACAGAGGGTTAAGGAAAGAATCAGCCGGAAAGCTAGAGGAGTTACACTTGATACAGAGCTTCCAAGGGAAAACATCGCACCTAACAGTGTGGATATCCATGAAATAATTACTGATGTAGGCAGGGATATTGATACAACAGACCACTACTCACAGGATATATATGAACCAGAGGAAATACGTCCATTGGATGAACTTTCAGCTGAAGATGTGAATATCCATGAAGTTCAGGAATATGAACAGATACATTCAAAGGACGATTATGAGGCGGGAAAATATGAGCCGGATTATCAGGATGATTCAACAGATTTATCTGAGAGTCCATCTGTTGTGAATTCATCAGGTATGCCGGAGGTAGAATCAGGAGCAGGCAAAGAATCAGGAACAGGCAGTTCATTGGCTGGTGATATTTCAGTAGAAAAGCACGCTGCCAAGAAGACTAATTACATATTTCCACCAGTATCCCTTCTTGCCAGGGGCAGTGCCAGAAAGGGAGCCAACCAGGCTGTGGAGAACCAGAATACTGCCTTAAGGCTGCAGCAGACTTTGCAGAATTTTGGTGTTAAGGTAACAATTACAGACATAAGCTGTGGACCATCTGTAACAAGATATGAGCTTTCTCCTGAACAGGGTGTAAAGGTAAGCAAAATAGTATCTTTGGCAGATGATATTAAGCTTAATCTGGCAGCGGCTGATATAAGAATAGAGGCTCCAATTCCTGGTAAATCTGCAATAGGAATCGAGGTGCCTAATAAGGAACCGGGAAGTGTACATTTCAGGGAGCTTATTGAATCAGACGCTTTCAAGAATGCACCTTCCAATATTGCATTTGCAGCAGGAAAGGATATTGCAGGAAAGACAATTGTAGCTGACATTGCCAAGATGCCTCATCTTCTTATTGCAGGGGCTACAGGTTCAGGTAAGTCAGTTTGTATTAACACAATTATCATGAGTATTCTCTATAAGGCTCACCCAGATGATGTTAAGCTTATTCTTGTTGATCCAAAGGTAGTTGAACTTAGTGTATACAATGGTATACCACACCTTCTCACTCCTGTTGTGACAGACCCTAAGAAGGCATCATCTGCTTTGAACTGGGCTGTCGCAGAGATGACTGTAAGATATAACAAATTTGCCCAGATGAATGTAAGGGATTTAAAGGGATATAATGCTAAGGTTGAAAAGCTTATGGCAGCAGAGAATCCTGGGATTGAACCACCTGAAAAGATGCCTCAGATTGTAATTGTCATTGACGAGCTTGCGGATCTTATGATGGTGGCACCGGGAGAGGTGGAGGATGCAATATGCAGACTGGCACAGCTGGCAAGGGCAGCAGGAATACATCTTGTTATTGCAACCCAGCGTCCTTCAGTTAATGTAATTACTGGTATTATTAAAGCAAATATTCCTTCCAGAATTGCATTTTCTGTATCATCCGGTGTGGATTCAAGAACTATCATAGATATGAATGGTGCGGAAAAACTTCTTGGTAAGGGTGATATGCTTTTCTTCCCTTCAGGTTATCCAAAACCGGTCAGAGTCCAGGGAGCATTTGTTTCTGATGAGGAAGTTGGTAAAGTTGTAGACTTCCTTAAAGCCAATATGGGCGAGGAGGTTGTATATGATGAGGAGGTTACTAATTCCATAACATCTATGGAATCTTCTTCGGGAGTAAAGGAAACTGAATCAGACAGAGACCAGCTTTTTGCTGAGGCTGGAAGATTCGTTATTGAGAAGGAGAAGGGTTCTATTGGAATGCTCCAGAGGTATTTCAAGATAGGATTTAACCGTGCCGGAAGAATCATGGACCAGCTGGCTGATGCTGGAGTTGTGGGACCTGAGATAGGAACTAAACCCCGAAAGATTATCATGACAACTGAAGAATTTGAAGATTTCCTTAAGAATAACAATATTTAATTAGGAATATTTCTAATTAATTATATTGATTTTAAAGGTTATAAAATTTATTATATTTAGATAAACATTAATAACCATAGTTTAAACAGGCGGTTGAACCATAGTTTAACCAGCCTGGACATATAATAAGAGATAAAAGGAGGAACTCTCAATGGAAGTAAAGAGCGATATTGAAATTGCACAGGAAGCAGTGATGGAAAACATTGCAAGCGTAGCTGCCAAGGTGGGAATTTCGTCGGATGACCTTGAGATGTATGGTAAGTACAAAGCAAAGATTTCAGATGATGTTTTTAAGAAGCTTGAAAATCAAAAAGATGGAAAGCTTATTCTGGTTACTGCAATTAATCCTACTCCAGCAGGCGAGGGAAAGACAACAATCAGTATTGGACTTACAGAGGCACTGTGCAAAATGGGTAAAAATGCTGTTGCTGCACTAAGAGAACCATCCTTGGGTCCATGCTTTGGAATTAAGGGCGGAGCAGCAGGTGGTGGATACGCCCAGGCAGTTCCAATGGAAGACCTTAATCTTCATTTTACAGGTGATTTTCATGCTATAACAGCAGCTAATAATCTTCTTGCCGCCATGCTCGACAATCATATTATGCATGGTAATGAGCTTAGGATAGATACTAAAAGAGTCGTTTGGAAGCGCTGCATGGATATGAATGACAGAGCTCTGAGAAATATTGTTATCGGTCTTGGCAATAAGACAGACGGAGTGGTGAGAGAGGATCATTTCATTATCACAGTTGCATCAGAGATTATGGCTATTCTCTGTCTGTCAGAGGATATGGCTGACTTAAAGAAACGTCTTTCAAAGATAATTGTTGCGTACAATATGGATGGTGATCCTGTAACTGCCAGTGATTTGAAGGCTGTGGGTTCAATGGCTGCACTTCTTAAGGATGCCATACATCCTAATATGATACAGACCCTTGAGAACACTCCTGTTCTTATCCATGGCGGTCCATTTGCCAATATTGCCCATGGATGTAATTCTGTAAGAGCCACTAAGCTTGCATTAAAGCTTGGAGATTATGCAGTTACAGAAGCTGGATTTGGAGCAGACCTGGGTGCAGAGAAGTTTATGGATATTAAGTGCCGTCTGTCAGGTCTATCGCCTGATGCTGTAGTTATTGTCGCAACGGTTAAGGCATTAAAGTATAACGGCGGAGTTCCAAAAGACCAGCTTGGAAAGGAAAACCTTGAAGCTGTAAAGAAGGGTATTGTTAATCTTGATAAGCATATTGAGAATATTAAGAAATTTGGTGTGCCGGTTGTTGTAACACTTAATTCATTTATTACAGATACAGAGGCTGAATATCAGTTTATTAAAGAACACTGTGAAGCAATGGGGTGTGAATTTGCTCTTTCAAGTGTGTGGGCAAAGGGAGGCGAAGGTGGCCTTGAGCTTGCTGGAAAGGTACTTGATACACTTGAAAACAAAAATGCAGATTTTAAACCAATATACAAGGACGAGGCTTCCCTTAAAGATAAGATTGAGACTGTTGCTAAAGAAATATACGGGGCAGCCAGCGTTTCTTACAGTGATGCTGCAAGCAAAGAATTAAAGCATATTGAGGAGATGGGATTTGGTAATCTTCCAGTGTGTATGGCTAAGACACAGTATTCTTTATCAGACAATCCGGCTCTTCTTGGAAGACCAGAGGGCTTTGACCTTAATGTCAGAGATGTGTATGTTAATGCTGGTGCAGGGTTTGTGGTTGTATTAACAGGTAAGATTCTGACTATGCCGGGACTTCCTAAGTCACCAGCGGCAGAACGCATTGATTATAACGAAGAAGCAGGATTGATTACAGGTTTATTCTAAAAATGAAATGAGGATTATTATGAGATTGCAGGAATTAGTTACTAAGTTGGACTACAGCCTTATGTCTGGCAGTGTGGATACTGAAGTTACAGGAATTACACCGGATTCCAGAGCTGTTGTTCCAGGAGGCCTGTTTATTGCAATAAAAGGTGCAATGAGTGACGGTCACCAGTATGTTAAATCTGCCATAGAGAATGGGGCTTCATCAATCATAATTCAAGACGGGTTTGAAGCATGCTTAGAAGAAGTACCAGAGGATATAACTGTTCTTAAAACTAATGATACAAGACTGGCTTTGGCATATGCATCTGCCAGCTTCTATGGTAATCCTGCGGACAAATTATTTACTATTGGAATTACAGGTACTAAGGGTAAAACAACCACAACATATATGATAAAAAGTGTACTGGAAAGCTGTGGGATTAAGACTGGACTTATTGGTACAATTGAGACGATTATTGGTGATACATCCATTCCTGCAAAGAACACTACTCCTGAATCAATTAAGATTCATGAAAGCTTTGCTAAGATGGTTGAGGCAGGATGCAGGGCAGTTGTAATGGAGGTTTCTTCCCAGGGACTCAAGCTTCACAGGACAGCGGGAATAACATTTGATATAGGAGTGTTTACTAATCTTGCTCCAGACCACATCGGACCTGATGAACATGAGAGCTTTCAGGAATATATGGAGTGTAAGGCTAAACTGTTCTCACAGTGCAGGCTGGGGATTGTCAATGGTGATGATGAGCATGTGGAGGATATTATTAAAGGATGCACATGCAGTATCGAAAAGTTTGGATTAAATCCTTCTAATGATATATATGCTTCCTGTGTAAATCTGTTTCATGAGAGAGGCAGGATTGGACTTACTTATCAGTGTAATGGTCTGTGCAGTTTTCCAGTGGAGGTTAATCTTCCAGGATTGTTTACGGTGTATAATTCACTGTGTGCAATTGCAGTGACAAGGCATCTGGATGTGCAGGAAGAGCATATAAAGCAGGCATTGTTATCTGTAAAGGTTAAGGGACGTATGGAACTAGTTAAGGTTTCTGACAGTTTTTCCGTTATGATCGATTATGCCCATAATGCCATGGCACTGGAAAGCATTCTTGCAGATTTGAGACAGTATAAGCCTAACCGTCTTATATGTGTGTTTGGTTGTGGCGGTAACCGCTCTAAGGACAGAAGATTTGAGATGGGTAAGATATCAGGTGATATGGCAGATATTACTGTTATTACATCTGATAATCCAAGATATGAGAATCCGGAAGATATAATTAGTGATATAGAATCGGCAGTAATTAAGACAGGGGGAAAGTATGTCAAGATAACTGACCGTGGAGAGGCAATTAAGTATGCAATAAGCATAGGACAGCCAGGCGATATTATTATTATAGCCGGAAAAGGACATGAAGATTACCAGGAAATCCAGGGGGTAAGATATCCTATGGATGAAAGAACACTGGTAAGTGATGCAGTTAAAGCATTAAAGGAAGAGGGCGTAGAGGGACTTATTTAATGTACGCAGATATTATTGTGGACATATCCCAGGATAAGCTTGATAAAACATTCCAGTACCATATTCCTTCTGAACTTGAAGATAAGGTGAGTGTGGGAACGAGAGTGCTTGCTCCATTTGGTAAGGGTAACAGGCTTATTTCGGGATATGTCATTGATATTAAGGAAGAATCATCATTTGATAAGGATAGAATTAAAGATATCCAAAGTGTGGATAGTAACAGTTTTCCTGCCATTGAAAGAATGATAAAGCTGGCTTTCTGGATGAAGCATGAGTTTGGCTCTACCATGAATCAGGCGTTGAAAACTGTTCTTCCTGTTAAGGATAAAGTTAAAGCTGTAAGCAGGAAAAAAATTGTCCTTAAGGCAGATGAGGATAGTCTGAACCAGATTATTGAGAAGAATATTAAATCCAACGCTGTGGCAAGGGTAAGGCTTCTTCAAGCTCTTAAGGATGAAAATACCATTGATTATGAAATTGTTAAAACTAAACTTAATATTTCACCTCAAACAGTTAAAAGCCTTGAAAATAGTGGCATAATTGAAGTGCTGGAGGATAATATATACAGGAATCCAGTGTCATCAAGACATGGGGAGCCGGATTACAGATTTAAACTTAATCCCTCACAGAAATCAGCTGTTGATACATTTGTCAGGGATTATGATAAAGGTGAACGAAAGACATATCTGTTGTATGGGGTAACGGGAAGTGGTAAAACTCTTTGTTACATGGATATGATTGAACATGTAATAAGCCAGGGAAAGCAGGTTATTATGCTTATACCTGAAATTGCCCTGACATTCCAGACGGTACAGAGGTTTTACAGACGTTTTGGAGATTCAGTTTCAATTCTTAATTCCAGAATGTCCAAGGGTGAGAGATATGACCAGTTTTGCAGGGCACTTAATGGAGATATCAGCATTATTATTGGACCCAGGTCAGCGCTGTTTACACCTTTTTTAAATCTCGGACTTATAGTAATTGATGAGGAACATGAAGGAAGTTATAAATCAGAGCGTTCTCCAAGATATCATGCAAGAGAGACAGCTGTCCATATTGCAGAGACTATGAATGCTTCTGTAGTACTTGGATCTGCAACTCCATCAGTTGAAAGCTATTATAGGGCATCTAAGGGAGAATACACACTGTTAAAGCTTTCTGAAAGGGCGGCTGGAGCCAGTATGCCAGCTGTATATACAGTTGATTTAAGAGAGGAATTAAAAAGCGGGAACAGATCTATATTTTCAAGGAAACTGCGAAGGCTTATGGAAGACAGGCTTAGTAAAAGTCAGCAGATAATGCTGTTTTTAAATAAACGGGGATATGCAGGTTTTATCTCCTGCAGATCCTGTGGACATGTTTTTAAATGTCCCCACTGTGATATATCACTTACTTATCACAGGGACGGAAGGCTTGTATGCCACTATTGTGGATATGAAGAAACAGCTCCTAAGGTTTGTCCAAAATGTGGCTCTAAATATGTGTCAGGATTCAGGGCTGGAACACAGCAGATTGAGGAAATGATTAACAGGGAGTTCCCATCTGCAAGAGTTTTAAGAATGGATATGGATACTACTTCAGGAAAAGAAGGGCATGAGAAGATTCTTTCAAGGTTTGCCAACCATGAGGCAGATATTCTTGTAGGAACACAGATGATTGTAAAAGGTCATGATTTCCCGGATGTAACTTTAGTTGGGGTTCTGGCGGCAGATATGTCTTTGTATGGAAGTGATTACAGAGCAGCCGAGAGAACATTCCAGCTGCTTGTACAGGCATCAGGAAGGGCAGGAAGAGCAGAAAAGTCAGGAGAAGTGGTTATTCAGAGCTATACTCCTGAACATTACAGTATAGTTGCAGCAGCAGCCAATGACTATGAAGGCTTTTATGAGGAAGAGATATCATACAGGAAGCTTCTTGGATATCCTCCTGTAAATAATATGCTGCAGGTTATGTTTTCTTCTGATGACAGGCAAAGGCTTGAGGAAGCATGCAATGATATTAAGACATGGTGTACAGATTCATGGGCTGATAACAGGATCAGTGCTGCCGGGCCTGTTCCGGCACAAGTTTACAAGATTAAAGATGTATACTCACAGATTCTTTGTGTAAGGTCAGCAGATTATAAGAGTCTTACGGAATTCAAAGATTCTGTTGAAATGTATATAAGAAGCAAAGATATGTACAGTAATATTATTGTACAGTATGATTTTAACTGATATAGAAAATGCGGATAATCCGCGGGAATGAGGTAATAATGGCAATCAGAAACATAAGGAAACTTGGAGATGAAATTCTGACTAAAGAAGCAAGGGAGGTAACTGAGTTAACTCCTAAGATTACGGAACTAATTGAAGATATGTTTGACACAATGTACGAGGCCAATGGATGTGGTCTTGCTGCACCACAGGTGGGAGTAAGAAAACAGGTGGTGGTAATAGACTGTGGCGACCAGCCGCTGGTGCTTATTAATCCTGTTATTCTTGAAACCAGTGGCAGCCAGACAGGCAATGAGGGCTGCTTAAGCGTACCTGGCAAATGTGGTATGGTCACAAGACCTAATTATGCAAAGGTTAAGGCTTTAGATGAGAATTTTGAAGAATATATAATTGAAGGTGAGGAGCTTCTTGCGAGATGTCTCTGCCATGAAATAGACCATCTTCATGGTGTTATGTATGTGGACAAGGTTGAAGGAAAACTGATGGATGTAGAGCAGGGAGAAGAAGAATGAAAGTTGTATTTATGGGAACTCCGGATTTTGCTGTAGGAACCCTTGAGGCTATAGTTGGTGCAGGTCACGAGGTGGCTGCTGTAGTAACCCAGCCCGACAAGCCAAAGGGACGTGGAGGTGTTATGGCAATGTCACCTGTAAAGGAATGTGCGTTACGCCATGGATTAACAGTTTTACAGCCTCTAAAGGCAAGAAGTCCGGAATTTGTTGACGAGATTAAAGCAATTAATCCTGATGTTATTGTAGTTGTTGCATTTGGACAGATTATACCATCTGAGATTATTCATATGCCTAAGTATGGCTGTATTAATGTACATGCATCCCTTCTTCCTAAGTACCGTGGGGCTTCACCAATACAGTGGACAGTCCTGGATGGCTGTGAGTATTCAGGTGTAACTACAATGCTTATGGATGAAGGAATTGACACAGGAGATATACTTGAGACAGCTACAGTAAAGCTGGATGAGAAGGAAACAGGTGGAAGTCTTTTTGACAGATTGAGTCTTGTGGGGGCAAAGCTTCTTGTGGAGACTCTGGACAAAGCAGAAGCAGGACAACTTCATCCTGTTAAGCAGGACGATTCCCAGTCAAGTTATGTAAGGATGATGGATAAATCCTTTGGACTTATGGATTTTACCCAGCCTGTGGAGGTACTGGAGAGAAAGGTACGTGCCCTTAATCCATGGCCTAGTGCATTTACACATATGGATGAAAAGCTTCTTAAAATATGGGATGCCACTGTAATCAAGGATAGCAGTGTAAAGGCTGGTGACTATGGAAAAGTCAAGACAGATGGTAAGACATGTTTTATGGTTGCATGTGACGGTGGGTACCTGTCAGTCAACGAACTTCAGCTTGAGGGCAAGAAGCGCATGAAGGTGGAAGATTTCTTAAGAGGTTATAGCATCAAGGAAGGAACAGTGCTTTCTTAGAATTTGGAGGGATTAAAGTTATGTATGGTTTATCTGGATTATATTATATGGGCATAGATCCTACTTATATTCTTATTATTATTGCTGCACTTATATCAGTAGCTGCACAGTGTATGGTGCAGTCTTCATTTTCAAAATATTCAAGATATCAGAGCAGCCGTGGTATTACAGGAGCCCAGGCAGCCCAGATTATATTAAGGGCAAACGGGATTAACGATGTAACAATTAAGAGAGTTTCGGGAAGTCTTACAGACCACTATGACCCAAGAAATAAGACACTTAACCTGTCAGACACAGTGTATAACAAAACGTCAGTGGCTGCGGTTGGGGTGGCTGCCCATGAATGTGGACATGCACTCCAGCATGAATTTGGTTATGTGCCTCTTTCTTTCAGAAGCGCCCTTGTGCCAATAGCAAATATAGGTTCCCAGCTTTCATGGGTATTTCTTATTCTGGGTATGATTTTAAGTTTTAACCATACTCTTATAACTATTGGAATATTGATGTTTTCTCTGGCAGTACTTTTTCAGCTTGTTACACTTCCAGTGGAATTCAATGCGTCTTCAAGAGCCTTAGAGCAGCTTGAGTCACAGGGGATTCTTGAAAGAAGTGAAATCAGCGGAACAAGGAAGGTGCTTAGAGCAGCAGCACTTACGTATGTTGCTTCAGCAGCTGCCTCAATCCTGCAGCTTTTAAGACTTATTATTCTCTTTGGAGGAGATAAACGTGACAGACGTTAAGGTGAATCTTAGGATGATTGTTCTGGATATTCTTATGGAGGTTGATAACGGAGGACTTTTTCATATAGTTACCGGTAATGCCCTTAAGAAATTCCAGTATCTTGATAAACAGGACAGAAGCTTTATATACAGGCTTGCTATGGGAACAGTGGAGAAAAGAATTGAACTGGATTATGTTATCAACCAGTTTTCTTCAACTGTGACAGCTAAACAGAAACCGGTAATCCGTAACATTTTAAGAATGGGAGTTTACCAGATACTGTATATGGATAAGGTTCCTGAAAGTGCAGCCTGCAATGAGGCTGTGAAGCTTGCTGAGAAAAAAGGCTTCCGCAATCTTAAGGGATTTGTAAACGGAGTATTGAGAAATATTGCAAGAAATGTTGATTCTATCCAGTATCCTGATAAAAATACTAATATTGTAAAGTATTTATCTATAACATATTCCATGCCTGAATGGATTGTTGATATGTGGCTTAAAGATTATGGAATACAGACCACAGAGAATATGCTTAGCAGCTTTACAAGAAATAATCATACATTTATTAGATGTAATACATCAAAGATAACTCCTGATGACCTTTTGGAAAAACTGAAGGAGCAGGGAGTAGAGGCGTCTTTTGCCAGTGAAGTTCTTGACAGCCAGTCAGAATTATCAATCCCGTCTTATGCACTTGTCATTGATGATTATGATTATCTTGAAGCTCTTGAACTGTTCAATGACGGATTTTTCTGGGTTCAGGATATCAGTTCCATGCTCGCTTCACAGGGAGATGTTATTAAGAGAAAAGACTATTGTCTGGATGTGTGTGCAGCTCCGGGAGGAAAATCACTTAATGCGGCTCTTATTGCAGCTGAAGGTATGGTGGAATCAAGAGATTTGACAAGGGAAAAGGTTGCATTAATTGAGGATAATATTCATAGACTTGATATTACTAACATTAAAACAAAGGTGTGGGATGCTACTGTACTGGATGATTCTGCTTTTGAAAAATACGATGTCCTTATAGCAGACCTGCCATGTTCAGGGCTTGGAATAATTGGACGCAAGCCTGATATAAGGTATAATACATCACAGGAAGCAGTCAGCTCTCTTTCAATGCTTCAGAGGCAGATTCTGTCAACAATTGCTTCCTATGTTAAGCCTGGTGGAGTTATGATTTACAGTACATGTACTGTATCTAAGGCTGAAAATGAGGATAATGTAGCCTGGTTTACTGAGAATTTTCCGTTTTCTCTTATGGGGGACACTTTACAGATTAAGCCAGGAGACCTTGGAAATGATGGATTCTTTATTGCAAGAATGAAAAAACAATGAGGGAGCATACTGTATATGGTAGAATATCCAAAACTTAACAGCAAAACAGATATTAAATCATTATCGCTTGGTGAACTTGAAAACTATATAGAGTCAATTGGAGATAAGAAATTCAGGGCAGCACAGCTTTACCAGTGGTTTCATGAAAAACTTGTAACAGACTATGAACAGTGTACCAACATTTCAAAAGAATTAAGGGGAAAACTTGAGGAGGATACGATCCTCACTGCGTTAAAGCCAATAAAGGTCCAGGTGTCTAAGATAGACGGAACTGCCAAGTATTTATTTGAACTGTGGGATGGCAATCTTATTGAGAGTGTGCTGATGAAATACCATCATGGAAATTCAGTGTGTATATCATCGCAGGTAGGATGCCGCATGGGATGCAGATTCTGTGCTTCAACACTGGATGGCTGTGTAAGAAACCTTAACCCTTCTGAGATGCTGGATCAGATTTACAGAATTCAGGCTATTTCTGGTGAGAGAGTTTCCAATGTGGTTATTATGGGTTCTGGTGAGCCAATGGATAATTATGATAACGTAATTAAATTTATTGAACTGTTAAACAGTGAAAAGGGACTTAATATAAGCCAGAGAAATATTACTGTTTCCACATGTGGAATTGTGCCAAGGATATATGAACTGGCTGACAGAAATTATCAGATTACCCTGGCAATATCATTGCATGCCCCCAATGATGAATTGAGAAAAACAATGATGCCAATAGCAAATAAGTATTCTATAGAAGAGATTATGGAAGCATGCCGGTATTACATCAGCAGGACAAACAGAAGAATATCCTTTGAATATAGTCTGGTAAAAGGGGTTAATGACACTGGGGAATGTGCCAGCCAGCTGGTAAATCTTTTGTCAGGAATGAACTGCCATGTTAATCTTATTCCGGTCAATCCTATTAAGGAGAGAGATTATGAGCAGTCAGAGCATAAGGCTATAGCTGAATTTAAAAATAAACTTGAAAAATGTAGAATTAATGTTACTATTAGAAGAGAAATGGGCAGGGATATAGATGGCGCCTGTGGACAATTAAGAAAGAACTATATCGATAATGTGGATATAGACTAATCTTTTGGAGGAATGATGAAAGCATTTGCGGCTACAGATGTAGGCAAAGTAAGAAAAGTAAATCAGGATTGTGTATTTAGTTCTACCGTACCGGTAGGCTGTCTTCCTAATCTGTTCATAGTGGCAGATGGGATGGGAGGACACAAGGCTGGAGATATAGCTTCAAGGCTTACTGTTGACAGTGTGGTTGATAAACTGTCTAAGGTTAACAGTAAGGATTACATATCTGTTATTACTGATACCATAATTAAAGTTAATAAAGAAGTAATTGACAAGGCGGCGGAGTCACAGGATTATGAAGGTATGGGAACAACTCTTGTTGTGGCTACAGTATTTGAGAATATACTAAAGGTGGCCAATGTGGGTGACAGCCGTTTATATGTTATTGGAGAGGATATAATTCAGATAACCAGGGACCATTCTCTGGTTGAAGAGATGGTTACCAATGGACAGCTTGCCAGGGCGGATGCCAGGGTTGATAAGCGCAAGAATATAATAACACGAGCCATCGGAGGGGAGTCGAAAGTTGAAGCAGAGATGTTCTCTGTGGAATTGAAACCAAAAGATAAGATACTGATGTGCTCAGATGGTTTATCTAATATGGTTGATGATACAGAGATTCTTGAGATTATTAACCGGGAGCCCGATATTGAAAAGGCTGCCAGAATGTTAATTGATGCCGCTAATGAGAATGGTGGCAAGGATAACATATCCGTTGTGATTGTAGAACAGTGACAATATGTTTTCATAGGTTGAAAGGGTTATATTTATGTTAAGAAAAGGAATGTTTTTGGCAGACAGATATGAGATAATAGAGCAGATTGGCACTGGGGGCATGTCTGACGTATATAAGGCAAAATGTCACAAGCTTAATAGATATGTGGCAATTAAAGTATTAAAGAAAGAATTCAGTGAAGATAAGACATTTGTATCTAAATTCCGTGCAGAGGCTCAGTCTGCTGCGGGTCTTACACATCCTAACATTGTTAACGTATATGATGTTGGTGATGAGGATGGAATATATTATATTGTAATGGAACTTGTAGAGGGAATAACTCTTAAGAAGTACATTGAGAAGAGAGGACGTATTCCATACAGGGAGGCTGTAAGCATTGCAATCCAGGTTGCCAAGGGTATGGAGGCAGCCCACAGCCATCATATTATTCACAGAGATATTAAACCACAGAATATAATTATATCTAAAGATGGTAAGGTTAAGGTTACTGATTTTGGTATTGCAAAGGTAGCTTCATCAAGTACCATCAATTCTTCTGCTGCGATGGGCTCTGTTCACTATATCAGTCCTGAACAGGCGAGAGGCGGATATTCAGATGAGAAGAGTGATATATACTCTTTTGGTATAACATTGTTTGAAATGGTAACAGGAACAGTTCCTTTTGATGGGGATTCTACGGTATCTGTTGCTGTACAGCATATACAGGATGATATTCCAGCTCCATCAACTATTGTGGATGATATCCCGGTATGTATGGATAAGATTATACTTAAGTGTGCCCAGAAGAAGACAGAACGAAGATATCAGAATGTATCAGAGCTTCTGACAGACCTTAAGAAGGCACTTGTAATTCCTGATGAAGATTTTGTTACAATGACTCCGGCATATGCCAGCGAAGTAAAGGAGGAAGTTCCTCAGCAGCTTGATGTACAGGAAGTTCCTGGAAGTGTTGAGGAGAAGAAGATGGTTAAGCCGGTTCCACCTGTGAAGCAGGATGAAATTGAAAGGAAGGCTGAACAAAAGGTGGATGATGAACTGGACCGTATACTTCTTGATGATGAAGAAACATCAAGAAAGAAGCCAGCCAGAAAGCACTTTGATGATGATTTAGATGATGACTTCGATGATGACTATGATGATATAGATGACGAGGGCAATGATAAGCTGGATAAGGCTATTATGTTCATCGGAATTGGTATAGTTACACTTATTGTTGTGATAACAGTGGTTGTGGCTGTTAAACTTTTTGCAGGGGGCGGATTTGAAAGTACACAGGAGGAGGAGACTACATCTTCCGTTGCAGCAACAACTGTTGCAGAAAATCCAGAGGATAAGGATAAGGTGGTAGTGCCAAGCCTTGTTGGAAAGACAGAAGAGGAAGCTAAGAGTGCACTTAACTCAATAGGTCTTGGGTATAAGGCAGTTAAACAGTCTTCATCGACTATCCCGGAGGGTAAGATTATATCTCAGGGAACAACTGCTGGAACAAAGGTTGCAAAGAATTCGACTATTACATTGTCAATCAGCTCAGGTCCTGAAAGTTCCCTTGTACCTAATGTTGTGGGGATTGACCAGGTGGAGGCAGCTAATGCCCTTGAATCAGCAGGATTCATGGTTACAGTTAAGAAAGCAAACAGTGACACAGTTGAAGAGGGTAAGGTTATCAGCCAGACTCCAACAGCACAGAGCAATTCAGCACCTGGAACTACAGTTATTATTACTGTAAGTGAGGGCAAGGCAGCGTCTAAATCTGTCACAGTTCCTAATGTAGTGGGACTTACAGAAAAAGAGGCAAAAGCAAAGTTAGAAGAACTTGGACTGGTGTGCGAAGTTAAGTATCAGTCATCTGCAACTAATGTTAAAGAGGGCAATGTATTTGGACAGTCTATTAAGGCTGGAGAAAAAGTTACCACAGGAAAGACTGTTACGATTAATGTCAAGAAGAGTAATACTACATCTGGGACAACAGCTGCCACTAAGTCAACCACATCTGCTTCCGATGCAACAACTAAAGCAAATGATTAAACGAACAGGTGTGATTTGAATATGAATCAGGGAAAGATTATCAAGGGAATTGCAGGTTTTTATTATGTTCATGTCGATTCCCTTGGAGTATATGAGTGCAAGGCAAAGGGAATATTCAGAAAGCAGGATATTAAGCCTCTTGTTGGGGATAATGTTATAATAGAGGTACTGGATGAAGACAACAGAATTGGAAACATCACTGAAATTCTTCCAAGAACAAGTGAATTAATAAGACCAGCAGCAGCTAATGTTGACCAGGCTCTTGTTATATTTGCCATAACTAATCCGGAACCTAATTTTAATCTCTTAGACCGCTTTCTTGTGATGATGGATTACCAGAATCTTCCTACTGTAATTCTTTTCAATAAGGAAGATCTGGCAGATGATTCTGAAAAAGAAAGGGTAAAAAACATATACAGAGATTGTGGATGTACATTGCTGTTTGCAAGCGCTGCCAAGGAACAGGGACTGTCTGAGGTCAGGGAAATTCTAATGGGAAAAACCACTATTCTGGCAGGTCCATCCGGGGTGGGTAAATCCTCTCTTACGAATTATCTTATGCAGAAATCAACTATGGAGACAGGTGATGTAAGCAGGATAGGACGTGGAAGACATACTACAAGACATTCAGAAATCTTTTGTATGGAAAAAGATTCATATATATGTGATTCACCAGGATTTACATCTCTAATGCTTCCAGATATAGAGGCAGGCGAATTAAGGTATTATTATCCTGAATTTGCCCGGTATGAGGGAAAGTGCAGATTTAATGGATGTGTCCATGCCAATGAACCGGATTGTGCTGTTAAATCAGCAGTTGAGGAAGGAATTATAAGCAGGGAAAGATATGACAGTTACCTATGCATGTATGATGAGTTAAAAAGAAAGGTCAGATTTTAACAATGAATATTTTGTCACCTTCAATTCTGTCAGCGGATTTTGCCAGGTTGGGAGAAGATATTAAGAAAATTGATGAGGCGGGAGCAGAGTACATCCATGTTGATGTGATGGATGGATTGTTTGTTCCAAGCATATCTTTTGGTATGCCTGTAATTAAGTCAATCAGAAAAGTAACAGGCAAGGTATTTGATGTTCATCTTATGATTAATGAGCCAATAAGATATATTGATGAATTTGTCAAGGCAGGGGCAGACATTATAACAGTCCATGTTGAGGCATGTTCTGATGTGGTTGCCACTATTGAGAAGATTAAAGCTTCAGGTGTTAAAGCAGGTATAACACTTAATCCTGACACGCCAGTATCGGCCATCAGTCCTTATCTGGATATGGTTGATATGGTGCTTGTGATGAGTGTTAATCCAGGCTTTGGAGGACAGAAGTTTATTGTTTCATCTATCGATAAGCTTAAGGAAGTAAAAAAACTTAAGAATGATTCGGGACTTGGCTTTGACATTGAAGTTGATGGAGGGATTAATGTGGATAATCTTCCATCAGTGCTTGAAGCAGGAGCTAATGTTATAGTGGCTGGTTCAGCCATTTTTTCTGGTGACCCAGCCGCTAATGTGTCTAATTTTAAGGGCGTTATGAGTGTGTTCTGATAAGAACATGTTTATATATTACAGCATTTGCAGATGCATTTTCTAAAAATAAGATGAGGAGAAATAAAATTCATGAAACTAGGAATCGTTGGCCTTCCTAATGTAGGAAAAAGTACTTTATTTAATTCGCTTACTAAGGCAGGAGCGGAGTCTGCTAATTATCCTTTCTGTACAATTGACCCTAATGTGGGCGTTGTTGCAGTACCGGATGACAGACTTAACAAGCTGGCTGCTTTATATAATTCAGCAAAGATAACTCCTGCAGTTATTGAATTTGTTGATATTGCCGGATTGGTTAAGGGAGCATCAAAGGGAGAGGGACTTGGTAACCAGTTCCTTGCTAATATCAGGGAGGTTGATGCTATTGTCCATGTGGTAAGATGCTTTGAAGATTCTAATATAGTCCATGTGGAGGGCTCTATTGACCCGTTAAGAGACATTGAGACCATTAACCTTGAACTTATATTCTCTGATATGGAAGTTTTGGAGAGAAGACTTGGCAAGCAGAAGAAAGCGGCCTATAACAACAAGGATATAGCTAAGGAAGTTGATTTTATCGAGAGATTGATTGCTTTCCTTGAGGCTGGTAATCTTGCAAAGAATTTTGAACTGGCAGATGAGGATGAGGAGGCATATATTAAGGAATATAACCTTCTTACATCAAAGCCTGTAATATTTGCAGCCAATGTTGCTGAGGATGATCTGGCAGATGACGGGGCTAATAATAAGTATGTAAAAGCAGTAAGGGAGTTTGCTGATAAGGAAAACTGTGGCGCATTCGTAATATGTGCCCAGATAGAGCAGGAAATTTCTGAACTGGATGATGATGAGAAAAAGATGTTCCTTGAGGACCTTGGGATAAGCTCTTCTGGCCTTGATAAACTTATAGCTGCAAGTTATTCTCTTCTTGGACTTATAAGTTATCTTACAGCCGGCGAGACAGAGACAAGAGCGTGGACAATTACTAAGGGAACTAAGGCTCCACAGGCAGCAGGAAAGATTCATAGTGATTTCGAGCGTGGCTTTATTAAGGCAGAGGTTGTGTATTATCAGGATCTTCTGGACTGCGGTTCATACAATGCTGCAAAGGAAAAAGGTCTTGTACGTATGGAGGGAAAGGATTATATTGTTAAAGATGGAGATGTAATTCTTTTCAGATTCAATGTATAGTACATATATCTATTAATTAAAAATAGATTAAACTACATATTGTACTTATTTTAAAATGAAATACTACATCGTGTATATTTAGGCGAAAGCTAGATGAAATCTGGCTTTTGCCTAATTTTTTTTGCAAAAAAGGGTTGAAATTTATATGAAATAAGTATAAAATTGACACTAAAGTGGTGGAAAGTGGTAGAGAATGGTTTAAAGTGGTAGATGGAGGACGATTTTTATGTTTATGGGAGAATACAATCACACCATTGACCCAAAAGGTCGTCTCATAATACCAGCAAAATTCCGCGAGGCGTTGGGAGACGAATTCGTGGTTACCAAAGGCCTGGATGGATGCCTTTTTGTGTATGCCAACACAGAATGGAACAACTTCGAGGAGAAGTTAAGAACCTTACCACTTACCAACAAGAACGCCAGACAATTTACCCGTTTCTTCCTGGCTGGAGCAGCAGCCTGTGAGGTAGATAAACAGGGAAGAATACTTATACCACAGGTCTTAAGGGAATTCGCAAAACTTGAAAAGGATGTGGTTTTGGTTGGAGTTGCAAGCAGAATTGAAATCTGGAGTAAAGAAGTTTGGGAAGAGTCAATTAGCACCTACGATACTGATATGGATGAAGTTGCTGAGAACATGGAAAACCTGGGATTTAGTATCTAGATAGAGGAAGAGGGATATGCAGTTTAATCACAAATCAGTTTTACTTAAGGAGACAATTGATAATCTTAACATTAATCCGGATGGAATATATGTTGATGGGACACTTGGTGGAGGCGGTCATTCATATGAAATCGCTAAACGCCTTAGTGAAAATGGAAAACTGATAGGTATTGACCAGGATGAGGATGCAATCAAAGCAGCATCTGAGAGATTAAAAGAGTTTGGCTCTAAAGTAACTATTGTAAGGAATAACTATTGCAATATGAATCTGGTTCTTGATGAACTGGGGATTACCGGAGTTGACGGAATAATACTTGACCTGGGAGTTTCTTCATATCAGCTGGATACAGCAGAGCGTGGATTTACATACAAAGAGGATGCTCCTCTTGATATGAGAATGGACCAGAGACAGAAGCTGACAGCAAAGGATATTGTTAATAATTACAGTGAATTTGATTTGTACAGAATCATAAGAGATTATGGAGAAGATAAATTTGCAAAGAATATTGCAAAACATATTGTTGCAGCAAGACAGAATGAAGAGATAGTTTCCACATTACAGCTTGGTGAGATTATTAAAGGAGCAATTCCCATGAAGTGCAGAGCAGTGGGTGGACATCCTGCCAAGAAAACATTTCAGGCAATAAGAATTGAGCTTAATCATGAACTTGAAGTGCTGGAGAATTCAGTAGACATGATGATTGACAGGCTGAACAGTAAAGGAAGGATATGCATTATCACTTTCCATTCTCTCGAGGATAGAATTGTTAAAACCAGATTTAAGAATAATGAAAACCCTTGTACATGCCCTCCGGACTTCCCGGTATGCGTATGTGGAAAGGCTTCCAGAGGAAAAGTGGTAACAAGGAAGCCGATTCTTCCATCGGAGGAAGAACTGGAAGAAAACAAGAGATCAAAAAGCTCTAAGTTAAGAGTTTTCGAAAAAATATAATTACAGGAGGCGCCAAGGATGGCAAGCAGCATTGATTTTAATAAGGCCATGATGACAAAGAATCTTAATCCATACGTATATGGAAGTGCAGTACAGCAGCCTGTACAGGCCCCAGAGAAGAAACCTGTAAAAAAGGTATCTGCTCCTGAACGTGTGAGAATTGAAGAGGAAGAAGATTTACAGGAGAGACGTAATAATAAAAAAATCCGTAGAGCAAATAGAATTAACTTCTTGTATACACTTGGCGTATCTGCTATAGTTGTTACAATATTTGTTATGTGCATACAGTATCTTAATATCCAGTCATCAGTGCAGGGGAACCAGGCTGCTGTAACACAGCTTCAGTCACAGCTTAATGAGCTTACTAACGAAAACCAGGAAAGAGAAGTTGAGATTAATACAAGTATTGATTATGAACTTATCTATGATACTGCAGTTAATGAGCTGGGAATGATTTATCCAGACAGAGACCAGGTAATTACATATGACTCTGTTGTCAGCGAATATGTTAAGCAGTATAAGAATATTCCTGTTCGTTAATCTGCAGGCTGTAGAATATGCGGCGCGAGGATAAGTGATGAATAAAGAAGAGTTAAGACAAAGAAAAATACGAGAGAAAAAAGCAATGCTTAGAGTAACACAGAAAAGGGTAGGCGTTGCTTTTTTTATTATTGTTGGATTTCTGTTGTTTATAATCGGTAAGATAATATATATACATTATGATTCAGGTGAGGCTTATTCTAAAATAGTTCTGGATCACCAGTCATATTCTTCAATGACCATTCCTTATAAGAGGGGACAGATTCTTGACAAGAACGGGACTATTCTTGCATACAGTGAGAAGGTATATAATCTGATTCTGGACTGCAAGGTGGTTCTTTCAGACAGCGGTTACAAAGACCCTACGTTGAATGCATTGGTGAAATGTTTTGAGCTTGACAGGACTTCCCTGGAAACTACACTTGCGACAAAACCAAACAGCAGGTATGAAAAGCTTATAAAGGAACTTACACAGGAACAGATTAAAGAATTTCAGGATATGGCTGCTGATACTAAGAATAACCCTAATATTAAGGGGGTGTGGTTTGAGGACAGCTATGTAAGAAAATATCCTTTTGATACCCTTGCCTGTGATGTAATTGGATTTGCCAGTGCTGTTAATGGAGGAGAACTGGGACTTGAAAATTACTATAATGATGAACTCTCAGGAACAGATGGCATGACTTACCAGTATGTTGGAGAGAATCTTGAAATCCAGAATAACGAGAAGAAAGCAGTAGATGGACATAACATAGTAACTACAATTGACTATAAGGTTCAGTCAATCATTGAAGAGAAGGTGGAAGAACTTAATGCGGAACGACCATCGAAATCTACAGGAGTAATCGCTATGAATCCGAATACTGGAGAGATTCTGGCAATGGTGAACTATCCATATTTCAATCTGAATAATCCAAGAGATTTGACTGGGTTGTACACTCAGGAAGAATTAAGCGGAATGTCAGATCTGGATATGACTAATGCAATGTATGCACTGTGGAATAATTTCTGCGTGTCCAACATATATGAGCCAGGTTCTACATTTAAGGTGTTTACTGAGGCAGAGGCATTAGAAGAAGGCGTTACATATGATGGTGATACATTTATGTGTAATGGTTCAGAGCAGGTTGGTGGAGAGACTATTAAGTGCCATGTTGCCAACAAACAGGGAAGCCATGGGCTTATTACGCTGGAAGATGCCCTTGGACAGTCATGTAATCCTGCAATGATACAGCTTTCAGCAAGGTTGGGTGGCAAGAAGATGGCGGCATACCAGATTCAGCTGGGATTTGGCAGCAAGACAGGAATTGACCTTCCAGGTGAGGAAGCAGGTCTTTTAAAAAGCTCAGATATGACCGCTCTGGATGCTGCATGTAACGCTTTCGGACAGAATCTTAATGTGAATATGGTGCAGATGGCAGCAGCATTTTCTTCAGTTGTCAACGGAGGCAACTATTATCAGCCTCATATTGTAAAGAGAATTGAGAAAAGCACAGGAGAAGTGGTTAAGAATATTGAACCAACTCTTGTGAGATATACTGTTACTAAGAAGACATCAGAACTTATGAGAAAATATCTGAAAAATGCAGTAGATAACGGACTTGTTAAGAAAGCCGGAGTTACAGGTTATTCCATTGGCGGTAAGACGGGAACAGCCCAGAAGCTGCCTAGAAGTGAGAACAAATGGGTAGTTTCTTATATTGGCTGTGCACCAATGGACAATCCGCAGGTAGTGCTGTATGTTGTAATTGACGAACCATATCAGACTAATGGAACCGGAGGTACAACCAATGATGCGTTGAACCTCACAAAGAGTATATATGAAGAGATTCTGCCATACCAGAATATTTATAAGGATTTGTCAGACGAGGAAAAGGATACATCAGACAGTCCGGTAGAGTCTACGGTAGTGAGTCCATAAATTAACGCCATTCAGAGGTGCATTTTTAACATAGTGAATGGAATTAATAATGAATAACACCGGCAGTCAGCTAATAATATATTATAATCAGCTGACTGCCGGGATTTTTATGATTAAGATTATTAATAAAGACTATGATTCCTATAACAGAAAACCTTATATGAGACACAGAAAGAAGCTTATTGCATCAATTATCTGTGTGTGTGTGGCCTCACTGGTTCTTATCATTAAGCTTGTAATGGTAATGGTTGGACAGTCTGATTATTATACTGACAGAGCCACACAGCTCCATGAAAGACAGAGGTCAATAAAGGCCATGCGGGGACAGATTCTTGACAGAAATGGTGTTGTTCTTGCTTCCAGTAAAACTGTGTGTACCGTATCAGTTATCCACAGCCAGATTGAGGACAGTGAAAGTGTAATATCAATGCTGGTAAAGGAACTGGGAATTGATGAGGCTACAGCAAGAAAAAGAGTGGAGAAAGTTTCATCCATAGAAAGGGTTAAGTCCAATGTGGATAAGGAGACAGGAGACAGGATAAGAAATTATAATTATCCGGGAGTAAAGGTGGATGAAGACTATAAAAGATACTATCCTTTCGGAAGCCTGGCATCTAAGGTTATTGGCTTTACAGGAGGAGATAACCAGGGAATTGTTGGACTGGAAGCCAAGTATGAAAAATATCTTTCAGGTTCGGCAGGACGAATTCTTACAATTACAGATGCCTGGGGTGTTGAGCTTGACGAATACCAGGAGTCCAGGGATGAGCCTGTAAAGGGAGAAAATCTTGTGCTTTCACTGGATTATAATATACAGTCCTACGCCACCCAGCTGGCAGAAAAGACAATGATGTCATGTCAGGCAAAAAGTGTTTCAATAATAGTAATGAATCCCCAGAATGGAGAGATTCTGGCAATGGTAAACACACCAGAGTATGACCTTAACGATCCATATGGCGGAGAAACTGACATGAATATTCTCAATGCCAAATGGAGAAATTTCTGTATAAATGATACTTATGAGCCTGGTTCTATATTTAAAATGGTAACGGCAACAGCGGCGTTGGAGACAGGAGCCTGCACATTGTCCGATCATTATTCCTGTGGAGGAAAAACTGTAGTGGCAGACAGAACCATAAGGTGTCATAAAACTACAGGACATGGCAGCCAGACCTTTACAGAGACAGTTATGAATTCCTGCAATCCTGCCTTTATTGAGTGGGGCAGAAGAGTGGGAGTTACTTCATTCTACAAGTATCTTGGAAAGCTGGGGCTTTTAAGCAAAACAGGGATTGATGTTGCAGGAGAGGCTTCCACCATTATCCATAAGCAGGAAAATGTAGGTGAGGTTGAACTGGCTACAATGTCTTTCGGACAGTCATTCCAGATTACTCCTGTACAGATGCTGCGTGCTGCTGCAGCTATTGTCAATGGCGGTAATCTTGTTACGCCTCATTTTGGAATTAAGACGGTTGATGATAATAACCAGGTTATAGAAAATTTTGATTATAATATTACAGAAGGGGCAATAGAAGAAGAAACAAGTAATACAATGAAGGATATTCTCCGCCAGGTTGTGGAGAATGGCGGTGGAAAGAAAGCTTATATTGAGGGATTTTCCATAGGAGGAAAGACGGCAACTTCACAGAAGCTTCCGAGAGGCTCTGGAAAATATATTGCCAGTTTTATTGGCTTTTCTACAGTGGATGAACCGCAGATTATGGCAATGTGCCTTATAGATGAACCGGTTGGCGCTTATTACGGAGGAACAATAGCTACCCCAGTTATAAGGGAGCTGTTTGAAAATGTATTACCCTACGCCTTGAAATAATGAATAAATGATAGTAAAATTAGAAAAATACGGAGGAAATAAAAGAGATGTTTAATGGTAAAAAAGTATTCGTTGTTGGAACAGGAATAAGCGGGATTGGTGCAGCAAAGCTTCTTGTTGCAGAACATGCCCAGGTAGTTTTATATGATGGTAATGAAAAGCTTCGTGTTTCAGATATCGAGGCAAAGATATCTGATAAGAGTGTTACAGTCATGGTGGGAAGTTATCCTTCTGGGAGTGAGAAGGACTATGACCTTCTTGTGATAAGCCCAGGTGTGCCTGTAGACAGTCCTCTTGTCTTGAACTTTAAAGATGCAGGTGTGCCAGTGTGGGGTGAGATTGAGCTTGCTTATCATTTCGATAAGGGAACACTATTTGCGATTACCGGAACTAATGGTAAGACAACAACTACAGCCCTTACAGGGCAGATTATGAAGGCATATAATGAAGAAACTTATGTTGTAGGTAATATTGGTAATCCTTATACTACAGAGGTGTCAAAGACAACAGCTTCTTCATATACTGTAGCAGAGATCAGCAGTTTTCAGCTTGAGACAATCCATGAGTTTAAGCCTCTGGTCAGTGCTGTGCTTAATATTACCCCGGATCATCTTAACAGACATCATACCATGGAATGTTACATCAAAACCAAAGAGGATATCAGCATGAACCAGACAAAGGACCAGTTCTGTGTCCTTAATTATGAGGATGAGGTGCTTAGGGATTTTGGACTTAACCATTGCAAAGCCTCAGTTGTATGGTTCTCAAGCAAAGAAAGACCTCCTAAGGGAGCCTATGTAACAGGTGAGGAGATTCATTATTATGACGGAGAAAGTGACAGATTCTTAATGAATGTTCATGATATGAACCTTATTGGAGAGCATAATTATGAGAATGTATGTGCTGCTATTGATATTACCATTGCAGCAGGCATACCGGAAGATATAATTATTCATGAGATAATGAGATTTAAGGCTGTGGAGCATAGAATTGAGTATGTGGCAACTAAGAATGATGTTATGTACTACAATGATTCAAAGGGAACCAACCCTGATGCAGCTATTAAGGCTATCAAAGCAATGTCCCGTCCAACTATTCTGATTGGTGGGGGATATGATAAGGGTTCAGATTTTGATGAATATGTGAAAGCATTTAATCCAATGATTAAAAAACTTGTACTTATGGGAACAACAGCTCCTAAGATAGCAGAAACTGCAAAAAAGTATGGTTTTACAGATTACGTTATTGCAGATTCTTTAGAGGAAGTTGTAAGAATATGTGCAGACAGTGCACAGCCAGGGGATGCGGTTTTGCTGTCTCCAGCCTGTGCCAGCTGGGATATGTTTGAATCCTATGAACAGAGAGGAAGAATGTTTAAGGAGCTTGTAAACAGGCTCTGATTACGGTTCATATTATGTTGCTATGAATGGGGAACGCTATGGGAAAGAAAAGGAAAAAGCCTGTCCAGAGATATTTTGATTATAGCCTTTTGTTTGTGACCATATTTCTTGTTGGTTTTGGCTTGATTATGATATATAGTACAAGTTCATACACTGCCCAGATGGAGAGCGGTAATGCTGCATCGTATTTTATCAAGCAGTTTCTCTCTACCATAATTGGTTTTGTTGCCATGTATGCCACATACAGGATGGATTACCACAAATGGCAGAAATATTCGGCGTTGGTATATGTATTTGCACTGGGGCTTGTATTTGCCCTTATACCTTTTGGAAGTACCGCTAATGGTGCCAAGAGATGGATTCGTTTCCCTGTGTTTGGAGGTGTGCAGCCTGCCGACGTATCAAAGTTTGCTGTTATTGTTTTCCTTTCAGCTCTAATCTGTGGTTATGGCAAGAAAGTAAGAGAATTAAAATATGCAGTGCTTTTATGGGGACTTACCGCCGGACTTCAGGGAATAGTTGTTTACATAATATCTAACAACATGAGTAGTGCCCTTATTATATTTGCTATAGGATTTATCATGATTTTTGTGGCATATCCGGGTTATAAGATATTTGTAGCCCTGGTGGGAGCAGCAGTAGCAGGTTTTGCCGGACTGTATGCCTGGATTTCCAGCATGCTTCAATCTGGTAAGATGACTGATAACTTCCGCTTGAACAGAATTCTTGTGTGGGTTGACCCAGAGAAGTTTGCATCAGGAAAAGGTTATCAGACAGTTCAGGCTCTGTACGCCATAGGTTCAGGAGGACTATTTGGTAAGGGACTGGGCAAAAGTCTCCAGAAACTGGGATATATCCCTGAATCCCAGAATGATATGATATTTTCAATTATCTGCGAGGAATTGGGACTGTTTGGGGCTGTATGTATAATTCTGGTATTTGCTGTGATGCTGTGGAGAATTGCCCATATTGCACAGAATGCTCCTGATTTATTTGGCACACTTCTTGCCACAGGAGTGTTTGCACATATTGCCATTCAGGTAATTCTTAATATTGCGGTTGTAACCAATCTTATTCCTAATACCGGTGTGTCTCTGCCATTTATAAGTTATGGTGGCTCGTCGGCGGTGGTTCTTCTGGCAGAAGTGGGAATAGTCATGAATATATCAGGAAAGATTAAGCTGGAAGTATAGTGGTTTCCTGGGATAAAATGTTTAATATAGAGGATTATGATGGAAAATGTTAAACTGGACAGATACACATACAGGAAAAAGGCAATAAAAAAAGCTGTTATAATCATTATCATTGTAATTGCTGTATTAATTGCTGCAAGTTCTTACATATTCAGGGCTTCTTCCATTGAGTATATAGGTGGGACACATTACTCTCCTTCAGAGATGAACCAGTTTATATTTGGAGGGGATAATCCCAATATTTTATTCTATGTCCTTTTTGGCAAGAAGGATAAGGAGATAACCTTTGTCCAGAAATACGATGTTGATGTGGAATGGCCGGACAAGCTTACAGTTACTGTGTATGAAAAGCCTATTGTAGGATATATAAGCTATATGGGATGCAATATGTATTTTGATAAGGATGGAAAAGTGGTGGAAAGTTCCTCTGCGTCCTATGAGAATGTTCCACAGATTGAGGGACTGGAATTCAAAAGCATAGTTCTTAATTCGAAACTGGAAATTGAAGATATGTCAGTTTTTAATACGATTCTTGAATTGACACAGGCTTTTGACAAATATCAGCTTGGTATCAGGAAAATCTATTTTGATTCCTCATATAATGTTACACTTTATATGAATGATGTTAAGATTCTTCTGGGAAAAGCTGAAAACAGTGCCGAGAAGCTGTTTGCATTAAAACAGATGGAAAACAGCATTAAAGATATGAAGGGAACATTGTACCTTTCAGATTATGATGGTAATAATTCTTCTATCATATTTAAAAAAGAAAATTGAAAAATGTGTTGATATTTTATTGTGAATTTTATATTATATTGAGTAGTGCAAAAAAAGGAGGCAGTTCCCTTGTTAGAAATAATGACAAATGACTCAGGGTCATCAGCTAAGATAATAGTAGTGGGCGTTGGTGGAGCTGGAAACAACGCAGTTAACAGAATGATAGATGAGAATGTAGGAGGAGTTGAGTTTATCGGTATTAATACTGATGGACAGGCTTTACAGCTTTGTAAGGCTCCTGTTGCAATTCAGATTGGGGAGAAGCTTACTAAAGGACTTGGCGCAGGCGCTAATCCTGAGGTTGGCGAGAAAGCAGCAGAGGAGAATATTGAAGAGATTACACAGGCCATCAAGGGGGCAGACATGGTTTTTGTTACCTGTGGTATGGGTGGCGGAACAGGAACAGGTGCTGCACCTGTTGTTGCCAAGATCTCTAAAGATATGGGAATATTAACAGTTGGTGTTGTTACCAAGCCTTTCAGATTTGAGGCTAAGACTCGTATGGATAATGCTCTTTCAGGTATCGAAAGACTTAAGGAGAATGTGGATACACTTATTGTTATTCCTAATGACAAGCTTCTTGAGATTGTTGACAGAAGGACAACTATGCCTGAAGCATTAAAGAAAGCTGATGAAGTATTACAGCAGTCAGTTCAGGGAATTACTGATCTTATTAATAATCCTGGCGATATTAATCTTGATTTCGCTGATGTTAAGACTGTTATGCAGGATAAGGGCGTTGCCCATATTGGTATTGGTTCTGCTACAGGTGATGATAAGGCCCTTGAGGCAGTTAAGATTGCTGTTGCCAGTCCTCTTCTTGAGACTACAATTAACAATGCAACAGACGTTATCATCAACATTTCCGGTGATGTTTCACTTATGGAAGCTAATGATGCAGCCGACTTTGTCAGAGACCTTACAGGCGATGATACTAATATTATCTTCGGTGCTGTATATGATGATTCAGTTGCCGACTTTGCATCTATTACAGTAATTGCTACAGGTCTTGAAGATACTAATATTAATAATGCCATGGCTGGTTTCAGTGCCCGCAGTGTTACACCAAGTGTAAGGGCAGCTTCAGCACCTCAGTATACATATTCAGGAGCACAGTCATCAGCAACATCTTCAACAGCTTCATTTACAACAACATCTTCTACTGAGCCTGTACCTGGACTTAAGACACCCGGTGAGGTTACAAGCAGTAAGGTTGAGAAGGGAATTAATATCCCTACATTCCTTCAGAAGAACAGAAGATAGTTTTTCTTATATTTATCTGGCAGATGCCGGATAGTCTTAATTATAGTTTAATACGTGTGTTTAGTTCTGAGTTCTGCGATGCAGAATTCAGAACTTTTTTTATTTTTTCTTTATCCTCATTATGACAAAATTTTCAGAATTGTAAGTCTATAATACCCCTTGTTGGGAGGTGATAGACAATCGTTGTATATCTGGACGTATTTTTCCTGCAAAATCTATTTATGGACTACATAGTACTTTCCTGCACATGCAGGATTTGTGGATATGCTGCTTCATATCCACGCAGACTGCTTTCTGCCACTTTAGGTGCATTGTGGGCCATTGTTGTGGAAGTAAGCCGGGGCGCCCTGAAAAATGTATTTCATGTGTGTACATATGTGATTATCAGCACAGTAATGGTAATGATTATCAGTGGTACAACAAGAATTAAAAAAATAAGTAAAGGAGTAGCTGTCCTGTATATGGTAACCTTTGGCATCTGTGGTGCTGTATATATGTTTAACATGTATACAAGCTGCGGTATGCTGATTACCGTTAAAATCATGTCTGACCCTGAATTGCTGATGTATGTCGTTCTTACTTTAGTAATTCTTAAGCTTTTGTACCAGAAAATGTCAAAGCTTAAAAGCATAAAAAGCTATATGTATAAGGTGGAAATCTGCGTTAAAGATATCTGCTTTACAGTGGATGGACTGATGGATACAGGAAATCATCTTACAGATCCCTATAATGGCATGCCGGTTTCTGTAATTGATAAGAGAGCTGTTCCTTCAGATATAAATATAGGAGCAACAGAAAAGATACATTATATACCAATTAGTTCAGTAGGCTGCAGCAGTGGCGTTATTATGGTTTTTACTGCCTCAGCCTGTCATATATACAACAGCAGTATGGATATAACATTAAATAATGTTCTGATAGGAATCAGTGAAACAGCCCTCTCTAAAGGGGAGGACTATGACTTGCTGATTAATCCTGAATTAATAAAAAATGGAGAAGATAGATATGGTATTAAAAGTAGCAGTGGAAGATAGATTTCAATTTAAGATGGTGCCAAGCATTAAGAGCCTTTTTACAGTATCACAGCCGGATGTTCATTATATAGGAGGTTCCGACGTGCTTCCTGCACCATTGGAAGCAGAGGAGGAGGCGAGAATAATTGAAGAATTATCAACAGAAAATGAGGGAGATGCCAAGAAATGTCTGATAGAACACAATCTCCGTCTTGTAGTTTATATTGCAAAAAGATTTGACAATACAGGCGTTGGTGTAGAGGACCTTATATCAATTGGCACAATTGGACTTATTAAGGCAATCAATTCATATAAGCCTGATAAGAATATTAAGCTGGCGACGTATGCTTCAAGATGTATTGAGAATGAGATACTTATGTATCTTAGAAGAAACAACAAAACCAAGGCAGAAGTGTCAATTGATGAACCGCTGAATGTTGACTGGGACGGCAATGAGCTGCTTTTGTCAGATATTCTTGGCACAGATGAGGATGTAATATATAAGGATATAGAAAGCGAAGCTGAAAGAAAGATATTAAACAGCGCAATTGCGAAGCTGTCAGAAAGAGAGAGAACCATTGTGGATTTAAGATATGGACTTTCAAGCAGCGATGGAGAAGAAAAGACACAGAAAGAAGTAGCTGATATGCTGGGAATATCCCAATCTTATATTTCCAGACTGGAAAAGAAGATAATTAAGAGACTGCAAAAGGAAATGGTAAAGAATTCATAGAAATTAGTATTGACATTTTTGCTATCCTTATAGAAAATAGATATGTTTGATATCTTTTATCAGACAGGAAGAAATGTATTCATACGGAAAGCGGTAAGCATTCCCTGTACATGTAGCGAAAGGATTAATAATGAGCATAAATAATCAGGAAAAGCCTGAAAAGAAACCATTCAGACTGGATAATTTCATTGGTGTTATTACAATAATAGCAATGGCTTCATTTTGTTTAATGGTATTTGCTGATATTAAGGGGATTAATCTGGGACAGTTTTTGGGGATTGGAAAGAAATCTGATGCAGCTGTTAATGTGAATGAAGTGACAAAGCCGGCACAACAGCAGACTACATCTATAAGCAACAGTAATAATAACAGTAGCAGTAACAGCGCAAGTGTGGCTTCACAGTCAACTAATAAGGATGAACAGAATACTAACAAGATAGTGCTATCAGGAAATTACACAGTATGTATAGATCCTGCCTATGGTGGAAGTGCTGTGGGGGCTTCTGCCAATGGGCTTGTAGAGAAGGATGTTACGCTGGCTGTTGGACTTGAATTAAAAAACAAACTGGAACAGATGGGAGCAAAAGTGATTCTTACCAGAGATTCTGATAAGAAGGTCACTAATGAGAACAGAATAGCAGCCTGTAATCAGGGAAAAGCAGACTTTTTAGTGTCGTTAAGAGTGAACTCGGCTGATAATACTAATGTAAAAGGCTTTGAAATATGGGTTAATAACAAAAAGCCTTCAAATTCAGTAAAGGGAGCAGAGTTAATTAATAAACAGCTTTCCTCCATACAGGGGAGCAGGAGCAGAGGCGTGAAGTACGGCTCTGTCACAGATGAGAACGAAAACTATTACGTCAATGCAAAATCATCATGTGCAAGCTGTGTAATCCAGCTGGGTTTCATTACTAACAAGGATGATGCAGCTATGATTAAGAATAATAAGGAAGCTGTTGCAGATAAGATTGCACAAGGGTTAGCAGAGTACTTTAAAGAAAAGAAGTGAGGATTAATAAATGTCTAAAATCAATCAGAGTAATATCAGGAATTTTTGTATTATTGCCCATATAGATCATGGAAAGTCTACCCTGGCGGACAGAATTATTGAGAAAACAGGTCTTCTTACCAGCAGGGAGATGCAGGAACAGGTTCTTGATAACATGGATCTTGAAAGAGAGAGAGGAATTACTATTAAAGCCCAGACAGTAAGAACTGTGTACAAGGCTTCTGATGGACAGGAGTATATATTTAACCTTATTGATACTCCGGGACATGTTGATTTTAATTACGAGGTTTCAAGAGCACTGGCAGCCTGTGATGGTGCAATTCTCGTGGTAGATGCTGCCCAGGGAATTGAGGCACAGACACTTGCCAATGTTTACCTTGCCCTGGATCATGATCTGGATGTATTTCCGGTGATTAATAAGATAGATCTTCCAAGTGCCGACCCTGAGAGAGTTATTGAGGAAATTGAGGATGTAATCGGAATAGAGGCACAGGATGCGCCTCAGATTAGTGCTAAGAACGGAATTAACATTGATCAGGTCCTGGAGGCTATTGTTAAGAAAATCCCTGCACCACAGGGAAATCCGGATGCCCCATTGTCCGCCCTTATATTTGACTCACTCTATGATGCCTACAAGGGTGTAATTGTATTCTGCCGAATAGTTGAAGGTACCGTTAAGAAGGGCACCCAGATAAGAATGATGGCAACAGGTGCAGTTGAAGAAGTAGTTGAGGTTGGGTATTTCGGAGCCGGCCAGTTCATTCCATGTGATGAATTATCAGCGGGAATGGTTGGATATATAACCGCCAGCATTAAGAATGTATCAGATACCAGAGTAGGTGATACTATAACAGATAATCAAAGACCATGTGAAAAGCCACTTCCTGGTTATAAGAAGGTAAATCCAATGGTCTACTGTGGTATGTATCCGGCAGATGGAGCAAAATACCAGGATTTAAGGGATGCTCTGGAAAAACTTCAGCTCAATGATGCGTCACTGCAGTTTGAGCCGGAAACATCCATAGCTCTTGGGTTTGGTTTCAGATGTGGATTCTTAGGACTTCTGCATCTTGAAATAATTCAGGAAAGACTGGAGAGAGAGTACAATCTGGATCTGGTTACAACAGCTCCTGGGGTAATATACAAAGTCCATAAAACTAATGGAGAGGTAATTGACCTTACTAATCCATCAAATATGCCTGATCCTTCAGAGATTGATTATATGGAGGAACCAGTGGTAAGCGCAGAAATAATGGTTACTACAGAATATGTTGGTCCTATTATGAAGCTCTGCCAGGAGAGGCGTGGTGTGTACAACGGAATGGAATATATTGAGCAGACCAGGGCTCTGCTTAAATATGACCTGCCACTTAATGAGATTATATATGATTTCTTTGATGCATTAAAGTCCCGCTCCAGAGGATATGCTTCATTTGATTATGAGATGAAGGGTTACGAAAAGTCTAATCTGTGCAAGCTGGATATTCTTATCAACAAGGAAGAGGTTGATGCACTTTCATTTATTGTATTTGCAGGAAGTGCCGAAGAGCGTGGAAGAAAAATGTGTGAAAAGCTTAAACAGGAAATCCCGAGACAGCTCTTTGAGATTCCAATACAGGCTGCAATCGGAAGCAGGGTAATCGCCAGGGAAACTGTTAAAGCGTTAAGAAAGGATGTCCTTGCCAAGTGTTATGGCGGTGATATATCAAGAAAGAAGAAGCTTCTTGAAAAGCAGAAGGAAGGAAAGAAGCGTATGCGCCAGGTAGGTAATGTGGAGATTCCGCAGAAGGCATTCATGAGCGTATTGAAGCTTGATGATGAATAAAACATTTTAAGGCGTCTTGTGGCGTTTCGCAAAGGCCTGAACATTTTAAGATTAAGGGGGTGTGTACAGATGAATCCAGATGTATTCGGGGTATATGTACATATCCCTTTTTGTGTTCATAAATGTAACTACTGTGATTTTCTGTCCTTTCTAGGGGCTGGTGATGCCCACAGGGAATATACGAAAGCTGTTTTACAGGAGATTGAAGAGCTGGATGAAGATAGAAGGCAGGTGGATTCCCTGTTTTTTGGAGGTGGAACCCCTTCTGCCATTGATTCGTCTTTAATTGTAAGTATGGTAGAGGCTTTGAAGAATAAATTTTCATTCAGTAAAGATGCTGAGATTACCATTGAATGTAATCCCGGTACACTGACTGGTGAGAAAGCATCTGATTATATAAGATGTGGGATTAACAGAATAAGCTTTGGCCTTCAGAGTACTGACAATAAGGTTCTTAAGATGCTGGGGAGAATACATACATATGAAGATTTTACCCAGAGCCTTGATATTGCAAGGAGAGCAGGATTTACTAATATAAGTGCGGATATTATGTCTGCACTTCCCGGACAGTCAGTAAATGATTATGTTAATACACTTAACACTGTTGCAGAATTGGGACTGCAGCATATTTCAGCTTATAGCCTGATAGTTGAGGAGGACACACATCTTTATGAACATCTTAAGGATTATCCGCCTCTTCCTGATGAGGATGCTGAAAGAAATATGTATCATGTAACGGAAGATATCCTTGCAGGGGCAGGTTTTTACAGGTATGAGATATCAAATTATGCAAAACCGGGATTTGAGTCAAGACATAATAAATCCTACTGGGAGCTTACAGATTACATTGGGTTAGGCCTGGGGGCTTCCGGATTCTATAAAGGGAAAAGATATTCCAATACATCAGATATTAAGACTTATATTGATGGTACAGCTAAAGGAGAGCTGTCTTTTATAAGAGAAGTGGAAGAAAGCTCTGTTAAGGATAGAATAGAGGAGTATATGTTCCTTGGACTGCGAAAGATGGAAGGTGTATCCTACAGTGAGTTTTTAAAAATATTTGGACAGGATATACACAGTATATATGCAGATGTTATAAGTAAGGGAATTAAGCAGGGATTGCTTGAAGAATACAACAATCCCGCAGAAGGTGGAGTATATCTGAAACTCACCTCCTATGGGATAGATGTCAGTAATACAGTTATGTCAGATTTTATTATTGATTAAGTCTTTTTATGAACTGCTTTGGTGTTTCACCCATGAAAGCCTTGAATTCATGTTGGAAATATGCCTGGTCAGAGTATCCGATATTCTGGATAAACTGGGAATTCTGCCTGTTGCTGTCAGCGATGATTTCGTTAAGAACCTTCTGGAAACGGCAGAACTTAATATATGCTTTAGGACCAAAGCCATAATCTTTATTGAAAAGACGGTTAATATGCCTGCATGAGTAGCCTGTTTCTTCAGACAACTGTGTCAGAGAACACTCACTGTCAGACTGTGCTATTATACTGCTCATCTTTAAGACATCAGGGTTGAATCTGTAGAGCGTCTTGCTTCCTTTTATGTATTCCGCAAAGGCAGTACATTTGCTGTCAAAGTTTGTACTGTTAAGTATGTTCTTAATAAATGTGAATTCAGGACAGTTCTCATCTGGTTTGAAATCAATAATGCTTCCTATCATATCTGCTGGGGCAATTTCTCTGGCTGCCCCCTTGTTATAATAGAAGGTGTTGCTGTCAAACACTGCAATGAAATAGTTCTTATATCCGCTTATGTCGATTACGGCCTCTTTAATCTGGCTTCCTGCACATATGAACTTTGACTTGTCAGGGGTGTTGTAGGCGATTATCCATATGCAGTTAGAAGATGGCATTATACGCAGACTTTTAAGTGAAGCTTTGTCAGCCGTGCTGACATTCATGGCATCATATATGTGCATATGGCATGGTGAGAATACCTCTTTGTTATTATACTTTTTGAATGTGATATGAATATCTGGCTGAATAATTGATATGTTTTTCTTCATGATGATTAATAATCCTTTGCTTTTTTTAATATTTCTAATGTAAATTAAATAAAATCCCCATATTTTAAAAAAAATATAAAACATGTCCGATTTCTTCAATAATTATAATATTATTGATGTATAATGTCAACATAAATTGAAAAAGAGCGAAGCACAAAGGCGTGCAACCAGTTAGTTGGTTGCACGTCTTTTTTGCGTTTAAAGCTCAATAAGGAGGAGGAAGAATTATGGAAGAAATTCTCGAAGTAATTAATGGCCAGGTGTTTGGCGTATGGTTCCTTATCGGCGCTGCACTGGTATTCTGGATGCAGGCTGGTTTCGCGATGGTTGAAACTGGTTTCACCAGAGCAAAGAACTCAGGTAACATTATAATGAAAAACCTTATGGACTTCTGTATTGGTACAGTAATGTTCATCTTAATTGGTTTTAGCTTACTCTTAGGTGAAGATGTACTTGGATTAATCGGCAAGCCTGGATTTGATATTTTCACTGCTTATGCTGATTTTGACTGGTCAAGCTTCGTATTTAACTTAGTATTCTGTGCAACAACAGCTACTATTGTTTCAGGAGCTATGGCTGAAAGAACAAAGTTCTTATCTTACTGTATCTATTCAGGAGTTATCTCAGCTCTTATCTATCCAATTGAAGCACACTGGATCTGGGGCGGTGGCTGGTTAGCACAGCTTGGATTCCATGATTTTGCCGGTTCATGTGCAATTCATATGGTTGGTGGTATCTCAGCTTTAATCGGTGCTAAGATTTTAGGACCTAGAATTGGTAAATTTGAGAAAGATGCCCAGGGCAAGATTGTTAAGGTTAATGCTTTCCCAGGACATAACATTCCAATCGGTGCACTCGGTGTATTCATCCTCTGGTTAGGCTGGTATGGATTTAATGGTGCAGCTGCAACATCGCTTGAGCAGCTTGCTTCAATATTTGTTACAACAACAATTGCTCCTGCAGTTGCTACTGTAGTATGTATGATATTCACATGGGTTAAGTATGGCAAGCCAGATGTTTCAATGTGTCTTAACGCATCTCTTGCAGGTCTTGTAGCAATTACAGCTCCTTGTGATGTTACAGATGCTTTCGGTTCAATGGTTATCGGTGCTGTAGCAGGTGTTCTTGTCGTATTTGGTGTATGGCTTCTTGATTACAAGCTTCACATTGATGACCCTGTTGGTGCTGTAGCAGTACATATGATGAATGGTATCTGGGGTACAATCGCAGTTGGTTTATTTGCAACTCCAACAGCTCCTGGTTACTCAATTGCTAACGCAGCAGGTGAGGAGCTTAAGGGATTATTCTATGGCGGCGGCTTTGAACTTCTTGGTCTCCAGCTTTTAGGATTTGTAGCGGTAGCTGCATGGACAGCTGTTACAATTACAATTCTTTTCCTTGTTATCAAGTCAACAATTGGTCTTCGTGCAAGCAGAGAAGAGGAAATCAAGGGTCTGGATATTACAGAGCATGGTCTTACATCTGCTTATGCAGGATTTGAGGTATCAACAACAGATCTTCAGTTTGATGCTTCTGATTTCGAGGAAGTTGGTTCTGCAAAGATGGAGGATGCAGTACCTGCTGTTGTACAGAAGTCTGCTGGAACTGATGATAAGAAGATTACTAAGGTTGAGATTCTCATGAAGCAGGAGAGATTCGAGAAGTTAAAGAAGGCTATGAACGAGATTGGTGTAACAGGTATGACAGTTACACAGGTTCTTGGATGTGGTACTCAGAAGGGTGCTCCTGAATATTATCGTGGAGTTCAGATGGAGATGCAGCTTCTTCCTAAGATTCAGGTTGAGATGGTTATTTCTAAGGTTACTCCAATGGAGGTTATTGAAGCTGCAAGAAAGGCTCTTTACACAGGACATATCGGTGATGGTAAGATCTTCGTATATGATGTTGAGGATGTTGTAAAGGTTCGTACAGGTGAAACTGGTTTCGATGCACTTCAGGGTACAGATGACTGATAATATCTGATATATAGTCTTTATCCCGATTTTGATATTATAGCTGTGTGCTATGATATATATAACCCTTTAAAATGAGCTGTCATCTGGAAGTTTTTGTAAAATGACTTCCAGATGACAGCTTTTTCTATGCTTATTTAGTGAGTTTTCTGTCTGTTTACCTGAAAAAATATAAAAATATCAAAATTTGTCATTTTTTGTGTATTTTATAGCATACTTGCCAAATATACGCTTTACTTTTTGGACAATTAATACTAAAATAATTGATAAGAGAGATTGTAAAATCTCACATTTTTATACAAGGAGGATATTATTTAATGGCTAGAGAAAGACAGTCAATGGATGGTAATACAGCCGCAGCACACGTAGCCTATGCTTACACAGAAGTTGCAGCTATCTATCCTATCACACCTTCGAGTCCAATGGCAGACTTTGTTGATCAGTGGTCAGCAGAAGGAAGAAAGAACATTTTTGGCAATACAGTAAAGGTTTCAGAGATGCAGTCTGAGGCAGGTGCTGCAGGTACAGTTCACGGCTCATTAGCAGCTGGTGCTTTAACTACAACATTTACAGCTTCACAGGGTCTTCTTCTTATGATTCCTAATATGTATAAGATAGCAGGTGAGCAGCTTCCTTGCGTATTTGATGTTTCTGCTCGTACTGTTGCTACACAGTCACTTAACATCTTTGGTGACCACAGTGATGTTTATGCATGCCGTCAGACAGGTTTTGCAATGCTTGCTGAGACTAATCCACAGGAAGTTATGGATTTAAGCCCTGTTGCACATCTTGCAGCACTTGAGGGAAAAGTTCCATTTATTAACTTCTTCGATGGTTTCCGTACATCACATGAGATTCAGAAGATTGAGAAGTGGGATTATGAGGATCTTAAGGACATGTGTCCAATGGATGCAGTAGAAAGCTTCCGTCAGCACTCACTTAATCCTAACAGACCAGCAATGCGTGGTTCCCATGAGAATGGTGACGTATTCTTCCAGCACCGTGAAGCATGTAACTCAGCTTATGATGCTCTTCCAGCAGTAGTTGAGAAGTACATGAAGAAGATTAACGAGAAGCTTGGTACTGATTACGATTTATTTAACTACTATGGTGCACCAGATGCAGACAGAGTAATCGTTGCAATGGGTTCTATCTGTGATGTGGCAGAGGAAGTTATTGATTACCTTGCAGCTAAGGGTGAGAAGGTTGGTCTTGTTAAGGTAAGACTTTACCGTCCATGGTCTTCAGAGGCTATCTTAAAGGTTATTCCTAAGACAGCAAAGAAGATTGCGGTATTAGACAGAACTAAGGAGCCAGGTTCACTTGGTGAGCCACTTTACCTTGATGTTGCTGCAACACTTCGTGAAGCAGGATTAAACGACATTAAGCTTGTTGGAGGCCGTTATGGTCTTGGTTCTAAGGATACACCACCTTCATCAGTATTTGCTGTATATACAGAACTCCTTAAGGATGAGCCTAAGAACAGATTCACAATCGGTATTGTTGATGATGTTACTAACCTTTCACTTCCAGAGGTTAAGCCAGCTCCAATTACTTCAGCTCCTGGTACAGTTGAGTGTAAGTTCTGGG
>CAMEWO010000018.1 GCA_945946665.1 uncultured Eubacterium sp.
TCTTAGACTCAGAATCTCTACCGTTCTTTGTAGAACCAACACCCTTTTTATGAGCAAAAAATTGAAGGTTCAAATTTAACATATCATTACACCTCCTCAACGGTTATGGTTAGATGTTTCGGGTTTTCCTTAGCAACCTGGCACAGGCCAAGTTCCAATCCATTAAGAAGAACCCTTACTTCATTGGAAACTTGTAAATCTTTAACAAATGGATTCAGCTTAAATTCAATCAATCCTGATTTCTCATCAACATAAGTGTCATATCTGCAGTCACAATACAAATCAATCGTATTAATGGTATTAATAACAAGAATTGAGATGGAAGCACATACAATGTCACTTCCCTTCCTTGCATATCCTGCGTGGCCTTCTGTCCTGAATCCTAATATCTCACCATTAAGTGAGCTTTTATAGATTGTAGCATGAGTCATATTATTCATGCCTTTCTAAATAATATTTACAAATACTTAGGCATTGATTTTTTCAATCTTAACCTTTGTGTAAGCCTGTCTATGACCATTCTTCTTGTGATAGCCAGTCTTTCTCTTGTACTTGTAAACAATAACCTTCTTGTCTTTTCCTTCTTCAACAACGCTTGCTGTAACTGAAGCTCCTGAAACTGTAGGATCTCCAACCTTAGCTGCTCCATCATTAACAAAAAGAACCTGGTCAAATGTAACAGTGTCACCAGCATTAACACCAAGCTTTTCAACCTTGATTACGTCGCCTTCAGAAACTGTGTACTGTTTACCACCTGTTGCTATAATTGCGTACATATGGCACCTCCTAAATCAAATACTCGCCAGTTTTGGAAAGACCTGTAATAGTCTGTTTATGTCCTAACTGTGCGGCACACAACTGATATAATATCTAATTTCATAGCTTTTGTCAACATATTTTATTATTTTTATATAAAAAATGAAATGCCTGATAAAACACTTATAATAATTCCACAATAAATATCTTTTGGATAATGTACTCCTGCTATCACCCTGACAGCACCCTGGATAATTGTCATTGCCCACAATATTATTCCAAGATATATATTAAGGTACAGTCCGGCCATGGCAATAATTCCTAAAGACACAGTGTGTCTGCTGGGAAAAGACTCACCATCTTTAGAACGTGGTATAAGAGGCGAAATCTTTACAGCTTCATAAGGACGCTGTATGTTAAATATTTTTCTTAAGACAGATACCAGAACAAATGTTAAAAACGGTATTATTACTACCTTTAGACATGTTTGAATATCTATATAATAAAAACTATATAATATCATCATAATGTATAATATAAAAGTTATAACAGGGAAAGAATAATAGATGAAACGTAAAATAAACAGCAATAATCTGTTTTCTTTATAAGGTTTGCTGATTTTATTATAAAATGAAGTATAATCCATATATAAATCCTTTATTACTGTGGTATAATGCTGTCTTTTAGTGGAAAACCTGTTCTTTTTCTTGTTACTTCAACAAGTCCAAGCTTTGTAATATCAATAACAGAGGCTGTAACAGGATCTTTTTTTAATTCTGCTTTAAGAATATTGATAAGCTCCTCTACATGTTTCTGATTATTCATGTTAATAAAGTCAACCATAATAATTCCTGAGACATTCCTGATACGCAGCTGTCTTGCAATCTCAACAGCAGCCTGGATATTTACAGTGAAATAAGTATCTTCGCTAGCATCTGTTCCTTTTTTTCTGGTTACATATTTGCCACTGTTTACATCGATGACAGTCATTGCTTCAGTTGGTTCTATTATGATATACCCTCCACATTTTAACCAGACTTTTCTTGATAATGCATTATTGATTTCTTTGGATATGTCATATTGTTTGTATAATGCAAGCATATTGTCGTTGTATAATCGCAACTTTTTACTTCTTAAAAGTTCATGGTTACTGTTGTTAATGATCGTATATATATTTTCACTGTCAGTAATAACTTCATCTAGTTCTTCCTGGGGGATTCCGTTAATAAGGTCAAGGTAAGCTGGTTTCTCTTCTTTCAACAGCAAAGGGGCTTTTGAATATAATGCTTTTCTTAATATTGTAATAAAGCTGTTAAGCAGCTGTTCTGCCTCAATAACACCATCTTCAACAGAAGATAAATTACATGCATTTGTACGGATTATAAATCCGGGACTGATATTATGAGTGTCAGGAATATCTGGATTGTTATAAAATTTTTCCTTTAATAAATCCAGAAGGTTATGTCTTAACTGTATAATATGTTCTGAATCATGAATTTTTTTAGAAACCAGAACTCCTTCTACATCAGTTGATAATACAACATAATATCCTGAAATAACAATATTAGATGAAAGAGAGGCAGGCTTTGTTTTAACTGCATCTTTTTTAACCTGGACAAGAATAGAATCTCCCTGATTAACATTAGTATTATTTTTAGGATTAAAAAAATAATGCCTTCTATTGTCAGTAAGCGAATAATAACAGGTATTATCCTTGTCTATAGATACAAAGGCACTATTAATATTATTGACTATATTGAGAACTCTTCCCAGATAAATATTACCTGTAATGCTGTTATTATTATTAATATTTAACATAACGCATTTATTATCTTCAAATATGGCGGAAACAGTATGAAAATACTGTTTTCCGTCATATTCAACAGGCATGTCAGTAATTATTACTTTTTTACTCATCTGTTAGCAAGCTCCTTGACAATATCATCCCATGTGACGTCCTTAAGAACCATAAGAACCATAACATGGTAAAGAAAATCAGAGATTTCATATTTGATTTCCTCTGGATCAGGATTCTTAGCTGCAATAATTATTTCTGTAGCTTCTTCACCGCATTTCTTTAATATCTTATCAATTCCTTTATCAAAAAGGTAATTTGTATAAGAACCTTCTTTAGGGTGAAGTTTTCTATCTTCTATTATATCCATCACTTTATTGAATATCTTAAGAGGATTAGTTTCAGCATATTCAGTTGATATAAGATTCCTGTAGAAACAGCTTCTGTTTCCTGTATGACAGGCTGCGCCAATTTGTTTAACCTTAGCTAAAAGTGTGTCATTGTCACAGTCAATTTCAATTGAGCGTACATACTGGTAATGTCCTGAGGTTTCTCCTTTAATCCACAGCTGCTGGCGGCTTCTTGAAAAATAAGTCATTCTGCCAGTGGCAATTGTAGTATCATATGCTTCCTTATTCATGTAGGCAAGCATAAGAACTTCATCAGTCTTGTAATCCTGTACAATTACAGGGATAAGTCCATCACTATTAAGTTTAAATTCTGAAAATGGTATTGAACTTTCAAATGTATTTGTATTAATTCCATTATATTTTAATTCATGCTTAACCTTCATAAAATCAAAATCAGATGTGCTGACAGCTCTGCCTGAAACACCATAAACATTATTGTTTTCAAGAATGTTTTCAATATTTTCAGAGGAATCTGTAGTTACAATTGCAGGAGTTCCTGCAAATTTGTCGATTTTTGTCAAAATATTGCTGGAAAAATCGATAAAAATGAAGGATAAACCATTATCTGATATCATATTGGCGATGTCAGTATCAAATTCACTAACAGACACACCAATCTTCTCCTTTCCAAAACGGTCAGCTACTTCTTTCATAATGACCATATTGGATTCTTTTCTGTCATCTAATATAGCGGCTTTGGCACCAGCATACAGATATTTTTTAACATCTTCTACTCTCTTGACATTGCCTCCAACTAAAACAGGTGTATCAATAGATTTAGTAATTACTCTGATTATGCTTATAGCATCATCATGGGATGCATCATCATAAGATAGATCAAAGATAATAATCTCATCTGCTCCATTCTCACTAAAGGTATTTGCTACACTGATAGCATCACCATCTCCAATAAGACTAGACAGACTTTCATTACTATATGCTTTCTTATCCTTTAAATAGATAACTGGAATTAACTTTTTGCAAGACATAAGTTTATACCTTCCTGTAAATAAAAATATTTAGTAAATCAAAGTGTACCTTTAGTTGATAGTACGCTTGTTATTCTTGGGTCTATGGTTGTAGCCTCGTCTAAAGCCTTGGAAAACGCTTTGAACATGCCCTCAATAATATGATGGTCATTAGAGCCGCTTAACTGTTTAATGTGAAGATTCATTCCAGCACTGTATGATACCGCATAGAAAAATTCCTGAACCATCTGTGTATCAAAATATCCTACTCTTTCACATGAAAAAGAACCATCAAATACAAGATAAGGCCGTCCTGAAAGGTCAATTGCACAAAGTATAAGAGATTCATCCATCGGAAGGATAATATCGCCATATCTCCTTATAGATTGTTTATTACCAATAGCACCTTTAATTGCTTCTCCAAGAACAATGCCTACATCTTCAATAGTATGGTGGCAGTCTACAATAAGATCTCCTTTTACAGACAAATCCAAATCAAATAAGCCATGCTTTGCAAAGCTGTTAAGCATATGGTCAAAAAAACCAATTCCTGTACTAATATTTGTCTTTCCTGTGCCGTCTATAACAAGGCGCAGGGAAATATCAGTTTCTTTTGTCTTTCTTGTAATAGTAGCTGACCTTATACCAGAATCTGCCATAAATATGTCCTCCAGTTTAATTTATTCAAATCTTACATGTATCGAATTAGCATGGGCAGTAAGATGTTCTGCATTTGCGAAGTTTTCAATATCATTATGTATACTGTCAAGGGCTTCTTTCGAATATGAAATAATGCTTGACTTTTTAATAAAGTCATCAACACTCAGTGGTGAGAAGAACTTTGCAGTTCCATTAGTAGGAAGAACATGGTTAGGACCAGCAAAATAATCACCTAATGGCTCTGAACTATATTCTCCAAGGAAAATTGCACCTGCATTCTTTACTCGTGTCATTGTATCAAAAGGATTCTTTGTGACAATTTCAAGATGTTCTGATGCAATCTCATTTACAACATCAATAGCTTCTTCCATTGAAGAGGCAACAAGAATATATCCATAGGTATCAAGTGATTTCTGGATAATATCTTTTCTGGAAAGAACAGCAACGAATCCATCTACTTCTTTTGAAACCTGCCCAGCCAGTTCTTCACTTGTTGTTACAAGGATAGCGGATGCCATTTCATCATGTTCTGCCTGAGAAAGAAGATCTGCTGCAACAAATCTGGGATTTGCTGTTTCATCAGCAAGAACCATTATCTCACTTGGACCTGCAACTGAATCAATTGATACATATCCAAAAACAGCCTTTTTAGCAAGGGCAACATATATATTACCAGGACCAACAATCTTGTCAACTTTTGGAATGGATTCGGTGCCATATGCCATAGCTCCAACAGCCTGTGCACCACCAACTTTATAGATAACATCAACACCGGATTCTTTTGCAGCAACAAGTGTTGTAGGATATACCTTGCCATCTTTTCCTGGAGGGGTACACATGATAATCTCTTCTACGCCTGCAACCTTTGCTGGAATAACATTCATAAGAACACTTGATGGATAAGCAGCTTTACCTCCTGGTACATAAACACCAACTCTTGATAATGCTGTTACCTTCTGACCAAGCATAGTACCATCCGGTTTAGAATCGAACCAGCTGTATTGCTTCTGCTTTTCATGGAAAGAACGTATATTAACAAGAGCTTTTCTTATTACATTAAGAAGGTCTTTGTCTACAAGATTGTACGCCTCATCAATTTCTTCCTGTGTAACCACTACATTGGAAGAATTAATATCGGCTTTATCAAAATCCTTTGTATACTGAAACAGGGCTTTATCGCCTTCAGTCTTTACCTTTGATAAAATATCGTTAACAGCACTCTCATATTCTCCATAGCTGTTAGGACTTCTTTTAAGAAGATTTTCAAGAATGTTCTTCTTACTCTCGCTGTTTAATTTTAATATTCTCATAATTCTTTCCTTTCAGTTTGTATGTTGACACAATGAACTTTATTCTTTGTTTTCCAGATATTTGCGAAGATCATTAATTATTCTGTTAATTCTTTCATTTTCCATTTTCATGCTGACCTGGTTGACAACCATTCTGGCAGATAACGGACAAACTTCTTCTAAAACCTCAAGTCCATTCTCCTTTAATGTAGCTCCAGTCTCAACAATATCAACAATTACTTCAGATAATCCAACTATAGGTGCAAGTTCAACTGAACCATTAAGCTTTATAATCTCAACTGTCTGATGTTTCTTGTTATAAAAATAATCCTTTGCAATATTTGGGTACTTTGAAGCAACTCTTATAAGTTCATGGTGCATGAGTTTTTCCTTTGCAGCAACTGGTCCACACACACACATTTTACATTTTCCAGTTTTTAAGTCAAGAACCTCGTATAGCTTTCTTCCCTCTTCCAGTATTGTGTCCTTGCCCACAATACCAATATCTGCCGCACCATACTCCACATAAGTTGGAACATCAGATGGTTTTGCAAGAAAGAATTTGATTTTCAGTTCTTCATTGACAAAAATAAGCTTTCTGGTACTCTCATCTTTCATCTCATCACAGGTAATACCTATATGCTCAAACATATCTAAAGCTTTTTTGGCAAGACGGCCTTTAGAAAGAGCAATTGTTATATATCTCATCAGAACTTACCTCCAAGTAAATCTTCTAATGTAATTGTGTTTGAATTGGCAGTACTTGCCAATATAGAAGTAACATTAATATTGTTATAGTCCTGTTTAGAACATCCTTGTAAATGAGGGAGCTTAATAACATGAAGAAGCTGTGAATTAACGGCATATGTACAATATTGTTCATCAGTTTTTGATTTATTGTATGTAATCATACACACAGGCAAATCCATATTTCTTAAATCTGCCGCAATAGATACAGCATCTGTCAGGTCATCTTCATGGTATATTAACAGAACACCAGAGTGATCAACAGGAATCTCAATATTCTGACGGAAAATGGCTGCCATAAGTGAATCCACAGTTATAGAAAAACCAATAGATGGTTTATCGCATCCAAACTGGCCAATAAGCTTGTCATACCGGCCACCACATATTACAGGCTCTCCTGTGCCAAATGTGTATGCACAGAATATTATTCCTGTATAATACGAGTGCTGGCTTAATGAACCAAGATCAAAAGAGATATATTTATCTGCATTTGTTAATTTACATAAATCATAAAGTTTATACAGTCTGTCAATTGCCTGAAGGCTTGTTTCATTAGTTGCAAGCTTTCTCGCCTTATCAAGAACATCCACAGAACCAAAAAGTAAAGGGAGCTCCATAAGAACATCTGCAATTCTTTTTTCGATGTTAAGTGATGTTAAAAGCTCCTCAACACCAAGGTAATTCTTCTCCTGAATTAATGCACAGAGAGTTTCCTCATCATCTCCGCTGATTCCAGCCTCATCAAGAAGACCTTTAAAGAATGAAACATTACCAATTTCAACCTGAAATTCAGTTAATCCTGAATTCTTCATACAATCAATTACCATCGAAATAATCTCAAAATCAGCATAGATGGAATTGTCACCTATCAGTTCTGCACCAATCATGGTGTTTTCTTTTAATTTACCCTGATAATATTTACTAACATTAATGAATGTATTGCCAACATAACAAAGCTTTACTGGAAGAACCCGATCACCATAGTATTTAGCAGCTGTTCTTGCAATGGATGGAGTCATATCAGGACGCATAACCATTGTGTTACCATATCTGTCAAAAAGTTTAAACATTTCATTAGATGGTACACTGCCCCGCTCTTTATTAAAAACATCAAAAAACTCCAGTGTAGGAGTCTGAATATCATTGTAACCATACTTGGTACACACATCCCTTAATCTGTTCTGGAGTACAAGCTTTCTGGCACACTCATCATTATATATATCTCTAACACCTTCTGGTGTGTGTAGAAGATCCTTTTTCATAATTAATCCTTTCTCCCATATATCATTCTACAATCATTTTACAATGTAATATTGCCATGCAAATGCTCTCTGAAAATGATATATTTACTCTTTCCTCTTAAATGGCATATCTCAAGGGCCTTTGCCAGCTTCTTGGCACATAGTCTTAAATCTTCACCATTCTGTGGATATCTTGCAACTCCCAGAGATAATGTAAGATTATCAACAGAGTTGGCAATCATCTCATCCCATGATATTCTGTATCTTAATGATTCCAGGAATGGACGGAGATTCACCTCTTGGTTGATACCATTAACAACAAGGATAAAATGTTCATCATCCTTCATATATACAATGCCCCTGTCACCCATTATACGCTTTGATGTCTCTATCGCCGTGTTTACAAGAGAAATGGCATAATCATTTCCTTTAATCTTCCTGTATGAATCCAAATCGTCAATTTCAACAAGAATCATAGTAAACTCAGCAGATGGTTCATTCTTAATCATATTATAACAGTATTCTTTTGCCTCATTCTCAGCGTATATCTGGTTGTTAACATTACTTATATTACCGGCATGTTCTATCTCAAACAGCCTCTGTGACAGAACAGAGCAATGTTTCCTTAATGCAAGAATGTCAGAGGCATATAATTCAAAATAATCAACAGAAGAATCCATTGTTTTTAACCTGAACCTTGCAATATGTACAAGAATCCATCTGTATGAGTTGTCAGCTCTTCGCATTCGTACAACCATATCAGATTCCTGCCCCTCTCTTAAATGATGGCATACATCAATAAAATCATCGAGATCCACCTGATGGATAATTTCAAGAAAAGAAATACCTGTTGCAGTGGATGTTCCTATAAAGCGGTACATCTCTTCATTTGCAGTAATAACATTATAATTTAAGTTAATTACTGCCTGTCCATTTATCAGCTCAAATTTTTCGATATTATTATTCTCCATATTCCAATTACTCCCTTATTGAAATATCTTTTTGCAATGTTTCCAGATAATGTACTATTACGCCCTTTGAACCATGTATCTGGTAGTTTTTATCAATCTCGTCATAGGTAAAGCTTTTACGCCCACCATTTTCTCCTCTTAACCAGAATTTCATTATATCACAAAATGGAATATAATAAAACTCATCTCTTGCAGAAAAATATAAAATTATAAAAGAAATTCCATGCTGTTTTTCAAAGTTTTCCATAAATGTTATTTGGTGTGGATGTATGTTTGTCAGTGGAAATGTGTCAACAGCAGTTTCCTTTGCATCAAAACACACTGGAATTCCCTGTACAACCCCAATATAGTCCACTGTACTTTTTTGGTCAAAATAAGCCAGAGTAATATGCCTGCTGTCCTTATCAATCTTAATAGGCTTTATTGGTGTAGGTATTTTTTGAATTACTGCCAGCCCGGATGACAGGTATTTTTCATTGCTTAAATTAATAAAATCTTCTAGCGTAGAGCCTCTAAGTCCTCTTGAATTCCAGGTCGCCATATATTTTCTCCTTTAAGAACATCCACAAATTCTTTAGGAATCACCGTGCTGATATTGATGTTTTCCTCTGTTTTAGGATAAGCTTCCGGTGGAATTATAAGCTGGAAAGCATGAAGCATCTGGCTTTTTATTCCATAGTTAACAGACAGATATTTGTTAAATTGCCCGTCACCATATTTATGGTCACCTGCAACAGGGAATCCTGTAAACATAAGATGAGCCCTTATTTGATGAGGTTTTCCAGTAATCAGATGAACTTTAACCAGAGATATGTTCTGCCCGGAAATAACAGGAATAAACTCAGTATTTATAGGAGAAAACTCTGATTTTTCCCGGTTATGCTCTCTTTCGTACTCCTCATCGGAAATTATTGTAGAGATGTTCTTATTAGTATCTTTTTTTAAATATCCTGACAGTTTGACAGGTGAATTAAAACACCCTTTAACTATACATATATAGTATTTTAACAGTGTTCTGTCATGAAATGCCGTTGACATAGTCTGTAGACCATACATGGTTTTACCTGCAACAACAAGTCCACTTGTATTTCTATCCAGTCTGTTGCATATTCCCGGCTTGAAACCTGAAGCACTACTATTATCAGAAATATAAGCAGATATAATTTCATTAATGGATATATCATCTGGGGATGCTTTCTGCGAAAGCATTCCAGATGGTTTATTAACTACAAGAAAATCTTCATTCTCATACTGCACATCAAGCTTATATGAGCTGCCAGATATTAACTGGTTTGCCATATGAAGGCTGATATCAGTTTTTCCGGAGAATTTCTCAAAAGTATCATCTTTAAAAAAAATCTTAACTGAATCTCCAGCAATAATTTTTTCACTACCATCAGCTTTTTTATTGTTAAGGGTAATATTTTTTTTCCTTAACATTTTATATATAAAGCTTTTTCCAGCTTCTGGCAAGAGTTTTATTAGATATTTGTCAAAACGTTGTCCTTCTTCCACGGAAGTAATAGTAAATTCTTTCAAAATAACTCTCTTTCAATATTACAAACACATATTTAATAATGATTCTTTATTTCTTAAAACTCTTTGTGAGGGTTCAGTCTTTGAATCACCACTGCTTGACGATATATATTTTGCTTTTGATGTAAAACTTTTTAAATCAGTGTAGAGATTAACATTAACAGAAAGACCGTCTCTTTCCAGGAATTCTTTCACACTGGACTCAAAGAGCTTTTTATTTGCTTTATCTTCGTCAGTATATGCGATGATTAATGTGTCAGATATACACACAGCCTGGGTTCCTATTGGACTTTCTTTATTGGAGAATATTAAATCATAACAACAGTAAAGTCCCTGGAATTTATTATTAGTTTCGTTATATACTTCTAACGGCGTACTATGATGTGGGACAAGGATAAAAAATGCCACAGCAAACTTTGCAGCCGGAAGTGTAAGAACTGCTGCCATTACGGTAAATATATTGTTTTTGTCACCAGTAACAATAATCCCGGTGATAAATACTCCTAAAATAACCAGAAAAGATGCAAGCATAATAATAAGTGATATTTTCTTTTTATAGTTCAGGTATCCATATTCACCCTTGGCATATTTCTTCATTATGTTCTCCATTTCTTAACATTTTTAACTGCTGTACTTCATTATCAGTCAATAATCTATATTGCCCCTTTGAAAGGCTGTTGTCAAGTTTTAGTGGCCCAAACGAAATCCTTTTTAAGTACAGCACGCTGCTGCCAACAGCTTCAAACATTCTTTTTATCTGGTGAAACTTGCCTTCATGTATAGTTACTTCCACTGAACTTTCATCTTTAACGTTGTCGTAGCCGGTTATTTCCAGTCGGGCAGGAAGGGCTGTAAATTCATTATCAACTACAAGACCATCTTTAAATCTATTAATTTCATTTTCACCTATGAAGCCTTTGACTACAGCGTAATATGTCTTGTCCACATGACTTTTTGGCGCCAGAAGATAATGTGCAAGTTCACCATCATTAGTGACAAGAAGTAGACCTTCTGTATCTTTGTCAAGTCTGCCAACAGGAAAAAGGTCTTTTCTTTTTGATTTAATCAGATTTATTACAGTTTTGTTTTTAGGATCATTAGATGCTGATACTACTCCGGCAGGCTTGTTTAGCATATAATATTCAAATTCGGAATAGGTTATTATTTCGGAATCCATCATAATGAGGTCTCTGTCTGTATCAATTTTAGTGTCAGAAGATACAGACTTCTCATTATTAACAGTAATTCTGCCCTTTTTAATTAATTCTTTTACTTCTTTTCTTGTGCCTATCTGCATATCAGCAAGATATTTGTCAAGTCTTATTATCATATTCTTACCTTTGCATTTACATCCAGCGCCATCCGGCAAGGTATTTATTTTTCAAGGAATAACCGTCATACTTACCCCACCCAAGAGTGTATCTGTCAACACAGAACAGCACCCATCCCTTATCAGTTGTATTGGAAAACTCTGGTAATTCAATTGTTTCACCCTTAAGATACTTAATCACACGCTGGTCATCTGCAGGAAGACTAACGGAATCAGGGTATTCATCATATTTTAATGCCATTGCAAGAGCCTGGCTCGGTTCAAAACGGTTCTTTTTAAGTTCACCTAATAACAGACCGCTTCTTAATATGCGAAGACTTCTGGTGTCACCAATATGAGGAGACACAGAGTAAACGTAATTGTCCTTGATATAGATGTCATCATGATTAATTGGAAAGGATAGTTTATTAATAAATTCAAGAAGAACATCAGGAAGCTTTCCTGTGGTGTTCTTTTTTAAACTGTGGTAACTTATGTCTGCATCAGCATCTTTTTCCAGAAGTGCAACAAAGTGTCCCTCTCCCTCCATTTTATGAGGAAAAATACGGACTGTATTTCTTAATTTGTATGTATCCTCTTCTTCATCTGTGCATATACCATGGGAAAAGCCTTCATAATCCCGTATAGGGATTAAATGCATCTCTGGACGCTGGTCAAGAAGATATTTAATTGTTTCCTCATCTTCCATTTTAGAGAAGGTACATGTGGAATAAAGCATCTTACCACCGGGTTTAAGCATATCTGCCCCTGCTGTAATAATATTCCTTTGAATCTGGGAATAGAACTCTGGGCCATTTTTCTCCCATGCTTTAATTAGTTTATTGTCCTTACGGAACATCCCCTCTCCTGAACATGGAGCGTCAATAAGTATTTTATCAAAAAATGTTTTAAATCTTGGAACAATCTGAACCGGGTCCTCATTAAGAAGACACAGATTAGGAATCCCAAAAACCTCTACATTCTTTAGGAGAGCCTTAGCTCTTGAATTGCTTATATCGTTAGTTACAAGAAGTCCGGTTCTGTTAAGCTTTGCACCAAGTTCAGTTGATTTTCCACCTGGTGCTGCACACATATCAAGAACAATATCATTCTCTTCAACAGGTAATACATTAGCTGGTGTCATTGCACTTGGCTCCTGTATGTAATAAAGACCTGCAAAATAGTAAGGATGTTTAGCCGGCTTATCTTCTTCTTTGTAGTAGAAACCATTTTCAATCCATGGAACAGGCTTTAACTCAAAGGGAGAAATTTTTAGAAAATCCTCCACAGATATTTTCAGAGTGTTTACTCTTAAACCATAAAGCCTTGGATTATCAAAACTTCTCAGATAACTGTCATAGTCATCTCCCAAAAGCTCCTGCATTGAATTTAAGTATTGTAATGGTAAATTCATTGTAATCTCCCAATTATTATAGTTAGTTCAAGGACTGGGCACGATACCCTTCTGCAATAATATCAAGCTGTTTACTGAACTGCTCTAATTTATTAATATCTTCAGTCTTATATATTTCATAGAATTCATCCTGGATTTTTGAAATTTCCCTGTTATTGGCGTATTTGTACAGATTCTCAATATTTCCAAGGATATCTGACACAGCATTTGCACGGATATAGTAGTAATTCTGGGCATCAATAACCTCATCATGAATTGATTCCATCTCATTATCCAGTGTAAGTATTGCCTGGGCAGTGGTATTAAGCCTTTCTTTTACGTGAGGTGGAATATTTCCATTGTACTTGTATTGAAGAGAATGTTCAATAATTGCCCAGAAATTCATTCCAAGAGTACGAATCTGGATTTCAACAGGGATTTCGTGGGTACCTGTGGTGGTTTCAACCTTGTACATGACAATAATGTGGTAACTTCTGTATCCGCTGTCCTTCACATTGGTAATATAGTCCTTTTCAGTTTTGACCTTCATGTCGCTTCTTGCACGAATCATATCAACTACAGAGTATATGTCATTGGCAAACTGGCAGATTAAACGTACTCCGGCAATATCTTCCATATATTCTGTTATCTTATCCATATCAATGTTCTTTTTCTGAGCTTTACCAATAATACTGGAAATGCTTTTAACACGTCCTGTAACCTGTTCTATAGGTGAATAATAGCCTTGCTGCCTGTATTCTTTGATAATATGGTTAAACTTTACGGTGAGTTCCTCCACAGCCAGGTTATATGGTGCAAGAATTTCTTTCCAAAGTTGTAAATCCATAATTTAATTCCTCACATACATTATTCATTAATATTTAAATAATATCATATTTTTTACTAATATAAAATCAAAAAATAAAAATGTATGAAAGTAAAATGGAACAAAAGTATGATTATTATGGAGATATTCTGTCTTGCATTAGTCCTTTTAAGACCCTACACAGCATTTACAGGGGCAAAGAATGGACTTGTTTTATGGGCAGATATTGTTCTTCCGGGAATTTTTCCGGCAAGTTTTTTATCATGTATTCTCTTAAACAGATTAAATATTAGTGATAAGTACTTAAAAATATATATTATTGTGTGTGGAATTCTTTCTGGTTTTCCTGTTGCTGCCATACTTTATTCTCAGTACTGTAACGAAAAAAATGATAATAATCTGGATGGAATACTTGCCTACTGTAATATTTCCAGTCCGTCCTTTATATGCAATTATATATACAATTTTGATCTAATGAAAAGAATATCTCTTTCACGGCTTCTGTCTATAATATACATTTCCTCCCTGGCTGGGATTACTTTATGCCTTTTCACTGTAAGATTTAAGAAACCCAGCAGGTCAGGAAAAGACTATAAACCAATTTTTATAATAAAAAATGAAAAGAAAGCTGTATACAGGCTAAAACCAGATAAAGAAAAGAAAAAGCAGGAAATAAATGTAGGTATAATTATGGAACAGACCTGTATTAATATGATAAAAGCAGGTGGATTTATTGTTTTTTTCTCCTGTTTATCACAGTATCTAATTCTTATTTTACCGGATAAATTTATACTAAAAGGAATAATTACGGGATTATTTGAAATAACTACGGGAATAAACCAGATTTGTGCTGATCTTGTAGATATTAATAAAGTATATGGTATAGACAGTGTGCTTTTTGTTATTCTTATCAATAATTTTGGAGGCTTATCAACCCTTCTTCAGACTATATCTGTTACTGGAAGTATTCTGGACATAAAAAAATACATATATCATAAAATTATATACTGCTGTATAACAGTACTTGTATATACGTTTATGATATATGTATTATAAATCTAGTTATGTTCAGCTGTTTCCTGCTCGGAAACAGGTTCATCCTTGGCGTTAAGCTCACGTCTGTTATTATTTACAACAGACAAAACTTCTTCAAGACCAGATATCAATGAACCATACTGCTGTTTATTATCGTTAATTGAGTGTTCAATAATATATTGAAGCTTTGAAAGCATATCGTCAGTATATGACACTGCACCCATTCTGATATTGTTGGCATCTTCAATGGCATTATCAAGGATTCCCTGGGCTTTTGCTGTTGCCTGCTCAATCAGTTCATTGGCAGAGGCATATGCACGCTGCATAATTTCGTGTTCATTCATAAGCTTCTCTGTCTGTGCCTGAGCTGCATTAAGGATTTCATCTGCCTGTTCTTTGGCTTCCTTAATTATGGCATCCTTGTTGTCAATGATTTTCTGGTACTTTTTAATTTCAACAGGAGTCTTAAGCTTTAACTCTTCAATGTAGTCTTCAAGCTGCTCCTTGTCAACAATCAGTTTAGTGTTTGAAAAAGGCTGGAATTTACAACTGTCAAGGTACGCTTCAATATCACTGATTATCTGTTCAATTCTGCTCATGGTTCTCTCCCTCTTTATTTCTTTGGATGTTATATTTTTCATATATTGGTTTTATAACATTTTCAGGTACAAATTTGCTTATATCCCCACCGTACATTGCCATTTCCTTGACAGTGCTGGAACTTAAGTAAGCATATTTCAAACTTGTATTAAGAAATATGGTGTCAATATTCGGATTAGCAACTCTGTTTGTCTGGGACATGGCAAGTTCATATTCAAAATCTGTCACAGCCCTCAAACCTCTGATAATGACTCTGCAGTTCTTTTCTTTTGCAAAGTCTACAAGTAATCCGCTGAAACTTACTATCTCAATATTAGGAATATCTCTGGTAACTTCTTTTAACATATTAACACGTTCATCAACTGAAAACAATGGAGTTTTTGAACTATTATTTAGAACTGCCACAATAAGGTGGTCAGTAAGCCCTGCTGATCTCTTAATAATGTCAAGATGACCAAGAGTTACAGGGTCAAAACTTCCTGGATAAATTGCACTTTTCATTGTAGTCCTCATTTCTGAAACAATCTATAGACTATCCATTACTATTCTGTAACACTGATAAAAACATGTTTATTAGTTTTATATTGTTTGTTTTTTTCTATGTGTAAACGTGGAATACTGTCGATGTATGATAAATCTGTATCAATACTTTCCTCAATAATAATTGTTGTATAGCTGTCTATAAGGTCTGAACCTGACAAAGCATACAGAACATCTTTCTCCAGCCCCATACCATATGGTGCATCCATAAAAATAATATCGAATGGTTTGTTGCTGCTAATCCTATTGATTGCTGACAATACATCCTGCTCCATTACAACTGCCCTGTCTTCCAGGTGGGTAAATTTAAGATTATCCTTAATGCAGGTAATGCAGGGCTTTGAATATTCAATAAAATATGCTTCGGCAGCACCGCGGCTTAAAGCTTCAATTCCAATGGCACCACTCCCTGAGAATAAATCAAGGAAACGGCTTCCAGGCACTTTAGTTTGAAGCATATTAAAAAGTGTCTCTTTAATTCTATCAGTTGTTGGCCTTGTTTCCAGTCCTTCCACGGTCTTTAAAGGAAGACTCCGAGCACTTCCGGCAATAACCCGCATAATTACACATCCTTTACTTGTAGTTTTTGCTTATTCCCAATCATTTCTGCTGTCTGACTCAATTTTTTTATCCCGAAGCATCAGGTCTTTAACTGCAAGATCAGGTTTTTTATTGTTAAACAATATCTCATTGACCTGATATACTATTGGCATTTCAACATTATATTTTTCTGAAAGCTTAAGTGCCGCTTTTGCAGAGAAAACACCTTCAACTACCATCTGGACTTCTTCCATAGCCTGATCCTTTGTGTAGCCTTTACCGATAAGTATGCCGGCTCTTCTGTTACGGCTGTGCATACTTGCACAGGTTACAATCAGGTCTCCGATTCCGGATAATCCCATGAATGTCTCAATTTCAGCACCCATGGCTATACCAAGTCTTGCAATTTCAGTTATTCCACGAGTGATAAGTGCTGCTTTAGTATTGTCACCATATCCTAATCCATCGGCAATTCCTGCTGCTAATGCAATTACATTTTTTAAAGAACCACCAATACATATTCCAAGAACATCTGGACTTGTGTACACTCTGAATACATCACTCATGAATATATTCTGGAGATAATCAGCATCTTTTTTGTGTTTTGTTCCTATTACACATGTTGTTGGTATTCCACGTCCTACTTCTTCTGCATGACTTGGACCAGACAAAACTGCCACAGTGGCATTAGGAATCTCATCTGACACTACGTCATAGAGAGTTTCAAGAGTTTCCTCCTCAATTCCTTTACCGACATTTACAATATATTGTCCTTCTTTTACAAAAGGCGCAAATAACCTGGCTGTAGAACGGGTGTAAGGGGATGCAACAGCAAGAACAATTACATCTGCCCCCATAACAGCATCCTCAGCTTTAGTTGTGAACTGAATTGAATCCGGGATTATTACACCAGGCAGACATTTTTTATTCTCCCTTGTTTTATCCAGTTCTTCTATTTCCTGTGGGAAAACAGACCATACTTTAACATTGTGTCCATTGTTATTTAGCAGGATTGATAATGCAATACCCCAGCTTCCAGCTCCCATAATACTTATATTAGCCATTTTGTTCCTCTTTCTTTTTTTGTCCTATTTTACGTTCAGTACCATTCATTAATCTCTTAATATTACCACTGTGTCTGATATAACCTAAAGCAACAATTACAAACATTATAATACATGCTTCATACAGATGTGAACCTGAAAGGGGAAGCAGCCCCAGGAACGCCCAGGTTATAAATAATACAAGTACCATACCAATACCTAAAAGGGAGCCTAATGATACATATTTGGTTGTGAACATTACAATGAAAAATGTCGCCATAGCAGCAACAAGAATTATCCAGCAGTTTTGTGGGAAAACAGAAATAGTAAATACTACACCTGATGTTGCTGCAATTCCTTTTCCACCCTTAAATTTAAGATAGAAAGGAAAATTGTGTCCCAGTACGACTCCTAAGCCGCTGTATAAAAACAATAATAACTCATAATCACAGTTTTTTCCAAATATAAAATGTACAATAATACACGAAAGAATTGCCTTGAATGTATCAAGGAAATAAGTAAGAAATCCTGCTTTTTTTCCAAGAGTTCTCATAACATTAGTTGTTCCAGCATTACCACTTCCATAGTTTCGAATATCAATTTTATTGATTTTGCCAATTAAAAAACCGCCTTGAATCAGGGCACCTATAAAATATCCAATTACTAAAACAATTATTCTTTCTATCATTCTTTTTCTTTTCTCTCCCTGTTAATAAATCTGATTGATGTACCTCTGAAACCAAAGGCATCTCTTATCTTATTCTCAATATATCTTGTATAAGAGAAATGTGTAAGCTGCTTGTCATTAACAAACATTACAAAGGTTGGCGGCTTAACAGAAACCTGTGTAATATAATATATACGTAGTCTTTTTCCTTTATCGGAAGGTGGCTGCTGCATGGCAACTGCTTCTGAAAGAATCTCATTAAGAACTCCTGTTGGAACTCTCAAGTTCTGGCTTTCAATAATCTGGTCAACCAGTTCATAAATCTTACCAATTCGCTGCCCTGTTTCTGCAGAAATAAATATAATTTCAGCATAAGACATAAATGAAAGGGTATCTTTGATTTTATCAGTGAATTCTTTTACAGTTTTGTCATTCTTTTCGATAGCATCCCATTTATTAACGGCAATAATAATACCTTTACCACGCTCATGGGCAATTCCTGCTATCTTGGCATCCTGCTCAGTAATTCCTTCAGTAGCATCAATAACAACTATAACTATATCAGCTCTCTCCACCGCAGAAACAGTTCTGATTATGCTGTATTTTTCAATTTCTTCCTTAATTTTGTTTTTACGTCTTAAACCAGCTGTATCAATAAAAACATATTCTTTTCCATTATACTTGATTACAGTATCAATGGCATCTCTTGTTGTTCCTGCAATATCAGATACAATAACACGGTTTTTGCCAAGAAGTCTGTTGATAATTGATGATTTGCCAACATTAGGCTTTCCAACAATAGCAACCCTTGGTCTGTCATCTTCCTCATCCTTACCTGCATCTTCGGGAAAATGTTTAATTACTTCATCAAGCATGTCTCCCAGGCCAAGTTTACCGATAGCTGATATTGGTATAGGTTCACCGATACCGAGATTGTAAAATTCATACACATCAGCCATGTATTTATCCATATCATCAACTTTGTTGACAACAAGAACAACTGGTTTGTGGGAACGTCTCAGCATATCAGCTACCTTAGAATCAGAATCTACAAGACCCTGACGTACATCTGTCAGGAATATAATAACATCAGCTGTATCTATTGCAATCTGGGCCTGCTCTCTCATCTGTGAAAGGATAATATCGTTTGATTCCGGTTCAATACCACCTGTATCAATTAATGTAAAAGATCTGTCAAGCCATGAAACATCAGCATATATTCTGTCACGTGTTACACCTGGTGTATCTTTGACAATTGAAATCTGCTGACCTGCAAGATCATTAAATAATGTGGATTTACCCACATTAGGTCTGCCTACAACAGCAACTATAGGTTTACTCATTAATATTCCTCCAAAAACTGGCAGTAAAAATGCCAATTTATAAAAAATTCACATAAACATACCTAAATATAATATCAATAAAATTGCATTTTGTAAAGTTATATGCTATGTTGTACAATATTAAGGCAATAATAATATATTATAAAACAGAGGATTTAAAATCATGAAAAGAATTAGCGCATCAAAGATATTAATTTTATGTTATACAATTATCACAAGTATAATATTTTTGTTATATAACACATTTCCTGTGAAAGCTGAAGTTGCACCACTAAATAATGATGACACCTATACTTATAAGATACCTGATTTAGATTTGGCTGTAACAGTATCTAATGATCTGGTTGGATTTACCCAGAATACAACATCTAATAACTCATATCTCGAAAAGATTGGAGCAAGTGATGTTGAGCAGGTCAGAGCCCTTCTTATGGTTAATAATATTTACCTCGAACTTATTCCGAAAGAAGGAGATATAACATATGAGATTCTTGTAAGTGGAAAGAATGCACCATCGCAGATTTCTAACTTTAATGAAGTGTCAGATGATGTTCTTAAAGGATATTTTGATGAATATATTGTCAGTGCCAATACGCAGAAAAATGAAGAAACTAACATTAAAGAAACAATTACGGACAGTTACATTGAAAAACTTAATGGAACCAATTATTTTGTAACTGAAGTTACATCTGTTTCTGGTAATTTAGTGACGGTTTATCTTAAGAAATACTATACAGTGATGCAGGGTAAAGCAGTTACATTTACATTACAGACTAACCAGGAGACTCTTACTCCGGGCATGAGCCAGATTCTGTCTGATATTATAAATACAGCAGACTATAAGCCCATAAAGAAGTCAATCTTTGACAATCCGTTTTTGATTGAGATTACAACTTCATTCTTAAGTCTGCTGTTGTTTGCGGGATTTCTTGCATTAATTCTTTTTATTATAATTAAAGCTAACAAGAGGAAAAAGAAATATTAAAGATTTGTCAGATGGACAATATCTTCTCTTAGCTCCTGCATTCTTACATCTGTGTTATATATGTTCTCGGCACATTTTGTAAGTTCGCCAACAATTTCAGGCATGTCATTGTTCTCAAACTGCTTATAGTGCATCTGATGTTCAAGACTAGCCCAGAAATTCATGGCAATAGTCCTTATCTGTACCTCAACCTTCATATATTCTTTTCCTGTGGAGAGGAATATTGGTATGATAAGGACATAATGCAGGCTTCTATATCCATTTGGTTTAGGATTCTTAATATAATCCTTGACTTCCAGAACTTCTATGTCATCCTGGGATATAAGCATTTTTGCAACATCATATATGTCACTTATAAAAGGACATACTACCCTGATTCCAGCAACATCATTAAGATTGTCAGCTATTGACTGCAGAGTAAGTGGTTTGCCACGCTTTGCAAGTTTCTGATATATGCTTGTAGGACTTTTTATTCTGGATTTAATACTTTCGATCGGGTTTCGCTGTCGTCTTGTTTTAAACTCATCATTTAATACTTCAAGTTTAGTCTGAACTTCACGGATTGCACTACGGTACATCATCATCAGTTCTGAAAAGTTAGTACTCTCTTCAGCTTTCTTGGTAAAAAGCTCTTCATCTATAAGTTTAGAATCAGGTAATTCACTGCCGCTTGTTATCAGATCAAAATCGTTCATTAGTTAAACTCCTTTTAAGTAGATAAAATTACACATCAATCCCCGTTTTCCCTCCGATGCCCTGTGTGAAAATAAGAGCTTTGGATTACAGCAGGTGCATATATCTGCGGTAAAAATATTACTGTCAGCTAATCCGGCATTTATCAGGTTAATCCTGTTTGCCATAAGAAGATTAAGCTGGAATTTACCCTCTGTCCTTCCATTTTGCAAAATAAGAGCCATTTCATCATTGGAGTAAACACCAGCAAACTCCCCGGCTACATCACTGCTTACTTCATAACAGTCCGGGCATATTCCAGGACCTATAAAACCATATAAGTCACTGGCGTGACATCCGTAATTCTTCTTCATTATGTCTACAGCATTTCGTGCAATATTTCCTACCGTACCTCTCCAGCCAGAATGTAAAGAAGCAATTACTCTATTCACAGGATCAGCTATTATTACTGGAATACAGTCTGCAAAGGAAGTAACAAGACATATTTCTGGAAGATTTGTAATCAGTCCATCAATATTATCAAAGTTTCTGTCCCTGACTATTCCCATCCCCTTATGGGAGTTGTCAATCTGTAAAATTTTGGTTGTATGTGTCTGTTTAGAATATACCATATTATCCACTGGAATGCCTATAGTATCCGATATGATTTTAAAGTTATTTAATACTTTTTCTTTTGAATCAAGAAGATTAAATGATAAATTCATAGATTCATATATTCCACTGCTCACTCCTCCAATTCTGGTTGAAAAACCCTGGTAAAGCCATGGAAAGTCTTTCAACTTACGAAAATGCAGCATAGGAACACCATTATGGTTTTCCAATGAAAGAGTATTGGATAAATTAGGATTATTGCAGGGAATATTGTATTCTATTCTTTTTAATCCGCTTAGAGCCTGGTTATAATCTTTATAGCAATGTATCATGATGAATTTAATATCCTTTTATTTAATAGTTAAAATGCATTCTTAATGTAGGTTATTGTGTCATTATCAATGCCACATACGTCAAACCTGCATTTTGTACTGGATGGCAGTTTGCTGGATACAATAAACCACTCTGCCACTTTCCTGATTGTCTGCTGTTTTCTTGAATTAACTGCTTCGTAAGAATAGCCATATCTTCTAGAACTTCTGTACTTAACTTCTATAAATACATATGTGTCATTATCTAAGCCGATAATGTCTATCTCTCCTGTTCTGCAACGGTAATTTTTGTACAGAACAGTAATACCTATTGTTTCAAGATATTCAACTGTTTTCTGTTCCCATTGTGAGCCTACTTCTCTTTTATTCAATGTATCTCCTTTTCTAAAAGAATAATAATTAACTTATAAAAAATATGAACTCAATGTTTAACTTTGCCTCTGATACGGTCACACTCATCTACAAATACAAGAATCTCTGCTACAACACCATACAATTCAGGAGGAATCATATCTCCAATCTCTAATTTTGATAATGTGTTGGCAAGTTTACTGTCCTGATACACAGGCACGTCTGCTTCCTTAGCTTTATCAATGATTCTTTCTGCCAGGGCACCTTTACCTGATGCAATAATTTTTGGCGCTTCCTCTCCAGGTGTATATTCAAGGGCAACAGATATTTTGGGCTTGTGTTCATTGTTGGCTTTATCTTTTTCGTTGGAGTACTCTGCCATTAATATACCTCCCCTCATGCCTTAACATCTAAAATGTAGGAAGATGTTGAATTCTTATGTATATCCTTCTCTATAAAATCATTAACAAAGTTGAACTTATTATCATTAGTGCTTAATGTCATTTCAAATTTGGTGCTATAACCAAGCTTTTCCAGCCTTGCATTAAGTTTGTCAATATTTGAATATACAAAGTCTAACAGTTCTTCTGTTTCAAGACAAAAGTTTGTGTTAACATTTTTCCCCTGTAGTCTTACGTATACATCAATTGGGCCAAGATTGTCCATATCAAGGTGCAGTAGTGCACTAACGTTATCAGACTGTACTGACATGGCTTTTTTATTTGTAAATACGTATAGTTCGCCATTACCATTACTCTCTTTAAATCGTACAGGCATCTGAAAATAAGTCATATTCTTGTTAAGATCATTCATAAAATCAATGTTGGATTTAACCTGGTTCAGGTTTTTGTTAATGGATGACAGTGCATCATTAGAAAGGTCATTATCTTTATTGTCAAGGATATGCTTGATTCTCTTGTAGTAATTCTTAATGCCATTTTCTTTTGCAACATTTTCTGGAGTAATCCGCATGGTTTCATTGATAATCTGTTCCATCATCTTTTGGACAGGAATATCCTTAAAAGATAAATTAGAAGAAACATCATTTTTTAATATGTTGGTTAATCCGTTAAATATATCCTTTACTGTGGCAGTATTATTATTTATTTTGTCTGTTAATTCATGAATATCAACAGATGGATTTTCTTTGACAAATTCTGATAAAATGTCTTTAATTTGACTAATTTCAGTTTCACTAAATATCTCACTGAAACCAGCACTTTGAATTAATTCATTATCACCTATACCATTGTTATTGTACAGACTATTAACAAAGCTGTTTATTTCAGATAAAATATTCAGGCTGTCAGTGTTATGAATTGATGATGGATTTTCTAAAATTCCGTTGATAATATCAGAAAGCTGCGTACTAACAAGAGAAAGTTTACCAGCAATAGTATTCTCATAATTCCTATATGCTTCAAACTGCATGATATTGTCTTCTGTAACAGGAATATCAAGTCTTATAAGGTTTGCAATTGTATTTAGGCTTGTTTCAGGATAATTCAGAGAATATTTTACCATATTTCCAATGGTTTTTGCATCAACAGGCATATTCATCCTGAGAAGATTTGATACAATATTAACATTCTCTTCGGAAGGAAAAAGACCGGCAGCGTCAAGTGCTTTATTTATTAGAAAAGACTCCTGTCCAGCAGATTCAAGAGGCTTTATACTTATACTGGATGATGTATTCTCCTCAACAAGAAATGTCATATTCTGTCCTGTAGTCAGTTCTGTGTTTTCACTTATTCTGGCATTGATTTTTGAGCCGTCATTGAGCATTATTGAAGCTTGTTCACCATTTATTCCTATAATTTTTCCGGAAAATGTCTGGCCTGCAAGCATGTTTTTAAGCAAAGAAAGACCACTATTATCAGATGATACATTCTTATCACCTGATATCAGTTTATTTATGTTCTCAATTTCAGAAGAATTTACCTGATTTTGATTTATCTGGTTTAACAATGAGGATAAATTAATTGCCAAATTATGTGTCCTCCATTTCAGGTGGAAAGTTTATATTATATAAGATTCTTTATAAATGTCTTCCTGTGCAGAGGGGAAGGACCAATTTCCTTCAATGCATTAATATGAGCTTTTGTACCATATCCTTTATTGCTTTTGAAGTCATATTCAGGATAAATATTGTGGTACTCATCCATCATTCTGTCTCTTGTAACTTTTGCAACAATACTTGCACAGGCAATAGAAAGACTTTTAGCATCTCCTTTTATTATTGGAACCTGTTTAATGTCGACTTCTGGTATGGTAACAGCATCATTTAATAATATATCGGGTTTAACACTAAGATTATTAATAGCCTGACGCATAGCCATATATGTGGCCTGAAGAATGTTTATCTTGTCAATAATATCCTGATTTACAATACCGATACCATATGATATGGCCTCATCTATTATTATATCATATAATTCTTCTCTTTTTTTTGCGCTTAATTTCTTTGAATCATTAACATATAGAATTCTGGCATCTTTAGGCAGAATAACTGCACATGCAACAACAGGACCTGCTAATGGTCCTCTTCCTACTTCATCAATTCCACATATATAATCATACTGGGTATATTCTTTTTCATATAAACACATTTCTTCAATGCGCTGTTTTTCTTTATTAAGTTTTTCAATCTTTTTAAGCATTGCTTCTTCTTTTTTAGTCATAATTTTTTAGGGCATTTCCAGTGTAATTCTGCCCATCCTTCCACTTCTGAAATCATCTGTAATTATACCTGAAAGCTTTTCATAATCAATTAAGGCATTTTTCTTAAGACATCCTCTTTTGGCACCGATTTCATCCATAATCTGTATGATTTCCTGGTTTTCGTTAATTTCATAACGTGTCTGAATGGCACCAGGATATTTGTCTTTAATATATTTTAATATTTCAAATGCAAGGTCTTCTATATTGAGAATCTGGTCATTCATGGAGCCAATCATGGCAAGTCGAAGCCCTACAGCCTTATCATCAAATTTAGGCCAGAGAATTCCTGGTGTATCTAAGAGTTCAAGATTCTTATTAATGTGTATCCACTGTTTTCCTTTAGTAACACCTGGCTTATTCCCCGTTTTTGTGCAGGCTTTTCCTGCAAATGCATTGATAAATGTTGATTTGCCCACATTCGGAATACCGACTATCATAGCGCGTACAGGTCTGTTTAATATACCTTTCGCTTTATTTCGTTCGATTTTTTCTTTACATGCATCATTGATAAGCTGCGGAACCTGTTTGACTCCTAATCCGTTTTTAGCATTAATCTTAAGACAATAAAAGCCTTTATTTTTATAATAATCAATCCATTGCTGATTGCATGCTTCATCTGCAAGATCAGATTTATTGAGAAGAATAATTCTTGATTTATTCTTTGCAAGTGTATCTATATCAGGATTTCTGCTGCTGTATGGAATTCTAGCATCTATTATCTCAATTATAAGGTCGATAAGTTTAATATTATCTTCCATCATTCTTCTGGCTTTTGTCATATGACCGGGATACCATTGATAATCCATATTGTTCTCCATTCTGACAATTAATTTGTTATTATATAAATCTATTATTTAACTCTGCCAAATCTGTTAAATGGGGATGTTATCAGCCATGGAGCTCCCACGATATTTTCACTTTTTATTATTCCGATATTGGCAAAACGGCTGTCTTCACTGTTATTTCGGTTGTCACCTAAACAGAAGTATTCTCCCTTGTTTAGATATAGTTCATTCTTGGCAAGACCTGCTGTAAGAATATTATCTGTAAATACATCATCTTCCAGCTGTTTATCATTAATGTAGACTTTTCCATCTTTGATTAATACTTTATCCCCAGGAACACCTATTACTCTTTTAATGTATATCTTATCAAATCCTGAATCAGATGTTTTAAATGCTATAACATCATATCTTTTTGGATTTGAATATGCATATGCGAATTTGTTAATCAGGACAGTGTCATTGTTACAAAGCACAGGCTGCATGGAGTTACCACTAATATTAGTTCTGTAGCATGTAAAAAGAATAATCACATAGGCTGCAACAATTATTATGGCAATGTCTGCAACAATCTTTAATGTATTTAATAATCTTGTGTTTTCCTGATATCTTTTTAAAAAATTTGACATAACTGCCTCACCGTATATTAATATAAAAAGAGCACTGAAAAGCCAGGCTCTCCAATGCTCCAATCTTAAGACACAAAAATTACTTAACTAATTCTTTAACTTTAGCTGCCTTACCTGTTCTTTCACGTAAGTAGTTAAGCTTAGCACGTCTAACCTTACCATGTCTTACAACTTCAACACTCTCAACAATTGGTGAGTGTAATGGCCAGGTTTTCTCAACGCCAATACCGTTAGAAATCTTTCTTACTGTGAAAGTCTTACGAACTCCTGTACCCTGAATCTTAAGTACAGTACCCTCGAATACCTGAACTCTCTCACGGTTACCTTCCTTAATCTTAGCAGATACCTTAACAGTATCACCAACATTAAACTGGTCTACATTAGCCTTTAACTGTGCATCTTCAATGTTCTTAATTATTTCGTTCATGTGTGACCTCCTTATTATTCGGATGTTCTTAATACAGTCAATGTAACAGAGGACCATCTCTTTTCTCACAACTTCGCTAATATAACATAACTATTTATAAAATGCAAGACATTTTATAGATAATTATGCATTAACTGGACCATTATTATTGTTCATGCTGTCGTAATCAAGAATCTTGTTAACGGAATCCTGCATAAGAGCCTGAGCCACAATACCTAATCCAATAATCTGAAGGATAAGGTATAAGATGTTTGAACTGCCTGAAGGAATTCCTCTTAAATTCTTTGAATAATCAAGACGCTCACCCTGTTTGTAAGCCCAGTAAAAACCATAAATTCCACATGTAATTAAATCAAAAAGGAATGCCATTCCACCTGAAGCACCTGTTGAGTCACCTGCGATTGCCTTTGTTTCATCAGTTAATACAACAAACCAGTAAATCTGATAAATTCCACATGTAATAATGGATAAAATAATAGCTTTTGCAATATTTCTTTTGTTAATTGGCATAATAATATACCCCCGTTCATATTTTTTTGTTAATATTTAATAAACCTGGAAGCAGATGTACTTTGATAATGCCAGAATCCATATCATGAGACAGGATGCATTGATCAATTACTGGGATAAGATACTCTTCTCCTTTATCATCCGTAACTTCATATACATTGTTTGCTCCAGTTTCCAAAACATCAGTAAGAGTACCAAGAACAAGTCCTTCATCGGTTTCAACAGTCATACCAATCAGATCACAGATAAAGTACTCACCTGGCTTTAATTCTACTGCGTTTTGTCTGGTTACTAAAAGGTCACACTTAACAAAATCCAATATATCATTAATATCATTATATTCTTTAAATTTCAGAATAACATACTGTTTGAAAAATTTTACACTGGATACTGTTACCGGAACAAGTTGTCTTTTTCCCTGAATAATACAACTTTTAAGTTTTCTAAAACGCTCCGGGTTATCTGTTGTTGGAAAAACCTTTACTTCGCCTTTGATTCCGTGGGTTTGTGTTATTACTCCCACTCTAAGTAAATCTTCCATTAAGCCTCCAAAGAAGCTGCTAGCCAGCAAATTTGCAATTAATATATAATAAGGCACAATGTAAGTTGTGCCTTATTATTAGTTATCAATTTCAACAATTACTTTTTTATCCGACTTGGCAGAAGCAGCAGATACTACAGTTCTGATGGACTTGGCAATTCTTCCTGACTTACCGATTACTTTACCCATATCTGACTGGGCAACCTTTAAATCAACAACAATAACTTTGTCTTTCTCAGTTTCTGAAACTACAACCTCATCTGGATAATCAACTAGTGCCTTAGCAATCACTTCGACTAATTCTTTCATGAGAACACCTCCACTAGCTAATTACTTCTCAATACCAGCCATCTTAAAAAGCTTACTAACTACTTCTGTAGGCTGAGCACCATTAGCTAACCACTTCTTTGCAGCCTCAGCATCAATATCAAGCTTGCATGGATCATAATTAGGATCATAAGTACCAATCTGATCAATAAATCTTCCGTTTCTTGGAGATCTTGAATCAGCTACAATAATTCTATAGAAAGGAGACTTCTTTTCACCTAATCTCTTTAATCTAATCTTTACTGCCATTTTAATTTTCACCTCCTAAATTAATATATCTATAGACTGTCCATGGACAGTCATGTTAAAAAGGTAGTTTAAAACGTCCCTTTTTAGCACCTTTCATTATACCTGGCATCTGTTTCATCATCTTCTTCATCTGATCAAACTGTTTAACCAGCTTGTTGACTTCACTAATGTCAACTCCAGCACCCTTTGCAATTCTGTTCTTTCTTGATGGATTAAGAATATCAGGGTTGCTTCGCTCTTTTGCAGTCATGGAATATATGATTGATTCAGTCTTTTTCAGATTAGCCTCTGCATCATCTGTCATACTTGCATCTAAACCCTTCATCTGTCCAGATAATCCCATGCCGGGGAGCATGTTAAGAATAGATCCAATACCTCCCATATTCTTTATCTGGCTCATGTAATCAAGGAAATCATTAAAATCAAACTCAGCTTTTTTCAGCTTTTGTTCCATCTGCTTTGCTTTTTCCTGATCAATCTGGGCTTCTGCTTTCTCAATCAGAGTAAGGACATCACCCATACCAAGAATCCTTGAAGCCATTCTGTCCGGATAAAACTGTTCCAAATCAGACAGCTTCTCACCCATTCCCACATATAGAATTGGTTTTCCTGTAACGGCTTTAATAGAAAGAGCTGCACCACCCCTTGTATCACCGTCAAGTTTGGTAAGAATTACACCGTCAATGCCGATTTTCTCGTTAAATGAACTTGCAACATTAACTGCGTCCTGACCTGTCATTGAATCAACAACAAGGACAGTCTGATCTACATTAACAGCACCTTTAATATTAATTAACTCTTCCATCATATCTTCATCAACATGAAGACGTCCGGCTGTATCTAAAATAACAATATTGAAATTGTTATTCTTAGCGTGTGAAATGGAAGCCTTTGCAATATCTACAGGACTATTGCCGGTTCCCATAGAAAAAACTTCAACTCCCTGTTTTTGACCATTAACTTTAAGCTGTTCAACAGCGGCTGGCCTGTATATATCACAGGCTGTCAGAAGTGGTTTCTTGCCTTTGGATTTAAACTTACCGGCTAATTTTGCAGCTGTTGTAGTTTTACCAGCACCCTGTAAACCAACCATCATAATGACGGTAATCTCATTTCCTGATTTTAATGGAATCTCTGTTGTAGTGGAACCCATAAGAGAAACCATTTCTTCATTAACTATTTTTATAACCATCTGACCAGGTGTAAGGCTTGTCATTACATCTTGTCCTATGGCTCTTTCTTCAACAGATTTAATGAATTGTTTAACAACCTTAAAGTTAACATCGGCTTCAAGTAAAGCAATCTTTACTTCTTTAAGTGCAGTCTTAACATCTGCCTCACTTAAACGGCCCTTTCCACGAAGGTTCTTAAATATGTTCTGCAGTTTATCTGATAAACTATCAAATGCCATAAACCCTCCTAAAAATTATCAATTATATCTCTGGCAATCTTTTGAATAGACTGAATTTTATTAATATCCTGGTCCTTAATATATTCATCTGAAAGCTTAAGAATATCATGAACTCTTGATTTTGTTGATAGAAATTTGTCTACCAGATGCAGTTTGTTCTCATAGTCAGACAAAGACTTATTAACTCTTTTGATAAGATCAAAAACACCCTGCCTTGATATGCCATACTCATCAGCAACCTCACTTAGTGATAAATCATTGAAAACAACATCTTCATAAATGTTTTTCTGATGCTCATTAAGCAGTTCACCATAAAAATCATATAAAAGCGTCTGTTCTACAATCTTTTCCATGATAATAACCTACTCTTGATAATTTCAAACCTTATGTATATTATCATGGGTAGATACACCTGTCAAGCATTTTTACTTGACGTGTTTGAAAATTATTTTTCAGACTTGTTATCCTTGTTTTTATCATTTCTTTTAAAGGTTTCTGTAATCTCTTTTTCAAGTTCTTTAGCTTGTTTTTTCATTGCACGTTCCTGACGTCGTGCTTCTTTTTCGTCAATTTTTGCCTGTTTTATTGTGTCCTTGTCGGGATATTCATCTCTGTATTCATATTCCATTTCTCTCTGGCCACGCTTATCAAGTCCTGCAAAAACAGCGTTAGTAATAAGATGGTATATTACAGCAAAAAGTGGAACTCCTATTAACATACCTGCAAATCCCCATATATCACCAAAAAGAAAAATTGCAAATAATACCCAGAAACTTGAAATTCCTGTGGTGTTACCGAGAATTTTGGGACCAATAATATTGCCGTCTATCTGCTGTAAAATGAAATCAAATATTACAAAATATATACATTGGACAGGATTTACAATCAATATAAGCAGCGCAGAAAGGAATAGGCCTATGTACCATCCAAAAAACGGAATTATATTAAATATTCCCACAATTACAGCAACTAATATTTCGCTCATCAGGTTAGCTCCTGGACTAAACCATCGGAATATCATCATTCCGATATAACATATTATTGATATAATAATTGCGTCCAAAAGTTTACCATTAATAAATCCCTTAAATACTTCATCTGTATATTCTACTTCATCGATTATTTTGTCAGCAGTATCTTCTTTAAATATGCTGTAGCAAACAAGTTTTGCCTGCTTTGCCATCTTCTTTCTTCCGAAAAGAATGTATATTGCAACAATAACTCCTACAAATATATTAAATAGAGCCGTAAAAAATCCCATAATACTTGTTGACAAACCTGATGCAAATACTTGTGCCTGTTTTATAAATTCATTGTTAAGCCAGTTCTGTAATGCTTTATATCCTTCGTCAATAATCTCCTGCATGTTTTCTCTAATCTCAGGATGGGATGTAAGAGTATGATCAAGAAAATCTATTAATCGGTTAGCACTGGCAGGAAGAATATTAATAAGACGAACAATGCTTGATATTAAATGTGGAATGATTACCATCAGAATTATGTACACCAGAATAATAGCGATAATAATTGATAAGAAAACACTTAATGATGAAATTATTCTGCTTCTGGCAGATGGATTTTTGATTTTCTTAAATAATCTATCAAATGTTCTTTCAAGTAAATTACACAGAGGAGTCAGAATATAAGCAAGAACAATTCCAATAATGAATGGCATCATTGCTCTTATTATGTGTCCTATTGCTGATTTTATATAATCGATTTTGTATAGCAGAAAGAACAGAATTATAGCTAGAGCAAACGAAATAAACAGACAAAATGATAAAACCAGATATTTTTTTATTGATTCCTTCAAGATACAACCCCCATTATTTTTCTGTCTCCTATTTTATCACATTAGAAAGAAATTGAACATTAATTTTCCATGTTTTTGGAAAATTAATGTTCAACTCTAAACAATAAAAACATATTATAGATTTCCAGGAGTACCCTGATACTTACCCTGTCTGTCTGGCATGTTACCAGGATTCTCTGGAACAATCTGCTGTCCGTCTGTACCTGCTCCAGGCATTTCCGGCATATTTCCCTGACTACCTGAACTTCCATCAGGCATCATGCCTTTCTGGCTGCCACCTCTGCCACCCTGTCCGAATCCGCCATTAGCTGCATTGGAAGTGACACCTTCATTTGTTGTGATTGATACACTGTTTGAACCAGCATTGATTGTGTATTCTGTGTTACTCTTAATATCCTGTGAATATATAATTGCGGCAGAATATGATTTTGAAGGAGTATAGCTCATTATAATATTTCCTGAAGAGTCTTTTAATGTAAAACTTTCATTTCCGTTAACAGTTGAGAAAGTTGTGACAATACAACATCCATTAGAGGCCGAAGATGGAGTTTCAAGCATTCCTGATGAACCAAAAGCATAAACAGTTCCACCTGAAATTGTCAGGGTTCTTTCAAAGTCAAGTGCAGTATTGCCGTTGTCTGTTGGCCCTTCAACAATAACTTCACCACCACTTATACTCATTGTTCCATTAGAATCAAGTCCATCACCCGATGCATTTACATATACTTTTCCTCCATTTATGTTAAGAGATGGTGTTGAACCATCTGATGCGTTAAGTCCGTCATCACTGGATGTTACACTGATATCTCCGCCATTAATATTAATTACTGCAGATTCAATTCCTTCATAGCATTTGTTTATTGTAATTCTTCCATTATCTATCTGGATTAATTCATCTGCATGAATTCCATCATCACCGGAACTTAATGAAAATGTTCCACCTAAGATATTCACTGAACCATTTGTGTGTATAGAGTCATCCTCTGAGTCAATTATAAATTCACCACCTGAAATAATCATTTCTGTATTACATTTCAGACCTTTTATACTGGAAGAACTGCTGTCAGATGATGTTGTTTCCGTCGTGGAGTTCTTAAAGTCCTTTCCAAACCTTGTTCCGGGATTAAGATTCATATTTTCTGATTTTGATAGGGATTGTGCAGCCCCTTCTCCAGTCTTTATATTATATGTTCCTCCATGTATTGTTAAACTGTGTTCTGACTGTATTCCATCATTGCCCGATGTAATATTGTATGTTCCATTCTCAATTATTATATAACCCTTTGTATCATCTGTATCGTAAGTGGATTTCATACCGTCATCCCCGGCATTTATTGAAAATGTACCATCTTTGATGCACAGGCAGTCTTTTCCGACTATACCATCTTCTGATGATGTAATTGTATAATCACCTGATACAATTTTGAGATCATCGCTGCTTTTAATTCCGTTTCTGTAGTTTCCGTTGACTTCAAGCTTTCCTGTTCCGTTGATTACCAAATCTGCTTTTGATGAAATTGCTCCTGAATAATCATCCTCTAATGATGCTGGTCTGTTGTCTGTTATTATGTTTTGTGTACCAGAAACCAGAGTGATAATAACCTTTGATGCATCAGATATTAAAACTGGTGCAGCATCATCAGATGTAATATTTACTCCATTAAATATAAGACGAACTGTTCCTTTTGAGGAAGAATTAACATGGATATTGCCATCATCTATTGTTCCGCTGATAAGGTACGTTCCAGGAGATGTAATTTCATTTGTCTTTCCTGATAAATTAATAATGGTACATGTATCTTTATTATATGAATCAATAAGATCCTCGTCATCAAATTCAATCTGTGTATGATCAGTCTGCATGGAAGCTGTATAATCTGTTTTCACTATATTATTTTCAGAAGTATTGGTATTATTACTGGATATATTAGACTGGTTACATCCAGTAATACTAAAAATGCCTATATTACACACTAATAATAAAGACAGAAGTTTTTTATATTTATTCATAATGAATCTTCCTTTCATTTATTTTATGAATGTATAATATCAATGGTAATTGATGGAAATGTGTAAAATGTGTGTTAAAAATGTGAATTGAGGCAAATAGAGCAGGTTGCCACTACTCAAAAAAATGCATTGTGCCATGTAATCATGACACAATGCATAATAATTGAAAACAAGTATGTATAATATCAGATATTAACCTTTACAATACGAGGTCTTAAACCTGCCTTCTCCAGTTCTGAAACAATCTCCTCTTTATGTTCATGGCCAAAGGCTTCAATAGTAATTCTAAGTTCAACAGTAGCTTTTCTGTTGATACTTACAAACTGGTTATGTTCAAGTTTAATTACATTACCATTTGCCTGGGCAATAATTGATGCAACCTTAACAAGTTCACCTGGTTTATCAGGAAGAAGTACAGATACTGTAAAGATTCTGCTTCTCTGAACCAGACCCTGCTGAACAACAGACGACATGGTAATTACATCCATGTTACCTCCAGAGAGAATAGAAACAATCTTCTTATCCTTAACATTAAGCTGTTTAAGTGCAGCAACTGTAAGGAGTCCTGAATTTTCTACTATCATTTTATGATTTTCAACCATATCAAGAAATGCAACAATTAAATCTTCGTCTTCTACAGCAATTACATCATCAAGATTCTTCTGTAGATATGGGAATAATTTTGAACCAGGCGTCTTAACAGCTGTACCATCAGCTATTGTATTAACAGTTGGCAGAGTGACAACTTTGCCAGCTTCAAGAGATGCCTGGAGACAATTAGCGCCTGCCGGCTCAACACCTATTACTTTAATATTAGGATTAAGCAGCTTAGCCAGTGCTGATACACCTGTGGCAAGTCCGCCGCCACCTATTGGAACAAGAATATAATCTACAGTAGGAAGCTCTTTGATTATTTCCATGGCAATTGAACCCTGTCCTGTTGCCACATCAAGATCATCAAAAGGATGAACAAAGGTAAGTCCTTTTTCATTGGCAAGTTTTATTGCATATTCACAGGATTCATCATATACATTGCCATATAGTATTACTTCAGCACCATAACCTTTTGTTCTGTTTACTTTAATAAGTGGTGTTGTTGTTGGCATTACAACAGTTGCCTTAACGCCATACTTCTTAGCTGCAAATGCAACGCCCTGGGCATGATTGCCTGCAGATGCAGTAATAAGTCCCTTTTTTCTTGCATCTTCAGACATAGTGCTGATTTTATAATAAGCCCCTCTTACCTTGTAAGCTCCTGTGTACTGCATGTTCTCAGGCTTTAAATATACTTTGTTACCTGACTGTGCACTAAAATATTCACTGTACACAAGATTAGTTGGAAGTGTGGCTTCCTTTACTTTCTCTGCTGCTTCTTCAAATTTTTTAAGTGATAACTCTTCCATTATTTTAATAAACTCCTTTTCATAAATAACATTTATTACTCAGCATTATCAATGTCAAGATCAAAAAGCGCATTAACAAATGTGTCTGAATCGAATTTCATAAGATCTTCGATGTGCTCTCCAACACCAATATACTTCACAGGGATTCCCATTTCGGCTTGAATTGCCACAGCAATTCCACCCTTTGCAGTGCCATCCATCTTGGTAAGAATAATTCCTGTAATATCAGTTACATCATTGAATTCCTTTAGCTGTGATAATGCATTCTGACCAGTTGTGGCATCTAAAACTATAAGATTTTCCCTGTATGCATCAGAATACTCTCTTTCAATTATTCTGTCAATCTTACGTAGTTCTTCCATAAGATTTTTCTTGTTATGGAGTCTTCCAGCGGTATCACATATTAACACATCTGCATTTCTGGCCTTAGCTGCAGCGATTGAATCATATATTACAGCAGCAGGGTCTGAACCCTCACTTTGTGAAATGATATCAGTGCCAGTTCTGTTTGCCCATTCGGTAAGCTGTTCTATGGCAGCTGCCCTGAATGTATCAGCTGCTGACAGGACAACTTTTTTTCCTTTTGATTTCAACAGACCGGCAAGTTTTCCTGCTGATGTGGTTTTACCTACTCCATTTACTCCGATAAGCATAACAATTGATTTTTTATTCTCAAAATCATATGCATTATCTCCAAGATTCATCTTTTCTTTTATAGAGTCAATGAGGAGCTGCTTACATTCGGCAGGTTCTTTTATTCTGTTTTCACGAACCTTTTCTTTCAGGTCATCAATAATTGATTCAGTGGCAGATACACCTATATCTCCCATAATCATTGTTTCTTCAAGTTCATCATAGAAATCATCATCAATTGATGAAAAACTATTAAAAATATTGTTAAAACCGGATACAATGTTATCTCTTGTTTTTGACAGACCATTTTTTAAATTGGTAAAAAGTCCCATATTTTATGCTCCTATGAAATTAACTATTTTTTATTCTCCTCTTTCTCAAGATCATCTGCAATCAAGTCAACTGATACAAGGGTGGATACACCCTTTTCCTGCATTGTAATACCATACAGTCTGTCAGCAGCAGACATGCTGCCACGCCTGTGGGTTATTACAATAAACTGTGTATGTTTTGTCAGCTTATGCAGGTAATTTGCAAATCTTGCCACGTTAGAATCATCCAGGGCAGCTTCAATCTCATCCAAAAGACAGAAAGGAGAAGGCTTGAGATTTTGAATGGCAAACAATAGTGAAATAGCTGTTAATGCTTTTTCTCCACCTGAAAGCTGCATCATATTCTGAAGTTTTTTTCCTGGTGGCTGTGAAATAATGAGGATACCACATTCAAGAATGTCTTCATCATCTACAAGCTGTATTGTTCCATGACCACCACCGAAGAGTTCCTTGAATACTTTGTCAAATTCCACTTTTATTTCATCAAACTTCTGTTGGAACTGTACTCTCATGCCCTGATCCAGTTCATCGATTATCTTTACCAGAGAATTTTCTGCTTCTATCAGGTCATCATGCTGACTCTTTAAAAACTGGTATCTTTCATTAACTTCTTTAAATTCTTCAATTGAATTGACATTAACATCACCTAACGCTCTAATTGATGATTTCAGGCTGTTAATTTCCTTTTTTAATGCTGGAAGACTGCTAAATTCCTCATTCTTGTATTCACTGGCATATGAATATGTAAGTTCGTACTCATCCCACATGTAATCAGTAAGGACATCAAGGGATTCCTCCAGCTTTTCTTTTGTTGCATTAAGCCTGTACACTTCTTTGTCCAAATCTGATATTCTTCCTGAAATGCTTTCTCTCTTATCAAAGAATACTTTGTGGGAATTAGTATAATTATTTCTTTTTTCTTTGAGAGCTTCAATTTTAGTTTTGCAATCTTCAATTTGTTTTGAAGAAACCGCTATTTTTTCTTTAACCTGTAAGATTTCAGAATTTTTGGCGCTTATTTCTTCATTGGTTGATGCCATCTTTAACTGGATATCATCAGACTCCGCCTTTAATTCACTAATCTCCTGATTGATTCTTTCTTTATTTTCATCAATAAATGAATCTTTTTGTAAAAGTGATGAAAACTGAAGCTTAATATTATCAAAACTTTCATTGACGGCTGCTTCTTCAAGTTTTTTTTCTGCAAGAAGGCTGTTAAGCGATTCTATTTCATTCTTAGATTCCTCATTAATTGAATCAAGAGATGCAAGACTGTCTGAAGCATTACTTAAATTTCCACTTATCTCTGTAATTTCCCGTTCAACATCAGCAATCTGTGAATTAATATCTTTTAATGAACTTATTATTTCATCCCTGCGGTTTGTGGCAGAATTCAAGTTCATAACAATGGTATTCTTTTCTACCTGTGCTTCACGCATAGCTTTGTTTAAAGAATCATTCTGTTCCCTGAGTGAAGCCACTGTTTTTCTGAGTTCTGAAGTTAATGATTTATGCTCATTAAGTGATTTACTAACATCAGAAACATTTTTCTTCAATTCTTCGATTTCTCTTCGTCTTCCAAGAAGATTGCTGGCATTCTTAAATGCACCACCAGTCATTGAACCACCCGGGTTGAGCTGCTCTCCTTCAAGAGTAACAATTCTTAATGAATACTTGTATTTCTTTGCAATAGCAAGGGCGTTGTCAATGTTATCCACAACGAGAATTCTTCCCAGGAGATATTTTGCAAGCTTTGTATATTCAAAGTCAACACGAACAAGGCTGCTGGCTAATCCAATTACGCCTTTTTCCTGCATGCATGGTTCTGATTCATAAGTATTCTTTCCTGAAACGGATGTTATTGGAAGAAAAGTAGCACGTCCAAGTTTGTTTTCTTTAAGATATGCTATAAGTTCTTTTGCTGTTTTCTCGTTATCTGTGACAATATTCTGAATTGTACCACCTAAAGCTGTCTCAATAGCAGTTTCATATTTTTTCTCAACCTTAATGATATCAGCAATAACACCAAGTATTCCAGAATTAGTCTCTTTAAGCTCCATAATTTTTCTGATGCTGTTTCCGTAGCCATCATATCGCTCCGTTATTGCAATCAGAGATTCAAGTTTTGACTTTTCTCTGTGATACTGGGTCTGTTCCTTGTCAATTATTGACGTTAATTCTGATATTTTATCCTTATTGGTGATTATTCCCTGATTTACATCGTTTATTTGTTCAGTAAGGTTATTTATCTTGTTGTCTGCCTTTACAAGCTGGTCTGAGAACTCATTGATGGAATTATCAGCAAGATTTTCTTCACTTTTTTTCTGGATAATAATACTGTTAAGCTCTGCTTTTCTGATATTTTTCTGTTCCAGCATAGTCTGGAATTTCTGGTTATCAGCAGTAGTTTTTGTTTTCAAAGAGAGTACATCAATAATCTTGTTATTGTAATCTTCAATGTTCCTATTGATTTCTTCTATTGAATTTAATATCTCATCATGTTTTGCCTTTGCTTCTGCACGTTTTTCTTCATAAGAAGTAAGACTTTCGGCAAGAGAAAGCTTTTCTTCATCAAGCTTTGATAAACTATCATTTTTTTCATCAATGCTCTTACTTATATCTGAAAGTCTGTTGGTATAATGAATGCTGTTTGCCTGAATTGTTTTAATCTGTTCAGCATATACGTTAATTACGCCATCAAGTCTTTGTTTTTCGATTTCTGTATTACTTAACAAAGTATTAGTGGTTTCTATGCTGTTGTTGATTTCGTTAAGCTGGATTTCCAGTGAATCATATTCTGCTTTGGTACTATCATATTCTTCATTGGCTGCCTTAAGATCATTAGCTGCAATAAGGGATTTTTCTTCACATTCTTTAAGGGAATTTCTTATCTCATCACTTTCCATCAAAAATGCATTAACATCTCTTATCTTAAGATCCTGTTTAAGTTTAAGATATTCCTTAGCTTTTTCAGACTGCTTTTCCAGTGGACCAACCTGCTTTTCAAGTTCCTTTAGTATATCATTAACACGGACAAGATTTTCTCTTTCATTCTCAAGCTTTTTAATAGAGGCAGCTTTCCTTCTTTTGAATTTAACAATACCTGCTGCTTCGTCAAAAAGCTCTCTTCTCTCCTCAGGACGACCGCTTAATATTTTATCAATCTGTCCCTGTCCAATAATTGAGTAACCTTCTTTACCGATACCAGTATCATAAAACAATTCGGTAATATCCTTTAAGCGGCAGCTGTGTCCATTGAGCTGGTATTCACTTTCACCGGAACGGAATACTTTTCTTGTTACAGTTACCTCGTTATATTCAACGGGAAGGGCATGATCTTCGTTGTCAAATGTTATTGATACATATGCAAAACCAACAGGCTTTCGTGCTTCAGTTCCAGCAAAAATTACATCTTCCATCTTAGAGCCACGAAGCTGTTTTGCACTCTGTTCACCTAATACCCATCTTACGGCATCTGCAACATTACTTTTTCCTGAACCATTAGGGCCAACAATACCTGTTATTCCGTTTTGGAATTCAAATACAATTTTATTGGCAAAGGACTTAAATCCTTGAACTTCAATACTTTTTAGATACATTATTTCTTTCCTTTCGGATTTATATCAATTCCTTTTGATTTAAGATACTTAAGGGCTTCAAAAGCTGCCTTTTGCTGGGCATTTTTCTTTGTATGTCCTTCTGCTGTGACATTAAATAAATCATCACATCTTGCAGAATATATAAATGTTTTGTTATGGTCAGGACCTTCCTCACGGACCATTTCATACTGCACTTCTTTTCCCCTTGATTGTACAACTTCCTGAAGAATAGTCTTGCTATCAAAAAAGAGCTGCTTATTCTCTAAATCATTTAAAATAAAATTCTGAATAAACTCTTTTGCACTAGTAAAACCACCATCAAGATAGATTGCTCCAATTAATGCTTCGCACGCATCTGATATAATAGAATCAAGATTACGGCCTCCTGTGTGTTCTTCACCTTTTCCCAGCATAATATATGATGGCAGATCAAATGCTCTGGCACATAATGCAAGGGTGGGTTCACATACAATACTTGCCCTGAAGCGAGACATACTACCCTCATTCATTTTTTTGTTATTATAGATATAATCACTGGTTGTAAGCTCCAAAACCGCATCTCCAAGAAATTCAAGGCGTTCATTGTCGGGAATATTACGTTTTACAACCTCATTGGCATAGGAACTGTGTGTTAAGGCATTTTTTAGAAGGCTGATATCCTTAAAATGATAATTAATTGTATTCTGCAGTGATTCCAGGTCTGTATTATGATTTGGCATATAACTCCCACTTTCTTTCACTATTTACACGAATTAAACAAAATAAAAGGCTGTCTGTATAAGACAGCCAAAATATTATAGTGCTGACTTAATCTGATTAACAGCATCCGCTACTGTTATAATGTTGTCTGCAGCATCATCTGGAATCTGAATGTGGAATTCATCTTCAATTCCCATTATAATCTGTAATACATCAAGTGAATCTGCATCTAAATCATCAACAAATGTTGTTTCTGGTGTAATCTTTGAAGGGTCAATGTTAAGAACCTTTGCAATAATTGCCTGAATTTTTTCGAACTCCATGATAAAAAGCTCCTTTCATGTGAATAATTATATGTTAAGACAATGATGCCTTAATTTTATCATTAATTTTTTCTTCTTTAAATTTAACACATTGTAAGATAGAATTTCTAATTTCGTTGGCTTTAGCACTGCCGTGGGCTTTTACAACAAGACCATTGATACCAATTAAAGGAGCGCCTCCATATTGCTTTGCATCAAGAGACTTCAAGTCTTCTTTAAGGTCCTTCTTAATAAGTAAAGCACCGATCTTTGTCTTTAAATTCTTCATCATGGTCTGTTTAACAAGACCAATAAGAGTTGAAGCAGTTCCTTCGTAAAGCTTAAGAATAACATTTCCAACAAAGGCATCACATACAATGACATCTGCAGCTCCTGATGGAATTTCTCTAGCTTCGATACTTCCAATGAAATTAATATCAGAACATTCCTTTAATAATGGGTAAGTCTCCTTAACAAGAGAATTTCCCTTCTCCTCTTCAAGACCAACATTTACAATAGCTACTCTTGGATTAGGAATACCATGAATATCCCTCATATATATAGAACCCATCTTTGCCCATTGTACAAGAAAGCTGGACCTTGCATCTACATTACCACCGCTGTCAACAAGTAATGAAAAACCTGTCTTGGTTGGAATTACAGGAGCTAGAGGTGGACGTTCTACTCCAGGAATTCTTCCTATAATTGTCTGTCCACCAACAATAATTGCTCCAGAACTTCCGGCAGATATAAATGCATCTGCCTGGCCTTCCTTTACAAGATACATTGCCTTAACCAGTGAAGAATCCTTCTTTCGTCTCACAGCCATAACAGGAGGGTCTCCTGTCTCAATAATTTCTGTGGCGTTAACTACTTCAACACGGTTTTTGTCGTATGTATATTTGTTAAGTTCTTCGTTGATGCTGCCTTCTTTGCCAACCAGATAGATAAATATACTGGAATTGGCCTTAAGAGCTTCAATTGCTCCTTTTACGATTTCACCTGGTGCATTGTCACCGCCCATTGCATCAAGTGCAACCTTACAATATTCTTCCATTAGTTATACCCCTTACTATTATATTCTCAATAAACTCGTTATAATATACTATAAAATTGCCCTAAAATCAAGGATGCTTCTTTTTGTAATATACCTTGCTTACAATAATAACTAAAATACTGGATATAACCAGTACTGTTACAAGAATAACAATAATTCTGCTGTTTTTATAATTCTTCACTTTACGTTCATAAGAGTTATTATTTAAATCTGATATCTGGCTGGAAACTGTAGAAATGCTTTCTGAGCTGATTTCTGCTCCTGAAGTATTAATTTCAGATGCTGAAGTACTTTCAGTTTCTCCTTCTGTTGTTGTTTCCTCCGTAACTTCTTCAGCAGTAATTTGTGGCTCTGTTGGAATTGGTTCTGGTTCAGAAGGTGTCACATCATTTTCAACTTGTATTTCTGATGTTTCAATTCTTTCAGCTGTTTCTATATTACTTATGCCATAGTTTCCAGTGTATCCATTATATGACGTATCACTTATAGGTAGATTTGTGTGATTATCTCTCATGTTAGTTCCATACAGAAAAAACTGCCATCTTACACCGTTTGGATCAGACATATTGGTTGGGTCAACAAAATAATACTGTCCATCAAGGGCAACAACATTAAGGGCGTGGGCAGAATCAGTATATATATAGCTTTCAATACCAAGGTTTTCCATGCAAATCTGAAAACATTCAGCATAAGCAGCACATACACCAGTTCCCTCCACTATGCCATGATATATGTCTCCATATGTTTTTGAATAGTCATAGGAAATATTTGAAGCAACATATTCTGCAACATTCATAATTTTGTCATAATCATTGCCATAGTTAAACTGTGATGAAATACTGCGAAGTGTCGACATGGCAGTATTATACTGGGATTCCGACATTGATTCATCCCATGTTTCCACTACAACACTTAACAGAACACTTGCCGAGTACGTATCATTAATTCTCTGACTGTCAACAAGACACTGACGGGTAGCCTCCTTATAGGTTTTGTACGTATTGTATGTTCCATGGACTCTGTGATCAAATCCTTCAATTGGATCACCTAAATAGTATATTAATTCCTGCCCGAAGTAAGCATTATAATTATAATAATCATCTATCAGAGCCTGTGCCTCAGCTCTCGACATGTAGGTATAGTCATTAATATCATTGGAAAAACCACTGAAGACCTGCTGTTTTCCGTATATAACAAAGGAAAATCCATTGACGGAAAACAGTTGTATACATAAAAATACTGTTAGAAATAATGCTATGAATTTTGATAGATTGTTTCTATTTTCTTTCAATTTAAACTCCATTTCTTATCCTGCAAGCAGGAATGAATTCTGACCTTTTGATTTTTATATCATTTGATACAAGAATTGCTCCGTTGCCATGCAACTCCCACAATTCTACACACATTCGAAATCCGTTGATTTTCCATGGAAAATCACTACTTTCTCATGTGTGTGCGGGTCAACAAGTCAGAATTCTTATCCTGCAAGCAGGAACGAATTCTGACCTTTTGACCCTTGTATCATTATATGATAGAAAATTTATATTGAAAAGGAAAAAATTTAAAAACGAATAAAAGTAGCATACAAACAAAAAAGGGGCTGTAAAAAAACTCCCCCAAAAAGAAAAATAGCTATGGGCTCGCGCCC
>CAMEWO010000019.1 GCA_945946665.1 uncultured Eubacterium sp.
TAGAGCGCTTGATTTGGGATCAAGAGGTCGCAGGTTCGAATCCTGTCACCCCGATCGATATGCGGGTGTAGTTCAATGGTAGAACACTAGCCTTCCAAGCTAGATACGTGGGTTCGATTCCCATCACCCGCTTTGTGTGTTCGTAGCTCAGCTGGATAGAGCAACGGCCTTCTAAGCCGTGGGTCGAGGGTTCGAATCCCCCCGGGCACACTTTTTTTTATGTGACGATGCCATGAGGCATGTCATTTATATAAAATATGGTGGGTATAGCGCAGCTGGTTAGCGCGTCAGATTGTGGCTCTGAAGGCCCAGGGTTCGAATCCCTGTACCCACCCTTTTTTATTCTTGGGCTATCGCCAAGCGGTAAGGCACAGGGTTTTGATCCCTGCATCACGCTGGTTCGAATCCAGCTAGCCCAGCTGGGTAGAAGATAACCTACAATATTATAAGGGCTCATAGCTCAGTTGGTAGAGCACTAGACTTTTAATCTAGGTGTCCCGGGTTCGAACCCCGGTGGGCTCACTGTAAACGCTTCGGTTTATACCGGAGCGTTTTTTTGTAGCAAAAGCCCTGCAAGCAAGTTTATTATTTCAACTTTTGAATATAATACGAAGTAGGATTATATATTTTATATTAAATATACTCTTCTTAATCTCAATAAAAAATGCACTTTAAGAAAAATATAAAACGAAAACAAGTTGAAATTTATATTTTAAGTGATAAACTTTTCTTAAAGTGGAATAATTAACGAGATTAAGAAGAGTATACAAAGATTATTTTGAGGAATGAAATACCCGTTTGATTGCTTCAAAACTTTCCTCGCTTAAATCGTGTTCCACCTTACAGGCATCTTCCCTGGCAGTTTCCTCATTCACACCGATGCTTATCAGCAAATCTGCAAGAATTGTATGACGTTCCAAAACACTTTCTGCACGTTCTTTTCCGCTTTCAGTTAAAGTGATATATCCATTGTCGGCCATAGTTATGTATCCCTTTTCACGAAGATTTTTCATGGCTATGCTGACACTTGGCTTGGTAAAATTCATCTCATTTGCAATATCTATTGAACGAACCTGTCCCCTGCTTTTATGCAGCATAAGGATTGTTTCTAAATAATCTTCCAATGATTCGTCGGCACGATGCTTAATATAACTCATAGTTTTATCTCCGTTCTTTTAACATCTTTTCTCACATAATATCATTTTTAATTTGAAATGACAATTTAAAAAAGACAGAGCCCAGAAATTGAAGAATGAAAAAGATTGGGGAAAATTAACATTAAGATTTTTTGAAATAAATATTGACAAATTGAGTTAGTTATATTAAACTCGGTCTTGGTTAGGGGAAACTAACCAAAGAAATATTGTTTATTTTCATAAATTAAACATAGTTTATAAAAGAAAGGTACGGCATAGGGTATGAATTTAGCAGATGCAATTATAGGAGAAGAATATATCGTAAAAGATATTGAGACTGAGGATGAAGAATTGGAATCTTTTCTGTTCTCACTGGGATGCTACAGCGGAGAACCTATTACTGTTATTTCCCACATTAAGGGTGGCTGCGTTGTTTCTATCAAAGATGCCAGATATAACATTGATACTGATTTAGCGAGAGCTATTTCAATATAAATTAATAGTGAGTGTATCACTATTTTTTATGACCATGAGTTAGGTTTGACTAACAGTGGCTATTTGAAACAAAGTTTATCAAAGGAGGATGCGTCATGAGAATCGCATTAACGGGTAACCCTAACAGTGGAAAGACCACCATGTATAATGCATTGACTGGCAGAAATGAAAAGGTCGGAAACTGGGCCGGTGTTACCGTAGAAAAGAAAGAGAGCCTGATTAAAAAATCCTATTTCGATGGAACGGAAGAATTAATTGCGGTAGATTTACCGGGAGCATATTCAATGTCTCCGTTTACATCTGAAGAAAGTATTACAAGTGCTTATGTAAAGAACGAGAATCCCGATGTAATCATTAATATTGTGGATGCTACCAATTTGAGCAGAAGTCTCTTTTTTACAACACAGCTTTTGGAACTTGGTATTCCTGTTGTAGTTGCACTTAACAAGAGTGATATTAATGAAAAGAAGGACACACAGATTGATGTGGAAGCTTTGGAGGATAAGCTTGGTTGTCCTGTTATTAAGACAGTGTCAACTTCTTCTGGTCACACAGGGTTAAAGGATGTAGTGACAAAGGCGGCTTCTTTAAAGGGATGCGAGCAGAAAGCACCTTATGTTCAGGAGGACATTGATTTACATAATAAGAGTGAAGTAGAGGCTGCGGACAGAAAGCGTTTTGATTTTGTAAAATCAATTGTTTCTTCTGTTGAAAAACGTAAGGTTTTGACTAAAGAGAAAAATAGTCAGGATAAAATTGATGCAGTCCTTACAAACCCATGGCTTGGAATTCCAATTTTTGCACTTGTAATGTTTGGAGTATTTTATATTTCACAGTCTACTTTGGGTACATGGATTGCAGACTGGCTGGTCTCTTGGATTGAAACCTTCCAGGAATGGGTTGCAGGTCTTGTAGAAAATGCAAATCCGTTCTTACAGTCACTTCTTGTAGATGGAATTATTGGTGGTGTAGGTGCCGTTGTAGGATTCCTGCCACTTGTTATGGTAATGTACTTCCTGATTGCCCTTTTGGAAGACTGTGGTTACATGGCAAGAGCAACAATCGTTCTTGACCCGATTTTTAAGAGAGTAGGACTTTCTGGAAAATCTGTTATTCCTATGGTAATCGGTACAGGATGTGCCATTCCGGGTATTATGGCATGCCGTACCATCCGTAATGAGAGAGAAAGAAGAGCTACAGCTATGCTGACACCATTTATGCCTTGTGGTGCCAAGCTGCCTGTTATTGCATTATTTGTTGGTGCATTTTTCCCTGATACACCTTGGGTAGGAACATTGATGTACTTTGTTGGTATTGCATTAATCCTGCTGGGAGCATTATTGGTGAAGGCCATTACAGGATATAAATACAGAAAATCATTCTTTATAATTGAGTTACCTGAATATAAGTTTCCTAGCCTTAAAAGAGCTACGATTTCTATGCTTGGACGAGGAAAAGCATATATTATCAAAGCAGGAACAATTATTCTTGTTTGTAATACAATTGTGCAGATTATGCAGTCCTTTGACTGGCACCTGCAGGTGGTTGAGGAAGGAATGGAAAGCACTTCTATCCTTGCATCAATCGCTTCCCCTATTGCAGTTATCTTAGTACCAATTGTTGGTACCCTGGCATGGCAGCTTGCAGCGGCAGCAGTAACAGGCTTTATTGCAAAGGAAAATGTAGTAGGAACACTTGCTGTCTGCTATGGGTTAAGTGCATTTATTGATACAGAAGAATTAGCATTGGTTGGTGATGGTAATGTGGTTGCATCTGCAATGGCAATTACAAAAGTGGCGGCTCTTGCTTACCTGATGTTTAACTTATATACGCCGCCATGTTTTGCAGCGCTTGGTGCCATGAATTCAGAGATGCAGAGTAAAAAGTGGCTGTGGGGAGGCATTGCCCTTCAGCTTGGAACTGGTTATACAGTAGCATTTCTTGTATACCAGATTGGTACACTGGTTACAACAGGAGGATTTGGAAATGGATTTATTCCTGGTCTTATTGCTGTTGTTGCCATGGCTGCCATTGTTGTGGTGCTCATTCAGAGAACAAACAAACAGTTTGCGGCGGAGTATGAATTAAAGAAAGCAGCATAATTGTAGCATTTTAATACTATATGTCAGAAAGGATTGGCAATGGAAAATTTGATAATCACTGGAATTCTGTTGGTGATATTGGGAGCAGCAATTCTTTATATACGGAAGGAAAAGAAAAAAGGTACAAGGTGTATCGGTTGCCCATCTGCCGGTCACTGTTCTTCGAATGGATGTGGAAAGGCAAAAGAGAGCTGTAAATGCCATACCGATAGTGAATAAGCATTTGCAGATTATCGTCTGGTGAATAGTACAGTCAGGGTTGATTAATGCTTTTTATAATGTAAGTGTAGTCAGGAGAATGATTCTCCTGGTTGCACTTACTTTTTTACAATCCGAAGAAACTAGTGGATAGAGTTCTGAATGGCTGATGAATTGAGGGCATCAGTTACACTAAAAAGCAGACTTTGCTTTAGCTATGGGCTTTATCGTATGATTCCTGGATTTCAGAAGGAAGCTTGTCTGGCAACATCTCCTTGATTTTATCTTCATTTCCATCGGCAAGAGCCCTTTCGTAATACCAGCATTTGAAATTAAGCATAGCAAGTGTTTTTTCAAGAGCTTTTATCTCTTCTTCAACAGTTTTTTTGCGGTTTTCAAAAAGTTCTTTTCTATTTGCATAGGTTGAGCTTCCCTTTGATACCCATTGGAAAAACTGTTTTATGTCCTTAATTTCCAGTCCGGATTTTTTCAGACATTCAATAACGCGGATTGCTTCAATATCTTTGTCACTGAATTGCCTGATGTTGCCCTTGCGCTCCAGATTAGGAAAAAGACCCTCTTTGTCATAGTATCTTAATGTTGAAACGGGAAGGTTAAACATCTGTGCTACTTGTCCTATTGTATACATAAGTTTGTCCTTTCAAAAAAAGATTTGGGTATTGACCTAAAGTTAGGTTTAGGTAATACAATACATTTATCATAATGCATTTGGATATTAAATACAAGAAAAAATGGAGGAAATATCTATGAAAAAAACAATTGCAATTTTACTTTCTTTGTTAATGATTATATGCCTTGTGGCATGTGGTAATTCTTCAAATCAGACAGACAACCCATCGGCAGAAAAGCATTCAGTAGAAAACAATACAACTGCTGAAGCTGCAACAGTAAGTGGTAATGCAGATAAAAAAGAAACCCCATCTGCTTCAGAACCACAGACAAAAATAACGGATAATTCAAAAGAGCAGGGAAACAAAGTTTTAGTGGCTTACTTTTCTGCTACTAACAATACAGAAGGTGTTGCAAAACATATTGCAAAGGTCCTGGATGCTGACCTTTATGAGATTATTCCTAAAGATTCTTACACTTCAGCAGATCTTAATTACAATGACAATAACAGCCGGACTACACTTGAAATGAATGATCCTAATATTCGTCCTGCAATCTCAGGTTCTGTAGAGAATATGGAACAGTATGATATTGTATTTATCGGTTATCCAATCTGGTGGGGACAAGCACCAAGAATTATCAGCACTTTTATGGAAAGCTATGATTTTACTGGTAAGACGATCGTTCCGTTTTGTACCTCCAGCAGTAGTGGCATAGGTTCCAGTGCAACTAATCTTAAAGGGCTTGCAAGCGGTGCAACATGGCTTTCTGGTCAGCGTTTTAGCGGAAGTGATTCTTCGGACACAGTTATGAAGTGGGTAAACAGCCTTGGTTTAGATTTTTAAATAACACGAAGGGATAGATGGTTTATGAAACCTAAAATGAAAATAAAATTTGGAATTGATTTTCTGATGACAGTGCTGCTGCTTTGTCTTATGGCATATCAAATCACTGGGCAGGAGCTTCATGAGTGGATTGGTACCGGGATGCTTGTACTGTTCATTGTACACAACATAATAAATATAAAGTGGTACGGCATATTAGCAAAAGGAAAATATACTCTGATGCGTCTGGTGCAGACAATCCTTAATTTTAGTGTCTTTATTTCCATGATTTGTCTTGGATTCAGTGGCATTGTAATGTCCCGCCATGTATTTGCTGCTCTGCCCATTAACGGACCAATGGCAACGGCACGAAGCATGCACATGGCGGCATCCTATTGGGGATTTGTGCTGATGAGCATGCATATGGGAATGCATTGGAGTTGGTTTTTGGGAATGCTCCGTAGGGTATCCAAAGACAGGAAGATATCTGGAATATTTATATGGGGATTGCGTCTGGCAGCGTTATTAATTGCTGGATATGGTTTATTCTGTTTTATCCAAAAAGATATTGTTTCGTATATGTTCCTCAAGAATCAGTTTGTATTCTTTGATTTTGAACAGAATGCTTTGTCAGTTTTTATAGAATATATGGCAATGATGGGATTTTGGATGTTTTTAAGTTACTACATATCCAAAGGAATTAAAAAGAATTATAAGCTTCAGATTATAAGAAAGGAGACGCGTCATGAAGAAAATTAGTGCGGTCTTAATGGTGGCAATTATGATTATTTCATTGTGTTCCTGTGGCAGCAATACTGCTGAAACTCCAAACTCTTCTTCAACCGGAGGTACAGATGAAAGCAGTCTGGTAAAATCAGATACTATAAGTAATCCGGTAGTAAATCAGAACACAAATAATATACCTGAAAATTTTGTGATGATTCAGGGAGGTACATTCCAGATGGGTAGTCCCACGGATGAAGCCTGGCGTTCGGAGGATGAAACCCAGCACACTGTAACAGTCAGCGATTTCTATATGAGTATTTATGAACTGACACAGGCAGAATATCAGGAAGTTATGGGTGAGAATCCGTCCAGTTTTTCAGGCGGGGATTTACCTGTGGAGAATATTTCCTGGCGGGATGCCATCAGCTATTGCAATGCCAGAAGCGAACTGGAAGGCCTGACACCAGTTTATAAAATAGATGAACAAAATGTAACTTGGGATAGAAGTGCAGACGGCTACCGGCTTCCTACTGAAGCGGAGTGGGAATATGCATGCCGTGCTGGAACCACTACTCCATTCAATACAGAGACATCAATCAGTGCTGAGGAATCCAATTATTTTGGGCATTACCCTTACGAAATTGAAGATAACTATTTTTCCCAGGATAATTTGGATACAAAGCCTGGAGAATATCGTCAAACTACGGTTCCGGTAAGCAGTTTTTCACCAAACAAGTGGGGACTGTACAATATGCATGGCAATGTTGGCGAATGGGTATGGGATTATTATGGAGATTATAGCACTGATAATCAAACTAATCCAACTGGTGCTGAAACAGGAACGCTGCGGGTATATCGTGGTGGAGGCTGGAATGACTTTGCGAAAAATATGCGTAGTGCCTATCGTGCAACAATGGCGGAAGATAAAGGCAGTTTCAACATTGGAATCAGACTGGTGCGAAACGCTGTAAGTGGTAGTGGAAGCGTTGTCAGTGCTGACCTGAAAAATAATTCAAATTCCAATGGTAAGGTTTTAATTGCATTTTTCTCATGGGGTGGAAACACCAAAGGAATTGCGGAGGAAATACAATCACAGACTGGGGCTGATTTATTTGAAATAAAACTGGTTCATCCCTATTCCACTGATTATAACACAGTACTGAATGAAGCACAGCGGGATCAGAATAAGCAGGCACGCCCTGAACTTGCTACTCATGTGGAGAATATGGATGAGTATAAAATAATTCTTCTCGGATATCCGAACTGGTGGGCATCTATTCCAATGCCGATTGCTTCTTTTTTGGAAGAATATGATTTTTCGGGAAAGACAATTATACCATTCTGTTCTCATGGAGGTGGCAGATTCGGTCAGAGTCTGACAGCGATTGCAAAGCTGGCGCCTGATTCTGCCATGGGAGAAGCACTTGCTGTAAGTTACTCTGGTGGCAGCAGCCTTCCTGGTGACATAACAAAATGGTTAAAAATAAACAGCATTATTGATTGAAAAGGAGAAAAGCAATGAGTAAGAAACTGGTAGCATATTTTTCAGCAAGCGGTACAACTAAGAGAGCCGCTGAGCATCTGGCTAAGGCAGAAGGAGCAGATTTGTTTGAAATCAAGCCTGCTGTTCCTTATACAAGTGCAGACTTGAACTGGATGGATAAAAAGAGCCGCAGCAGCGTTGAGATGAGTGATCCATCTTCCCGACCTAAGATTGCCGGGAAACTGGCAAATATGGCAGAATATGATATGGTATTTATCGGATTCCCTATCTGGTGGTATGTTGCACCACGTATCATTGACACATTTGTAGAAAGCTATGATTTTTCTGGTAAAATTCTGGTGCCTTTTGCCACCTCTGGAGGAAGTGGAATGGGCAAAACCGTTGATGAACTGAAAAAACTTTGCCCAAATGCCGACTGGAAAGCCGGAAGGATGTTAAATGGCATGTAAGATACAGATGTGTCTGGATGAAGTGGCTTGTGGGTAGGAAAAAAGTAGTTGAATTATTTTCTCTTTAGGGTAATAATAATCCTTGGTGGCTTTCTTTAAAGGGAAAGCCATCAGGGATTTTTTTATTAGAATTTGAGCTTATGAGATTTTTTAAGCGGGATGGAGGAGTAATGAGCGAAGAGTGCACACATGATTGCAGCAGCTGCGGTTCTAACTGTGAGGACAGAACAGAGCCACAGAAGAACCCTGATAATTATAAAGGAGTTAAGAAAGTCATTGCCGTTATGAGTGGTAAGGGCGGTGTCGGTAAGTCAATGGTTACATCAATGCTGGCTGTTAATGCCTGTAAGAATGGGTTGAAGACAGCTATTATTGACGCTGATATTACAGGACCATCTATTCCTAAGTCTTTCGGGCTTACAGAGAAGGTAAGATGTGATGAGACAGGAACATGTATGTATCCTGTTGAGACAGCAACAGGAATTAAGGTTATTTCCATGAATCTTCTTATGGATAAGGAAACAGATCCCGTTATATGGAGAGGTCCAATTATTGCCGGAGCTGTTAAGCAGTTCTGGGAGGATACTTCATGGGGAGATGTGGACTGCATGTTTGTTGACTGCCCACCTGGAACAGGAGATGTTCCATTAACTGTTTTACAGTCATTTCCTGTAGATGGAATTATAATTGTCACCTCTCCTCAGGAGCTTGTATCAATGATTGTGGGCAAGGCAGTTAATATGGCTAAAGCTATGGATATACCTGTTCTTGGAATTGTTGAAAATATGTCTTATTTCCAGTGCCCTGACTGTGGCAAGAGACATGCTGTGTTCGGAGAGAGCCATATTGACCAGGTTGCAGCAGAGTATGGAATTGCCAATATTGCCAAGCTTCCTATTGATCCAGATGCAGCAAGGACTGTGGATATGGGTAAAGCAGAGGAACTGGATGTGTCAGGTCTTGATGGATTATTTAAGGTAATTAAGGGCTGATATTTCTATAGAATGTAAACAGATTTTAGTGTATTTCAGTATTATGAAATGCAATTATATGAGGATACGGATATGAATAAATGGGTCATAATGTTTAAAGGTGGTGTGGAAACACAGGAATTTTTCAGCATTGAGATGGCTCATACTTTTGAAGCAGAAGGCTATAATGTGTACTGGTTTGACTTGCTGGTAAGCCAGGAGAGCAGCCTTCTGCTTCAGTCTTTTCTGGAACAGAATAGAAGTGACAAGATAATTATATTTACATTTAATTTTAGCGGAATATCTGGAGAAGCTGGATTGTACGGGGATGAATGGAATACCGGAAATCTGTGGGATGAGTATGAACTGCCTGTGTACAATATGGTTGTAGACCATCCCCTGTATTATCACAAGGCCATAGCCTTAAGACCAAAAAGATATGTGCAGCTTAGTATTGACTTTAACCATATCCAGTATATGAAAAGATTTTTTCCGGAGGTTAATGCCAGCAGTGCATACAAGGGTGCCAAACCAGGAGGAGATTCGGTTATTGCTGCCAGGGATGAGGATTATTTCCTTCCTCTTGGCGGGACAGGAATCAATCTTAACAGGGATATAGTTCCGGACAAGGACTACCTTCCTCTGGATGAGAGACCAATTGATGTAATATTTACAGGAAATTACACTCCACCACAGACATTTGAGAAATATCTTGTGAATATGGACCCGGATTCAAGAGAATTCTTCCACCAGCTTGTAATGGAGAATATTGACAGACCGGATGAGATTACGGAAAAACTTCTTGAAGAGAAGCTTATCCGGGAAGATGTGGCCTATGATACAGATTCCTTAAGGGCTGTAATGCCTAATCTTATGTACGTGGATTTGTCTGTCAGGTTCTTCTACAGGGCAAAGGTTATAACAGCCCTTGCAGATAATGGCATCAAAGTTCATACCTATGGTGCGGGATGGAATCTGGCAGAATGTAAGAAACCTGAGAATATTATAACCCACGGTAATGTTGATTCCAGGAAATGTCTTGATATGTTAAGCCAGTCAAAATTATCAGTTAACATGATGCCCTGGTTTAAGCGTGGAGCTCACGACAGGATATTTAATTCCATGCTCAATGGTGCCGGTGTGGTCAGTGATGGCAGTGAGTACATATGCAGATGCTTTGATAAAACCAGCATATTGCTGTACAGCCTTAATGATTTACAATCATCTGAAGGGTGCGAAATGCTGGCTGAACAGGTAAGAGAACTGCTTACAGATAGGGACAGGCTTGAAAACATGGTAAGCATGGGATATAGCCTCTGTATAAAAAAACATACATGGGCTGCAAGAACAATGGAATTTATTGACAAATGCTTGGAAATCATGGTATAATACTTACCGCTTGCGGATATGGCGGAACTGGCAGACGCGCTAGATTTAGGTTCTAGTGGGAGACCGTGCAGGTTCGATTCCTGTTATCCGCATATTATATCCAGATTCACCTACCTGGGTGTTTCTGGATATTACATTTTGGGGTTTTGTGATAGTTTGATGTTAAGAAATATTGGATTTATGTTGGTTTGGGATGGAGTAAAATATGAAGGGTTTTAAGATTAATTCAAGATTCAGCTTGATATTTCCGTGCTATTTTGCATTCTTTGTAAGTGGTGCCATGGTGCTGACCGTAGGTACGTTACTTCCGTTTATTATTAGTGAGACAAGAATCAGTTACTCTGCTGCAGGTGGACTGTTATCAGCTTTTGCAGTGGGAAATCTGATGGCAAGCTTTATCTTCCCATTTCTTGCTGATAATATTGGCAGAAAAGCTTCTATTGTTACAATGTCTTTTCTTATCCCATTATCATGGATACTAATTGCCATGCTACCATCACTTCCTATCATGTATGCAGCATTTATCCTGATGGGAATAGGAAGGGGCTCAATATCTATCATCAATAATTCTATTATCAATGATAACTTCGATGGAAAACCGGCAGCCCTTAATCTTTTACATATGACATTTGCCATGGGTGCACTTCTTTCACCGGCAATTACAAGTATATTTGTATATGTGGGCTGGGGATGGAAAGCTGTTGCTTACACAATGGTTGTGGCTACTACTCTGGTTTTCGTATCATATTCTGCAATGAAGATTGATTATAACTGGCCAAAGGAAAAGCATAAGGAGAACAGTGTTAAGTTCTACAAGATGCCTGTATTCTATGTTATGGGAATACTTCTTTTCCTGTATCTCGGACTGGAGAACTGTGTTAACGGATGGTTTGTAACATATTTCCAGAATATGAGAATTATGGACTCAACCTATGCTACGAATCTTGTTTCTCTTACATGGATTATGGTAATGCTGGGAAGACTGCTTACTGCAAAGCTTTCTACATTTATTGATAAGAACTGGCTTATATTTGCATATTGTGTAGCTACTGCAGTGTTCTTTATTCTTATGATTTCAACTAATAATGTTGCAGTTATAACAGTTGCAATTGCAGGGCTTGGATTCTTCTTTGCGGGAATATATCCAACAAGCGTGTCCAGCGCAGGACGTTCTCTTACCGGAAGTACAACAGGAATGTCGCTGTTCCTTGCAATGGCTGCAATCGGTGGTATTGTCACACCTGAGATAGTTGGTATTGCAGCAGACGCTAAGGGACTTACAGCAGCCATAATGATTCTTTCATTTAATGTGGTTGGAATGCTGGTGCTCTCACTGGTGAATATAAAGATAAGTAAAAGAAAAGGGCAGTAAAAAACAATCTTATTAAGAGTTCCAGTCATGTTTTTCATGGCTGGAATTTTTTTCTCAGCAAAATTCGATTATAACTTATTTTAGGGCGTAATTAAAAAACATTATAGATATATGTTAATGATAATATGAAACTTGTCTTAGATAAGGAGTAGCCCATGTCAAAGCAATCTATAAAGAATAGGTACAAATTTTTTGTCACTGTTAAAAGAAAATACAGGTAAGAATCATACGATAACGCAGCTTGGATTAAGAAAATTACTGGAAGCTAGAGCAAATGATATTAACACACTATTAGCCAAAAATGAAAAAATATTGATTTTGGCTAATAGAAACAGTATAATAAGTACATACTGTTAGTGAAAGGATGATGCAGATGAAGCTGATAGAGCGTAGACAGTATTTAGATAAGTTAATCAATGTACTTGGGACTCCGGATATCAAGGTCATTACCGGGGTAAGACGAAGCGGAAAGTCAAAGCTGCTAGAAGCATTTAGAGCATATATTGAATCGGAGAACTCGGATTGCAATATTATACAGATAAATTTTAACTTGCCTGATTATGACGATTTACTGACTTATCGCGCATTATATGATTATGTAAATGCACATTATGTTGCAGGTAAAGAGAATTTTGTCTTCATTGACGAAGTGCAAATGTGCGAAGATTTTGAGAAAGCAGTCAATGGACTTCATGCCAGCGAGAAGTATGATATATATATTACCGGTTCTAATGCTTTTTTATTAAGTTCGGATTTGGCTACGTTATTTACAGGGCGTACTTTTGAAATCAAAGTATATCCGTTTTCCTTTAGTGAATATATGGAGTACTTTGGCTTGAAAGACCGCTATGATGCTTTGGATAAGTATGTGCTGGAGGGTGGAATGTCTGGTTCCTATCTTTATAAAGATCAGGAAGCAAAGTATGATTATATAGCTGATGTGTTTGATACACTGATAGTGCGTGATATACGTAAAAAATACAAGATAAGAAATACGCAGCTTATGGACAGAATTGTGGATTTTCTTATGGATAATGTGTCGAATCTTTCGTCTGCGCGTAACATTACCAATACGCTGGGAAGCATGCAGGAGAAGATACACCATACGACAGTTGGTAATTATATGCAATATTTGTGCAATGCATTCGCATTCTACAAGGTTAGGAGATATGATATTAAGGGGAAAAAGTATTTATCGAGCAACGACAAATACTATTTGAGTGATCATACTTTCCGTTATGCAAAGCTTGGAACAAAGAATATGGATTATGGACGGATATTGGAAAATATTGTGGCAGTTGAGCTTTTGCGCAGAGGATATGAGGTATATGTGGGCGTACTATATAAGAAAGAAATAGATTTTGTCGCAGTGAAGCGGAGTGAGAAAATCTATATTCAGGTATCTGATAATATCAGTGAAGAGAAGACCTTTGAAAGAGAGGTAGCTCCACTTTTGCAGATTAAAGATGCATACCCTAAGTATGTGATAGCCAGAACCAGGCATGATGAATACCAGTATGAGGGAATCAAGGTTATTGATATTGCGGATTGGTTGTTGGATAAATAATTCTATTAGCCCAAAATGAAAAATCCCCCTGCTAAATTGCAGAGGGTTAAAAACTCAATATTACAAATACTTATATTATCCAAACAATGTCAATATCCCCTTTTGATGATAATAATATCTCTTCAATCCGCTATCTGGCAGCCTGTCTGGTCCATGTGGAAGTTTTCTTTTATAATAAGCTGTGACACTGGAACAAGTTCATAGCCCTGCTCCTGTAGGCTGGTAATTACAGTTTCCAGAGCCTGGGCAGTGTATTTAGCTCCGTTGTGCATAAGGATAATTGAACCGTTGCATAGTGCTTTGTGTTGTGTAACAGTTTTTATTATGCTTTCCACACCGTAGTCCTTCCAGTCAAGAGAGTCCACATTCCATTGGATTGGATAATAATTCATACTGTAACATGTGTTTACAAGGGTAGAGTTGTAATCTCCGTAGGGAGGACGGAAAAGGTATACGTCATAACCTGTAAGCTCCTTTACAGTATCACCTACAGCCTTTATCTCTTCTATCTGCTTATCTGTGCTTAACTTGCTCATTTCCTTGTGGTTCTGGCTGTGGTTGCCCAGGTCGTGGCCCCTGCTGTATATTTCTTTTACCATGTCAGGGAAAGAGTCCACCCAGCCTCCTGTCATAAAAAATGTAACTTTCACATTATATTTGTCAAGAATATCAAGAATCTGTATTGTGTCCTCTGCACCCCAGGCAGCGTCAAATGTCAGGGCGACTTTCTTTTCATCCGTTTTTACGTTGTATATGGGAAGGTCCTTTTTTCCTGCTTTTGGGTTTCCGATAATATCTCCACCTGCAATACCACTTCCATTATGTATAAATGTTGAAAAAACCGGTAGGGCAGCGGCTTTTGACATATCCTTTGTACATTTTAAAAATAAAAATATGCCTGTTATGGAACCGGCAATGACCAGAACCATTAAAACAGGCACAAGATGAGATTTTAGAAAACGAGAATTCACCATATCCCGCTCCAGACTTTTTTTAAAATATATGCATCAATAATCGTACATATCACCAAGGACAGCCTTAGAAAACTGCTGGCAGAAATCCAGTGTGAAATTAGAAGCACTGTGGCTTGGAAGCCCTGTAATATCGGCGCCACATACACAGTGGTTGTCAGTACACTGTGGAGTATCACGGCGGATGGCATTCTGAAGGGCAAGCTCATTAGTATAATCAGAAAGCTTGTAGGTTGTTATAAGCTTATATCCAAAGAGCTTGTGTGTAACTAAAGGCTCAATGGAGTATGATTCAATTCTTGCAGAATTACCCTCCTTTACAAGGGTTAGCTTCGCCATTCCTCCAATCATTCTCGGTATTTCATCCTGATTTGACACGAAATTGCCAAGGGAATAGTAGACAACCATTCTGTGACCGTCTTCTCTGGTAAACTCCTCCACAGGCTCAAGGACATGAGGATGGGTTCCAATCACAATGTCTACACCTTCCTCAAGAAAAAGCTCAGTCCATTCCTTCTGGTATGAGGTGGCACTGTATACATACTCTGAACCCCAGTGAGGACATACAATAACCATGTCTGCCAGTTGTCTTGCACGTCTTATGTCATCCCTTATCTTCTCTTCGTCCTCCAGCATGTTTACGCAGTATGGGGCTGATTGAGGAATAGGAATTCCGTTAGTTCCATATGTATAGTTAAGTACTGCGACTTTGAAACCTTCCTTCTCGTATACATATATTTCATCTGCATCCTCCTGTGAGTCATAGATTCCAAGAACAGACATCTCCGGATGGTTAGTTCTCCAGTAAGATACTGTGGTGTTAAGACCGGTAAGCCCCTTGTCAAGAGCGTGGTTGGTGGCATGGAGTATAATATTAAATCCTGCTTCAACTTCTGCGTCGCCAATTTCCTGGGGACTGTTGAAGTTAGGATACTCATCAAGTCCCATCTCAGTTCCTCCAAGAATTGTCTCCTGGTTAACAATACGCATATCCGCCTCTTCTATATCATCTAATATATTGGCGAAGAGGTGGTCGAAGTTATAATTGACATTATCTGTTGTACCGGAACGGTACACACCCCTGTGGATAAGCATATCACCAATCATCATCACGTTAATTGTTACGGGAGAATCGGTATTGCTTGCCTCCTTAAGTCCATAGGATGAATCATGAGTTTCCTCCTGGGTTGACAGGCTGACGTCAGATGAAGCTGACTGGGAAGCCGAACTTGTTACGGCTTTTTTATTATTTTCTGTATAGATAAATGCAAAGCACAAGAAACACATACATAAAAATGAGACGATAAGCAGTGTGAATGCCAGTATCATCCTGTTTCGCTTCTTAGTGTTCTTACCCTTGCCGAGATATTTTTTAGAAAATTCGCTGCTCATTAATAATTACCTTTCTTAATAACCTATAACAAGTATACTACTAGATAAAGATGGAAAAAACAACTTAAATAAGATTATTTTTACCTAAAATACTATACAACTGGCGATTTTATGTAGTATAATCTCTAAAAATTGCTTCGGAACGGAGGGGTACAATGAGCAGATTTTCTAAAAATGACATATTCAGAATAGTTGAGGAAGAGGATGTTGAATTTATCCGTCTTCAGTTCTCAGACATATTCGGAGTACTTAAGAATGTAGCTATAACATCAAGCCAGCTGGAGAAGGTACTTAATAACCAGTGCATGTTTGATGGTTCATCAGTGGAGGGTTTTGCAAGAATTGAGGAGTCAGATATGTATCTGCGTCCTGACCTTGATACATTTGCTATTTTCCCATGGAGACCACAGCAGGGTAAGGTTGCCAGACTTATATGTGATGTATACACACCAGATGGCAAGCCATTTGAGGGTGATTCAAGAAATGTACTTAAGAAAGTAATCAAGGAAGCTGCTGATATGGGTTATGTATTTGATGTGGGCCCTGAGTGTGAATTCTTCCTGTTCCACACAGATGACAATGGGCTGCCAACTACCCTTACCCATGAGAAAGCGGGGTATTTTGACCTTGGCCCTACAGATTTAGGCGAGAATGTGAGAAGAGATATGGTTCTTACATTAGAAGATATGGGCTTTGAGATTGAAGCATCCCACCATGAGGTTGCACCTGCACAGCATGAGATAGATTTTAAATATGACGAGGCCCTGACTACAGCTGATAATATTGAGACATTTAAGCTTACTGTAAAGACAATTGCAAAAAGACATGGACTGTACGCGACATTTATGCCAAAGCCAAAGTTCGGTATTAATGGTTCGGGAATGCATGTGAATATGTCTCTTGCAACAGTGGATGGACGAAATATATTTGCAGATGAGAAGGATACTTTAGGACTTTCACAGGAAGCGTATCACTTCATTGCGGGTATTCTTGCCCATGCAAAGGGAATGACAGCAATTACTAATCCTCTGGTTAATTCGTACAAGAGACTTGTTCCTGGATATGAGGCACCTGTATATATTGCATGGTCAGCCACTAACAGAAGTCCGCTGGTGAGAATCCCTGCATCAAGGGGTAACGGAACAAGAATAGAATTAAGGAATCCAGACCCTTCTGCCAATCCATATCTGGTACTGGCTTTATGTCTGGCAGCAGGACTTGATGGAATTAAGAATAAGCTGGAAGTTCCTAAGAGTGTAGACTGCAATATATTTGAGATGACAAATGAACAGAGAGAAGCTGCAGGAATCGAAACTCTTCCTGGGGATTTAAAGGAAGCGGTAGACTGCATGAAAGAGGACGGATTCATCAGGGAAGTTCTTGGAGAGCATATTTTTAACAAATATACTGATGCAAAGCTTGCTGAGTGGGATGAGTACCGCACCAAAATATCACAGTGGGAGATTGATGAATATCTGGCTAAATTCTAAACTGGAGGGATTATATGTCAACAATAATTGTGGCGTTCCCGAAAATAGATGAAGCGAAAGCAATACGGAATCTTCTTGTGAGAAAGGGCTATGATGTGGCACCGCCCTGTGTGACAGGAAACCAGGTTATCAATCTGGCGGATACACTTTCTGATGGAATTATAATATGTGGTTACAAGCTGTCAGATAATATGGTGTACACTGAGCTTAATGAATACAAACCAAAAAGCTTTGAGATGCTTCTTGTTGCCTCAAGCAATCTGTGGAGTGACTGTCAGGATAACGATATAGTCTGCGTGGCTATGCCAATAAAGGTTAACGACCTGATTTCGACTCTGGAGATGATGCTGGAAGCACAGATAAGACGCAGGAGAAAGTTAAGAAGTGCACCGAGAAAAAGAAGCCCTGAGGAACTTAAGATTATTGACGAAGCGAAGCATGTGCTCATGGAGCGTAATAATATGTCCGAGCCGGAAGCTTTCCGCTACATTCAGAAGTGCAGCATGGACAGCGGCAACACCATGGTAGAATCTGCACAGATGGTTATGGGAATATATGTTAATTAATGGAGGGTATATGAAGTTTACTAAAATGCATGGAGCCGGTAACGACTACATATATGTGGACTGCACTGGGGTGACTGTTGATAATCCTGTGGAAATGGCTGTTAAAGTCAGCAATGTAAGATTTGGAATTGGCTCAGACGGACTTATTCTTATCAAGCCTTCGGATAAGGCAGATTTCTTCATGGAAATGTACAACGCAGATGGCTCGCAGGGCAAAATGTGTGGTAACGGAATCCGCTGTGTGGGTAAGTATGTATATGATAATGGCCTTACCAATAAGACAACAGTAACAATAGATACACTTTCAGGAGTAAAAACATTAAAGCTTAATATTGGTGATGATGGAAAGGTGGCTTCTGTGGTAGTTAATATGGGAGCACCAATACTTGTTCCATCAGAGGTGCCAGTTAAGCCTGAATTCTTTGGGTTATCACCAGATGAAAAGGAGCCTGTGGTATCAAGGCCTCTCATGGTAAATGGCGGGGAATACCAGGTTACATGTGTTTCTATGGGTAATCCTCACGCTATTGTATATCTTGATAGTGATATAGATATTAAAAAATTTGAAATTGAAAAAATCGGACCTTATTTTGAACGCCATGAAGCATTTCCTGAACAGATTAATACTGAATTCATTCAGGTTGTGGACAGGAAAAATCTTAATATGCGTGTGTGGGAGAGAGGTTCAGGTGAGACCTGGGCATGTGGCACAGGAGCATGTGCCAGTCTGGTAGCAACTGTTCTCAACGGATTGTGTGATGATGACGCAGTGCTTCATCTTATGGGAGGAGACCTGCACATCAGATGGGACAGAACAGCTGATACAGTGTATATGGAAGGCCCGGCAGTGACAGTGTGCAGCGGGGAATTCTATGAATAAGAGTGACGGGATATGTTTTGAAAGGAGATTGGAAGTATGGCGATGACTGAGATGAGAATGGATGAATTCTTAAATGAACTTTCCAGCAAGGCAGCAGTGCCGGGAGGCGGAGGTGCCAGCGGCTATGCGGCAGCTTTGGGAATGGCGCTGGGTACCATGGTAGCTAATCTTACAACTGGAAAGAAGAAGTATGCAGAATATCAGGAGGAGATTGAGGATATTATTGATAAATCCCAGATTCTTACCGGAGAACTGGCAGAATTCATGGATAAGGATGCAGAGAGCTTTGAACCTTTATCTAAAGCCTACGGACTTCCAAAGGATACAGAAGAACAGATACAGGAAAAAGACAGGATAATGGAGGCGGCACTTCTTGATGCCAGCAAAACTCCACTTGAACTCATGGAAAAAATATATGAGTCAATGCTTATCTTACAGAGACTTTCTGTTGTGGGCAGCAGTCTTGCAATCAGTGATGTGGGTGTGGGAATCCAGATGGCGAAAGCAGCCCTTAACGGAGCTTCCCTTAATGTATTTATTAATACAAAGCTTATGAAGAATACTGATGCTGCGAAGGATTTTAATGCAAAGGCAGATGAGATTCTTGACAAGGGAAATAAGCTGGCAGATGATGTGTATGCTGCAGTTGTTGGCAGAATAAGAAATTAAGAATTAGAAAATAATGCGTGATGCGATAGAATGGAGATAAATATGGAAATACTTAAAGGGCTGCCTGTGGCTAATGCTATTAATGAAAAACTTATTGAAGAGGTTAAAGATTTGAAAGGACCTCTCCCAAGACTGGCAATAATAAGAGTGGGAGAAAGACCTGATGACTGTTCTTACGAGAGAGGAGCAGTAAAGAAGATGGAAAAAGTTGGGTTCAGATGCTCTACATTTGCATTTCCTGGGGATATAGACAATGACACGTTTCAGGCTGAGTTTGACAAGATTAATAATGATGATGATATTGATGGAATACTGCTTCTGCGCCCTCTTCCAAAACAGCTGGATGAGAGAAGCATAGAGGAAAGAATTGACCCAAGAAAGGACCTGGATGGAATATCACCAATGAATCTTGCAAAAGTATTTGCAGGTGATGAGACAGGATATGGACCATGTACAGCTGAAGCAGTTATTGAAATGCTGGATTTCGCAGGGATTGACCCTAAGGGCAAGAGGGCAACGGTAGTAGGCCGAAGCCTTGTAATAGGAAAGCCTGTGGCAATGATGCTTATGAAGAGAAATGCTACTGTTACGGTGTGCCATACTAAAACTGCTGACATGGCAGGAACATGTAAGAATGCAGAAATACTTGTGGCAGCAGCAGGCAGTGCCAAGATGATTAATAAAGATTTCGTGGCACAGGATGCAGTTGTAATTGATGTAGGCATTAACGTGGATGAGAATGGAAATCTGTGCGGAGATGTGGATTTTGCGGATATTGAAGGCAGGGCAGCCATTGCAACACCTGTACCTGGTGGCGTTGGTTCTGTTACCACCTCAGTTCTTGCAAAGCATCTGCTGAAAGCGGCTAAGGCAAGGTAATCACAGTATTATCAAAATTATGCTTGAATTAGCAGCTGTCTTATGTTATGATACGAAACGATAGCAGGGATATATGCTCTGTTATTGTTCAGATTAGATGAATATTTAAATGCTATGAAAGAGACTGCTTTTCATGGAACCTGACAGGAAAGATTAACGCCATCGACTGAAAGCGTTCACAGGGAATTGCCAAGTGGAACACTCTGGAGCAGAGCAGCTGAAACTAAGTAGGCTGTTACGTCGTACGCGTTAAGTATGTTGAAAGTGGAATAATAAGACCGGCTATGAGAGAATTTGATTGTAGCTGTGTCCGGTTTATTCAATGCGGGTGGTACCGCGGATGACTAAGTTTATTCGCCCCGGAATGCGTTAATCGTGTTCCGGGGTTATTATTTTTATTAAGGAGGAGTTATGGCGAACATTTACAGAGACAGGGTTTTGAACCAGGTTACAGAGGCTGATATTGACAGCACATTGAGAGTGGCAGGATGGGTTGAGAACATTCGTGACCACGGTGGAGTTTCATTTATTGATTTAAGAGATATGTATGGTGTACTTCAGGTGGTAATCAGAGACCCTGAGCTTCTTAAGGGAATTAAGAAGGAGGAGTGCATCAGCGTCAGCGGTATTATTGAGAAGAGAGATGAGGAAACATATAATCCTAAGATTCAGTCAGGTACAATTGAGCTCGATGCCAAGGAGATTAATGTTTTAGGTCAGGTATATACAACTCTTCCATTTGAGGTTATGACTTCAAAAGAGGTAAGAGAGGATGTTCGTCTTAAGTATAGATATCTGGACTTAAGAAACCAGAAGGTTAAGGATAATATTTTATTCCGTTCACAGGTTATTTCGTTCTTGAGACAGAAGATGACAGAGATGGGATTTGTTGAAATCCAGACACCAATCCTCTGTGCTTCTTCTCCAGAGGGAGCAAGAGATTATATTGTTCCTTCAAGAAAGTACAAGGGCAAGTTCTATGCCCTTCCACAGGCTCCACAGCAGTACAAGCAGCTGCTTATGGTATCTGGATTTGATAAGTATTTCCAGGTTGCACCTTGCTTCAGGGATGAGGATGCCAGAGCTGACCGTTCACCTGGAGAGTTCTACCAGCTTGACTTCGAGATGAGCTTTGCTACACAGGAGGATGTATTCAGGGTTGGTGAGGAGGTTCTTTCTGCTACATTTGAGAAGTTCGCTCCAGAAGGCTTTAAGGTTACTAAAGCTCCATACCCAATTATCAGCTATAAGCAGGCAATGCTTGAGTTTGGTTCAGATAAGCCAGACTTAAGAAATCCATTAAGAATAATTGATGTTACTGATTTCTTCCAGAAATGTACATTTAAGCCATTTATTGGAAAGACAGTACGTGCCATTAAGGTTCATGCAGAGATGTCAAAGGGATTCCATGAGAAACTCCTTAAGTTTGCTACTTCTATCGGAATGGGTGGCTTAGGATATCTTGAGGTTCTTGAAGACAAGTCATATAAAGGACCAATCGACAAGTTTATTCCAGATGAGCTTAAGGAGGAGTTCAGAAGCCTTGCAGGACTTGAAGTTGGAGATACAATTTTCTTCATGGCTGATAAGGAAGACAGGGCTGCTTATTATGCAGGAATGATTCGTACAGAATTAGGTGAGAAGCTTGACCTTATTGAGAAGGATGCTTACAGATTCTGTTATGTTAATGATTTCCCTATGTTCGAGAAGGATCCTGAGACTAAGCAGATTGGATTTACACATAATCCATTCTCAATGCCACAGGGCGGTCTTGAGGCACTTAATACAAAGGATCCTTTGGATATTCTTGCATACCAGTACGATATTGTATGTAATGGTGTAGAGCTTTCTTCAGGTGCAGTACGTAACCATGATATGCAGATTATGGTTAAGGCATTTGAGATTGCAGGATATGATGAGGAAGTATTAAAGAGCAAGTTCGGAGCACTTTACAATGCTTTCCAGTTCGGTGCACCACCACATGCAGGTATGGCTCCTGGAATTGACAGAATGATTATGCTGCTTACTAATGAAGAGAATATCAGAGAGGTAATTGCATTCCCAATGAGTGGAACAGCACAGGATCTTATGTGTGGCGCTCCTAACGAGGTTACAGAACAGCAGCTTCGTGAGGTTCACATTAAAGTCCGTGATTAACATGAATTGAAAGGAGCAGCTTTATGGCTAATGTTATTGATGATGCAACTATAGAGTATGTTGGAATCCTTGCAAAGCTTGAACTTTCTGATGAAGAAAAAGAACAGGCAAAGAAGGATATGGCAAGTATGCTTGATTATATTGACAAGCTTGGAGAACTGGATACAACAGGTATTGAGCCTATGTCTCATGTTTTCCCTGTAGAGAATGTTATGAGGGAGGATGTTGTAACTAATGGTGACGGAAGTGAAGAGACACTTGCCAATGCACCAGAAAGACATGATACCTCATTTGTAGTACCTAAGACAGTTGATTGATTGGAGGATGACTATGGATTTGTTAAATATGAGTGCTGTCAGTCTTGCCAAGGCAATCAAGGCGGGGGAGACTACAGCGGTAGAGGCGATGGAGGCAGTTATTGCCCAGATTGAAAAGAGTGAAAAAGACCTTAACTGTTATGTGACATTTGACAAGGAAGCGGCTCTTGCCAGTGCGAAGGAAGCACAGGCAAAGATTGAGGCTGGGGAATTAACAGGACCTCTGGCTGGCGTTCCATTTGCAATTAAGGACAATATGTGCACAAAGGGAGTGCTTACCACATGTTCATCTAAGATATTAGAGAATTTCATACCACAGTTTGACAGTGAGGCTGTAAAGAGGCTTACAGATGCCGGAGCTGTTATCATTGGTAAGACTAATATGGACGAGTTTGCCATGGGGTCTACGACAGAGACAAGTGCCTATGGACCTACTAAGAATCCAAGGAATACAGAACATGTTCCGGGAGGCTCTTCAGGTGGTTCTGCAGCTGCTGTTGCTGCAAATGAGTGCTTTGCCGCACTGGGGTCTGATACAGGTGGTTCAATCAGACAGCCTGCTTCATACTGCGGTGTTGTAGGCATGAAGCCAACATATGGAACTGTATCAAGATATGGACTTATTGCATATGGCTCATCTTTAGACCAGATTGGACCTCTCTGTAAGGATGTTACAGACTGTGCAACAATTATGGAGGTAATTGCAGCCCATGACCCTAAGGATTCAACTTCTGTAGAAAGAGATAATACAGATTTCACATCTGCCCTTGTGGATGATGTTAAGGGATTAAGGATTGGTATTCCGAGAGATTACTTTGGAGAAGGTCTTGACCCAGAAGTTAAGGAGGCTGTGCTTAATGCAGCCAGGGTACTTGAAAGCAAGGGAGCAGTTGTTGAAGAATTTGATTTAAGCCTTGTAGAGTATGCAATTCCAACATATTACACAATTGCAGCTGCTGAGGCAAGCTCTAACCTGGAGAGATTCGACGGCGTGAAGTACGGATACAGAGCCGGCGATTATGAGGGCTTACACAATATGTATAAAAAGACCCGTTCTGAGGGCTTTGGACCAGAGGTTAAGAGAAGAATTATGCTTGGTTCCTTCGTTCTTAGTTCAGGTTACTATGACGCATATTATCTTAAGGCATTAAGAGTCAAGGCTATGATTAAGAAAGCATTTGATGAGGCATTTGCGAAATATGACCTTATTCTTGGACCTGTAGCACCTACTACAGCACCAAAGCTTGGTTCATCTTTGTCTGACCCAATTAAAATGTACCTTGGAGATATATATACAATTTCTGTAAATCTTGCAGGACTTCCGGGAATCAGTGTCCCATGTGGAAAGGATTCTAAAGGCCTTCCAATTGGTGTGCAGATGATTGGAGACTGCTTTAAAGAGAAGAATCTGATTAGAGCGGCTTATTCATATGAACAGGCTCGCGGGGAATTTAAGTAGGAGGTGCCAGTATGTCTAAACAGTATGAAACAGTGATTGGTCTTGAGGTTCACGTTGAACTTGCTACTAAGACTAAGATTTTTTGTGGCTGCTCAACAGCATTTGGCGGAGCACCTAATACTCATACATGCCCTGTGTGTACAGGTATGCCAGGTTCTCTTCCTGTTCTTAATAAAAAGGTTGTAGAATATGCAGCAGCAGTTGGTCTTGCCACTAACTGCACAATTACCAAGAATTGTAAATTCGACAGAAAGAATTACTTCTATCCAGATAATCCGCAGAATTACCAGATTTCACAGCTTTATCTTCCTATATGCAGGGATGGGCATGTGGATATCGAGCTGGAGGATGGAACTAAGAAGGCAATACGTATCCATGAGATTCATATGGAGGAGGATGCTGGTAAGCTTGTACACGATGACTGGGAAGATGTATCATATGTAGATTTCAACCGTTCAGGTGTTCCTCTTATTGAGATTGTATCAGAACCAGATATGAGAAGCGCAGAGGAAGTAATTGCATATCTTGAGAAGTTAAGACTTATTATCCAGTATCTCGGTGCTTCTGACTGCAAGCTTCAGGAAGGCTCAATGAGAGCGGACGTTAACCTTTCAGTCAGGGAGGCTGGCTCAACAGAGTTTGGAACAAGAACAGAGACCAAGAACCTTAACTCATTCTCAGCCATAGCCAGAGCCATTGAGGCAGAGACTAACAGGCAGATTGACCTGCTTGAAGCAGGTGAGAAGGTTATTCAGGAAACAAGAAGATGGGATGACAATAAGGCATATTCCTACGCTATGCGTTCCAAGGAGGACGCCCAGGATTACAGATATTTCCCTGACCCTGACCTGGTGCCTCTCAATATATCAGATGAGTGGCTTGATGAGATTCGTTCACGCCAGCCTGAATTCAAGACAGAGAAAATGGCAAGATATAAGGAAGAATATGGTATTCCTGAATATGATATTAACCTTATTACTGATTCCAAGAAGCTGGCAGATCTGTTTGAAGCAGCTACCGCAGCATGTGGACAGCCAAAGAAGGTATCTAACTGGATTCTTGGTGAGACTATGAGAATTATTAAAGACAGAAGCCTTGAACCAGAAGACATTACTTTCTCACCTGAGAACCTTGCCAAGCTTATCAAGCTTGTTGAGGCAGGCACTATTAATGGAAATGTGGCAAAGGATGTATTTGCAGTAATGTTTGACGAGGATATTGATCCTGAAAGTTATGTTAAGGAACATGGACTTGGACAGGTTAGTGATGAGGGCGAGCTTCGTTCTACTATTCAGCAGATTCTTACTGATAATCCACAGTCAGTAGCTGACTATAAGAGCGGTAAGGAGAAGGCTATGGGATTCCTGGTTGGACAGACTATGAAAGCCATGAAAGGCAAGGCAAATCCAGGAATGGTTAACCAGATACTCAAGGAATTACTTAATTTATAATTCTTAATTTTAAATTTAATTAATTATAAAATGTATGTGGCATGCTCTTTTTAGCGTATATGAAGCAGATGGGGGCATGCCATATTTAACAGGCCCTTAGCACTGCAGATATAGCTTATGTTGCGGGCAAATGGGTTTTCAGAATGGAGGTAAGTATGACTGGACAAGATATTATGAAAGTTAAACCAATTCTTCCTGAGTTTCCTGACAGGACAGTATGTATTACAGAATATAAAGTGTGCAAGGGCGTAATGTCAGACGAGGCGGGTAGAATTAATGGCAATGCCATCAATTCGGCAATTAAGGATGTATCAGAAGCGGGAGGAGGAACAGTTGTTATCCCGGAGGGCATCTGGGCAAGCTCACCTGTTGAACTTAAGAGTAACGTCAGACTGTATCTTGATAAACAGGCATTTTTAAAGTTTACCAAAAATAAAGAAGATTATCCTCTCATTATCACTAATTATGAAGGACAGCAGTGCATAAGAACAGTTTCTCCAATCCATGGGGAAAACCTTACTAATATTGCTATCGCTGGAGATGGATTAATTGATGGAAGCGGTGATTTGTGGAGACCAGTAAAAGGATTTAAGGTTACTGAACGCCAGTGGAAAGCACTTCTAGAAAAGAGCGATAAGGTACTTAAAACAAAGGAGAGCCAGGTATGGTTTCCGAGTGAGACTGCCTATGAAGGAAACAGCAGGAATATTCAGGGAAATACAGAGGATATCCTTAAAGAAGCAGCAGACTTCTATGATTTCTACAGACCTGTAATGGTGTCTTTGAAGCATTGCAGCAAAGTGCTTCTTGAGGGAGTAACTTTCCTTAATTCTCCAGCCTGGAATATCCATCCTTTCTTCTGCGATAATCTCACCGTCAGAGGAATTAAAGTAAGAAATCCTTATTATGCCCAGAATGGTGATGGTATTGATGTGGAATCCTGTCATACAGTGGAGATATGTGATTCTGTATTTGAGACAGGTGATGATGCAATATGTCTTAAATCTGGTAAAAATGCAGAGGCAAGAACATTTGAAGGACCATGCCAGAATGTTTATATTCATGACTGTGTTGTTAATGAAGGCCATGGCGGTTTCGTAATCGGAAGCGAAATGTCCAGAGGTGTTAAGAATGTCTATGTGGAAAACTGTACTTTCAGGGGAACTGATGTTGGCGTAAGAATTAAGAGTGCTCTTGGAAGAGGTGGCGTTGTTGAGAATATAACTGTAAGAAATGTGAATATGATAAACATTCTCGGTGAAGCAGTTATAATGACAATGGGGTATGTCCTTAATCTTCTTGACAAAAATGAAACAATTGCTGGACAGAATGAGGAAGATATTCCATATTTCCGTGATATCCTTATTGACAAGGTTACCTGCACAGGCTGTAAGGTGGGGATTAAGCTTGAACCTTTGTCAGACAGACCGGATACAATTAGTAATATAACAGTTAAGAATTCAACATTTGTAGCTACTTGCGATAATATAATTGCTGGAAAGAATATAAACGTGGAATAAAAGAAGAGTGGTTGATTTTTCAACCACTCTAGTGTATAATCTACTCAAAGGAAATCGGATGTAACTCCGATTTGCCCTCAGTTTTGGAAAACTATAGAGTATAGCACCTCGACTTTAGGCGGAAGGGGTGCTATTTCTTTTTGTTAATATGGTTGTCTATGTAAGATAGAGCCGCAAATATTACTAGCAATAAAGTGAGTACTTCTATTGAAATTAAGGCATAGGCTCTGCATTTGCTTCGAACTCATCGAAGATATAGCTGAATATGCCAGGCATACCTACGAATTCACATCCGTATGCGTATTCGCCAGGAATATCAGTAAGCTGGCTTCTGATAATTTTAACAACACAGTATATTACATCGTCTATGTCTCCAAGCTGAAGTGCTGCATTGAAATAAAAGCCTTCTGGGAATACACCCTTAGAGATGAAACCAATGCCGGTTCTTGATATGTTAGTTACTGTAATTGGAGCATCTACATGCTCAACCTTAACATTGTTCTGTCTGAATAATGTAGAGATGTTAAGCGAAAGATTAGCTTTTACTCTTTTACATCTACGTTTTTCCACCATTATTTACCCCCGAAAATACCAATATTATTATATATCAATGATACACTTAAGAAGTCAATTATGCAAGCAAATGTCTATTGATTTTAGTATTTGCATGTTATATAATTTTTTGTGCTGGTACGGGTAGGAGGGTCTGCTCGGAAGCATGTATTAAACAATTAAGAAGACAAGAGGAAAGGTGTAAATCATGGGAGATTTAAAGTTGCTTTATGAAGGAAAAGTAAGAGAGGTATATGATAATGGAGACAGCCTGATTATGGTTGCTACAGACCGTATTTCAGTATATGACATTATCCTTAAGAACAAGATTACTGATAAGGGCGCAGTTCTTACCCAGATGTCTAAGTTCTGGTTCGACATGACAAAGGATATTATTCCTAATCATATGATTTCTGTTGATGTTAATGATATGCCTGAATTTTTCCATCAGGACAAGTATACAGGCAACAGCATGATGTGTAAGAAGTTAAGAATGCTTCCAATTGAGTGTATCGTCAGAGGATATATTACAGGAAGCGGCTGGGCAAGCTACCAGAAGGACGGCACAGTATGCGGTATCAAGCTTCCAGAAGGGTTAAAGGAGTCAGATAAGCTTCCTGAGCCAATCTATACACCAAGTACTAAAGCAGAAATCGGCGACCACGATGAGAATATCTCATATGAGAGAAGCATTGAGGTTCTTGAGAAGAAGTATCCTGGACATGGTGAGGAATACGCTTCTAAGATTAAGGATGCCACAATTGCTTTATATAAAAAATGTGCAGACTATGCTTTAAGCAAGGGAATCATCATTGCAGATACCAAATTTGAGTTTGGACTTGATGAGAATGACAATATCGTTATCGGTGATGAGATGCTTACACCAGACAGCTCAAGATTCTGGCCATTGGAAGGATATGAGCCAGGTCATGGACAGCCTTCATTTGATAAGCAGTTTGCAAGAGACTGGTATAAGTCACATCCAGATAATGATAATGTATTACCTGATGAGATTACAGAAAAGACTATTGAAAAATATAAAGAAGCATATCAGCTTATTACAGGAAAGCCATTTTCAAGAAAATAATACTGGGATTGTACAGCAGGGCTTCTGATATATGAACTGCAAAAGCCTGGTATATATGTAATTCTGGTAACATGGAGGATTGGGATGACTGAGAATCAGATTAATGATAATTATTATGATGAAGACAGCCTGCACGAGGAGTGTGGTGTCTTTGGTGCGTATGATTTTGACGGAGGAGATATTGCTTCTACAATATATTATGGCTTATTTGCACTCCAGCACCGTGGACAGGAGAGCTGTGGTATTGCGGTAAGCGATACAGAGGGACCGAAGGGAAAAGTTCTTTCCTATAAGGATATGGGACTTGTTAATGAGGTATTTGACGAGGAGAAGCTGGAGAAGCTTAAGGGAAATATCGGAGTAGGTCATGTGCGTTATTCAACAGCTGGCAGCAGCGTAAGGGAGAATGCACAGCCATTGGTTCTTAATTATGTTAAGGGTACTCTGGGAATGGCTCACAATGGTAACCTTCTTAATGCTGTTGAATTAAGAGATGAGCTATCTTACACAGGTGCTATTTTCCAGACAACTATCGACTCTGAGGTTATAGCTTACCTTATTGCAAGAGAACGTCTTAACGTTGGTACAGTTGAAGAGGCTGTAAAAAATGCAATGACTAAAATAAAGGGTGCTTATTCACTTATTGTAATGAGTCCAAGAAAACTTATTGGTGCAAGAGACCCATTTGGATTTAAACCTCTCTGTATTGGAAAGAGAGATAACACATATTTCTTATCTTCAGAGACATGTGCTTTGGATACAGTTGGCGCAGAGTTCGTAAGAGATGTGCTTCCTGGTGAGATTGTTACAATTACCAAAGATGGCATTGCCTCTGATACATCTATGTGCAGAAAAGACCATGCCAGATGTATATTTGAGTATATATACTTTGCAAGACCGGACAGCAGAATTGACGGAATGGGAGTGTATGAGTCAAGGGTTAATGCCGGAAGAATACTGGCTAAGACCCATCCTGTGGAGGCTGACATTGTTGTTGGCGTGCCGGAGTCAGGTAATCCAGCTGCTCTGGGATATTCCCTGGAATCTGGTATACCTTATGGAAATGCATTTATTAAGAATAACTATGTGGGAAGAACATTCATTAAGCCTAAGCAGGAACAGAGAGAAAGCAGCGTAAGAGTTAAGCTTAATGTACTTAAAGAAGCTGTGGAAGGCAAGAGAGTTATTATGATTGATGATTCTATTGTCCGTGGAACTACAAGCAAGAGAATTGTTAATCTTCTTAAGGAGGCAGGTGCAAAAGAGGTTCATGTAAGAATAAGCTCCCCTGCATTCCTTCATCCATGTTACTTTGGAACAGATATTCCTTGCGAAGATCAGCTTATTGCTTCGGGAAGAACAGTGGATGAGATATGTGAGTACATATGTGCAGATTCACTTGGATATCTTGAGGTAGACAGGCTCAGTGAGATGATTTGCGGACAGACAGGTTACTGCGATGCCTGCTTTACTGGTAATTACCCAATAGAACCACCAACAATTGATATTCGTGGTGAGATGGGCTGATACATTCTTGATTATTAAATGAAGGGAAGGCTTGGAATGACTGGAGAGGAACGAAGAACGGAGATTGTCAGAATTCTTTCTGATGCCACTGAACCGGTATCTGGCATACAGCTTGCAGAGCATTTTGATGTGAGCAGGCAGGTCATTGTCCAGGATATTGCCCTGTTAAGAGCTAAGAATATAGATATCATATCCGGGAAGAAAGGCTATTTTGTTAAGAATAATACGGATAAGCCTGAGACTGGTGGAGATGGTAACAACTATTCAGAAGCCAGACACTTTTCAAGAATATTTAAGGTTATTCACGATGATAAAGATGTGGAAAAAGAACTTACCCTGATTGTAGATCTTGGTGGCAGGATTCAGGATGTGTTTGTGTACCACAAGATATATGGCGTTATTCGTGGAGAGCTGAATATCAGTACCAGGGAAGATGTAGCCAACTATATGAAAAACTTAAACAGTGGAAAATCTTCTATGTTAAAGAATGTTACATCAGGATTTCATTATCATACAGTATATGCTGTAAGTGAACTGATGCTTGATGTTATACAGGAAAAGCTGGCGGAATATGGATTTCTGGCAAAGTTGCAGGAGTATGAGCCAGTTGACTTTAGCAGACAGTGATACAATGTTGGTTTAAGCCATGTCAGAATACATATTATAATATTGTATGATGATGAAGAATTATTCTGATGGGGCAAATAATATGATTAATATAACAGAAAGGCGGATAAGAATAATGAACGACAGATATCAGACACCTTTGGCTGAGAGATATGCCAGCAAGGAGATGCAGTACATATTTTCTCCTGACATGAAATTTAAGACATGGAGAAAGCTGTGGATTGCCCTTGCAGAGACAGAGAAGGAGCTGGGGCTTGATATTACAGATGAACAGATAGCTGAACTTAAGGCTAATCAGGATAATATCAATTACGAAGATGCAAAGAAGCGTGAGAAGGAAGTAAGACATGACGTAATGTCACATGTATATGCTTATGGACTTCAGTGCCCTAAGGCAAAGGGGATAATCCATCTTGGTGCTACATCATGTTATGTAGGTGATAATACTGATATTATTATTATGACAGAGGGACTTAAGCTTGTTCATAAGAAGCTTGTTAATGTAATAAATGAGCTGGCTAAGTTTGCTGATAAATATAAGGCTCTTCCAACACTTGCTTTCACACATTTCCAGCCTGCACAGCCAACAACTGTTGGTAAGCGTGCTACACTGTGGATGAATGAACTGGTAATGGATCTTCAGGATCTGGAGTATGTTCTTGATAATATGAAGCTTTTGGGATGTAAGGGTACAACTGGAACCCAGGCTTCTTTCCTTGAACTTTTTAATGGTGACCATGACACAATCAGAAAGATTGATCCAATGATTGCAAAGAAGATGGGATTCAAGGAATGTGTTCCTGTATCTGGACAGACATATTCAAGAAAAGTTGATACAAGAGTACTTAACGTACTTGCAGGAATTGCCGCAAGTGCCCACAAATTCTCTAATGATATAAGACTGTTACAGCATCTTAAGGAAGTTGAAGAACCATTTGAAAAGTCACAGATTGGTTCATCTGCTATGGCGTATAAGAGAAATCCAATGAGAAGCGAGAGAATGGCTTCTCTTGCTGATTATGTACTCTGCGATGCCCTTAATCCAGCTATTGTGTCATCAACACAGTGGTTTGAAAGAACTCTTGATGATTCAGCTAACAAGAGACTTTCAGTTCCAGAAGCATTCCTTGCAGTAGATGGTATTCTTGATTTGTACATGAATGTTGTAGACGGACTTGTTGTATATGATAAGGTTATTACCAAGAGACTTATGTCTGAGCTTCCATTTATGGCAACAGAGAATATTATGATGGACGCTGTTAAGGCGGGAGGAGACAGACAGGAACTCCACGAAAGAATCAGAGAGCTTTCTATGGAGGCTGGAAAGAGAGTTAAGCAGGAAGGACTTGATAATAATCTTCTTGAGCTTATTGCTGCCGACCCAATGTTTAATGTAACCTTAGAAGATCTTCAGAAAACTCTGGAGCCTTCAAAGTATGTTGGACGTTCTAAGGAACAGGTTGAGGAATACCTTAAGGAAGTAATCAACCCTATTCTTGATGTTAATGCATCAGAGCTGGGACTTACTGCAGAGATTAATGTGTAAATAAATGCACTGCCTCATGTTTGTGTCTGTGTATGAATTGATGTACAGACTTTTTAATAATATACGGTTATAAGATGAGCTGCCACATTTTAGAAATGGGGCAGTTCATTTTTTTGAATACCGGCAAAGGTTGAATGTGCTTGTGCAGTTTTATCTATATTATTTTTTATTCTAAGCTTACCATACGTTAAAAAAAATATTTATTGATGCTTAAAAATCTTTGATTATTTGGGCACTACAAGAAATATGTTCTGTAATATATTATAAAAAACGACAAAATATGATTTGAACTGTGAAAATAGTGGATTATATAACATGAAATAGTCTGAAAAAATCTCTGTATGTAAATTGTATTTCGATAACAGAAGACAGGTTATAAATTACCAATAATTAACCATTAACAAAAATAAATAAAATTTTTGTTGACAACTATACGTAACAGTCATATAATGATAAGGCAGTTGTGGTTGCACAGTTATGTATGGGATCTTAGCTCAGCTGGGAGAGCATCTGCCTTACAAGCAGAGGGTCACAGGTTCGAGCCCTGTAGGTCCCACTCCTGTTTAACAGGTCAATTTCATATGGCGAGATAGCTCAGTTGGCTAGAGCATACGGTTCATACCCGTAGTGTCGAGGGTTCAAATCCCCCTCTCGCTACTAATTCAAAAAGAGAATCCGAAAGGGTTCTCTTTTTTTGAATGACTTTTTATAAAACGGGTCAAGTGGTGTATTGTATAATTGGAGGCGTGGACTCATGTATAGAAAAGATTCCGTTACTGTAAGAGAATGGCAAAACTAACCTGGGTGATTTTCCTCAGGTTTTTTATTTTTATGTGACTAAAATTATATAATATGTTATACTTACACGTAATAGGGATTACATTCATATTTATCTCACGGAAGTACATTAAGATAATTTTAATCAGGAGTATATACATATGAATATTACCAATTTAGAGATGACTCAGGCTACAGTTGAGATATTTGGAGCATTTATATGTCTTATGCTGGTTGTAATAATTAATATCAGCCTGCATGAGGGGAAAAGTTGTAAGCTTTTGAAGTGGATGTTTTTATCCGTTTCGGGAATGTTCATTTTTGAGGCATGTGCCTATATATTCAGGGGAAATGTTGACATATTAAGCCTGTATATGACAAGGGTAAGTAATTTTGTTGTTTTTATGCTGAATATTGCACTTATAAGTCTGTTTGTGCATTATCTGTATTTCTTTCTTCAGGAAAAAGGGGTCAAAGCGAATAGAATATATAAGATTATTGTAGACATCTGTGTGCATTTTGCTGTATTAATCCTGTTTGTTAACCAGTTTACAGGATGGATGTATTACTTTGATGAGAACAACTGCTATCATAGGAATATCGGATGGTATGTATATACTTTGCTTATTCTTGTGTGTATCATAACAAGCAGTCTGATGTGCATAACATATCGCAAATCTATTAGGAAAACAACATTTGTATCTCTTCTGCTTTATGCGTATATGCCAGTTATTGCTATTATAATACAGATATTCATATATGGAATATCCATTACTAATATTGGAATATTTGCTGCACTTATTATGATGCTCATAACATATCTGAAAGAATGGAGCGGGTTGAAAGAAAGACAGGAGAAGGAAAGGAAAACCATAGAGATAGTTGTACTGTTTGTAATTATGGCATTAAGCATGAGCGCATCAGTTGTTTCCTGCATAATTTCTATTGAACGGATTTCTGTTAACAATTCAGAGAGTAATAGCAAGATTATTGCACATATGGTTGATTCAGGTATTCAGAATGAGTTCTTAAGACCTATTATGGTGTCTGAGACTATGTCAAAAGACTATAGCCTGAAGGAATTCATGAAAGAAAGTAATAATAATTCTCCTGAGTCTGTAGAGGAAGAGGTCGCTTCTTATCTTGATTCAATCAGGACAGGATTCGGGTATAATATGGTATTTGCTGTATGTGATGCATCCAGGGCATATTATACCTACAATGGCATAAGTAAATTTGTAGATATTGAGAATGATGAACATGATATTTGGTATAAGAATTATCTAGAAGAAAGAAAACATTATGATCTTGATGTAGACACAGATGAGGCAAATAACTGGGATGTATCAGTATTTGTTAATACAGAGATTAAAGATGAGAATGGAAGATACCTTGGTGCATGCGGTGTCGGGGTTGAGATGGTTGAGCTACAGGAACTTTTAAGAAACTATGAAGAAACCTATAACCTGAAGATTGATCTGATAAATGCAGACGGACTTATACAGGTTGATTCAGATGGCCAGCGTATTGAACGTGATTATCTTGATAATACATACCTTAAGAATGTTGGTTCTAATGAATTTACATACGAGCGTCAGGGACAGACCAGCAGAATGACCAAATATATGAGTGATTTGGACTGGTATCTTGTCATAGAAGATCGTAATCCGGAAAAGATAAGTGTTATGGAGATTACTATTTCAAGCATTATAATCTTTTTGATAGGTATAATGATGATGGGAATAGTATTTGCCATAATTGGTATCAGGGAGCGAAAGGCATCAAGAGAAATTGCTGAAAGGCGGAAAACATCTCTGACAGATGACATGACCGGTCTGCTGAACCGCCGCGCATATGAGGAGGACAGTGCCAGCATAGTTGAGTCTGGTTCTGTAGGTAAAACAACTGTTGTGATGATGGATGTTAATGGACTTAAGGTGGCAAATGATACCTATGGGCACGTTGCAGGAGATGAACTGATTATTGGGGCAGCCAAGTGCATGCGGACAGCCATGGGAGAATATGGCAAAGTATACAGAATCGGTGGTGATGAATTTGTTGCATTACTTGAGTGTACAGATGAACAGGTGGAGGATATGATTAATACATTTGAACATATTACAGATACATGGAAGGGTTCATATGAGTTTAGCCTGTCTGTATCAAAGGGTATTGTGGTGTGCAGACAGTATCCTGACATGGCATTTGAAGACATTAAGAAAATGGCAGACCAGCGTATGTATGATGATAAAGAAGCATACTATAAACGTACGGGAAAGACACGCCGCAAGCTGTAAATGCCCACGGTAAGTGAGAAAATAAGGCAAAAATAGGTGGATTTTTTTCATTAAATATCTTATACTTTAATGAACTGTAGAACTACGGGAGCTGCGTTGTAACAAGGCAATCCATATATTAAGTCAGTGGCAAAAACGCTTTTAGCACTTACAACATAATATATTGTATGAAAGGAAATGCGGATATGAGAGTTGGAATGGGATATGATGTTCACAAGCTGGTAGAAGGCAGGAAACTGATTCTTGGCGGTGTGGATATTCCATATGAGAAAGGACTTCTGGGACATTCAGATGCAGATGTGCTTCTCCATGCAATAATGGATGCACTGTTGGGGGCAGCGGCTCTGGGAGACATAGGACAGCATTTTCCTGACACAGATGATAAATATAAAGGGGCGGACAGCTTAATGCTTCTTAAAGAAGTAGGCAGGATGCTGGACGAGAATAACTACATCATAGAAAACATTGATGCGACCATAATTGCCCAGAGACCTAAGATGGCACCTCATATCCCTGATATGAGACAGAATATTGCAGGGACTCTTGGAATAGAATTAAATCAGATTAATGTTAAGGCTACAACAGAGGAAGGACTTGGATTTACAGGCAGTGGAGAGGGAATATCTGCCCAGGCTGTATGTTCCATATCCTCTGTGGCTAATTATATATATGGCGAAGCGGATATGAAGAACTGTTGCAATGGCTGCGGCGGATGTGGTTCGAATATAGAATGATTTTTTGGAGCAGTTATGAATTATATTGAATTTGTTAAGCAGCAAATTGCAGTGATTAAGGAAAGAGATCCTGCAATTAAAACGACTAAAGAGGTTTTTCTTTATCCGAGCTTTAAGGCAATGCTTAAGTACAGAAAAGCACATAAGCTGTATCTTAAAGGAAAATATTACAAGGCAAGGAAGATTTCCCAGAAGTCAGCCCACAAAACAGGAATAGAGATTCATCCTGGCGCTCAGATTGGTGAGGGATTCTTTATTGACCACGGACATGGAGTGGTCATTGGAGAAACAGCTATAATTGGCAATAATGTCACTCTGTATCAGGGGGTTACTCTTGGAGGTACAGGCAAGGAACAGGGGAAGAGACATCCTACTGTTGGCAACAACGTAATGATAGGAGCAGGTGCCAAGGTTTTAGGCTCAGTGTACATCGGCAACAACTGTAAGATTGGAGCTGGTTCTGTAGTCTTAAGTGACGTGCCTGACAATGCTACTGTTGTAGGTGTTCCAGGAAGAATTGTGGTCCTTAATGATAAGAGAGTGGATATTGACCTGGATCAGGTTCATCTTCCAGATCCGGTTAAATGTGATATTGATGAACTTCGTGGAGAAAACATCTTCCTTAAGGATAGAGTAGAAACCCTTGAGGCAGAAATATCAACATTGCACTGTGTTAATAATGGGAGGAAAAAAGAGTGAAAGTATACAATACATTAACCAGAAAAAAAGAAGAATTTGTTCCATTAGAGGACAACAAAGTTAAAATGTATGTCTGCGGACCTACTGTGTATAATCTTATCCATATCGGTAATGCCCGCCCAATGATTTGCTTCGATACAGTCAGAAGATATCTGGAGTACAAGGGCTATGACGTTAATTATGTCTCTAATTTTACAGATGTAGACGACAAAATCATCAAGAAAGCAAATGAAGAGGGGGTTTCTGCTGAGGAAATCTCTACAAGATATATTGCTGAGTGCAAGAAGGATATGGCTGGAATGAATATCAAGCCTGCCACAACCCATCCTCTTGCCACACAGGAGATTCCGGGCATGATTGATATGATTCAGACCCTGATTGACAAGGGATATGCCTATGAGAAGAATGGAACTGTATATTACAGAACAAGGAAATTCGAAGGATATGGAAAGCTTTCCAAGAAGAATATTGATGAGCTTGAGGCAGGACACAGAGATGATGCCCATCAGCTGAAGGTTTCAGGTGAAGATGAGAAGGAAGACCCACTTGATTTCGTTCTCTGGAAGCCTAAGAAGGAAGGGGAGCCATATTGGGAATCACCATGGAGTGAAGGCCGTCCGGGATGGCATATAGAGTGTTCTGTAATGTCTAAGAAATATCTTTCAGATGAGATAGATATTCATGCAGGCGGTGAGGATCTTATATTCCCTCACCATGAGAATGAGATTGCCCAGTCAGAGGCTGCTAATGGCGTTCCATTTTCAAAATACTGGATGCACAATGCATTTCTTAATATTGATAATAAGAAGATGTCCAAGTCTATGGGCAATTTCTTTACAGTAAGAGAAATCTCTGAAGAATATGACCTTCAGGTATTAAGATTTTTCATGCTGAATGCCCACTACAGAAATCCAATTAATTTCAGCCGCGAGCTTATGGAATCTGCAAAGAACAGCCTGGACAGAATCATTACTTCTGTTGACAATCTTAAGCATCTTATTGCAAATGGCAAACAGGGAGATATGACAGAAGAGGAAAAGGGACTGCTTGATAAGACAAAGGAGTTCTATGATAAGTTTGATAATGCAATGGATGATGATTTCAATACTGCTGATGCCATATCCGCTGTATTTGAACTTGTAAAATATGTCAACTCTAACAGCAGCAGTGATAATACAACAGCATATCTTACTGCGTTGAAGGAAAAGATTACTACTCTTACTGATGTCTTAGGACTTATTGTAGACAAGAAGGAAGAGATGTTAGACAGTGAAATAGATGAACTTATTGCCAGGAGACAGCAGGCGAGAAAGGATAAGAATTTCGCACTGGCTGACCAGATAAGAGATGAGCTCCTTTCAAAGGGAATTATTCTTGAAGATACAAGAGAAGGAGTAAGATGGAAGAGAGCATAGGATTACTTAAGACACCGGATGAATCAGGTCCGTGTGAGGCTTTAGATGCCGGCACTGGCAATGGGGATTTAATGGAAGCTGTAATAAAAGGCATGAATTTGCAGGAGACAGACCCAAAACAACTGTCTCCTCTTGTTCTGGCTTATATTGGCGACTGCGTATATGACCTTGTGATTAAGACATATCTTCTTGATAAGAAGGGAAATATGCCGGTGAACAAGCTTAACAGGATGGCAAGCAGTCTTGTTAAAGCAGAAACCCAGTCAAAACTAATCGGTTTTATTGAGGAATCTTTAACAGCTGATGAAGAATCTGTGTATAAAAGAGGCCGTAACGCCAAATCCTATACATCAGCGAAGAATGCATCCATTGGTGATTACAGGCGGGCAACCGGATTTGAGGCACTGATGGGATACCTTTATCTGGAAAGACGATATGACCGTATGGTGGAGCTTGTTAAAATGGCTTTGACTGCATTTGGTGAGATTTGAATTGGAGGATAAATTGGATAATAAAGAATTTACGATAGAAGGGCGCAATGCTGTATTGGAGGCGTTCCGTTCAGGTAAGACCATTGACAAGCTGTTTGTTCTTGCAGGGTGCCAGGATGGGGCGGTTAACAGCATAATAAGAGAAGCTAAGAAGCATGATACGATAATTAATTTCGTTGATAAGGAACGTCTTGACCATATATCCAGAACAGGGCATCATCAGGGAGTTATTGCCCAGGCTGCGGCTTATGAGTATGCTGAAGTGGAGGATATTCTTGATAAAGCAAGAGAAAAGGGAGAAGACCCATTTATATTTGTACTGGATGAGATTGAAGACCCACATAATCTTGGAGCCATAATCCGTACAGCTAATCTGGTGGGAGCCCATGGTGTCATTATTCCAAAGCACAGGGCAGCAGGACTTACGGCAACAGTGGCAAAGACCTCTGCGGGAGCTGTTAATTATACACCGGTTGCTAAGGTAACAAATATCGGGAAGACAATCGACGAGCTGAAGAAACAGGGATTGTGGTTTGTGTGTGCTGACATGGACGGTGAGGTTATGTATGACTGTAATCTTACCGGGTCTATAGGACTTGTTATAGGCAATGAGGGAAGTGGTGTGAGCCGTCTTGTCCGTGAAAAATGTGATTTTACAGCCGCTATTCCTATGAAGGGTGACATTGATTCCCTTAATGCCTCAGTGGCAGCAGGTGTTCTTGCATATGAAATCCTGCGCCAGAGGATGAAATAACGGATATGAAGTAGATGTGAAATAGGAATGAAATGGTTTGAAATAGTCTTTAAATCAGGTTCTGGGAGAATAATCTATGAATTATGAAAAATGCAGTGATGAGACATTGATTGATATGTACCGTGTTGGTAATGAGACCGCAATTGAGACTCTTTTTGACCGGTACAAGAATCTTGTGCGAAAGAAAGCAAAGTCCATGTATATCGCAGGGGGAGATAATGATGATCTTATCCAGGAGGGCATGATTGGACTGTACAAGGCCGCAAGAGGATATGATGAAAGCAGGGGAACATCCTTTGCCTCATTTGCAAGTCTGTGTATTGACCGCCAGATTATGACTGCTATTACAGCATCTAACAGGGAGAAGAACGTCCCTTTAAATAATTATGTTTCATTTGAGACTCCTGCATATAATGATGATAATGAGAATGTATATAAGCTGGCAGATGTTATAACTCCTGATTCTGACCAGAATCCTGAGTTTATATTTATTGATAAGGAATATGCCAGAACATTTGAGGAAAATCTTGTTGACCAGTTAAGCAGTCTGGAGAGACAGGTTCTTGATTATCACATGGAGGGTAAGAACTATCACCAGATTGCCGAATTGATGCACAAGTCTCCTAAGTCTATTGATAATGCGCTTCAACGCATAAAAACAAAGGCGATGAAGGTTAAATGAAACAAAGACGATGAAGGTTAAATGAAACCTTGACAACTGTCTTTCTATAATATAATATATTCAAGTTGGAACTTTTTAAGTGCCATGCTACTATAGCTCAGGTGGTAGAGCGCAACATTGGTAATGTTGAGGTCACGGGTCCGACTCCCGTTAGTAGCTTGAAGTTGAAAAGAAGCAGGTATCCGCATGATTGTGATACCTGCTTAATTTTTAGGAAAGGCCTGGCAAGGGTCGAATGCGCTTGCATATAATATTATTAATTCAAAGTGATTTTACCAACATCGCTTCCTATTGTTATGTTTCCCTTTGCGGAAGGAACTGTTTTGTTCAGGGAACCCTTGCTTGAACTGCCGCAGTATGTAATTTTGCCTAGGTCGGTGCTTAAGTCTACATTGTATTTATCAATGTCCTTCACATCTGTGACTTCAATATTTCCCACGTCAGTCTGGATAGTAAGATTGTTAAATGTAACCTCTGATAATTCTACATTTCCTACATCACTTTCAATTGACATGTCATTGATAATACAATCTTCAATAGAAATATTACCTACATCTGAATTAAGGGTGGCAGATGTGATTTCTGCATCCTTTGGAATTGTAATCACGATTTCACAAGTTATGTTGTTGGAACCGAAATTCAGGACATTGATGGCGTTCTGTGTTATATTTAATACTCCATTCTCATTGGTGTATGATACAGGGTAATTCTTTATGCTTGTTATTTTACATGAATAGCTGTCTCCTGTTTTGATTTCCAGCTGTGCAACATCAGTATCAACATTGATTCTACTGAATGCAGGAATGTTCTTCTCATCTATGGAAGTGGTTGTATTGCTGCTGTCTGAGGATATTACTTTCTTTGTAATATATTTCGCAAGTCCCATTCCACGGTACAGTGTTCCAAATAATATGCAGGCAATAGTTATGACTGTAATTGCTACAAGGTATATATTTCTCTTCATATTCTCTCCAATCTACACATAATTACTTGTGTCCAAGTGTATTTTCAATAAGAGTGTCAATAATTGCAGCAATAGGCCATATAATCCATGTGATATGCCAGTCAAATGTAAGGAAGCTTATGCACAGGTAAATACATGTAATGGTAGGCCAGAATACTGACATGATTGCTGCAACAGTCTTGTTGTCATACACAACCTTGCCGTTAGGAGCATTATAGTAATTGCTTCCACCAGGGTTGTTGTAGTTATTTTATGCGTTATTATTTCCCTGCGGATTGTTGTAATTGTTGCCATATACTCTGTTGTTTCCATAGAAGTTATTATTATTAAGTGACAGAAGCTTGTTGTATATACTCATCTGATTGCAGCTTAATACAATTAAAAATACGCCTACAGCCACAAATACAAAAAGGAGCACACCTGAAAGGTTTTCCAGCCATACAGATGGAAATCTGGATACAAATGCATCAATAATAATTGCAGGAGTAACACTTAAGATACACAGACAGATTCCTACGATAAGTGAAATAGTGTAGGTTGGCTTATACTCAGCCATTTTCTGGTTTATATATCCTGATGTTGCAAAATCAGTGGCATATCTTTCCTGCTGAAGGATTTTCCATTTGCTGGTGCAGGTGCCACTGTAAATAAAGAATCCAACTGCAATTGCAATTAATATAAACATCATACATGCACCCAAAGCACCATATATGGCTTCCATAGGTAAAACAGTTGATGCCAGACAGTCAAAGAATATTGGTCCGCATACAGATATGATGCATAAAAATACTCCAAGTGCAATAAATAATGATTTCTTCTTATGGCTGGCGATATAATCATCCACCATGTCAATAGTGAAAGGCTTAGGTCTGTTGTTGTTCTGGTTGTTTACAATATTGTCTATACCCAAATCTCTTGCCAGTTCATCAAGGTTGCCGAATTCTGATATAACGATGCCTATAGCTTCGTTTTCGGTTTTGCCTTCATTCTTTAATTCTGTGTATTTGTCTTCCATCATCTGCCAGAGTTCATCCTTTGCCCTACGTACTTCTGGTGTGCCGGGAAGGTTGGCAAACATACTTTCAAGATAGTTTCTAATTGTTTCCATCGGTCATATTCCCCCTGATAATAAATTTTTCTACTACTTCCTTGGTGATAAGCCATTCGTCACATTTTTCCCTGTAATACTGCCTGCCGGTATCGGTAATGCGATAATAGGTGCGCCGCTTGCCGGAGGGGTTGCTGTTGTCAGGGAAAGACTGGATATAGCCATTCTTCTCCATTCGTGTAAATGCTGAGTACAGGGTGGTTTCTTTGATAACGTATTTTTCCCCGGACAGCTCTTTGATTTCTTTGGAGATTTCGTAGCCGTAGGATGGCTTATCAAGCAGGAGGTAAAGAATCATGGTGTCATTGTAACCACGAATAATATCGCTGCTGATACCACTCATATACAGTCCTCCTTAATATTTTTCCTGTCAGGGAGGAAATGAGCGAATCCGTTCTGCCTATCCGGCATCAGATGCTTATAAGTTTTACCTAAGCAGCTATATAGCCAGAACAGGACGAGCTTCTAAGTGTTGCGGCATATATGCCTTACACTCGCTTATTTCAGCAACTGCCCGACAACTCGCCCTTGACCGGGCTCAGACATTCGTGCAGTTGCTGGCGAAGTGTAATCCATACACGCCGCAGCACTAAGATGTCGTCCAATCGTTCCGGCTATATAGCTGCATAGGCAAAACTTACAAGCATCTGATGCCGGATAGGCAGAACGTATTCACGCATTTCCTGCGACAGCCGGTAATATTATTTCGGTAATAATACTACGATTATAGTAATACGATTGTCGTACTACGACTGTCGTGGTATGCCTGACGTAGTAAGCATAACAGTATATTATATATATGTCAATAGAAAAATTTTGGTCAATTGGAAAATTAAATTCCAGTTGTCCCATACCTCTGACTTGAACTTACT
>CAMEWO010000020.1 GCA_945946665.1 uncultured Eubacterium sp.
GCTTCGTCAAAGGAATTGCCGTTTGATATAAGATTGCTTGCGTTTCCCGAAATAGAAGTAAGGGGTGTCCGCAAATCGTGCGAAATTGCACGAAGGAGATTTGCACGAAGCTGCTCATTCTTAGCCAAAATTGCCGCTTCTTCTTTCTCTCTTGCGTTTTTTTCGTTTTCCAGTGACAAAGCACATTCTCCAAGTATAGATAATAAAATACTTTTTTCAAACGAATCAAGCGGATCTTCACCGATATATATACCCACAACACCGTAAACGCGGCTGTTGACCCTTACGGCAAGGTACAGACACCTGGCGTTTGAAAGAGTTTCCGTAGTAGCACCTGCGTGTTTGTTATTTTTTTGCACCCACTCCGCAACTGCCTTCTCTTTTGTACCAATTATTTCTTTGTCTGTTTTATCTCCCGACATGGTAAAAATATGAGGTTCACTAAGTTTCTCGTCCTCTGTCAAATAAAACACAATATCTTTTCCCAGCAGCTTTATAAGCTGATTTGCCGTTGCTGAAATAATTTCATTCTTATCCTTTGCCTGCTGTAAGAGCTGATTTGTGTCAAAAAGCACCTTTGTTCTGTAAGCTGCCTTTGCAGACTGTTTTGCGTGCTCTTTTAATTTTACGGCAAGGGAGCTTGTAAGTAAAGCCGCCAAAAACATAATCAGGAAAGTAATTGGATAGCCCTTGTCGTACGCCTTAAGTGTAAACTGCGGATTGGTAAAGAAAAAATTGAAAACCAAAACGCTGACAATTGAAGAAATCAGACTGTAAATCCTATGTCTTGTAACAACCGAGGTTACAAGCACGCCCAGAACATATACTGTGATAATATTGGCTTCATCAAACCCCAAGTGGCGGAACAGCATACCTATACAACTTGCTAAAATCAAAATGACAATGCTTTTTAAAAGATCCGATACCGAAAAAACTGCTCTGCTTATCTTTTTTGCTGTTTTTGCACGATATGAGGTATTGTTACCTTCTGTATCTGGTATGATATGCACATCCAAATTCGGTGCGTTAGCAATCAATTTTTCTGTAAGAGTAGGTTTACTGAATATGCTCTTTCTGGTTGCAGAGCTTCTTCCTATCACAATCTTTGAAACTCCCGAAAGCCTTGCAAATTCGGCAATTTGATAGGAAACATCTTCCCCGTACACAGTTTCGATTTTAGCTCCTAGCTGTTCCGCAAGACGCATATTACTCCGTAGTCTTTTTACATCTTCCTCAGACATAACCTGATAATCCGGGGTTTCCACAAACAGCGCGGTAAAAGCACCCTTAAAAGCATTCGCCATTCGGGCGGCAGTGCGGATAATTTTTGCATTCGACGGTGAGGATGAAAGGCATACAAGAATATGCTCATCAGTATGATAATCGCTGTGGCTTTTCGATCTGACGGTTTCAGTAAGCAGATTCACCCTGTCGGCACAGCGGCGCAGTGCAATTTCCCTAAGAGCCGTAAGATTTTCCACAGTAAAGAAATTCTCTGTAGCGCGCTCAGCCTGAACCGAATTATAAACATTTCCCGCCTTAAGCCGTTCAATCAATTCCTGGGGCTCAATATCCACAAGCTCAACCTGACTGGCATTATCAAAAACCGAATCGGGGATACGCTCTTGTACCATAATGCCTGTTATAGACGCAACGGTGTCATTGAGGCTCTCAATATGCTGAACATTTACAGTGGTATAAACATCTATACCTGCCTTAAGCAGCTCTTCAATATCGCGATAACGCTTTGTATGCCGGCACACAGGCGCATTGGTATGGGCAAGCTCATCTACAAGGATTAACTGTGGATGACGGGCGAGTGCGGCGTCAAGATTGAATTCCGAAAGAGTAATTCCATTATATTCCGAAACAAGATTCGGAATACATTCAAGTCCATTTACAAGTGCAGAGGTCTGGGGACGGGCGTGTGGTTCAATGTAACCTGCAACCACATCAATGCCACTCCTTTTCGCCGCATGTGCAGCTTTTAGCATTGCGTAGGTTTTGCCTACCCCTGCGGCATATCCAAAAAATATTTTTAAATGCCCGCGATTAAGGATTTGCTCTTCCTTTGCAATCTGCTTTAAAATCTGTTCCGGGCTTTGCCTTGTTTCATCCATATAATCTCCATTCCTGTATGTCTCATATTTTAAGAGAATGTTATTAAAATAATTTTCTCATTTTGAAATAAATTCTTCGTTCTTTATTGTACCACAGTGTGAAAATGTCTTCTACTTTACATATTCCGCATCGATTACTCCTTGATTTGATAATATAAAATCTGAAAAACTATTTACACAGGCACTGTCTGAGGTCTTTTTCCATATCACAGCAATCTGAACTTCTGACAGATTCAGCGGTTCTATTTTACAACCTGTTTTTTCACACAAAACACTGTTTTGCTTTGCAGAAATGATAAGATAGTTGTAGGTACCATCATTATTTAAAGCAGTGTTTTCTATAAAGCCAAAGTCAATGCAGTTCTTGTTTAGCTTATCATATATATCCTCTGTATTTCCAGACAGAAAATGCAGCTGACAATTCGGATTTGCCTTTGAAAACTTTTCAAACAGTGGCATCACACAATCCAATATCATAGGATTATCAAACGCAATAAAAAGACTGTTTTCTACAATTTCTGTATCAATTGAGCGGCGGTTATTCTCTAAAAATGAGTCAAGTCTTTTCATTATAAAGTAACCGGACACAATAATGAAAAACACTGCACACACTACAAATAATTCTTTCATATCCCAGTCCTCGTTCAGTGCTTATATGTGAAAACATTTTTGTATGTTTTTGGTATCGCCCAGCACCAAAATGGTGTCACCAGACATAAAGCTTGTTTCGGGCGCAAAATTCAGATTCATTTTACCATCGCGTTTAATGGCCATAATATTAATCCCGTGCTTTTTACGCACATCCGCCTCAACAACCGTCTTTCCTATCCATTTTTCAGGTACGGCAATTTCAAAAATCGAATGGTCACTATCCAGCTCTATGTAATCAAGAATATGGTCGGAGGTGTAGCGGATAGCCGTCCAATCGGCAAGCTGCTTTTCTGGATATACGATTTCATCCGCACCATTTCGCAAAAGGAATTTTGCATGCACATCCCGTGCCGCACGAGAAACTACCTTTTTAGCACCCAATTCCTTTAAAAGAGATGTTGTTTCAAGCGAGCTTTGGAAATCGTCCCCGATTGCGACAATGCAAACATCAAAATTATTAACCCCTAAAGATTCAAGAAACTCTTCATTGGTTGCATCACCTATTTGTGCATTCATAACAAATGGCAATACCGCATTTACTCTTTTTTCGTTTGTGTCTACAGCCATAACCTCATGCCGCATCTCATTAAGCTTCATGGCAATATGCCTGCCAAACCTGCCAAGGCCTATCAATAAAACAGATTTCATCTTTCTTCTCCTTTAACCAACCGTTATTTTTTCCTGTGGGTATTTTGCTGCGTTTGTAGCCGTTTTTGACATTGCCGCAAATATCAATGTCAGTCCTCCAACTCTTCCAAAAAACATAAGTGCAATCAGAATAAACTGTGAAACAAGTCCCAACTGTGAGGTTATACCAAGGGAAAGTCCCACCGTTCCAATTGCCGATGCCGTTTCAAACAGTGACGCTAACAACGGTATATTCTCAAGACGGCTGATAATCATTCCGCCACCTATAAACAGCCCAAAATACATCAAAAAGATAGTTGCCGCACTTTTTATGGTATCGTCAGGTATACGGCGTTTGAAAAAATGTGTGTCCTCCTTTTTGCGAAATACGGACATTGCCGATGAAACCAGCACAGCAATTGTCGTAGTTTTCATACCACCTGCTGTAGAACCGGGAGAACCACCAATCAGCATCAACAATATCATCATCATTTGCCCTGTCTCACTGAATAATGTTAAATCCGTTGTATTAAATCCGGCTGTTCTCGTGGTAACAGACTGGAAAAGTGAGGTCAGGAATCTTTCTCCAAGTGGAAGTCTCTGATACTCGAAAAAGAAAAAGTAAAGTGCTGGCAGGAAAATCAGTATCATCATCACTGTAAGGATAACCTTGCTTTGCATTCGGTACTTTCTGAAATGAAGCTTGTTGTTTTTTATATCCTCCCAGGTTAAAAAGCCTATTCCACCAATAATAATAAGTGCCATAACCGTAAAATTAACAAAAGGCTGTGATGAATAAGAGGTTAATGACGAAAACGGCTCTTTAATGCCAATTAAGTCAAATCCTGCGTTGCAGAATGCCGAAATAGAATGGAACAGGGCATACCATGTTCCTTTCATAATTCCAAAGTCACGGATAAAAACCGGGAGGAGCAGGACTGCTCCGACAAGTTCAATACACACCGTTGTTTTCAGTATGAATTTTGTAAGCCGTACAATTCCTCCCAGATGATGTGCGGAAACAGCCTCCTGCATTGTACTTCTCTGCATTAGCCCAATTTTTCGACCTGAAAAAACTGCAACTGCAACCGAAACTGTGACAATACCCATACCACCGATTTGAATTAATATCAGAATTACGCTCTGCCCGAACATCGACCAGTATGTAGCAGTATCATGCAAAACCAAACCGGTTACACAAGTTGCTGAAGTTGCGGTAAACAGTGCGTCTGAAAACGCAGCACCTCTGCCGTCCTTTGTCGAAACAGGCAGCATTAACAGTATGCTGCCTAAAATTATCACTGACAGAAATCCTAATATAATAATCTGAAATGATGTAATATGCTTGTGTTTGAGATTTTGATGTTTTATCATGACGGATACCTTTACAATCTTAATATCATATTTAGACTGTCTTTATTCTATCTTAACCTGCATTAAGCCGGCATAAGCAAAATAAAGACAATATTAAGATTGCATAAAGGTATAGGCGAAAAAAAGTGACGTGAAAAGAAAAATACGGCGCAGCCTTAATCAGCTACACCGTATACAAGTACTGTTCAAGTTCAGCAGCATCATTGAAAAGGGAGAAATGATTCACTCAAATCACGTACATCCACCTGACTGTGCCTTTGTATCTCCCCTCTTTTTTGCATTTCTCCTGTTTACGCACTCTCTTAACAGTGCATAAACTGTAGAAATAAGTGGAATGAACACCAGCATTCCCATAATTCCAAACAGGCTTCCACCGATTGTTACGGCTACCAGCACCCACATTGCCGGAAGTCCCACTGAACTTCCCACAACTCTTGGATATATGAGATTACCCTCAATCTGCTGTAAAACAAGGAATAAAATAATAAACACAAGAGCCTTCAATGGATTGACAAGAAGAATCAGGAACGCCCCCACTACGCATCCTATGAATGCTCCCACAATAGGTATTAACGCTGTAAATGCAATAAGTACGCCAATCATAACAGCATAAGGCATTCTGAATATTGTCATGGCAATTACAAACATAGTTCCAAGAATTACAGCTTCCAGGCACTGTCCAGTAATAAAGTTGGTAAAATTCTTATTCAAGAGTGAGCATACATATAAAATACTATTATTTACCTTTTCCGGTAAAAATGCAGATAAAACTCTCTTTACCTGACCTGCCAGTTTCTCCTTCTGGGCAAGCACATACACACTGAATACCAGACCAATAAACAGATTAGTAAATCCGCTTACCACACTGCTTGCAATACCAATTGTGGAATTAAGCACGTCACCAAATCCATTCTTAAAGAACGAAACTATATTGTTAACAATGCTATCCCAATTCTGTCCGATATTGCTTAATACATCTATCTGCTGCTGCAATTCCGGATACTTCTGGCACAGTATGTCAAGCTCCGCCATAAGTCTGTTAATTCCCAGAGGAACCTGCTTTACCACATCACTTACGGCCCTGACAAGCTGTGGCACAACCATTGAAATCAGGAAAACCAGCAGAAGTACAATGAATACAAATGTCAGGACAATACTGACAGGTCTTTTGAATCTGTCAGCATATTTTCCAGTCCATTTTTTTAGCATTCTGTTCTCAATCAGATTCATCACAATATTAAGTACAAATGCAATAGCACAGCCTGTTATAAATGGCATGGCAATCTTAATTACCAGTCCAAGAGCATTCATTATTCCCTGTGAATTAATTACGCACAGCACCAGAAGTGCGGCTATAACCATAAGGAGCACAATCTGCTTCATTTTTTTCTTACTAAACTCCAATATCAACCCTCATTTCCATATTATTTTCCCAATGTACCCTCTGCCTGAAACCACTGGAAAACAAACACTTATTTCCTGACTGGTTGGCAATCAGACCTTAAAGCGGTATCCTACGCCCCATATCGTCTCGATATACTGTGGCTTTGATGTATCAAACTCAATCTTTTCACGGATTTTCTTAATATGAACCGTAACAGTTGCAATATCTCCTATAGAATCCATATCCCAGATTTCCTTGAAAAGTTCATCCTTGGTATACACATGGTTTGGATGCTCTGCAAGAAATGTCAATAAATCAAATTCCTTCGTTGTAAATACTTTTTCCTCACCATTGACGAAGACTCTTCTGGCTGTTTTGTCAATTTTAATACCACGGATTTCAATAACGTCATTATTTTCCTTAGAGCTGCTCACCAGTCTCTCATATCTTGCAAGATGGGCTTTCACTCTGGCAACAAGCTCACTAGGACTGAAAGGCTTAGTCATATAGTCATCTGCGCCTACACCTAATCCCCTGATTTTATCAATATCCTCTTTCTTTGCTGAAACCATGATAATAGGAATGTTCTTCTTTTCCCTTACCTGGCGGCATATCTCAAATCCATCCACTCCAGGAAGCATTACATCAAGGATACATATGTCATAATCCTCTCCCATGGCCGACTCAAGTCCGCTTTCACCATCTGATTTCACTGTTACCTCAAATCCACTTAACTTAAGATAATCCTTTTCAATTTCAGCAATCGCTTCTTCATCTTCAACAATTAATACTTTACTCATTCTTTGTCTCTCCTTGCATAATATATTTACTTGTGTCTATATCTTTTCTTAAGCATATGTGCATGGTAGTTCCTTCTCCTTCAACGCTTTCTGCCCATATCTTACCTTTGTGGTCTTCTATGATTTTTCTGACAATGGCAAGACCAATGCCGCTGCCTCCCTGTTTACTGTTCCTTGATTCATCAGTCCTGTAAAATCTGTCAAATATATGAGGTAAATCTGAAGTTCCAATACCCATGCCATTGTCTGTCATAATAATATGAGCATAATCCCCTTCATCATACAGATTTATTTCAATCCTGCCCTTTCTTCCCTCTTTCATATATTTAACAGAATTGCTGATAATATTGTTAATTACCCTCTTAAGCTGCTCAACATCGGCGTATATGTACACCTCATCAACATTATGGCACTTGTATACAAGATCGATATCCTGAGCCTCCAGGTCAACCCTTATCTCTTCACAGCAATCATCAAAATAATCCTTTAAATTAATTCTGCTGAAAGAATATGGCACTCTGTTGGTATCCAGCTTTGAATATATGGTAAGCTCATCAATAAGCTTGTCCATGTCATTAACCTTGTTGGCAATGGTCTGCAGGTACCGCTGCTGCTTCTCCGGGGTATCTGCCACTCCATCCATAATTCCCTCCACATATCCTTTTATGGCAGTAAGAGGTGTTTTAAGGTCATGGGAGATATTTCTTATCAGCTCCTTCTCTTCCTTGTCAGAAATAATCTTTTCCTGCGAAGTTTCCTTAAGGATAACCCTCATTTCCTCAAAATCCCGGCACACATCACCTATTTCATCCCGGGAGCTTTTAGGCATCTCGAAATCCAGATTACCCATCTTAATATTCTGGGTGGCAAGCTTAAGTCTGTCCAGAGGTATTATAATGGAGCCATATATCCACAAATCAAGAAAAAGGCTTGTAATAACAAGAATGAAAATAACTGAAATAATTCCCTGCACACCAATCCTCTTAATCTGCGGAATTACCTGTTCCAGAAATGTGACAATATACACACTGATAACCTCTCCAGATTCTTCCTTGAAATTAAACTGCTTAACAATACAGTTATATTCTCCGCCCTTATAGGTACTCTCATTATAAGGGCCATCAACTGTAGTATGTTTTGGTATCAGATCTCTTAATTCATCACTTTCCAGGGACTCCGATGCATATATAATTTCATCATTCTTAACAACCGCCAGAGATGAAAGTCTTACCATAAGTTCACTGTCAAGATCATTCAGGTAATCTATATCTGTGAATTTCTCCGGATTCTCCATTCCCACCTGTTTAACATAGTCAGATATCTTATCAGTAATTTTACTGATAATAACAGATGAGGAATACATGTTATCGAAACTTACAGCCTCATCTACACCATACAGCTTCTGCATAGCTGTATTCTGATATTTGATTATTCCCATCATGGCACATCCGCACATTAATACAGGAAGTACAATCATTGTACAAAATGCCAGTTTTAACTTAGTTCTTAACTTCATAATAATACCACTTTTTCCCATGAAATAATAAAAATAAATAATTAATTATTATAAAATTTTATTAAAAAGCACACCCCAAAGGAAAGACCTTATACAATCTTACCTTTAGAATGTGCCTGTAAATACAATTAGCTTATTTTAAGCTTTGCCTTCTGGGCTTCCCTCTCAGAATCAACCCTCTCAATAACAGCACCCAGCATTGCAAGTTTTCCTTCAAAATCCTCATAACCACGCTGGATATATTCTATATCATCAATCTGTGATACACCTTCTGCTGCCAGAGCCGCAATAACCAGAGCCGCACCAGCACGAAGGTCTGGGGCAGACATCTCAACTCCTGTAATATGGTCAACACCCTCGATATATGCTGTATTACCTTCAACCTTAATCTTGCATCCCATACGGTTAAGCTCATCAACATATTTGAATCTGTTCTCAAATATACTTTCAGTAATCATACTTGAACCATTAGCAAGTGCAAGAACTACAGCCATCTGTGGCTGCATATCTGTTGGAAATCCCGGATAAGGCAATGTCTTAACGTTAGTACTCTTAAGAGAACCTTTACCGATAACTCTTACCCAGTCATCTCCTTCTACAACCTCACAGCCAACTTCAATAAGCTTTGCTGACAGAGACTCAAGGTGCTTAGGAATAACATCCTTAACCACAACGTCGCCATTAGTTGCCGCTGCTGCAAACATAAATGTTCCAGCTTCAATCTGGTCAGGAATAATGGAATAGGTTGTTCCATGAAGCCTCTGCACACCTTTAATTCTGATTACATCTGTACCTGCGCCCTTAATATTGGCTCCCATAGCATTAAGGAAGTTCGCCACATCAACTATATGTGGTTCTTTAGCTGCATTCTCCAGAATGGTATCCCCCTCAGCGAGACATGCTGCTAACATAAGATTAATTGTTGCTCCTACAGAAACCACATCAAAGTATACATGACCACCCGAAAGCTTCTCAGCCTTAGTTGTAATCTTTCCATGACTTATCTGGACATCTGCTCCCAGCGCCTTAAAGCCTTTAATATGCTGGTCAATAGGTCTGCTGCCAATGTTGCATCCACCAGGCAGGGCAACCTGTGACTGTCTGTACTTACCAAGCAAAGCTCCTAAAAGATAATATGAAGCTCTGATTTTCTTTATATAATCATAATCAACATTCATGTCACAGATTCCACCACCGTTAATCTGTACAGAATTGTTATATACGTATTTTACCTTTGCGCCAATTCCTTCAATAGCCTGCAATAATACTCTAGTATCTCTAACGTTAGGTACATTTTCAATTGTTACAGTTTCATCTGTCATAATTGCAGCTGCAAGAATGCCTAAAGCTGCATTCTTGGCGCCTCCGATGGAAACCTCTCCCGAAAGAGGATTGCCACCTTTAATTATATACTGTTCCATTAAGCGCACCTCATTTACATGATATTAATAGGAGAAAATCCTCCTGTGCATAAAACACCACTATTTAATATTATATGTAGTTTTTTCGTTTTTGTAAACCCCCACATTAAAAAGTGTCTGGCGTAAAACCACACCAGACACCTAAAACCTGTCACAAAACACATATCACAGTTAATTCTTGTTTACATAATTCAACGGATTAACCGCAACTCCATTGAGCCATATCTCAAAATGAACATGTGGGCCTGTGCTGTTACCTGTATTTCCTGAGTAAGCGATAACAGAACTCTGGCTTACCTGCTGTCCATAAGAAACAGCTATGGAATTAAGATGGCCATATCTTGTCATTGATCCATCAGTATGACGGATATCTACGCAGTAACCGTAACCTGCGTACCATCCTGCTCTGACAACTGTACCAGAAGCAGATGCACGTACAGGTGTGCCAATTGGGCAGCTCCAGTCAACGCCGGTATGCATTGAACCCCATCTGTAACCAAATCCTGATGAAAATGATCCACCAGAAATAGGTTTAAGATATGTTGGAGGAGTAAGTGTACCAACTGCAACTACCTTAGGAGTTGGCTCTGCTGTAATAGTTTCCTCTACATATGTCAAAGACTTCTGAACACCATTAACTGTTGTAATATCAGCTGTTACCTTGTGATGTCCCTGAGAGCCTTCTTCAAGCACCCTTGAATAACCTCTGTACTGGGTATCGTCATCAACATACTGGACCTCTGCGTCAAAGTCCTCTTCATATGTTTTTCTCTCTGTGATTACTACTGATAATTCTGCCTTAGGAACTGTTACTATAAGAACATCTCCCGGAACAATCAGTGTATTCTCAGTCAAACCATCATTAAGTGCATATAAATCACTTAACGAAATGTCACATTTGTTAGCTATAATAGAAAGGCAGTCACCCTGTTCTACAACATAGGTTGTCTTTGCCTCCTTCTCCTTAGTGATAGCGTCATAGGCTTGCTGAACTGTCATAACATTAGCACCACTTACCGGTGTCTCATTAATTGAAAGTTCCTCTTCAAATCCTATACCAACAATACCGTCCCTAAGAGAATGTACTTCCTCTGTGTTAAGACCAGATGTACCATTAAGGGCTGATGCAACAATATCTGTTGATGTCTCCTTAATATCTGACTTAACCACCTCTAATGAGTATGTTCCAAAACCACTGTCCCCTGAATCAAGCTTTACCTGGAACTCTTTCTTGGAATCATACTTCTCTGTAACCTTTTCCATCAGCTCCACAATTTCTTCCTTGCTGGAAAGAGTAACTGTAAAGTCATCCATTCTTAATGTGTAAGCTGTTGAATTCTCTCTGTCTGTCACACATTCAAACAAAGTTGTGTACAGTACATCCTCAAGCTGGCTCTCGCTCATTCTTGATGCAACAACTCTTGACTCTTCTACAATATCAATGCTGTTATCAAGGTAGATTACCGAATCATATTCCTGACTAAATCTTAATCTTGCTGCTGCCAGAGCATCTTCTGCCTCTTCTCTTGTATTTGCTGCTCCAACTTCCTGTCCATTAAACTGAATACTGAAGTATCCTGCCTTATTCTTTAAGAGTTTCTTATCAGCAAAAGGAAATGCAACTATACACGCTAAACACGCAACGGTCATTCCACTTATCAATGTCACTTTCAAGCGTCTGCCATATTGTGTAAAATGCATCTTTATTGTCCTCCAAACTATATTCTAACCATCTGTAATGTTTTTGTAACAATTTTGTAACAAAGCCATATTAACATGACAGGTCAGGTTTGTAAAGCAAAAATGCCGATATTTTCTTAATTTTAACAAAATGTTCATTTTTTACATAATTGTTACAAATGTGTCATTTGTTTTTCTTTTCCACAGAATATCCGAATTTCCCCAGCTTTTTCCCCAATCCGAAATACTCTCCGTGGGAATATGTAATAAGATTTGCTTTTCCTAAATCAAGTCTTCCTTTATCGTCTAAATATTTTTCATCCACATGGACTGCCACAACCTGTGCAATAAACATATCGTGGGAACCAAGCTCCTTCACATCCACTACTTTACACTCAAGATTTACAGGACTTTCCCCAATAAGAGGTGCCTTTATTTTAGATGCTTTTTCAGCTGTAAGATGCATTTCCTTAAATTTATCTACATCCCTGCCAGACCTGACTCCGCAGTAATCAGTTGCATGGCACAGCTCCTCTGTTGTAAGATTCACCACAAATTCCCCAGTTTCACTGATAATATCATGTGAATACCTTTCTTTTCTTATTGATACAGACAGCATAACCGGGTCTGAACATATCGTACCTGCCCATGCCACTGTAATAATATTAGGCTTTTCTCCCTCCCTCTGGCAGCTTAACATAACTGCCGGTACTGGATAAAGCATATTTCCTGGTTTCCACTCCTGTTTGCCCATATTCTCAATCCTCTTTTCTACATTATTATAAGGTTGGTTACATAATTTTTTTCATCCACACCAATCTTACATTTTTCAAATCATACCATAAATAACACAAAATTGAACCATTAATCTGACATTTTTTTCTTCGTATTTGTAAAGATTTTTGAAAATTCAACTTCTATCATCTTATTGTTGCAAAAATTCTGCAATATTTTTTATATTGTGCAAAAATGTAAAATATGATAAAATACGTTCATAGAAACTTCGTGACAATAATAGAATATAGACAAGCGGAGATGATTGGAGGATTATTATGCTAGGTAATGTTATCGTTGGTCAGTCAGGTGGACCAACATCGGTTATTAATTCCAGCCTCGCAGGTGTATTTAAGACAGCAAAAGACAGGGGTGCCAAGAAGGTTTATGGAATGAGACATGGTATCAAAGGTTTATTGGACAGGCAGTATGTAGACCTTTCCGAGAAAATCAAAACTACTATGGATATTGAATTACTTAAGAGAACGCCTTCTTCTTATCTGGGATCTTGCCGTTATAAGCTCCCTGAGATTAAGGATGACCGTGAAACTTATGATAAAATATTTGAGATTCTTGATGAACTTGAGATAAAGTTCTTCTTCTACATAGGTGGTAACGACTCAATGGACACCATTAAGAAGCTGTCTGATTATGCTATTCTTATAGGAAGTGATATCAGATTCATGGGTGTTCCTAAAACTATTGATAATGACCTTGCCGTAACAGACCATACTCCTGGTTATGGAAGTGCTGCCAAGTTCATCGCTTCAACTATGAAAGAGATTATCCGTGATGGTCTTGTATATGACTACCCAACAATCACAATTGTTGAAATCATGGGACGTAACGCAGGATGGCTTACTGCCGCTGCTGCTCTTGCCAAAGGAGATGACTGCGAAGGTGTAGATTTAATTTACCTTCCAGAGAAGACATTTGACATTGACCACTTTATGGACAGAGTTAAAGAACTTACTGCCAAAGGACGTTCTATAGTGGTAGCCATATCAGAAGGTATCAGGGTTCTTGATGGCAGATACGTATTCGAGCTCTCTGACCACGTTGAATTTGTTGATGCATTCGGACACAAGCAGCTTGCTGGTTCAGCCAAGTTCCTTTCTAACAAGATTGGTGCAGAACTTGGTATTAAGACAAGAGCTATCGAGTTATCTACACTCCAGCGTTGTGCTGCACATATGACATCAAGAACAGATATTACAGAAGCCTACAACGTAGGCGGTGCTGCTGTTAAGGCTGCATTTGAAGGTGAATCAGGTAAAGTTGTTGTATTACAGAGAGTATCTGATGACCCATATATGTGCATTACAGCAACCCACGATGTTCACCAGATTGCCAACATCGAGAAGAAGGTTCCACTTGAGTGGATTACTGATGATGACTATGTTACTGATGATTTAATTCATTATATTAAGCCACTTATTCAGGCAGAGCTGTCACCTATTATGGTTGATGGTCTTCCACACCACCTGAATGTTGATATGTGATGTTTCGGTTATGGTGTAAACTCATTGATGATTCACGCCACATAATTAAGCAGACTACTATTGTTAATGATAATCCGTCTGTTAATCGTACCAAAAAGATATTTGATGGTATTGAGGAAGCCTGTGTATCATTCGATTTAGGCAAACCTATATGGCTGGATGCCAATGTTAAAGAGTTCAAGCGTCACTCAAAAGTACGTTTTAACCAGGACAACTTCATAGAACATATAGATTTTTCTTATATGGAAGTTCAGGTTATCGAAGAAGATTGATTTTTCCTTTTTTATTTTTTTCACTCCTCTTTGCACCACAGGGTTAAGTTTAGCCGGTAATCCGGCATACTTTCCCTGTGGTGCATTTGTGTTTAGAAATCATAATTTATTTTTGCAATAAACTCTTGGAAAAAATAATTTTTCATGAAACTTTTTTGACTTTTTTGCATGTATGTAGTGTAAAGGTTGTGCACAACAGCTTGACGGAGGTGAACAGATATTTATTATGAGTGAATTTTCAGAAGAACATTTTGCAGGAAAAACCTTTGAAGCTATTGTCAGAATGTACTCTGATACTATTCTTAGAGCCTGTCTGGTCCACTGCAGCAATTCGGAAGATGCAAAGGACTGCTTTCAGAATACATTTTTGAAACTATATACTTCAGACAAGAAATTTAATGAGCCGGAACATGTTAAGGCCTGGCTTTTGACAGTAGCCATGCACGAATGTGCACAGCAACACAGAAGCAGATGGAATCGCTGTGTCAGTCTTACAGATGATTACAATTCAACTCTCCTTAATGAATTAGAATACTTAGACGACAGCAATTCCATTGGTGAAAGCGGAAGCGTGTTAGAACAAGTTCTTAAACTGGCACCAATATATAGAGAAGTAATTTACCTGTATTATTATGAGGAACAGGACGTAAAACAGATTGCCAGAACTCTTGGGATTAACACCAACACCGTTAAAACAAGATTATCGAGAGGAAGGAAACTATTACAAGTAAAAGTCAAGGAGGAATTCGGAATATGTTAGAAGAATTAAACCAGATACATGCATCGGAAGAGTTAATACAGGAAACACTTCAGTACTGTAAAGATAACAAATCATCCGGCAGAACAATTAACAATACAGAAACTAATTCTGCCAGAGTAAAAGGAATTACAAGAAAGATAAACAGATGGGCTGTGGCAGCTGCTGCCTGCGCAGGAATTGTGGTGATGTCATCTGGTGTGGCATTTGCCTACAATCAGGTAACTGGCGAAAGTATATTCAAGGCAATATATAAAGTTATTAATACTGCTTCATCTGCCAACACCTCCAAGGGTGTAACTGATGACAATGGCAATTCTTATGTATATGATAAGAATGTTGTTGATAACACTAAGATAAACAAGAATTTAACTGTCACCATGGATTCTTACGTTGTTAATGGCAACAAGGCAGAAATCAAATTTACTGTTAAAACTAACGATGGTTCACCGCTGAATGAAGTTACTGAAAACAAGATTCCAATCATGGCTAGAGATAAGTTTCAAGATATAAAGGTTTCTATTGATGGAGACACTATTAATAATTCAACCATGGATTTTAAAAAAGAGCCTCGTAGTGTTGACCAGATGAGAGTTGATGATGCAAACGATCCTTCTACTGCCACAATAATGGTTTATGTTTCTGACCCTCAAAAAGAAACTCTCCGTGGTTCAACTCTTTCATTTGAAATGGGAAGTTATTCTTCAACTTACTATAATTTGGAATCAATAGGATTTAAATACGACAACGTGGCAGAGATGTTTGCCAGCGAAACACTTGCAGATGATTCACAATTTACAGGAGATAACCAGTATATGTATGTGGACACAGATGTAGAATTAGCTCCTGGTAATATGCATATTGTGTTCTCATCAAAATATCCTGACACATACATTGATAATGCGGGGTATACAACAAGAGAAAGCCGTGATAGAAGTAAGACATTTGTAATGACAATCGTCCCTGAAAATGATGCTGTTTCACAAGAACTTTTGTCATTATGCTTCCAGAACAAAACATCTGGATTTCCTATGGCACTTCATATTAATAAACTTTCTGATGGCAGAATTCAGATTGAATATGCAGCTGACTCTGACAGACTTTACAGCAAAGTTAATGATGGAATCAATACTGATACCAACGAGACACACCTTGCAAACCTTATTCTTAAAAAGTCTGTTGCTAATGCCCCTGAATCAGAAACTGTATATTCTAGTAATGATAAATTTTCATTTACATGCAAACTGGATAATGAAGAGGATACCATCTTAACTGAAACTGATATAAAGATTAGAGATACTGTATATACAGGAACAACAGTCAACATTAAATCTGTTGAGCTTACTGTAACTGAATTAAAACTTAATGGTTTAATATTTACTGATGACACAAATGATAAGAGATTATCAGTATCAAATAATAACTCTCCATTAATCACAATGAAGAATGGAACATCATTCCATGCAGGAAGCAAATGCGGCTCAGCATCCAATATGTACAACGATGACTGGGGAGCTGAATGGCTTTTACCAACCTACATCACCCCATCCGATGTCCAGTCTATAACATGGCATGGAGTAACTATTTACGAAGCTGAATAACCTGCACCTACGCAGATTTTCAGATAACCCTCATTCCTTTATAAACCCAGATAAAGGAACAAAAACCAACAACCAGCCCCGGAGTCAGATTAAAGCTGTCTCCGGGGCTGGTTTATTTTCTGAAATCTATAGACTGAATTAAAGTGTGCCGAGCTCCAGAAAGCCCTGATATGGCTGTAAAACTGTGCTAGCTGGGCTTACAAATAAAAATCGGAACATTAGAAGAAATCACAAGCGGTGGAGTATGTTGGATTACACTTCGCCACCAATGGGGCAACTGTCCGAAGCCCGAAGGGCTGAGTTTTGACCCATTGGTGAAATAAGCGAGTGTAATTCGACATACATCAGCGCTGATGATTCTCTTCGTAGTTCCGATTTTTATTTGTAAGTCCAGCCAGCACAGTTTTACAGCCATATCAGGGCTTTCCGGAGCTCGGCACACTTTAATTCAGTCTATAAATTCTGGGGATTAAACCACCACATTCTTTGCTTCACCATTGACAAATGACCTGATATTCTCATACACAATATCCATAAGCCTGGTTCTCGCTTCATATGTAGCCCAGGCAATATGTGGTGTGATAATAAGTTTATTGCTGTCTATAATCCCCAGCAGCGGATTATCTTTTGCAATTGGCTCAGTTTCCACCACATCAAGGGCTGCTGCCGCAATTATATTCTCCTTCAGCGCCCTTGCCAGGTCTGCATCATTAACAACCGGTCCCCGTCCAAGATTAAGAAGAACCGCCTCCCTCTTCATCTTACATATATTCTCATAATTAAACAGATTCTTTGTCTTATCATTAAGTGGAGCATGAATAGAAATGATGTCCGATTTGTTCAATAATTCATCCAGTGTCACGCACTCATATGGTACATCCTGTCTGTGTCCACTGGCAGAATAATACAAAACTTTACAGTCAAAATCCTGTGCAATCTTAGCCACACCTCTTCCAATATTTCCAAGTCCTACTATTCCCCATGTCTTTCCACTTAATTCATTAAACACAGGTGTCAGATGAGTAAAGCATACTGATTTGGCATATTCACCACTCTTAACATAATCATCATATGCCCTCATCTTCTCATACACATAGAACAATAGTGCAAATGTATGCTGGATAACTGACTGAGTAGAATACCCTGCCACATTTGAAACCCTGATACCATGTTCCTTTGCATATCCGGTATCAATATTGTTATATCCAGTAGCAGCCTCTGCAACCATCTTAATATCTGCTCCTGCTTCAAATACATCCTTATCAATTACAACTTTATTAGTGATAATTACATCTGGCTTATGCTCCCTCACTCTTGCCACAGCCTCTTCATGAGTGCTGTTACTATATGTAACCACCTCACCAAAATCTTTGAATTTTTCCAGAGAAATATCCTCTCCAAATGTAACAGTATCAAGCATCAAAATCTTCATATTAATCTCCAATAATTCAATCTTTTGTATGGATTATATCATTACCTGCCTCAATATTAAAGCCATCAAATTACATTCCACACACTCTTCTCCTGTAATTGTTATTCTTTGAAACATTTTGTTTAAGCTGCGCTGTGGCTGTGACAGACCTTCTGGTCTTAATCAGCACGCTGTGATAGAATACAACTGGCGTGCTGATTAAGGCCAGAAGGTCTGTCACAGCCACAGCCGCATCTTAACTAAATTGGTTCAAAGATTAACAATTACAGTCTCTTACGGAGTTCCTCTCCTTCAGCCTCAAATCCAGGCTTGCCAAGAAGCGCAAACATATTATGCTTGTAGCTTTCAACACCTGGCTGGTTAAATGGATTAACGCCAAGAATATATCCTGAAAGTCCACATGCAAACTCAAAGAAATAGAATAATTCTCCGAGATAGAACGCATTCTGCTCTGGAATATCAACTCTTAAGTTAGGTGTGTTACCATCTGTATGAGCAAGAATTGTTCCGTTCATGGCACATTTGTTTACAAAATCAACTGATTTTCCAGCAAGATAATTAAGTCCATCCAGATCCTCATCCTCTGCCTCAATAGTAATCTCTCTTGAAGGCTTCTCCACATTAAGAACAGTCTCAAACATAATTCTTGAGCCATCCTGGATGAACTGACCCATTGAGTGAAGGTCTGTTGTAAGGTCAACACTGGCTGGGAATAATCCCTTGTTATCCTTGCCCTCTGACTCTCCCATAAGCTGCTTCCACCATTCCAGTGTATAGTGAAGGCTTGGCTCATAGTCACAGAGAATCTCAACTGATTTGCCCTTCCTTAATAAGATATTTCTCATAGCTGCATACTGCATTGAATCATTATTCTCAAAATCATTCTCAATGCATCTCTTTCTTGCTGAAGCTGCACCAGACATAAGCTCATCAATATCAACACCGCTTACTGCTATAGGAAGAAGACCTACTGCTGTAAGAACTGAAAAACGTCCTCCAACATCATCAGGTACTACGAATTCCTCATAACCTTCTGCATCAGCCAGCTTCTTTAAAGCACCCTTTGCCTTATCAGTAGTAGCATATATTCTCTTAGCAGCTCCCTCCTTGCCATACTTCTTCTCAAGCATCTTCTTAAACACACGGAAAGCAATGGCTGGCTCTGTAGTTGTACCAGACTTAGAGATAATGTTAACCGAAAAATCCCTGTCTCCGATAGTATCAACAAGACCTGCAAGATATGTAGAACTAATGCTGTTACCAACAAAATAAATCTCTGGTGATTTACGAATCTCTTTGTCTACTGAATTAAAGAAATTATGTCCTAAAAATTCAATAGCTGCCCTTGCGCCAAGATATGAGCCTCCGATACCAATAACAACAAGTACCTCTGAGTCAGAACGAATCTTGTCAGCGGCTTTTTTAATCCTTGCAAACTCGTCCTTGTCATAATCAACCGGGAGATCTATCCATCCAAGGTAATCATTACCTGCTCCCTGTTTTGACAATAACAGCTGTCTTGCGCTCTCAGTAATCGCCTTCATAGATTCCAGCTCATGCTCATGCACATATCCAATAGCCTTTGAATAGTCAAATTTAACCTGTCCCATGTTGTTTCTCCTTTACGATAATTATTTAACATTATTATACGTCTCTACCCAGTATTTTTCAAGATTTCTTCAAACTGTTTATTCATTTTCTGAAACTCAATGGCAGCCGTTCCCTTAAGCCTGTTATTTTTTCTGAATATACCAGTTATTCTGGCAATCACGTTAACAGGCTCTCTGCCAGCCAGGTCAATTCTCTCTAAATCCAGTGAAAACACACAGCCTTTGCCTATCTCATTAATCCTCGCCTTAAGTTCCCTGGTACATCCAAACATAACTGCTATTATATCAAGCCTTATCCACAATATCCTGTAATTGTTAACAAATCTTTCCACAAATCCACGTATATCTTCTATCTCTACGCCCATCATGCGAATTTCCCTATATTTTCTCACAAGGCTGTAGCCAAGGCATGTCCTGAATCTTATAACCCGGCTGCACTTGCTTCTTAGAGTGCCTTGTCCACCGTCTCCCAACCGCCTGTCCGCAAAAATCCGGTCTCCGGAAATTATTGCTCTTGCCCTTACATCAAAAGCTGCTTTTTTTAAATATCTTTTAAAACTGACTCTTATAATAATCCACAAAATCAACAGTATCACGCTAATCCCCCTGTTCTGCAAGAATCCGTATGAACATTATTATATCTTGTCCCACAGAATTCTTCCACAGAATTCGTTCAACAAAAAATGCGGAAAAGTGCCTGTTTACGACACTTTTCCGCATTTAATACAACGAATCTACATGATACATGAGTGGAAATACTTAAACTTATTTCCAGAATACACTAAATATTAGCAGCCAGCTCCTTAATAAGCTTTACTCCATTTTCAATAGCCTGTTTCTCAAATGTAGGATAATCCACTGAAGCACTGTCATCTGCCTTGTCTGATATCGCCCTCAGTATTACAAATGGAACCTTGTTAAGGTATGCTGTCTGTGCAATTGCAGCCCCCTCCATCTCAGTACAGAAGCCCTGGAAATTAGCAATAATCCTTTCCTTTACTCCCTTATCAGATATAAACTGGTCACCGCTTACCACTCTTCCTACGTGAGTTCCAACCTCTGGAATTACACGTTTACAAGCCTCCTGTGCCAGCTGGATAAGACGTTCATCTGCTGGAAATGCCAGTGTATCCATTCTTGGAACCTGTCCCACTGGATATCCGAAACTTGTGGCATCCATATCATGATGAAGCACATCACTGGAGATAACTATATCCCCGATATCAATGGCAGTATTCAGAGAACCTGCAATCCCTGTATTAATAACGCAGTCCACATTAAAATCATCCACAAGAATCTGTGTACATATTCCAGCATTTACCTTGCCAATACCACTTACAACAATAACTGCATCCTTTCCTGACAGCTTTCCTGCCTTAAATGTCATGGAAGCCTTTGTCTCTTCCCTTGTCACCTCCATAGCGGCAACAATCTGCTCCACCTCTTCTTCCATCGCACCAATAATTCCTATCATATTTACCTCTTTTCTGATTCTGTCTGCTAATCTGTTATCCATGCATCCGCATTTTAAATCCACTATTCTAAACAGGATAATTAAAAATACATATCCTTACACTCATAACTGATTTTACGAAAAAATATTTCCAAATGCAACTGTATTTGTAATACTGCTGCAAACGTGATATACTTGTTGGACGAATAAATAACTTATGGAGGAATATTTATTATGAGATTTCAGACACGTGGTGTATGTTCAAGCGCAATTGACTTTGATGTAGTTGATAATAAAGTGACTAATGTCAGATTTCAGGGAGGATGCTCAGGTAATACCCAGGGTGTTGCTGCCCTTGTAGAGGGAATGAATATTGATGAAGCAATTAAGCGAATGAAGGGTATCAAATGCGGATTCAAGCCAACCTCATGCCCTGACCAGCTGGCAGCTGCCTTAGAACAGTACAAGGCAAACAACTGATAATGGGCAAATACCGCATTACAAGATTCAAACGTGCATATATTGAAATAACAAGTTCATGTAATCTGCACTGTTCATTTTGCCAGGAGACCTTAAGACCTCCTCATTTTATGTCCTATGAAGAATTCAGGCATGTAATCCAGGAGATTAAACCTTACACAGGCTTCATATATCTTCATGTCAAGGGAGAGCCTTTGCTGCATCCGGAACTTGAGAAGATTCTTCTGCTTTGCAGACAGGAGGATATTCAGGTAAATATAACAACTAATGGTACACTGCTTCTGAAGCGGCTTCCTATATTACTAAAATATCCTGTACATCAGATTAATGTATCTCTTCACAGCGCAGATGACAATGACTGTATCAATATGGATACTTACTATATAGATGTATTCAAAGCATGTCAGGAGCTGCTTGATAATACGGATACAGAGATTTCCCTAAGGCTGTGGACAACAACCAATGCCCAGGGGCTGTTTGGAAAGAAGAATCTTATCGTTAAACCTCATCTGTATATTAACGTCCAGTCCCCTTTCCAGTGGCCTGACCCGGATAATGATTACTATGAACCCCGGGGATTCTGCATGGGCTTAAGAACACACATAGCAGTGCTGTGTGACGGAACAGTGGTTCCATGCTGTCTGGATGGCAACGGCAATATCAGTCTGGGCAATATATTCAACACTCCTATGGAGGATATTCTTAACAGCAAGAGAGCTGTAGATTTCTATAAAGGATTTAACAGCCATATGGCTGTGGAGGAACTTTGCAGACACTGCAGTTTCAAAGAAAGATTTGACAAGAACTGGAAACGGTAACATATATTCCGTTGCATATCAACTAACGCAAAATATGTGTGCAGAATGGAGATTCTATGAAAAAAATCATAATGACCGGAGGTGGTACAGCTGGCCACGTAACTCCTAATATAGCTTTAATGCCGGGACTGAAGGTTGCCGGATATGACATTTCCTATATCGGCTCCTATACAGGGATTGAAAAACAGCTTATAGAAGAAAAGGGAATTCCTTATTACGGTATTTCGTCAGGAAAACTGCGCCGTTACAAGAGTTTAAAGAATCTGAGTGACCCTTTCAGAGTTATTAAAGGATATTTTCAGGCAAGAAAATTGATGAATAAATTAAAGCCTGATATTGTATTTTCTAAAGGAGGATTCGTGTCAGTTCCTGTTGTATTAGCAGCTTCCCACAAGAGAATCCCTGTTATAATCCATGAATCTGACATGACCCCTGGTCTTGCCAACAAGATTGCCATGAGAGGTGCTGACAAGATATGCTGCAACTTCCCTGAGACATTAAAATATCTTCCTGAGAAGAAAGCTGTCCTCACCGGTTCGCCTATTAGAAAGGAACTGCTGTCCGGAAACAGACTGAACGCCTGCAGGCTCTGCGGCTTTAATACACTTAAGCCTGTAATCCTTGTAGTTGGGGGAAGTACTGGCGCTGTGAAGGTCAATGAAGCTGTAAGGAGCATTCTTCCAGCTCTTCTTGAGGATTACCAGGTTGTCCATCTCTGCGGAAAGGGAAAGACTGACCCTGCACTTAACAACACTCCGGGATATGTGCAGTTTGAATACATTAACCAGGAAATGAGAGATTTATTTGCCCTTGCTGACATAGTTATATCAAGAGCAGGAGCCAACGCAATCTGTGAGCTGTTAGCCCTTCATAAGCCAAATCTTCTCATTCCGCTGTCTGCCAATGCAAGCCGCGGCGACCAGATTCTGAATGCCAGATCATTCAAAGAGCACGGCTACTCTATGGTCTTGGAAGAGGAAGAAATCACTCCAGAAAAGCTTCTTTGTGCAGTAAATGAGCTGTACAATAACCGTGAAACATATATTAAAGCTATGGAGAAAAGCCCACAGGGCAATGCAGTAGAGACTATAATTGAACTTATTAAGAAAACTTCAAAGTAAATTTTAACATTTATATCTTCATTAAGATAATTTTATAAAAACAGAAAATTATGTAATATAGGAGAAGTTGCGTAGTGGCAGCTTCTCCTATTATATTAATCTGCTTTAATTCAGAACACTTCTCCTATAGATAAGAATCCTCTCCGATTTCTGCCCCTTATAAAAAATATATGTTGACAAATATATCGGCTGATGATATATTTGTTTTACGATATATCGTATCTCGATACATCATCATTAGATATATTGATATATGATATGTTTCATAACCACTGATTCACTTATATTTCAGTAGTTTAGAAAGGAGACTACCATGCCATCTACAGAAACTCCCTTAACAGAAGCATTTTACTACATATTGCTGGCATTAAGAAAACCAAATCACGGATATGGGATTATTCAGGAAGTTGAAAAATTAACTAATGGAAGAGTCCAATTAGGCGCCGGCACCTTGTATGGTGCACTTCAGACACTGGAAAAACGTGGCTGGATTAAAATATTCAGTGAAGATGATTCCTCCAGAAAAAAGAAGGAATATATTATCACCCCAACAGGCAGGAATGCATTTGAAAAAGAGCTGGAACGATTAAAAGAACTTGTGAATAACAGTATATTAATGGAGGATACTGCAAATGATAAAATTTAAATTATATTTTGACAAAGATAAAGAAACACAATGGCTCAACGAAATGTCACAGAAAGGATGGGCAATGACTGGCTTTTTTGCTGGATTTTACAGATTTGAACCCTGTGAAAAAGGAAAATATACATACCAGATTGATTTTGGAAATGAATTCTTCTCTGTGTCTGATGACTACAGGGAATTCATGTCCGATTCTGACATAGAGATTATTCAGAGCTGGGGATTCTGGGTATTCCTGCGCAAGCTGTCATCTGAAGGAGAATTCCAGTTATATACTGATGTTGATTCCCAGATTGAACATTATAAGAAGATTAGAAATATGTTCAAGGCAGTAACAGTTATTGAACTTATATGTTTGTTTATTGAATTATTCTCAGCTTCCATGACAAACAGCCCATTGCTATGGAGTTTTGTTTTCCTTATCCTGGCAATAATAATAGCATTCTTCAATATAACAAATCGGACAAATGATATTATTCACGAACTAACTGAACGAAAAACAGGCATTGAAGAACCTAGAAGTAAGAGCATATCTATATTCCTTATCATAGGTCTTCTGCTTAACAGCTGCGTTTTGATGATGAAGGATTCTATACCTTCATACATTGTTTGTCCTATTCAGATACTTGTGATAGCATTAATGCTGATAGGAGTATACCAGACAGCCAGAAAGAGAAGGTAATTAATTACCTCTCTTTCTCCCTGCGCTTTACCTCGCGCCACATTTCCAGACCTTCTTCTGGCGTTTCAGGTCGTTTCATGTCACCAAATACATGAGGGTGCCGGCGTATCATCTTGTCTGACACCATCTGCACAATATCCTGAAATGTGAATTCACCATTCTCTGCTCCAATCTGTGCATGCATCACAACCTGGAGCAGAATGTCTCCCAACTCCTCACACAGATTCTCCTTATCATTGTTGTCAATGGCAGCAAGAACTTCTTCTGTCTCATCTGTAAGACACTTCTTTAATGATTCATGTGTCTGTGCCCGATCCCATGGACACCCCTCTTCACTCCTTAATATCTTTATGATTTCAAGGAACTCATTGATATCGTGAGGGGCACCCTCGGTATATATTTTCCCATTTATTTTCTTACGCTTTTCGCTATCATTTAACATATTTTCTCCTCCAATGCTGGTAATTTGCCAATCATTATCTGAATCATTTCATTATCTTACACCTATAATATCTTTCATCTCTTCAATCATTTTCCAGGAATTTTTTGCTGTATATACACGGTTATTTACTATTATTTCACCTAAAGATGATATATAGATTACTTGAGATTCTTTTTCTCTTTGTTCCGTATAAAGCATTACCACTTCATTCCCTATTCTGTTTGAAAAGCCATTTGGTAAAAATGTAGACAGCTTTCTCTCATATGTATACCTAGATAACACTGAAAGCATATTCACTTTTTCTCCCTCTGTCAAGGGATAATAATCAGTACTATCAATATATGTTTCTCCATCAGAAACACCCAGAGTTGAATACGATATCTTTATATCAGTCACATCATCAAATAGAGATGATATAGTCATTGGTCGAAAATATATACCAGCACATATAATCATGATAATAAAAATACTATTTATTATGATACGTTTCTTATCAGCTCCCTCAATATCCACTTGATATTTCCGAATAACAAGAAGTACAAACCCAATATAAACGATTTCCGCTCTGGAGAAGTTCCAATAACCCAAACATATACCCAACAGTATACATCCTTCTATCATTGTCATGCAGCCATATACTTTGGTAAAACTATCAGCTAAATTGCACCTTCGTACTAATAAACACATTAAAAATGATTTTTTGCCTGTTATTATCTGATATACGCCTGTTAATAAAAAAACTATGGATAGCACCACACCTATTATAAGTGGAAAAGATTCAAAAGATTCATTCATAATTATATATCTCCTCTTTTGCTGCTTATTTTGTAGAGTATAACATCAAGAATATTTAACCGCTATCATAGTTCTGTAAACTGTTTGTAAAATTGTGAATACATACATGTAAACAAAAAGAAATAGCACCCCACTGTCCAAAGTTTGGTGCTATAACTCATAACATTATTCTGAGGGCAAATCGGAGCCACATCCGATTACCCCTGAGTAAATTGTATACTAAAGAGGCTGGGAAATCAACCTTGCATATTTATTCTCTGAATCTTGAATAATACTAATCCTACCCTGACTAATGTAGTATTCAATTCTTCTGGCATACCACCAGTCCCCAACTCCAAGTTGCCAATGACCAAGAATATCCCCAATCAGTCTGGCTTCCTTTGTTGGAACATTTTTTAACCAAATCACTCCACAACCCAGCATACATACGTACCTCTTCCTGTGAAAGGATTCTTTCATAAGGTAAAAATCCTGCAAATTCTTCTGCTGATACTGTTCTAATCTGTAAAACATTTGCAAAAGTCTTATAATACTTTGAATATTCCGCTAATCTTGGCGTATATGACTTTGTATTAACAAAGTCTGCGTTTAACCATCCAGATTTTCTTTTGTAAAAGACTTATCAACAGACATTTCGCACCTCGCTTTCTACGATATTAAATCGTAAAAATTCAGGTATTGCATTTGCCAGTGCCTTCTCCTTTATACTTTCATCTCCGGTTGCAGCATATGACACAACTATGCTCGCAGGAAAATATGGTTTTTCAAGTTTTTGAGAACGAATATCATTATAATTTGTGCAAATAGGCAAACTATTTATTCTGGATAAATAGTCAATCATTGCCAGCAGATATAATGCTTCTCTATACCATCTACGCTCATAAAGCCTCCGTATTTCATCCGTTTCAAGTGTTTCGATAATAAAATCTATATCACCCATGTCCTTCACATGATGGCAAGTATTACTCTTAAATGTCTCAAAAGAGCATCTGTAATCCGTTCTGTCTGCGCTGTTGTTCTCCAATATTGAATCAACAGTCACTCCAAGAACCTTAGCAATTTTATATAAAGTTCCAGCTGCACACTTCGCAAGGTCTGCTTTGCCACTACAAATATCTGTGATAGTTGTCATTGCGACCCCGCTTTCTTTACTTAAGCGATATCTCGACATATTTTCTTTTTCAAGTAAATCGTTTATAATCATCAGCTTTCCCTCCTTTTTACAGGATATCGGTCAGCCGAACTAATGTCAATAATATATTATGTACAAAAGCAAGATATGTAATCAACAGTCACTCCACTTTTTTATTTATCACTATTCTGTAGTCGCACTAATGTGTATATCCCAATAATCAGCATTATAACACCTACAACAGCAATTACAGCTGGAACAACAGGATTAATTCTCCCTGCCACAAATACAGAGGTTGGTCCATCATTGCCTCCAAAGGAAAATGACCAGGATTCCTTGATTAAAAGATAAATTGCACAGAAAACCAATCCCAGACCTACTATGGAGCTGAATAATAACAGTATTATCTTATTAATCATTTTCCTTCTCTGTATCTTTGCAATATCAAGACTTGCCAGAATACCTGCATCCTCATCAGCATGGGTTTCTTTTTCTACATCATTTTTATCACATTTCATAAGTTCTGCCAGACTTACACCCAGAACATCTGCCAGCGGTTCAAGAGTATTAATGTCTGGAAAACCCAGACCTCTCTCCCAACGGCTAACTGCTTTATCAGTGACATTTAACCGCTTTGCCAATTCTGCCTGTGTAATTTGCTTTTCTTTTCTTAATCTGACAATAAATAATCCTAATTCCTTTACTTCCATTGCTATGTTCCTCCTGACTTATATATAAAACCTACAAATAAAACATAGCACTAACTATTCATTTTTCATATCAATGAATGCTTTATCCTTAACAATTACCACTCTACGATTTATTTACCCATGTTATTTGCCGTTTCAGGGTACTGTTTTTTATGTTTTTTTATTTTTAACCCCCTTAATCATAAAACAAAATACCGTTTATCCTTTCCAACACTGCAGGATTTACATCAATATTAATTTAATGCAGTAATTTTTCTACATCTGCTGCCTTAAGCACTTTCCCCATAGAAACTACTTTCTCATTGACAACCAGCGCTGGCATACTCATAATACCATATCCCATGACTTTCTCCATGTCGGTAATGTATTCCACTTCAACAGATAAGCCGGCATTTTTAACTGCTTCCTTTGTATTCTCGTAGAACTCATGACAAGACTTGCAACCTGCACCAAGCACCTTGATACTTACCACAGATTCTCCCTCACCATTACAGCAACAGCTTTTTGTTTCAGCATCCGCAGGGTTACTACCACAACAACAGCAGCTTTCTTCTACAGGTTCATTACACACACATGCAGGTTCCTGTTCTTCTTTCTTCTTTCCAAAATTAAATAATCCCATTTCTAAGTCCTCCATAAATTTTTTATTAAAATGCCAACCAGAATATATAAAGTCCAATCAGCATATCATCATATTATTTCTATACAAGCAAATACTGAAACGCATTGAAGAAATATCCAACAATGATAATTCCAATGGTACAAATTGCAATAAATATTCCTAACAGCTTCGGTTTTACTGCCTTTTTTAACATAATCATTGATGGCAGGGATAGTGTGGTAACCCCCATCATAAATGAAAGTACAACACCTAATCTTGCACCTTTAGCAAGCAGAGCTTCCGCAATAGGAATACATCCAAATATATCTGCATACATCGGTACTCCGGCAATCGTGGCAATAATAACTCCAAATGGATTGCCTGTGCCTAATACACTTACAATGATTTCTTCCGGTATCCAGTTATGAATAATGGCACCTATGCCAACGCCAACAAGCACATAGGGGGCCACCTTTTTTGCTGTGGATACAACCTGTTCCCACGCATATTTCAAGCGGTCTTTTTTTGTAAGTTCTTCTTGTGGAATATCTATGGATTTACCATTCCGGATAAATTTCTCTACCTGATTTTCCAAATGCATTTTTTCAATTAAAGTTCCGCCTGCAACCGCAATAACAAGACCGACAACCACATACACAATAGCTACCTTCCATCCAAAGATACTCATAAGAAGTACAAGGGAACCTAAATCCACCATAGGGGAGGATATGAGAAATGAAAATGTAACACCTAAAGGAAGTCCCGCACTTGTAAATCCCATAAATAGTGGTATTGATGAACAGGAACAGAAAGGCGTTACCGTTCCAAGAAGGGCAGCTATGATGTTTGCCCATATTCCCTTAAATCTGCCTAATATTTTCCTGGTTCTCTCCGGTGGAAAATAGCTTTGAATATAGGAAATTATCAAAATCAGAAAGCCCAGCAAAACAAATATTTTTATTGTATCGTAGATAAAAAACTGTATGCTTCCGCCTATCCTGCTGCCTGTATCAAGTCCGGCTGCCTCCAGTCCTCTGGATATGAGCCTGTTCAGCCATTTCATTCCTAGAATTTCATTCTGGAAAAAATCCCAAATGTATTTTAACATGACACCTCTCCTGCACCCGAATGATTTACAAAGTAATCTATGCACTCTCTAATCTCTTCCAACCCTAACCAAATAAAGCAAATCGGAACATGCATTTTCTCCCGTTCCGATTTGCTTATTATATTCCACCAGCCTCGAGCCTTCACTTATCTCTGCACGTCAAAGGACGAATTGTTCATAAGCCTCTTAATCTGGTCAACACTTGTTATATTAGTATCACCCTTGATTGCATGCTTCATAACAGATGATGCTACAGCAAAGTTAACTGTATCCTGAGGAGACATATCATTCTCCATAAGAGCATATATAAGACCTGATGAGAACGCGTCTCCGCCACCAACACGGTCAACAATGTCAAAATCAATAGTCTTGCTCTCATAAGTCTTGCCATCTGTGTAAAAGAAAGCCTTAAGAGAATTATTGCTTCCTGAGTGAACGTATCTTACTGTTCTTGCAATAGCCTTCATATGATACTGCTCATCAATTGCCTTGAATACCCTGTCCATATCCTCAAATGAAGGATCCATGGTAAGTCCATCCTTAACATCTGTTCCATCAGGATTATATACATGAATTGGCTCAATACCAATAAGCACATCGACATATGGAAGATATTTGCTGAGAACATCCCTTGCTGTTGAGAATGACCACAATGTACTTCTGAAGTTAGGGTCAAAGCTTACTGTAAGTCCAAGATTCTTGGCTGCCTTAAGAACTTTGTCCATCATTCTTCTACAGCTGTAGGAAAGGGCTGGTGTAATACCACTTACATGAAGCCAGTCGTAGTCCTTTAAAATCTCTTCAAAATCAATCCCTCTATAATCATATTCCGCAAATGCAGAACCGGCTCTGTCATAGATAACCGTAGAAGGTCTTACAGATACCCCTTCTTCCAGATAGTAGATACCCATTCTTCCGTCTGATTTGATAATATGCTTTGTGTGTACATCATTCGCCTTAAGATAATTGATTGCTGATTTACCGATATCCGTATTAGGCAACACAGTAAAAAATGAACTGTCCACACCAAGATTTGCCAGTGAAACAGCAACATTTGCCTCCGCTCCGCCGTAGTGAACAACATAATTATTAGTTGAAACAATCTTCTCATAATTAGGAGGAGATAATCTTAACATTAATTCGCCCATTGCAATAAATTTCATATCTTTATAGCCCTTTCTGGTTTATGTATACTTAATTACTAATAGTCTTTAACTATTTTATAATACAACGTACCTGCATAAATTGCAAATTGTATTTCCCTTTATCCCATTTCCCGCTTACATCCCAGCCATAGAAGCGTATTGTCATTTAACGCCAGATATGGTAAAGTTCCATATATAGACAGGTTGTACAGGTGATAAACTAGGGGGAATATGCATATGAATTTTTCTGAACAGATTATACATGAATATAGAAAAAATGCAGATATATGGTTTGCATTCGTGTGCCGGCTGATGATTGGATTAATGTTACTGGTTGCTTTACTGAATATTACCGGTGTTTTTAAGATTGCACCTCTGCCTTTATACTTAACAGCCTTTATTTCCGTTTTTAATTTCATACTTCCCACTCTCTTCTATAACGTTTTAAAGCTGCATTCTACAAAAATAAGATATTTTATCCTTGCAATTGTAGTTATCCAGTCAGGCCTGCAATATGCCACCCTTTCCTATCACACCATAATTATGTTAGTTTTTCCGCTTATTATGGCTTGTCTGTATAATGAAAAGAAGTATGTTACATATACCGCTATTCTTACCCTTCCCATGATTGTAATATCACATCTTGCAGCATTTTATTTAAAGATTGTACCAGATGAGCCATTAGTAACGTTAAAAGGAACTGTTCTATATGGTATTGTGCCAAGAACCATAGAGATATTCGCTGTGATAATCTTGTGCTATATCATTTCAGACAGAATAGAAAAACTTGTTAACACACTTGCCTCCAAAAACAAAGAATTATATGAAGACCAGGAGAATCTCATACTGGCAGTTTCCCAGATTATTGAAAACAAGTCAGAGAATACAGGGCAGCACGTAAAGCGTGTTTCAGAATATACAGAAGTTCTGTGCAAATGTTTAGGTTTCAATGATGAAGACAGCTGGAAAATCAGTCTTGCTGCCATGATGCACGATGTTGGCAAGCTTATGATTCCTGAAAGTATTCTTGAAAAACCTGGCAAACTCACTGCCGAAGAATTTGAAATAGTCAAGAAACATACACAATACGGAAAACAGATGCTTGAAACCAGCCCTGGAGAATTATTTAAGCTGTCTACAGACGTTGCATACGACCACCACGAAAAATGGGATGGTACTGGTTACCGTGGTATCAAGGGAGAAGACATACCTATATGTGCAAGATGCGTAGCTCTTGCTGATGTATTTGATGCACTGGTGAGCCGCAGGGCATACAAAGAGCCATGGCCACCGGAAAAGGCCTATGAAGAAATAGTTTCCCAGAGAGGAAAACAGTTTGACCCGGCTGTTGTAGATGCATTTGTCCAGAATTTCGATAAATTCAAGGATATCATGAAGTGCTATCCGGATACATAAACAATTATTACTCCATTACTTTGTTGAAAAATGTCGAAATATAATGTATACTTCAAGACAGAGATATGGGTTCGGACATGAAGTATATTCATATATCAGGAGGGTGGCAAATTGATTTTTGACACTCATATCATTATTATTTTAGAATGGAGATTACCATGGATAACAATTTTTTAAGTATGGACGATTTAGCAGATGTATTTGAGCAGCTGGAATCTATTCCTGATAAAGAGGTTCCTCTTACAGAGGAAGAGATTGCTTCCCAGAGAAGATATGAGGAAATAATTAAAAAACATAAAGAGGGTCAGGTTTAATTTTTTACAGATTCTTTTACATACTTTTCCTCTTACACATAGCATATTCATTCACTGTTTAAGTAATGCTTGCACACAGTGGATGAATATGCTATTATTTTTCCCAGTCAGTTCGAGACCTTCCTGACCTAAAACAAAACTAAAGGAGACAATTTAATATGAAAAACAAAAAGGCTTTATTTATTACACAGGCTGCAGTAATTGCAGCTCTTTATGTGGTACTGGTAGTGGTTTTTAACTACATAAGCTTCGGACCTGTCCAGTTTCGTGTAGCAGAAGCGCTCACTATCCTGCCATATTTCACCCCTGCTGCCATACCGGGACTTTTCATCGGATGCATTCTCGCCAATGTTATTGGTGGAGCTGTTATCTGGGATATTATATTTGGCAGTATCGCAACTCTTATCGGCGCAGTATTTACCTACCTTTTAAGGAAAAAATCCAAATTCCTTGCACCTCTTCCACCAGTTCTTGCTAATACAATAATAGTTCCATGGGTTTTAAAATACGCTTATGGCGCAGAAGAAATGGTATGGTTTATGGCAGTTACAGTAGGTATCGGAGAAATTCTTGCCTGTTATGTGCTTGGCATGATTCTTCTGTTTGCCTTAAATAAAGTAAGACGCCAGGTTTTTGGCGAAGATAATAAATAACCAGGCAGGATAACCCCAGGAGTTGCAATGCAGCAGGATGTACTTCCATGTACAATCCAGCAGCATGACTCCTGCCCGATTCCACAATAAAACAGCAAATGGAGAATTATTCTAGCACATTCTTCGCTTGCCGAGCTTTTACTATATCAAAACATCGGGGAGCTTTTCTCCCCGGTGTTTTTGCAATATTATGCCCTTAATGACTTAAGTAATGCAATCTCTTTAGCGTATCCATCAAGTTCATTAGGAGTCTCTAAATAGAATGGCAGATCCCTTAAATCCGGATGGTTAATAATTCTTCTGAACGCTTCCACACCAATTGAACCCTCACCAATCTTCTCATGACGGTCCTTGTGGCTTCCGAAAGGATTCTTTGAATCGTTAATATGGACAGCTTTAAGCCTGTTAAGTCCTATTATCTCATCAAACTCCTTTAACACACCATCCAGATTATTTACAATATCATACTCTCCATCATACACATGGCATGTATCCAGACACACTCCCAGATGGTCATTTAACTCAACTCTGTCAATAATCCTTTTGATTTCCTCGAATGTCCTTCCAATTTCTGAACCCTTTCCTGCCATAGTTTCAAGAAGCACAGTTGTTGTCTGCTCTGGCTTAATAACCTTATTAAGTGCCTCCACAATATAATCAATGCCCACATCAACACCCTGTTTTACATGGCTTCCCGGATGAAAATTATACAGATTTCCCGGAACATACTCCATACGCTCAAGGTCATCTGCAAATGTATTTATGGCAAATTCCCTTGTACTTTCATCAGCGGAACAGCAGTTTAAGGTATATGGCGCATGGGCAAGAATTACCTTAATTCCATTTTCAGCTGCAAATTCCCTGAAAGCCGCCATATCATCCACATCAATTGGCTTTGCAGAACCTCCCCTGGGATTCCTGGTAAAAAACTGGAAAGTATTGCCGCCAATAGACACAATCTCCTTTCCCATATTGAGAAATCCCTTTGATGTGGACAAATGACACCCTATTGTAAAAATCTCACTCATTCTCTTCTCCTCTCTCCTGCTTAAGCAGCTCATTGTATATATCTCTCTTGGAAACCCCTCTGTCCTTTGCTACCGCCTTCATGGCTTCCTTTTTATCCATTCCCGTATCAGTATACACCTTCATGTGTTCCTCTATAGTCATGACTTCCCAGCTCTTAACTTCCTCCTGTTTAATTATCTCCCGGGATTTACCCTGAATTACAAGAACATATTCACCCTTAGGCTCATTATTATCATAATATGCACATGCCTCCTCAAATGTAGTTAAAAACACATTCTCGTAACGCTTTGTAAGCTCCTTGCACACAGACAGCTTTCTGTCCTCCCCTAAAACATCTGATAATTCTTTAAGAGTTGACTTCAGCCTGTGAGGTGCCTCATATATAATAATAGTCCTGGTTTCACTGGCAAGCTCTGACAGCACTTCTTTTCTCTCTTTCTTGTCATATGGCAGAAATGCTTCAAAACAGAATCTTCTTGTAGGAAGCCCTGACATGGTAAGGGCTGTAACACACGCCGCAGGCCCAGGAAGAGATGTGACCCTTATCCCTGCTTCATGGCACTGTCTCACCAGTTCCTCGCCAGGGTCTGATATTCCCGGAGTTCCGGCATCAGTTATAACCGCAACACTGGCCCCCTTAAGCATTTTATCCACAAGAGTCCTTGCTTTTTCCACCTTATTATACTCATGATAGCTTGTCATAGGTGTCTTAATATCAAAATGATTAAGAAGCTTAATACTGTTTCTTGTATCCTCTGCGGCAATTATATCAACTTCCTTTAATGTTCTTAACACACGGAATGTTATGTCCTCAAGATTTCCAATTGGTGTAGCACATAAGTACAGTGTTCCTCTTAAACTGCCCTCCATGCCTCCTGTTTTAATATCTTCCATAATTCTCTTAACTCCCATTCATATCCTGCAGGCAGAAATGATTTCTGGTTTTTGACCCTTATATCATGCCATACATGGAAAGAAGCTCCTTTGTATAGCTTCCGTCTTCCTCATACACTATTAATGGCTTCTCCACAATAAGCTGACCACTTCCGCCTTTAACAGCTTCAATAAGAACCATATTGGCATCCTTTCCAGCCACTGGATAAACCATTCTTATACGCTTTGGTTCCATCTTATATTTTCTGCACAGCTCAAATATATCAACAAGCCGTCTTGGTCTGTGAACCATGAAGAATCTGCCCCTTGCCTTAAGGCTTTTTCCTGCTGCACACACCACATCCTCAAGATTAAGTAAAATCTCATGTCTTGCCACAGCCTTGGCATTGTCAGGGTTTACAATCCCGTGGTTTTCATCCATATATGGAGGATTGCATGTAACCACATCAAACAGCTCTCCACTCAGCAGCTCCTTATAATCCTTAATATCTCCCTGTATCATACGGATATCAGATTCAAGTCCGTTAAGCGCTGCATTTCTTACTGCAAGGTCGTAACTTACTGGTAATACCTCAATTCCTGTAAATTGCCTGCACTCCGTCTTACCCCTCATAAGTATTGGAATTACGCCATTGCCGGTACATAAATCAAGCACCTTATCATTCTTTCCTGCCAGTGCATATGAAGATAACAACACGGCGTCCATGCCGAAGCAAAAGCACGCCGTATTCTGTATAAGTCTGTATCCATTGCACTGCAGATCATCTATACGCTCATTATCACCAAGCTTTGTCTGCATCTGTCAGTCATCGCCAAACTGCGATTTTCCTTCCTTTCTCTCCAGGGCCTCTAATTCCCTAAGCTCCTTTAACTCCTTAGCATCAAGCTCTGACTTGTCCACTCTTCTTCTTGGCTTAAACCGAAGCTCTGACACAGGATACTCCCTGATTTCCTTCTCGTCGTTATCAAGAGTTACCACAACTTTGACAAGCTGTCTTAACACATTCAGGCTGTAAACCTCACCTTTAAGCTTCTCAGGAGTTGTAACAGTATCCCCCACTGCAGGAAGATGAGAATTAAGCTCCTCGTAGGTCTCCTCCTCATTCTTAAGGCAGCACATAAGCCTTCCACACACACCTGAAATCTTGGTTGGATTAAGAGAAAGATTCTGTTCCTTTGCCATCTTAATTGACACAGGATTGAAATCTGGTAAAAATGTAGCACAGCACAGAGGTCTTCCACACACGCCAATACCTCCCATAAGCTTTGCTTCATCTCTCACACCAATCTGGCGGAGTTCAATTCTTGTCTTAAACACTGCTGCCAAATCCTTAACCAGCTCACGGAAATCAATTCTTCCATCAGCTGTAAAATAAAACAACACCTTATTGTTATCAAATGTATATTCAACCTGGATAAGCTTCATATCCAGATTGTGCTTCTTAATCTTCTCAAGACAGATATCAAATGCTTCCTTTTCCTTGATTCTGTTCTTACTCTCTCTCTCGTCATCCTCTGGTGTGGCTATTCTAATAACCGCCTTGAGAGGCTGTACCACCTTGCTGTCATCCACCTCACGGGTTCCCAGTACAACATTGCCATACTCAACACCTCTTGCAGTTTCCACAATAACATGCTGTCCGGCATCAATCTTATCATATCTTCCAGGTGCGAAAAAATATATCTTTCCAGCCTGCCTGAAGCGGACTCCAATAACTTTAGTCATTATATTATCTCCATTTCTTATTCTAAGCTTCCTTAATTGTCATAATTAAAAGTTCGATAACAAGGTCAAAATTAACATTTGCTTTAAGACGTATCTTCACCTTGTCTATGGCTGTGAGTATATTCTCCAGCCCTTCATAGGAACTCTGTGAACCAATTGACTTAATCAGTGAAATCTCATCCTTAAATATCAGGCTGTTAGTATCATTGGTACTTTTAAATACCAAAACATCCCTGTACCACATTGAAAGCATATCCAGATAATCATCGATAGATGCCTTATAATCTGTAACAGCTTTAACTTCACCCATTATCTCAGTTACAGAATAATCCTTAGCATGCTTTACAACACGTAACACAGATTCCTTAAGTCTTGCAAAATCCGGTGATGTGGCAATAGCCACAGCCCTTCCAATATTGCCCTGGGCAAATGCAAGAGCAAATCTTATCTCATAATCTGACAACTGGTAATTATCCTTAAGATACTTCTCCACTAAATCGTCTCCAACAGGCTTAAAATCAAGCTTTACACATCTTGATAAAATAGTCTGAAGGAATATGTCAGCATTAGTAGTAAGCAGAATAATTATCCCATATGCAGGAGGCTCCTCAATAGTCTTAAGCAGTGCATTCTGTGCCTGTACTGTAAGCTTTTCTGCCTCATCCACAATATATATCTTGAATCTGCTACTGTATGGCTTAATCTGCATATCACCAATAAGCTGGTTTCTTATATCATCAACACCAATACTGCCTGTTTTCTCATGGGTAATCCATATGATGTCCGGATTGTTGCCACTGTCTGCCTGAATGCAGGAATGACACTTGCCACAGGCATTGCCACTATGCTCTTCACACTGAAGGGCTTTGGCAAATGTCCTTGCCATCATCTTTTTTCCGGCTCCCAGACTTCCATTGAATATATATGCGTGAGAAACCTTATTCAGTTTGATGGCATTCTGCAAATGCTCTTTTATTTTGTCGTATCCGTATATATCTGCAAATGTATTCATGTTTCTCCCTCTCACTAAACAGCTTACCCACTAATCTTTATCCGGCAGTAAGCTTTTCATCCAGATAATTACTTACACTCTAAGTGGATATATCAAGCAGAAGCCCTCTTATATCATCAATCTTTCCCACAATGGCAAGATGATCCTTCTCTTCTTTCATAAGTTCCCCTGCCAGGTCATCAAGATTCTTGTCTACAAGCTTCACAATTCCGTAAACTCTGTGGCGGCCTCTCCTGTCCAGAAAATTCTCCCTGGAAAACTCATGGGACCTGGATGTAATCTCATTCATAAAACTCTTTACAAGCTCACGGTATCTTTTCATATCTTTAATATCCATGTGCTTTGATATTCTCTCACCCTGGTCAGTAATATCCTGCATCAGGTTTTTAAGCTTTTCCTGAAGGTCTTTTTCTTCAATATTGCTTATAAGTGTGAACTTAAAGCTGTCGTCACTGGTCTTAACATTCTGTTTTGCCTCAACCTGCTGTGCAGCTGTAACGTCACTGACTTTGATATCCATTATACCATCAACTCCTTGCCTATAGCAACTTTTACTTCTTCAATACAATCCGATAGTTCTTCATTGTTTAAAAATCTTCTGGTAATATGACATTTTTCCAGATTCTCCTCTGAGAAATCCTTGGCATCAGCAAGAAAACGCCTGCACATCTCCTCATACTTAGGCTTTTCCTGCTTTCTTTCCCTTTTAATGGCTCTCTCCAGCCTTATTCCATCATCTACCTCTATGTATATCGGCATTATTCTCTCATTACCAAAGTAGCTGCAGAATGCCTGATATGCCTCCAGAGTACCTATAACAATATATTTTTCAGAAGAATCTGTCTTAATCTGTCCATCATCCACAGTAAAATATTTCCATGTTCCGTATACTGTATCGTAACTTCTCATTTCAATAATTCTGCCATCAGCCTGCAATCTTTCTGCCTGGTCATCGTCTACAAAATGATACTCAACACCTTCCTGCTCTCCATGCCTCATTGGTCTTGTGGTATACATAATTATTGTCTTTAAATTAAGCTCTGGGTCTTCGCACAATGCCTTGAATATTTTATCCTTGCCTGATGCACTTTTTCCCATAATAAATGCTATATCTGCCATTATGTTAGTCCTCTATATATTCTTTAAACATCTTATCTGTAAATCCTCTGACATGCCAAGTATCTCAAGTCCATCCTTAAGACCTGCCTTAAGGGCATTAACAACCCCCTCTGTAATAACCTCTCCCGGATTTACAAGATTAATTCCCGGTGGATATATACAGACTGCCTCACCGGCAATTCTCCCTACAGAATTGTCAAAATCAGACATCTCAGTTGGAGAATTAAGAGCTTCGTATATGGACATGGCAATCTCTGGATGTACTAGTTCTCTGTTACTGCTTTGTACACCACTATACTGTACACCACTGCATTGCCCATCTTTACATTTCATATTATCATCAATGCTCTGGAAACCGGCAGACTGTATCTGATATTCCTCTCTGTCCATTTCTCTTAAAGCTTGTAAGAATCTCGCATATCCTTCATCAGTATCACCCATGGATGTCATGGCAATAACATACTTTTCAGATGCCATTTCCAGCTCAATTTTATATATCTGACGCAGTTGTCTTGCGAATTCTCCCCCATCATTAACAAGAAGTACTATCTTAGATATATCATCCACAGGAAGAAGATTAATATATTTAAGCTTATCAATTTCGTTCCTTAATTTTTTAAGTCTTTCCACATATTTCTTAAATAAATAATCTCCCTTTTCCTTAAGAATTGTCACGCAGTTATCTATGCTGCCCATAAGGATATAAGAGGGACTTGTGGACTGGAACATATTCCAGAACATTTTTACCCTGTCTGCATCAATCCTTCCCCTGTTTATATGAAGAAGTGCAGTCTGGGTAAGGGCGGGAAGGGTCTTATGCACACTTGTAATAACTGCATCTGCTCCCTGCCTTACAGCACTTTCAGGAAATTCTTCATTAAATCCGAAATGCGCCCCATGTGCCTGGTCCACAATAAGCACCGCACCATATCTATGCACAATCTCCGATATGGCAGAAATATCACTTACAATCCCCTCATATGTAGGAGATGTAATAATAACAGCTTTAATATCGCTGCTCTTGCTGTGCTCTGCGCTTCCATCCACGGCATTTCCACATTCTGTTCTTTTGGATATATTGACCTGTTCTGTGTTTCCCTTAAATGCTTCCTCAATATCTTCAGATTTGACAGCTCCATATATGCCAGCCTCAGGATATTTCATTTCTGGAAAAATATACTCCGGATTAAGCTGTCCCAGATACAAGGCGTTGATTACGGAACGATGTACATTTCTTGCAACAAGCACTTTATCACCACCATGGGTGGCACCACATATTGCAGCCATAACTCCTGCTGTACTGCCATTAACAAGGAGACAGGTTTCATCTGCCCCAAAGATTCTTGCTGCCTCTATGGCACATTCCTTAATTATCCCTGTAGCATTGTGAAGATTATCAAATCCGGTAATCTCAGTGATATCCATCTTCACAGGGTCAGGCATTGACATAAGTTCGCTGTTTCGTTTGGAACCAGGCATATGCATTGGAAGAATATCTTCATACTCTAATTCCGTCAGCTTGTCATACAGCTTCCCCATGTCTCCCTCCTGATTTAATCTACCACTGTCAGCTTTATAGTCTTAGTATCTGTGCTTCCTATTGCATCCGTTACCTTGTAAGTAATTGAATACTCCCCTGCCTGGTCAAATGTATATCTGCCTATTGTAATTATCTTATCTGTAATATCATTACCACATGTATCTGTGGCAGTAACTGATTTTTTAATATCAATACTCTCGCCAACCCTGCATGATAAATCGACTGCTCCTTTAATCTGTGCATGACTTTCTTTCCATGGATTAGCCTCATCTGGGTCAGTTGGGTCCCATCCGGCATCAGGAGAATCCAATGGAATCTTAATTGTCTCTGGCTTGCCTAAAGGTCCTGGATTAGCTGCATCATCATATATAGTTACTCTTGTGTTAACTGGACAGTTGTCATATATCCACTTAACATCTCTTACACACATTCTTATACATCCCAATGATGCAAATGAGCCCAGCTTATTGAATTCTTCTGTCTCAAGTGTAGACTTGTCCTGTTTAAAATATGGCACAGAATGAAAAAGATATCCGTCATATATTCTGTCAGCATACTGTCCATAAGTACCATCTACCATAAGCCGCCATGTATATTTATCAGATGTGGCAAAATCTGTTCCAATAATAGTTTCTTCTCCCTGTCTGCCACATGAACATGCAAAGGACTTAACAGGAATTGTATACTCACCATTTTTATCAATTCCGTATACTGTAACACAGTTTGCAGCTCTGTTTACTCTGATATAGTATGGATATCTGGCATCTTCAGGTGGTGTATATGACACTTCATCAGCCTCTGGCTCTTTATCCTCATGCCATACAATCTCCTTAACCTGTTCCGGTGCTTCCTGTATATTCTGGTTATTGTCATTATTTCCCTTATCTGCAAAGAAACCAAAACTGAAAACCTTCATCAATATAACAAGAACCACCATAATTGCTGCCAGAGCAATTCCAGTATACACTAAAATAATGTCAAGATTCCTTCTAAACCAGCTCTTTCGCCTTCTAAGGTATTTATAATTAATGTTACCCTTACTCATCTGAAAATTCCCCTTTTCTACTGTTCCCTATATATACTATCAAAAAAATATGCAAGTTATTTGGTGTAGTTATTTAAAAATCGTGTACCAGTTCCATGATAACACACATATACTCAAATGCAAGATATAAAATAAGCTGCCCTGACAGAGATACCGGTATACTCCGGACACATCTTCTATACAGGGCAGCCCTACAAATAAAAAAAGTGCCTAGAGCCGGAATCGAACCAGCGACACGAGGATTTTCAGTCCTCTGCTCTACCGACTGAGCTATCTAGGCATAGTAGCGGGGACAGGATTTGAACCTGTGACCTTCGGGTTATGAGCCCGACGAGCTTCCGAGCTGCTCTACCCCGCGATAATATGAAATTGATGGGCGGAGAAGGATTCGAACCTTCGAAGGCATAGCCAGCAGATTTACAGTCTGTCCCCTTTGGCCACTCGGGAATCCGCCCATATTATATATATATGCAGATTATCTTCGAATATTCCTGCTCGAACAAGATAATCCGCAGAGCCGACAGTCGGAGTCGAACCAACAACCTGCTGATTACAAATCAGCTGCTCTGCCATTGAGCCATGTCGGCATATTGATGGGACCAATAGGGCTCGAACCTATGACCCTCTGCTTGTAAGGCAGATGCTCTCCCAGCTGAGCTATGATCCCATATATATACAATTATTCAATTGTAAGCGACCCGAAAGGGGTTCGAACCCTTGACCTCCGCCGTGACAGGGCGGCGCTCTAACCAACTGAGCCACCGGGCCATCGCAACAAGAATTATAACATAATTCTTTTAATACTGCAACTCAAAATTTAAAGTCTTTCAAACACTTTATTATCCTGAGCTTTTGAAGAAATCTGATTCCTTCAAAACTTCATACCAAAGTATCTTCATCCGATATAT